>JAVKSQ010000014.1:0-63746 GCA_039583615.1 Acidimicrobiales bacterium
GCCGTCCCGCCGGCCGTCCCGCCGGCCGTCCCGCCGGCCGTCCCGCCGGCCGCCCCACCGGCCGGGCGCCGGGCGCGGCGATGAGCGAGGAGGAGCGGCGGCCGGTGTACCTGGTGAGGGGGGACGACCCCTCGCTGGTCGACGAGGCGGCCCGAGGGCTGATCCATCGCCTGGCCGGCGAGGATGACCCCGCATTGGTGGTGGAGGACCACCGGGCCAGCGAGGTCGACCTGGCCGCCCTCCTCGACGCCTGCTCCACCCCACCGTTCCTGGCCGATCGCCGGGTGGTGGTGCTGCGAGACGTCGGCCAGCTGCGAGCCGCCGACGCCGACCAGCTGGCAGCCTGGATGGCCCACCCCTTGGAGACCACCTCCCTCGTGCTGGTCTGGGGGGGTGGCCCCACCCCGCCCAGACTGGCCAGCGCGGCCAGGAAAGCGGCCCAGGTCATCGACGCCAGCGTGCCCACCGCCAAGGAGGCACGGTCCAGGTGGCTGGCCCAGCGCCTCCGGGCCGCCTCCTTGCATCTGGACGGGCGGGCCGCCTCCCGCCTGGCCGAGCACCTGGGCGAGGATCTGGGCCGGCTGGCCGGCCTGCTCGATACCCTGGCGGCCGCCTACGGCGAAGGGGCCAGGATAGGCCTGGAGGAGCTGGAGCCGTTCCTCGGGGAGGCTGGCACGGTCGTTCCCTGGGAGCTCACCGACGCCATCGACCAGGGGGACGCCGAGGGCGCCCTCAGCGTCCTGCACCGGATGCTGGACGCCGGCCAGCGCCATCCGCTGGTGGTGCTGGCCGTCCTGCACCGCCACTACACCTCGATGCTTCGACTGGACGGCTCAGGGGCCGGCTCGGCGGCCGAGGCGGCCCAGATCCTCGGTCTCAAGTCCAGCTTCGTGGCTGGCAAGGCGGTGGCTCAGGTCCGCCGGCTCGGCTCGGAGGGCGTGGCCCGAGCGATCAGGGCCCTGGCAGCGGCCGACCTGGACCTGAGGGGGGCGACCGGCTGGCCGCACGAGATGGTCCTGGAGGTGCTGGTGGCCCGGCTCGCCCGGCTCAGCCCCAGCCCCCATCGCCGGGCCCGGGCGGGGTCCCGGCGATGAGCGACACTCGGGGGCTCTGCCCCCCAAGAACCCCCCGAAGGGCGAAGCCCACCTTCGGCGGGCTGTCCTTGTGTTCCGACCAACGAGAGGCCCTTCGGGCCTCGTCGGTCGGGCCCACCTTCGGCGGGCTGTCCTTGTGTTCCGACCAGTCAGGGCTGGCGCAGCCGCCTGGTCGGTCAAGGCTGGCGCGCAGCCGCCTGGTCGAGGCGGTTGAGACGGCGCATGAGTCGGGACTTGCGGTTGGCCGCCTGGTTGGGGTGGACCACACCCTTGGCGGCCGCCTTGTCCAGGCGCCTCACTGCCATGCGCAGCGCCTCCTGGCGCTGCTCGTCACCCGCCTCGGCCGCCTGCACCGCCGTCTTGAGCCGGGTCTTGAGCTCCGAGCGGACCGCCTTGTTGCGCAGCCGGCGACGCTCGTTCTGGCGGTTGCGCTTGATCTGGCTCTTGATGTTGGCCACGGGGCTGCGGCACCTCTACTCGGTAGCTTCGGGGGAACGGGTGGAGACCTACCGACGTTAGCAGGGGCACGATGAGCGCGATCCAGGACAACCGACGCAAGCTGCACATCCGTAATTTTTCGATAATCAGCCACGTCGACCACGGCAAGTCGACATTGTCCGACCGCATCTTGGAGCTGACCGGGGCGGTCGACCCCCGGGACATGCGCGAGCAGTACCTGGACTCCATGGACATCGAGCGGGAGCGGGGGATCACCATCAAGGCGCAGAACGTGAGGGTGGCCTGGGCCGGCCACGTCCTGCACCTGATCGACACCCCCGGCCACGTCGACTTCGGCTACGAGGTGAGCCGCAGCCTGGCCGCCTGCGAGGGGGTGGTCCTGCTGGTGGACGCCTCCCAGGGCATCGAGGCCCAGACCCTGGCCAACTGCTACCTGGCCCTGGAGGCCGACCTGGCCATAGTGGCCGCCCTCAACAAGATCGACCTGCCGGCGGCCGACCCGGAGCGCTACGCGGCCGAGATCCAGGGCGTGCTGGGCATCCCCGCCCCCGACATCCTGCGCCTCTCGGCCAAGACCGGCGCCGGGGTGGCCGCCCTGCTGGACGCGGTGGTGGCTCGCATCCCGGCGCCGGCCGGTGACCCCGAGACCCCCCTGCGGGCCCTCATCTTCGACTCCTACTACGACAAGTACCGGGGGGTGGTGAGCGCCCTGCGGGTGGTGGACGGGACCCTGTCCACCGGCCAGCGCCTGCGTTTCATGCAGGCCGGGTCGGTCCACCAGGCCGAGGAGGTGGGGGTGCGCTCGCCGTCGCCGGTCCCCGTCGACCGCCTGGGCCCCGGCGAGGTGGGCTACCTGGTGGCCGGGGTCAAGGACGTGGGGGAGGCTCGCTCGGGGGAGACGGTCACCGACGCCGCCCACCCGGCCGGCGATGCCCTGCGCGGCTACCGGGACCCCAAGCCCATGGTCTTCTGCGGGCTGTACCCCCTGGAGGGCCACGAGCTGGCCGAGCTGCGGGAGGCCCTGACCCGCCTGCGCCTCAACGATGCCAGCGTGACCTACGAGCCCGAGACTTCCGCGGCGCTGGGGTTCGGCTTTCGCTGCGGGTTCCTGGGGCTGTTGCACATGGAGATCGTGCGGGAGCGCCTGGAGCGCGAGTTCGGGCTGTCCCTGGTGGCCACCGCCCCCTCGGTGGCCTACCGGGCCCACCTGGTCGGCGGCGCGGTGATCCAGGTGGAAAACCCCGCCGCCATGCCCGCCGCCCACCAGCTGGAGGGGATCGACGAGCCCTGGCTGTCGGCCACCATCGTGGGCCCGGCCGAGTACACCGGCACGGTCATGGACCTGTGCCAGGGACGGCGGGGGGACATGGTGAAGATGGAGTACCTGTCCCCGGAGCGGGTGGAGATGGTGTACCGGATACCGCTGGCCGAGGTGGTGGTCGACTTCTTCGACCAGCTGAAGAGCCGGACGAGGGGCTATGCCAGCCTGGACTACGAGCCGGCCGACTACTCACCCTCCAACCTGGCCAAGGTGGACGTGCTGCTGAACGGGGTGGCGGTGGACGCCCTGTCGAGCATCGTGCACCGCTCCAAGGCGGAGAGCTACGGCCGGCGGATGACGGCCGAGCTGGCCAGGCTGATCCCCCGCCAGCTCTTCGACGTTCCCATCCAGGCCGCCATCGGGGGGCGCGTGGTGGCCCGGGAGACGGTCAGGGCCAAGCGCAAGGACG
This sequence comes from Acidimicrobiales bacterium, assembly GCA_039583615.1. Taxonomy (GTDB): domain Bacteria; phylum Actinomycetota; class Acidimicrobiia; order Acidimicrobiales; family QHCF01; genus QHCF01. The sequence continues at coordinate 3,284 of JAVKSQ010000014.1, forward strand.
TGCTGGCCAAGTGCTACGGCGGCGACGTCACCCGCAAGAACAAGCTCCTCGACCGCCAGAAGGAGGGCAAGCGCCGGATGAAGCGCATCGGGCGGGTGGAGGTGCCCCAGGAGGCCTTCATCTCGGCCCTGCGCCTGGGCGACTAGTCGTCGAAATATGGCTCCTTCCCGCCGGGCCGCCCTGCCCGCTCCCGCTCTATCCACTGACCTGCTGGGCCGGCTGCCCGGCGGTGGCCGCCGCCGGCGAGGCCGGCCCGCCTCCCGGACGGCCCGGCGCCGGCCGGCGGCTCACAACCAGGAAGGCGCCGACGGCCAGGCCGGCGTAGACGACGTACACCACCACCTGGAGCACCGTGGGCGAGCTGGCGTAGCCGAAGAAGCTGTGGAAGATGTCGCCCAGGGCGCTGTCCTCGCTGAGCAGTGCACCGGTGTCCCACAGCGGGTGGCGCAGGAACGGCAGCCACCCCAGCGACTGGAGGTTCTCGGTGGCGTCCACCAGCAGGCCGGCGGCGAAGACCATCAACAGCGAGCCCACCACCTTGAAGAAGGCGCCGATGTTGATGCGATGCCCCAGGCGGTAGATGACGAAGGCCAGGGCCAGGGAGACGACCAGGCCGGCCACCCCTCCGACCAGCACGCTGCGGGCGCTGGAGGCGAAGACGATGGCCAGGGTGAACACCATGGTCTCCAGCCCCTCCCGGCCGACTGCCTGGAAGGACAGGAGGCCGAGCCCGGTGCGGGCCCGGCCGGACAGGGCCGCCTCGGTGCGGCTCCGCAGGTCGCTGGACAGGGTGCGGGCGTGGCTGCGCATCCAAAAGGTCATGTAGGTGAGCACCCCGGCCGCCAGCAGGTAGGTGCCCGTCTCGAAGATGGTCTGGGTCCGCGTGCCGGCGTAGGCCCGCAGGGTGAGGAAGATGGCCACCCCTCCCACCAGGACCAGGCCCAGGGCGACCCCCACCCCGGCGAAGACGTCCCGGAAGTGCCGGCGCTGGCCTATGCGGTCCAGGTAGGCGCACAGGATGGCCACTATCATGCTGGCCTCGATGCCCTCCCGCAGGAAGATGACAAACGTCGCTACCATCTCGCTCCCGCCATGTCGGTGGTGCCCTGATATTAGGCCGGCCTAACGAAACTTATCTGGCTCGGCTACCACTGTCCAGCAGGCGCCGGCGGGTGTCCGTGATGGCGGCCACAGCCGGCCGGGCGGCGCCCTGGCGCTGAGGGCGGCCTGACCAGTTCCACCTGAGACCCGACCCCCTACCGGAGGCCCCCCTACCGGAGGCGCAAGCCCACCGTCTTGGTCAGGGAACCAAGTGGCGGTCGGTCAGGATCGGGCACCAGCCGATCCCAGAGGGCAGCCAGGTCCTCGTCGTGCAACTCTCGGCGGGCTGCCGCCAGCGCATCGGACAGGGCTGCCACCGCCTGGGCCGGTGAGGTCTGGGTGGTGCCCAGCTCGTCAGCCAGCACCTCGTAGCGGTGGAAGTCCAGCCTGGCCGGCTCGTCCCACTTGGGGGTGACCTGGCGGCCCAGCAGCGCGCACGCGCCAACCAGGCGCTGGAAGGGCAGGGCGAGGTCGGCGGCATCCATGCGAGAGCACGCCGCGCCCAACCCGTCGAGGGCCACCTTGGCCTCGGCCATGGAGACGTCGCCCAGCTGGTCCACATCGGCGATGGACAGACCGCCCAGCACGATGCTGTCCACCAGCTGGCCGGCATCGGCCTCCGAGACGCTCAGGTCGCGCAGGTAGAGGCGACCGACCACCCTCCAGTCACCGTGCCCGGCGAGATCACCAAGAGCTGCCCGCAGGATGGCTCGCGCCTCTCCGGGCTGGCCTGTCTCCCGGTAGGTGCGGGCCCGGGCGACGGTGAACATCAACAGGTCCGGCAGCGCCCTGGCCGACTCGTCGGCCGCGGCCCGGGCTACCTGGCCAGCCCTGGCCCCTCCGATGCCGATCTCACGCAGCCTGAGCGCCAGCGTGGGACCGCAGTTCATGACGGCCCCCCCGGCGGCCAGCCCCCTGAGCTCGTTACCGGTCTCGCCGGTGACGCGCACCAGGTCCTTGAAGACCTGCTCCAAGCCGGCACCCGGCCCACCCTCCTCCACCAGCTGCACGGCGGCCCGGGCCAGGTCACGGTGCCGGACCCGCAGCACCCCAGCGCTGCCGCTGGCCAGCCCTTCCTGGCCCAGCCGGCGCAGGACCTGGCCGCGATCCTCCCGGTCGACGCCCACCAGATCGGCCATGACATGCAGGTCGATGCCGTCCACCCCGGCCACCGCGCCGGCCGCCGCGTACAAGAACGCCTCTTGGATGGTGTGCCCGCTGGCGAAGCGATGCTGATTGTCGCCCAGCCGGGGCAACAGCCGGGCCACGTGCGCCTTCAGCCGGTCGGGGCCGTACCGCTGTCCCAGAATGGCGTCGAGAAGCGTGGCCGCCGACCATCCGCTGCCATGGCGGGCCTCCACCAGGGCCTCGGCCCGAGCCTCGGGGGCCACCTCGGCCAGGGCGCCCAAGCAACCGGCGCCATCCCAGGCCGCGACCAGCCTGGCTGCCTCTTCGCTGGTGAGAGCCAGCATCCGCGGGCTCGTACCGACATCGGGCCAGAGGTCCACGGTGGCGGCCCACGCCGGCTCGACCGTGCGGGGCCCCTGGCGGAAGCGGGCCCTCCAGTCCTCGTAGCGGGCGCTCAACAACCAGTGGATGTCCCGCCGGCCTGCCGACTCGACTCGCTTTACCGCCTCCTGCAGGCTGGAGGCGATCTCGTCGGCGTCATCGCTGACCAAGACCCACGCGGCGGCCGGAGGCAGGGCCAGCATCTCGTCGATGTCGAGGGCGGTCCCCGATTCCCGGAACAGCACCCGGTGACCCTTGCCGACCAGGTCGACCGCGGTCTGGAGGAGCGCCGTGCTCTTGCCCTCGCCCTCTGAGGCGACCAGCAGGACCATCGACTGGCCCACTGGGGCACCAAGCAGCGCCAGCGCCCCGGCCACGACGTTGCGCCGGGGGACCTGGTGCTCAGGTGCCAGGGCGTGCTGCCAACCCGGCAGCTGGCCGTCGTAGAAGCGCTTCAGTCCATCGGCGCTCAGCGACGTCTGCTGGCCCTGGAGAAAGGCGGAGTCGACCTCTGTCCACCCAGCTAACACGGTCCCGTCAGCCAATCTCGTCGCATGGCGCCATCATCGCAGCCCGTAGCGGCCGCTGACTCTCAACCGGCCGAGCACTCCCGAGCCAGTCGGCGCTCGCCGGCGGTCGAGTGTTTGCCTACTGTTCGCCTGGCCTTCACCGGCCAGCCCTTCTCGCCTCCAGGCAACGCATATGGTGGGCGCTTGCCACCGGCCCCAGGACACGGCTCGACCCGAGGACACGGCCCGGCCAGGGAGCCTGCGACACCAATGGGCTGGAGCGGGTGGCGCTCGTGAGCTTCCTGCAAGCGGTCATCGTCGGGCTGATCCAAGGAGTCACCGAGCTGTTCCCGGTCTCCAGTCTGGGTCATGCCGTCGTGCTGCCCGCCCTCTTCGGCTGGCACAGCGTGGTGGCCGCCCAGAGCGCCAAGGAATCGTTCTTCCTGGCCTTCCTGGTCGGCCTCCACGTGGCGACCGCCCTGGCCCTGCTGGCCTTCTACTGGCGGGACTGGCTGGCCATCATCTCGGCCCTGTTCGTCTCGGCTCGCCGGCGAAGCATCCAGACCAGCACTGAACGCCTGGGCTGGCTCCTGTTGGTGGCCACCATCCCCGCCGGCCTCACCGGGCTCGCCTTCGAGAAGACCCTGCGAACGCTGTTCGCCAAGCCCCTGGCCGCCTCGGTGTTCCTGTTCCTCAACGGCCTGGTGCTGCTGGCCGGCGAACGGGCTCGCCGGCGGGCGGCGGTCCGTCAGGGCGTGCCCGTCGGGGGGCCAGACCCCGGTCCCCACCGCCGGCTGGAGACCTTGCAGTTCCGCGAGGCCGGCGTGGTCGGGGTAGCCCAGGTCCTCGCCCTCCTGGCCGGTATCAGCCGCTCAGGGATCACGATGGTGGCCGGGCTCATCAGGGGCCTGGACCACCAGGACGCAGCCAGGTTCTCCTTCCTGCTGGCCACTCCGATCATCCTGGCCGCCGGCGTTTACAAGCTGCCGGACCTCCTCGGGCCCAACGGGAACGGCGTGCGGGCTCAGATCCTGGCCGGCAGCCTGGCTGCCGGAGTCGCCGCCTACCTGTCCGTTCGCTACCTGGTCCGGTACTTCCGCTCCCACAACCTGGCCCCCTTCGCCGTCTACTGCCTGGTGGCCGGAGCCCTGCTGATCGTGCGGTTCTCGTTGGCCTGAAGCGGCGCGGCCCCGACACGGCGGGCGGTAGCCCAAGTCTTGGCCGCAGCGTCGCCAACCGTTCAGCGCCGGTTCACGCTGGATTGGCAATGCCTGCGTAGGTTCGTGGCCAACCACCCTCGAGTGAAGGGAAGGCCGAGATGGCCCCGGCCAGCAGCCGCCGACATCAACCACCCTCGCCGCCCACCGCCGGACGCCTCCTCCTGGGAGCCCTGGCCGCCGTGGGCGGGTCAGGAGCCCTGGTGGTCGGCGCCCATGCCACCACCGATATCTCCCAGTGCCTGGGCGTCACGTGCGGCGTGTGGTCGATCGGGGCCGGCATGGCCCTGTGGATGAAGTCGGGGCCGCGACCGGATTGGGACAAGCGCCCCTCAGTGGGCGTCTGACTCCCTGGCGTAGACCTGGGCGGCGTAGGTCTCCAGGGAAGCCTCGCACTCGGCCAGCGCCTCCTCGGCGGCTTGGCGTCGCGCCGCGCCGAAGGCGTCGCGGCTGCGTACCTTGGCCAGCCAGGCCTGCAGCTTGGCCAGGTCCACCTCGTTCTCCTCCAGCTCGGCGTAGGTGAAGTGCTCCGCCAGGTGCTCCTTGTCCACTTGGACCAGGAAGTCCCGAGCCCGGTCCACGACCTCCTCGTACTCGTCGTCGCGCGCCGCCTGGAAGGCGGCCCGGATGTCCGCCTCACCGGCCACGGCGTCGCAGCTGAGCAGCACCGCGGTGCCGGCCATGTCGGCGATGTCGCGGCGAAGCTTGCGCAGCGCCCGCTCGGCCGACGGGCTGGACGGCAGGGCGGCGGCCGAGTTCTGCAGGTAGATGGCACCCAGGCCCTTGAGCCGCCGCCACACCGTCGCTCTCAGCCGGGTGGGCTCGGACGGCACCCGGTAGATCAGCAACAACCAGGTGCCGGGGCGCCGGCGCCCGTCCGGCCTTCCGCAGTCTTGGGAGTGGGCGGGTTCGCCAGCCACCGGGCCAGTCTGCCGCCGGTCGAGGCGAACCGCTTGGCCTTCTCCGGTTCACCTGCCTGCCAGCTTCGAGCTACGGCTCGTTCACTTGGCGTCTGTACGGTCTTGGCCTGGTCGTCACTGGAGCCCGGCAACGTCGGAGGTGCCCATGCGCGTTCGTGGTCCTAGCAGCCTCGTCCTGGTGGGCCTGCTGGCCACCACTGCCCTGGCCGGCGGCTGCGGTTCGGGCGCTTCCGAGTCGTCGGCGTCCGCCGGCGCCGGCGGCGCCAGGCACCAGCCCGCGGCCAGCTCGTCGAGGGTGCCGCTGGTGGTCTACTCGGCCCAAGGCTACGACTCCAAGGTCACCGCCGCCTTCCAGCAGGCCACCGGCATCCCGGTCAAGCTGGACGACGACAGCACCGGTCCCCTGCTGACCAAGGTCGCCGCCGAGGCCAGCAACCCGCAATGGGGCCTGCTCTGGGTCGACGGCGACACCGCCTTCGCCGCCCTCGACAGGCAGGGCCAGCTGCTCGACTACGCCCCACCGGTCCCCCTCGACACGGCCGGTCAGGCACTGGTGCCCGCCGATCACTCGTACATACCGGTGAGCACCACGGTGATGGCCGCCACCATCTACAACGCGGCCAAGACCTCCGCCGTGCCGTCCAGCTACCAGGACCTGCTGGGCTCCCGGTACAAGGGACTGGTCGGCATGAACGACCCGTCGCAGTCCGGCCCGACCTACCCGTTCATCGCCGGGCTCATGAACCAGCTCGGGGGCCAGGCCAAGGGCGTGCCGGCGGGCGAGGCCTACCTGACCAAGCTCAAGGCCAACGGGCTGCACGTCTACCCGACCAACGGCGACACGCTCCACGCCCTGGAGACGGGCCAGATCGACTACGGGCTGATCCAGAGCTCGGCCGCCACCGGTGAGGTGGCCAAGACGGCCACCAGCGCCAGCTACGACCCCAAGGTCGTCTACCTGCCGAGGCCAACCCTGCTGCCGGGGGTTATCGGCATCGACAAGGGCGCACCGCCGGCCGAGCAGGCCGAGGCCAAGAGGTTCGTCCAGTACGTGCTGTCCCCGGCCGGTCAGCACGTCATGCAGACCGGTGACCTTACCGGCGACTCGCTGTACTGGCCGGTGGTGCCCGGCATCCGCCCAGTGGCCACCCTGCCGCCCTTCCCGACCAACTACCAGAAGATCGATCCGTACTTCTGGGGGCCGCTGGAGGGCCAGGTGAACGCCTGGTTCGACTCCAATATCAAGTAGCCGGCCAGCTGTTGGAGCCTGCCGTGCCGGTCGCCGCCCCCAGCCGGCCCCCCGAGGCGTCATCCCCGCCGGTCCTCAGCGCCGGGTGGCACGAACGTGGCACCATGGCCCTGTCCCGGTACCGCGGGACTCCGATGGCCATCTTCTGGCTGGTCATAGTGGCCATCCTGGTCCTTCCCATCGTGGCGTTCCTCCTGGTGGCGCTCTGCCCCCGGCTGCTGTCCCAGGGCCCCCAATGGTTCACCCTGTCAGGCTTCCAGGCTGCACTGACAGGGCCCCTCCTGCACGGGGTGGCGGACTCGGTGCTGGTCGGGGTGAGCAGCGCGGTGGCCGCCGCCGCGGTGGGCTTCGGCGTGGCGTGGCTCGTGCAACGTAGCGACGTGCCCCTGCGACGAATCTGGTCGGGCACCATGTTCGTCCTGCTGCTCGCCCCGTCCTACCTGGTGGCCCTGGGCTGGGAGCGGCTGCTCGAGCCGTCGGGCGTGCTGGACGTGCTGGGGCTGCACCCGGGCGGTCTGCGCACCCTCTTCTACGGGCCCTTCGGCGTGGTCGTGGTGCTCACCGTCAAGGGGGTGCCGTTCGCCTACTTGGCGATATCCGGCGCCCTGCGCGGCCTGGGAGAGGAGTTCGAGGCCGCTGTCCGGGTCCACGGTGGCGGCCCGCTCGATGCGGCCCGGGTGGTACTGGCGCTACTGGCCCCGGCCATCTGGTCGGCGCTGGCCATCGTGTTCGCCGAGTCGGTCAGCGACTTCGGGGTGGCCGCCACCCTGGCCAACGACGCCCACTTCCCGGTGGCCACCTTCACGCTTTACAACGCGGTCGACAACTTCCCGATCCGCTTCCCGGTGGCCGCCGCCATCGGGTGGATCCTCATGGCTCTGGCCGGCCTGGCCCTGCTGGCCCAGGGTCGCGCCCTGCGGGGCAGGACCTACCGGGTGCTGGGCGGTCGGTCCCGTCCGGCCCGCCGCCGACGACTCTCCGCCCCTCAGCGGGTCGGAGCCCTCGGTGGGCTGGGGCTGGTGGTGCTCATCGGCCTGGGCGTCCCCGCAGCCGGGGCCGTCTCGGCGTCACTGCTCGAGGGACTCGGATCGCTCGCCTCCTCGCACGCCTTCACCCTCTCCAACTACCGCCGCGTCTTCAACAGCCCGGCCCTACGGGGGCCGCTGGTCTACTCGGCCCGCCTGGCCCTGATCGCCGCCACCACCACCACCGTCCTGGCCGCCGTCTCCGCCCGGATGCTGGCCGAGCGGGCCAGCCGCCTGAGCGCCCGCCTGCTCGACCTCATGCTGCTGACCGCCGTCGCCCTGCCCGGCATCGTGTTCGCCGCCGGCTACATCTTCACCTACAACCTTCCCCTGGCCAACCACCTGGGCATCCACCTGTACGAGACCACCACCTTGTTGGTCCTCGGCTACCTGGCCACCGCCCTGCCGTCGACGTCGCGGGTGCTGCTCGGGCCGTTCGGCCAGGTCCAGCACGGCCTCCAGGAGGCCGGGCGGGTGCACGGCTCAGGGTCCGTGGTCTCGTGGGCCCGGACCGTGCTCCCTGTCCTGTCCCGCCCGCTGATCGCCGCCTGGGTCCTGACCTTCGCCGGCACCCTGCTCGAGCTGCCGGTCTCGGAGCTGCTGTACCCCCCCAACCACCCTCCGGTCTCGGTGGGCATCACCCGGGCCCTGGCCAACTACGACTACGGGGGGGGCACGGCCATGGAGGTCATCGCCATCCTGTTCGCCCTGCTGGTGGTGGCGGCCGCCTGGGGCCTGTACCGCCTGGCGTCCCCGGCCGGCTGGCGCCAGGTGGGCCGGGCTGAGAGCCAAGCGCCCTCGGCCCTGCGCGCCAGTGGGGCACCATGAGCCCGGCGCCCGGCGCCACCGGCTACCACATCCACCTGGGAGGGGTGCGCAAGAGCTACGGCCGGGCCATCGCCCTGGGCGGCATCGACATGGACGTCGAGGGGGGGCGGTTCATGGTCCTGCTCGGTCCCTCGGGCTCGGGCAAGTCCACCCTGGCCCGCTGCCTGGCCGGGGTGGAGCGGATCGACAGCGGGCAGCTTCGCCTGGGCGGGCGGCTGGTCGACGACGGGCGGCGCCACCTCCCACCCGAGCGGCGCAACCTGGCCATGGTCTTCCAGGACTACGCCCTGTGGCCCCATCTGAACGTCCGGGGCAACATCGCCTACGCCCTGCGCCGCCACCGTCTGAGCCCAGCAGAGGCCCGGCGTCGGACCGGTGAGGGCTTGGAGCAAGTTGGCCTGGGAGCCCTCGGCGACCGCTACCCCCACGAGCTGTCGGGCGGTGAGCAGCAACGGGTTGCCCTGGCCCGGGCGGTCGTCGGGCGACCAGGACTGTTGATCTTCGACGAGCCGCTCTCCAACCTCGACGCCGACCTGCGGGAGCGCCTGCGCGTCCAGATCGCCACTCTGACGAGGGAGACCGGGGCCACTGCGGTGTACATCACCCACGACCAGTCCGAAGCGTTCGCCCTGGCCGACGAGATGGCGGTGCTCGACCGGGGGAACCTGGTCCAGCTCGGAGCTCCCGAGGAGATCTACCACCGCCCTGCCACCCCGTTCGTGGCCCGCTTCACCGGCATCTCGGGGGAGCTCCTGGGCCGGGTGTGCCGGGCGAGCGGTGACAAGCTGGTCGTCGAGGTGGCGGGAACCACCCTGCGCTGCCAGGCGGGCGACCAGGCGGCCGTCGGCCAATCGGTCCGGGTGCTCGTCCGCCCGGCAGCCACCGCCATCTTGGACGCCGACCGTCCGTGCTCCCGCCGCTCTGACCCTCTGCCGAGCGAGGGCACGCTGGCCGGCCGGGTGGTCGACGTCGCCTACCGGGGACGGGGCTACGACCACGTGGTGGCCTGCGAGGAGGGCACGCTGGCCTCAGTCTTCGGCCAGCGCCGGTGGGAGAGAGGCGCCACGGTACGCATCAGCATCGCCGCCCAGGGGTGCGTAGCCTACGGTGAGGCGCCACCTGCCCCGTCCCTTTCCCAGCCGGACCCGGCAGAGCAAGATATGGTTATACAGCTGTCCTAACAGTTGTTACGCTTTCGGGCCAAACGGGTCCACAGCGCGGGCTGGCCGCTCGAACGCTCGAACGGAGGAGGCCATGAACGGCGGAGCGCTCTTTGTCGCAGTCTTCCTGGCCTGCGCGGTCGAGGCGGTGGAGGCCACCACCATCGTGCTGGCGGCCGGGACGGTGCGGGACTGGCGGTCTGCCATCGCTGGCGTCCTCGCCGGCCTGGGGGTCCTGGCGGTGGCGGTGGCCGGCCTCGGGCGGGCGCTGTCGGCTGTCCCCCTGCAGAGCCTGCGGCTGGTGGTAGGGGGCCTGCTGCTGGTGTTCGGCCTGCAGTGGCTGCGCAAGGCCGTCCTGCGGGCCGCCGGCCACAAGGCCCTTCACGACGAGGCCCAGATCTTCCTCGACCAGGTGGCAGCGGCCCAGCACCGGCCGACCGAGCGGCGCGGCGCGGTACCGGACTGGTACGCCTTCACCCTGTCCTTCAAGGGGGTTGTGCTCGAGGGACTGGAGGTGGTCTTCATCGCCTTGACCTTCGGCAGCAACCAGCACGACCTCCCCCTCGCCGCGGTGGCCGCCGTCGCCGCGGTGGTGGCGGTGGCCGCCGCGGGGGTCGCGGTGCGGGCCCCCCTGTCCAAGGTGCCCGAGAACACGATGAAGTTCGTGGTCGGCGTGATGCTCACCTCTTTCGGCATGTTCTGGGGCGCCGAGGGGGCCGGAGCCCACTGGCCCGGCTCGGACGCTGCGCTGCTGGCGGTGGTACCGGCGGTGGCGGTGTTCGCCGTCGCCCTGTCGGCCGGGCTCCGCTCCCAGCGCCCGGGCTCGCCGGGGTCAGCCCCCCGCCCGGCGCTCGGAGCCGTCTCGGGCGCCCAGGAGGCCCCCAGCCGGGCCGAGGCACCGTGATGCTGGGGCGGCTGCGAGCCCTCGGGGCGTTCTGGTACGACTTCGTCATCGGCGACGACTGGAGGGTGGCAGTCGGCGTGGTGGTGGCCCTGGCCGCCACCTACGCCCTCAGCCACACGTCGGTCCCGGCGTGGTGGCTGGTGCCGCTGGCGGTGGGGGTGCTGTTGCCGTTGAGCCTGTGGCGGGCGGTCCGGACAGCCACGAGGTAGCGGCCGGCGGATTTCCCCGACCGTTCATCCGCCCTACACCGGACCGCCAGCTCAACGTCAGCCGGGCCGAGTACCCATTGGTGTCGTGCTCATCAGCACGGCGACGGGAGGCGCAGATGCCCATCTTCGAGCGGGGTAGACCACGGGGTGGGGCAGCCGTCAGTAGGCGACGGGGTGGGGGGGTCGCCGTCCTGCTGGCCGCCACCGGGTCGCTGGCGGCGGTCGGCGACGCGAGCACGGCCTCGGCCGCCACAAGCCAGTCGCAGCCGGCGGCAGCGACCGGCTGTCACCTGGCCTCACCCACCGGCCAGGTCGACCACATTGTCAACCTGGTGTTCGACAACGTGCACTTCACCCGGGACAACCCCCACGTCCCTTCCGACCTGGAGCAGATGCCTCACCTGCTCCACTTCTTGGAGTCCAACGGGACGCTTCTGTCCAACGAGCACACGCCGCTGATCGCCCACACCGCCGACGACATCCTCACCACCCTGACCGGGGTCTACGGCGACAAGCACGGCCAGCCGGTGTCCAACAGCTACCGGGCCTTCAACTCCGACGGGACGAGCAGCCCGGCCAGCTCGTTCGCCTACTGGACCGACCCGGTGGCCGCCAGCCACACCACCGACACCTCGCCGACCATGGTCACCCCCTCCGGTCGGATCGCTCCCGCCCCGTGGGTGCCGTTCACCCGCGCCGGCTGCGACGTCGGGGCGGTGGCCACCGCCAACATGGAGATCGAGAACCCCAGCACCGACATCCCCAACATCTTCGCTCCCTCGTCGCCCGCCGCCCAGCAGCTGGCCAACGACCACACCAGGTACAAGGACCCTGAGGTGGCCGACTTCGAGGGCATCGCCGTGCACTGCGCCAAGACCGGCACCTCGGTATGCGCCGGCGACGCCAACGCCACTGCCGACCGGCTACCCGACGAGCCGGGCGGCTACCAGGGCTACCAGGCCCTCTTCGGCAACAAGTACGTGGCCCCGGTCGTCGGCGGCTCGGGCCCAGGCAACCAGACGGTGGAGGCAACCGACGGCCAGCCCATCGACAACCCTTACACCCACACCCCCGGCTTCCCCGGCTTCGACATCAGCGCCGCCCAGACTCTGGGCTACGTGGCGGCCATGCAGGAGCACGGGGTGGCGATCACCTATGGCTACATCGAGGACGCCCACGCCAACCACCAGACCGACCGGGCGGCCGGCCCCGGTGACCCGGCCTACGTGGCCAACCTCAAGTCCGACGACCAGGCCTTCGCCACCTTCTTCGCCGACCTGGCCGCCCACGGCATCACCCCGGCCAACACCGAGCTCGTGGTGAGCTCCGACGAGGGCGACCACTTCGCCGGGACCCAGCACCCCAGCCCAGCCGGCTGCGACGGGGTCACCCAGGCCTGCAGCTACGCTCCGGGCCAGATCGGCGAGGTCGACGTCAACCTGGCTGGGCTGCTGGCCCGCCAGACCGGGGACACCACCGGCGACTGGGCCATCCACGCCGACACCGCCCCCAACATCTACGTCGATGGCGATCCCGGGCCTGGCGCGCCCCGCCCCCGCCAGCTCGAGCACGAGATGGCATCACTCAGCGTCCCCGACCCCTACGCCAACCAGGACCAGCGGGCGACGGTGCCGCTGACCAGCTTCATGGCCGACCAGGTGGAGGAGAAGCTCCTGCACATGGGCACTGGGGATCCCAACCGGCTGCCCACCTTCACCGACTTCGCCAACCCGGACCTCTACGTCGAACAGGGCGGCACCACCTGCTCAGGGCCAAGGCCCGGCTCCGGCCAGACCGCCACGTCCGATCCCTGCGTGGTGGTCGACCCCTCCTACGCCTGGAACCACGGTGACGTGGCCCCCGACATCGACACCAACTGGGTGGCCTTCGCCGGCCCCGGAGTGGCCAATCGGGGCGTCGACCCGACGACCTGGGCCGACGAGACCGACGTGAGGCCGACCCTCATGGCCCTGGTGGGCCTGGACGACGACTACGCCCACGCCGGGCGGGTCCTGGTCGAAGACCTGCAGGCCGCCGCCCTCCCCCCGGCCATGCGGGCCCACCACCAGACGATCCTGCGCCTGGCCGCGGTCTACAAGCGCCTCGACGCCGATGTGGGCCAGTTCGGCCTCGACACCCTCAGGGCGTCGACCAGCGCCCTGGAGAGCACCAGCCCCAGGGACCGGACCTACCAGGCGCTGGAGCAGCGCCTGGTCGACCTTGGCGGCCAGCGCGACATGCTGGCCGGACAGATGTCCGCCGCGCTGGAGGCAGCGGCCTTCGCCGGGCAGCCCCTCGACGAGCGCATGGCCAACCAGATGATCGGCAAGGGCACAGCGCTGCTCGCCCAGGCGCACGACCTGGCCGGTTAAGAGGAGGTGGCGCGTACCCTGACCACAGGCGACGACCGGGCCGATGCCGGGCGAGGCCAAGTGGCCGGCCCCGGAGCACCACCGCGGGGCGCCTTCTTCGACCTCGACAACACGCTGATCCCTGGCTCCAGCTTGTTCCTGCTGGCCCGAGGTCTGCGCGAGCGAGACCTCTGTCGCACCCACGAGGTGGTGAGCTTCGCCTGGCACCAGGCGGTCTTCCGGCTCGGGCGGATTGAGCCGCCAGGTGGGCTGAGAGCCTGTCGTGAGGCGGCCCTAGAGTTCGTGCAGGGACGGTACCAGCCCGACGTGCGAGCCATGGCGGCGGAGATCTCCGACGAGCGGATCCTCCCGCGCGTCTACCCGGAGATCACCGAGGTGATCGACGGCCATCGGGCAGCCGGGGACCTGACCTTCATCGCCACCGCGGCGCCGTCGGAGCTGGCCGAGACGCTCGCCGAGCGCCTGGGAATGACCGGCGGGCTGGGCACCACCGCCGAGGTCGACGGCTCCGGCCGCTACAGCGGTCGGCTGGGCGGCTCGGTCCTCCACGGGCTGGCCAAGGCCGAGGCGGTCGAGATGCACGCTGCCAGGTGGGGCATCGACCTGTCCGTGTCGGCGGCCTACTCCGACTCGATCAACGACCTCCCGCTGCTGGAGCTGGTGGGCACCGCCGAGGTGGTCAACCCCGACCGCCGGCTGCGCCGGGTGGCCGACGCACGAGGCTGGGCGGTGCACGAGGTTCGGTCGTCACGAACGAGGTACCGCCGATCCGGCCCGGCTGCCGCTTGACCGATGGAGGACCTCCCCGCTCGAGCGCCCCTCAGGCCACCTCCCCCCATAGCCGGCGCTCGTCGCTGCCCGGGTCGTAAGCCACCTCCCAGGTCTCGTCCATGACCATGACCGCCCGACGGGCGGTGTCGTAGGCCGGCCAGTCCGGCCGGTCCGAGCCGGGCTGACCAGGGGCCACGGCCGGGGCCCCGTCACGGGCGAAGGCGGCCCACGCCCGGTGCATACGGGTCGCCATCGGCGCCAGGTGCGGGCCCTCGCCCACCAGCAGCTCGACGCCCGGCTGGTCCACCGCGTCGAAGACGAAGGGCACCTCCAAGCCGTGGGAGGCGCCGAGCATCCCACCAAAGGCGGGGGTCGGCCAGGCGAACAGGTACATGAAGGTGGCCGGCTGGTGGCGAGACTGAGCCTCGGCCAGTCCGATGGCCGGGATCCGAAATACGGCGTCGGTCAGCATGTCCATCCACACCTGCCCCGGCGAGGAAAGGGGCCGGCCGGCCCGGTAGACCTCGACTGCCTTGGCCGCCAAGCCCGCCCCGAAGACCACCGCCGCCCGCAGCTCCAGCCCGGGCTCGTCCAAGGCGGCCATGGCCGGGTCCACCAGGGAGAACAGGGTCATCTCGTCCCGGTTGGTCCCCACCACCACCCTCACTCCGGCGGCTGACCCTGCCGCCACCGCCTCCAGCGGTCGGCGAGGCAGGCAGGCACCGTCGACCACCGGCGAGAACGGCAACGCGCCCGGCGTGGTGGAAGAAAGGAGCTGGCGGCTCATCACCCGCTCCTGGGCCGCCAACAGCTGGGCGGCGGGCATGGTCGCCAGCGCCGCTGGCGCGCCGGCCCGGATGCCGAGATCGCCCAGCAGCTCGTCGGTGACCCGGGCTGCCACCTCGGCCGAGCGGACATTGGCGCAGGCGCCGCTTTGCAAGATGGCTTGGCCAAACAGGCCCTGAGCCTGCGGCACCCCCATCAGCCCACCTACGCTCATCGCTCCGGCTGACTCGCCGAACACGGTGACGTTGGCCGGGTCCCCTCCGAAGGAGGCGATGTTGTCCCGCACCCACTCCAGGGCCGCCACCTGGTCCAGCAGCCCGCAGTTTCCCGACGAAGCGTACTCCTGGCCGCCCACCTCGGCCAGGTGGAGGAAGCCCAGCGCCCCCAGGCGGTAGTTGATGGTGACCACCACCGCGTCGCTGGAGGTGGCGAAGGTCCGCCCGCTGTACCACTTGGTGGCGCCGGTGCCGGTGACGAACATCCCGCCGTGGACCCACACCATGACCGGCCGCCGCCTAGCGTCTGTGCCCGGGCTCCAGACGTTGAGCCACAGGCAGTCCTCCCCCTGGACGAAGCCCTGGGTGCCGAGCATGGCCTCGAGCGGAGAGGCCGGCTGGACCGCGATGCGGCCCGGGCGCACGGCGGGCCGGACGCCGGCCCACGGCTCAGGTGGCTGGGGCGGCCGAAAGCGCAGCTCTCCCACTGGAGGGCGGGCGAACGGTACGCCCAGGAAGACGCCCAGGCCGTCGCCGGCCAAGCCCTCCACCCGACCGGCGGTGGTCTCGACGATCGGGTTCTTCATCCCGTTGCCGCTGGTGAGCAGTGCCTGGTCACCAGCCAGTTCTACCCGCCCGACAATCCTGACTAAGATGATCAGGAATCCTGACTACCCACTCGACGTGAGAGGAGCCCGATGAGCACCACCGATGCGCTGTTGGAACGGGCGGAGGCCTACGCCCAGAGCTTCGACAAGGGGGACCTGCCCATGCCCCCAGGCAAGAAGGTGGCCATCGTGGCCTGCATGGATGCCAGGGTCAACCCCTACGGCATCTTCGGGCTGTCCGAGGGCGATGCCCATGTCATCCGCAACGCCGGGGGTGCCATCACCGACGACGCCGTGCGCTCGCTGGCCATATCCCAGCGCCTGCTCGGCACCGAGGAGATCATCCTGGTGCACCACGCCGACTGCGGGATGCTGACTTTCACCGACGACGACTTCCGCCGGCAGATCGCCAGCGACGTCGGCCACCGCCCCACCTGGGCTCCGGAGGCCTTCCCAGACGTCGACGACGACGTCCGCCAGTCGATGTCCCGGATAAAGGCCAGCCCCTTCCTGCCCCACAAGGACGTGAGAGGCTTCGTCTTCGAGGTGAAGACAGGCAAGCTGCGGGAGGTGAAGTAGGTCGCCGGTGACGGGCACCAGCGCTGGACAGCCCGCCATGGTGCGCCGTAGTGTGGCTCGATGGCAGATGTAGACCTCACTCCCCGTCGGCCCATCCTGGTGGGCATCGGCGGAGACAGCGGTAGTGGCAAGTCGACGCTGGCCGCCGCCTTCTACGACCTCTTCGGAGAGGACCGGATCACCACCATCTGCCTGGACGACTACCACGCCCTCGATCGCCGCGAGCGCAAGCTGGTGGGGCTCACCGCCTTGGACCCGCGGGCCAACAACTTCTACCTCATGGAGGAGCAGCTGCTGGCCCTCAAGCGCGGCGAGGCCATCGACAAGCCGATCTACGACCATGCCGACGGCACCTTCAAGGGCCCCGAGCGGGTGGAGCCCAAGGAGGTGGCCATCATCCAGGGCCTGCATCCCTTCCTGGCGTCGAGCGTGCGCAACCTCTTCGACCTCAAGGTCTGGCTGGACCCCGAGCCGGAGCTGCGCGTCCAGTGGAAGCTGCAGCGTGACCAGGCCAAGCGGGGCTACAACGAGAAGGAGGTCCGTGAGGAGCTGGAGGCCCGCCGGCCCGACGTCGAGGCCTACATCACTCCCCAGCGAGCCACGGCCGACATGGTCGTGCGCTTCTTCCGCCCCGAGCCCGAGCTGCGCGACATGGGCCACCTGAACGTCCGGGTCGGCCAACGCCACACGCTTCCCCGCCTCAGCTTCGACCAGAGCCTGGACGACGGTGAGATCGTCCGCTTCCTGGTGGACGTGGAGGACCTGGACGGCCAGCAGGCCGATGTCATCGAGATCGACGGGCGGGTCTCGACCGAGAAGGCAATGAAGGTCGAAGAGGAGATGTGGCACCACATCGGCGACCGCCAGCACCACCTGAGGCGGGTGGAGCCGTTGGTGCTGGGAAGCTACGACCAGCCCTCGGATCGAGGCCACAGCGACCCGTTGGCCCTCACCCAGCTGATCCTGGCTCACCGGATCCTCAGCGCCGAGAAGTCGGTGCTGGTGCGGATCAGCGCCGAGGCGCACGACGGCCATGGCGGCCAGCTGGGCGACCACCAGCACGTCTAGCCCTGACTACACGTCTAGCCCTGACTACTGCCAGCCCTGACTGGCGTCAGGCGCTCCTGGCCTGGCCTTCTGGGCTGTCGGCTGCCTCCTCGGGGGCCTTGCCGTCCCCCTGGCCGCCGACCTGCTCGTCGGTCGATCTGGCCTCGGTGGCCTTCTCGCCGGCAAGCTCGCCGGCGGGCTCGTGCTCGGCCTTCTCGTCCCCGTCGGCGACCTTCTGGTCGTCCTCGCTCTCGGGGATCTCGGCTGGGCTGTCGTCGTCGAAGACCCGGCTGCGGCGGATGTCCTCCGCCTCGATGCGCATGAGGTCGCCCTTGCCCAGCTGCTTGGTGCCCGAGGAGACGAGGCGGTCGGCCTGGCGCAGGCGGGCCCGCTCCAAGGCATTGCGGACGCTGCGGGCGTTGGAGAACCGGGGCTGGGCCATGCGCCTCTTCAGGTAGTCGTACAGTGCCTGCTCGGCCTCGGGCGACAGGACGTAGTCCTGCTCCAGTAGCATCATGCGACCGATCTCCATCAGCTCCTCGGCTGTGTAGTCGGGGAAGTCGAGATGGTGGGCGATCCGCGAGCTCATCCCGGGGTTGGACTGGAAGAAGGTGTCCATCCGGTCCTTGTAGCCAGCCAGGATGACCACCAGGTCCTCGCGGTCGTTCTCCATGACCTGGAGGAGCATCTCGATCGTCTCCTGGCCGTAGTCGCGCTCGTTCTCCACCCGGTAGAGGTAGTAGGCCTCGTCGATGAACAGCACCCCGCCCATGGACCGCTTGAGGACCTCTCGGGTCTTGGGGGCGGTGTGGCCGATGTACTGACCCACCAGGTCGTCCCGGGTGACCGAGACCAGCGTGTTGCGACGGAGATAGCCCAGCTTGTGGAGCAGCTCGGCCATTCGCAGGGCGACCGTGGTCTTGCCGGTCCCCGGGCTGCCGGTGAAGCACATGTGCAGTGACGGCCGGGACGAGCCCAGCTCGTAGCGCCGGCGGAGCCGGTCGATCAGCAGCAGGGAGGCAATCTCTCGGATGCGGGTCTTGATGGGGGCCAGCCCCACCAGCTCCTTGTCCAGGCGGTCGAGGACCTCGTCGACGTCCGACGCCGCCCTCTCGACCTCCAGGTCCACCAGGTCGCCGTCTCCCAGCGCTTCGGGCTCGTTGCTCTCCTGTTCCTGCTCGCCCTCCTGGCCCGAGCCGCGCCCGTTGGGCGCCTCGTCACCCGAGACCGGCCTGGCACCGCCCGGGGAGCCCCCGGGCGGTGTCATGGCAAAACCGGTCCCACTGCTTGGCTTCTCGCCGGCCATGGGTTCAGTTCTTGGCGTAGCGCTCGCCGTGAGGCTTGTCGGCCGCGTACGGGTGCAGGGTGTAGCGGATCTGGCGGTCGGCCTTCTCCTGGCGCTCCACCCGGAAGCCAGGCTCCTCGGCCGGCCGGTTCACCAGGAAGGCCAGCGCGGTGGTCTGACGGTGCAGCCGGGCATCGTAGGCGCTCACCCGCACGTAGTTGTTGGGAAAGGCCTCCCGGCACCGGTTCACCTCGTGGAGGGCACCGGCCGCGTCGGAGATCTCGAACATCGGCAGCCCCCACATCTCCCAGTAGGTGTTGCGGGGATGGGGGTCGTCGGTGAACTCGATGGCGATCGCCCACCCGTTGTCGATGGCGTACTGGATCTGCGCCTTGATCTCCTCGTCACTGAGCTCGGGCAGGTAGGAAAACGTTCCCTGGGTCACATGCATCTGGTTGACTCCTTCTCGATTCTGGCTTGGGACTCGAATGTTGCTGGCGTGGCTAGGCGCTGGGAGTGGGGACCACGTCGGGCGTGTCGGTCGACTCGTAGTCGAAGCTGATCTCGCCCCATGTGTCCAGCGCCGTCTGCAGCTCGGGGCTGCGCTTTGCGTAGTGCTTGAGGATGTCCGGCCCCTCGGCCATGTAGTCTCGGCCCTCGTTGCGGGCCTTGATCACGGCCTCGACCGCGATCCGGTTGGCAGTTGCGCCGGCTGCGATCCCCATCGGGTGGCCGATGGTCCCCCCACCGAACTGGAGGACGGTGTCCTCGCCCAGGTAGTGGAGGAGCTGGTGCATCTGGCCGGCGTGGATGCCGCCCGACGCCACCGGCATGACCCCGGGCATCGAGGCCCAGTCCTGGTCGAAGTAGATGCCGTTGGCCGGGTTGGCCTCGACATGCTCCAAGCGCAAGGTGTCGTAGTAGCCCCGGATGATGTTGGGGTCGCCCTCCAGCTTGCCCACCACCGTGCCGGAGTGGATGTGGTCCACCCCCAGCAGCCGGCACCACTTGGCGATCACCCGGAAGTTCACCCCGTGGTTCTTCTGACGGGCGTAGGTGGCGTAGCCGGCCCGGTGCAGGTGCAGGATGCACCCGTTGGCGCGGGCCCACTTGGACATGGAGGTCATGGCGGTGAAGCCGACCGTCAGGTCCATCATGATGATGACGCTGCCCAGCTCCTTGGCGAAGTTGGCCCGCTCGTACATGTCCTCCATGGTGGCGGCGGTCACGTTGAGGTAGTGGCCCTTCACCTCGCCGGTGGCGGCCTGGGCCCTCTGGACGGCCTCCATCGAGTAGAGATAGCGGTCCCGCCAGCGCATGAAGGGTTGGCTGTTGATGTTCTCGTCGTCCTTGGTGAAGTCCAGCCCGCCCCGCAGGGCCTCGTAGACCACCCGGCCGTAGTTGCGGGCCGACAGGCCGAGCTTGGGCTTGGTGGTGGCGCCCAGCAGCATGCGGCCGTACTTGTTGAGGTACTCACGCTCCATCACGATGCCGTGCGGCGGCCCCTGGAAGGTCTTGACGTAGTGGGTGGGGATGCGCAGGTCCTCCAGGCGCAGGGCCTTGAGGGCCTTGAAGCCGAAGACGTTCCCGATGATCGAGGACGTCATGTTGGCGATGGAGCCCTCTTCGAACAGGTCCATGTCGTAGGCGATGTAGGCGATATACTGGTTCTCGGCGCCCGGGACCGGCACCACGCTGTAGGCCTTGGCCACGTAGTGATCGTGGGCAGTGAGGCGGTCGGTCCACACCACCGTCCAGGTGGCGGTGGACGACTCCCCGGCCACCGCGGCGGCGGCCTCCACCGGATCGACCCCCGGCTGGGGGGTGATGCGGAAGGCAGCCAGGACATCGGTGTCCTTGGGCTGGTAGTCGGGCTCCCAGTAGCCCATCTCGGCGTAGGGGATCACCCCAGCAGCCCAGCGGTCCCTCTTGCCGTCCTGCTTGGCGTCGCCCGCCTTGCCGTCAGACTTGCCGTTCTTCTCAGCCATTGATCTCGCTCCTCACGTCGCTTGGTTCTCTCCTACCCACTCTACGGACTGATCCATCACCTGTCCATTGAAAGTTTAGCGTGCTCATATAAGCTGCCATGAAACTATGACCCCGAACCAGCTCCAGACCTTCGCGGTCCTGGCCGACACCGAGTCGGTGCGGGAGACAGCGGAGCGCCTGGTCGTGAGCCAGCCGGCGGTATCGTCGGTGGTGGCCCGGCTCCAAGAGGAGCTGGGGGTGCGCCTGGTGGAGCGGAACGGGCGCGGCCTGCGGCTCACCTCGGCCGGCCGGGTGCTGGCCGGCTACAGCCAGCGCCTGCTGGGGCTGTGGGACGAGGCCAAGGTGGCCACCATGGCCAATGCCGACCCCGAGCGCGGCTGCCTGCGCCTGGCGGCGGTGACGACCGCCGGCGAGCATGTCGTGCCCGCCCTGCTGGCGTCGTTTCGCCGCCTTTACCCGGCTGCAGAGGTTGTCCTCGAGGTCGGCAACCGCGTCAGGGTCTGGGAGCTCCTCGAGTACAGCGGCGCCGACCTGGCCATCGGGGGCCGCCCTCCCCTCGGCAGCCACCTGGGCACCCTGGCCGAGGCGGACAACCACCTGGTGGTGGTGGCCGCCGCCGACGGGTCGCCGGCCGCCGGCCCCCGGGAGGTCTCCGTCGCCCAGCTGGCCCGCCGGACCTGGCTGGTCCGCGAGCCCGGTTCGGGCACCCGTTCCACGGCCGACGAGCTGCTGGAGGAGCTCGGCATCTCCCCCGCCCGCCTCACCCTCGGCTCCAACGGCGCCCTGCGGGAGTCGGCCGCGGTCGGCCTGGGCATCGCCTTGATCTCCCGTGCCGCCGTCGCTCGCCAGCTGGACGAGGGGAGCCTGGAGGAATGGCGGGCCGGGCCACTGCCACTTCGCCGGCGCTGGAACCTGGTGGCGAGAGTGGACGAGGAGCTTCCAGCCACCGCGGCCCTGTTTCGAGACCACCTGCTCGGAGGGGGGGAGGGATGGGCCCGAGCCCCCCGGTTGGAAAGTGCGGTCGGCTGATCCTAGCGTTGCCCTCGTGGGAGAAGCCGCCGTGCCCTCGAAGACCGAGGCTCCGGCTGACCTGGTCGTGCGACGCCTGCTGCGCATCCCGGACGGGCCCCCCACCGTCGGCCAGGACGCGGCCCACCGCATCTTCAGCACGTCGATGGCCCTGTCCGGCCTGCGCTGCCTGCTCGGCTACGTGGTGCTGCCCATCGTGACTCCGGCCCTGGGGGCGGCCGCCGGCGTCGGCCCCGTCGTCGGCATACCGATAGCCGTGGTGGCCCTGGTCTTCGACGTGAGGGGGATCCGCCGGTTCTGGCTGGCCGACCACCGATGGCGATGGCCTATCACCGCCGTGTACCTGATGGTGATGGGGTTGGTCGCCAGCCTCCTCGCCGGCGACGTCAGCCACCTGGTGTAGGGCACCTGGTGGCGGTCACAGCTCGGCCAGGACTCTGGTCGCATGCCCGTCGGCCCTGACGTTCGACCAGACCCTGGCCACCCTGCCCTCCTCGTCGATCAGGAAGGTGGAGCGGATCACGCCAGTCGTCAGCTTGCCGTAGCTCGACTTCTCCCCCCAGGCCCCGTAACGCTCCATGACGGCGTGGTCGGGGTCCGAGAGGAGCCGGAACCCCAGGCCGTACTTGTCGCGGAACCGTACATGGCTGGCGGCCGCGTCGGGTGAGATGCCGAGCACCGAGACGCCGGCCGACTCGAACGCAGCCAGGTTGTCGTTGAACTGGCACGCCTCCTTGGTACAGCCGGGGGTGTCGTCCTTGGGATAGAAGTAGACCAGGACCCGTTGCCCGGCGAAGTCGGCCAGCGAGACGCGCTTGGCGTCCTGGTCGGCCAGGCTGAAGGCCGGCGCCTGGGCACCGGGCTGGATGGTGGCCATCGCATCTCCTCACCTGAAGGGAATGATCGGGGCTGTACGCGAGTTATAGCGCGACATGCCGGTGATCCGCCTCAACCATGCCGTGCTCTACGTGCGTGACGCCGAGAGGTCGGCTGCCTTTTACCAGGAGGCGCTCGGCTTCGTCCGCCTCGACCTGGGGGGCGACGCCATGCCCGGCGCAGTGTTCCTGCGAGCGCCCGGATCCTCCAACGACCACGACCTCGGGCTGTTCTCCATGGGTGAGGGGGCTGGGCCCTCCAGCGCCGGTCGGCAGACGGTGGGCCTTTACCACCTGGCCTGGGAGGTGGACACCCTGGAGGAGCTCGAGCACCTGGGCAGCGTCCTGGCCAGCCGCGGCGCTCTGGTCGGGGCCAGTGACCACGGCACCACCAAGGCCCTCTACGCCCAGGACATCGACGGCAACGAGTTCGAGGTGTCCTGGCTGGTACCCGCCGAGCTGCTCACCCCCGATGCGGTGAGCGCCAGGGCCACCGTTCGCCCCCTCGACATCTCCCGGGAGAAGCAGCGCTACGGCGCCACCACCCGAGGACTGTCCGTGCCGGTCTGAGCTGCTCGAAGCCCCGCCCGCTGGGCGCCCGGGCGCCTCGATCCAGCGGCGTCTCGGAGCTAAGATCGGGCCATGAACTGGACTTACATAGTTCGCCCCGGCGAGCTGCTCGCTTTCCGCCGGTGCCGGCGGGCCTGGGACCTGGAGGCCCACGCCCGCCAGGCGTACGCCCCGCGGCGCAAGGCGCCGGGATCGGACTTCGACAGGGCCCTCCATGAGGGGCTGGCCGTCTACTACTTCCCGGCCATGGGGGACTGGAAGCGGTCCATCGTCCGCCCGCTCGCCATCAAGGGCTTCGAACGGCGCATGCTGCAAGCTGGGGAAGGGCCGGGCCCAGGTGCCGGCCGCCTCCCCGGAGGCGGCGCCGGGAACGGCGCCTCGGCCGAGGCGGGCCTCGAGGCCGGGCGAAGCTTGCTCACCCGCTATTTCGCCTGGGCCGAGAAGCTCGACGACTTCGACTCGCTCCTGGTCGACCACGACGTCTGGGCGGCCATCCCAGACCCGCGCCGTCCCCAGGAAGACCTCGGCACCCCTGACTCCCGGCCCATCCGCTACCTGGGGCGGATCGACCAGCTGATGTCCAGCCCCGACGACGAGTTCTGGACCGTGAGCCACCGCCTGGTCGAGGGCGGCTGGACCAGTGACGACGCTCTCCTGGACGACCAGGTGGCGCTGGCCGACAGCTGGGCCCTCCAGATCGACTTCCCCCAGGTGCTGGTAGCCGGCACGGTCGTCAACGAGCTGCGGACTGACTGGGCCCTCGAGGCGATGGAGGCACCGGTCCTGGACGACGACGACTGGGACATGTCGGGGGCACGTCACCTCAACTTCCGCCGCAGCCCGATCAGCCCGGAGGCGCGCCTGGCCTTCCAGGACGCGGCCGAGGCTGCCGAGATGGGCAACATCGAACGGCGCGAGGAGGAGGGAGGCTTTCGCCGCACCGTGATACGCCGCAGCCAGGCTGCCCTTGCCCGGGCGGGAGCCCAGGTCGGTGCCGACGTCTTGGAGATGCAAGGGTCCGAGCTGTCGGTGAGCCCGACGTTCTCGGACCAGCACTGTCCCAGCTGCCTGTTCAAGGGGCCCTGCGACGCCATGGAGGCCGGCGGCGACTGGCGGGCGCTGCTCGAGCGCGACTACTTCCGGCGCGACGAGGACTGGGAGGAGATGAGCCTCCGCCGACCTCCGGGAAGCCTGGGCCGCCGGGCCTCTCTCACCGGCAAGACGGTCAACCTGCGCTGGGGCTGACAGGCCCGTCCGGGCTGGGCTCTCGACGCGTTACTCGTCGCCCGGCCAGGTCCCGGTCACTTGGCGGAACCCGATCGCCCCTCCCCGGTCCACCGCCGCTTTCACCAGGCCGAAGATGGCGCCCTGGATCCCGGCTGACACGAGGACCTCTCGCCAGCTCCGGCCCTGGGCGGTGGCCTCGGGGGCCTCGTCTTCGTGGCCGAACGCCTTCCACAGCTGCTTGAAGACGGCACTGGCCAACAAGCCCCCCAGCACACTGATGATCATGGCCAGCGGCTTGTAGAGGACCTTGGCCATCAGCGGCTCTTCCCTTCGTCGAGTCGATCTGGTGATCGATGGGCCGGTCAGCTGCGCGGTGGGGCGGGTACGCCGGGGCCACCATACCCAATCGAGGCGCCACCCGCTCCTGGATGGCCCGCCGCCAGCGTGGGGCCCTGCTCCGGGGCGGCGCCACGAGGCACCTGGTCAGCGAGCCGGTGGTCGGACTCGAACCGACGGCCTGACGATTACAAGTCGTCTGCGCTACCAGCTGCGCCACACCGGCGTTCGGCGCCAAGCCTAACGGCGTGGGCCGGGACCGGCGGGCCAGGATCCGACGGCGGCGGAGCACCGATTCCCCCCGCAAGCGACGGTCCTTGCTTCGCGGCCTGCGGGTTGGCAGGCTGCCCTGTGATGGCACTCAGCGAGCGCGACAGGGCCATCCTGGACTTCGAGGGTACCTGGAGATCCGGCCCCGTCCCCAAGGAGTCGGCCATCCGCCGTCGCTTCGCCATATCTCCCAGCCGCTACTACCAGTTGCTGAGCGCCCTGGTGGCCAGCCAGGAGGCTGATGCCTACGATCCCATGGTGGTCCGTCGCCTGCGTCGCCTGCGTGCTGGCCGGCGCCGAGCCCGTTACGAGGGCCGAGCCGTGGAAGCCCACCGTTCGCGGTGACCGGGTACCGCCAGCCTGACGACGGGCCGCCAGGTCGCTCGGGGGTGGTCATCGCCCGGGCGGTGCCCCTCTTGGCGGTGGCCGTGGGGCTGGGAGCGATCCTGCTCTACTCGCTGGCCTCCCCGGCCGGCTCGCCCACCTCCCCGCCCAGCACGGCGCCGGGCCCCGGCTCTTCGGGGCCGGTGCCCACCTCCACCACCGCGCCTGGCCGGACCACCACCACGCCGGTCTCCGTGCCCCCGTCCAAGGTCAAGACGGTCGTCGCCAACGGCACCTCGGTGAACGGGGCCGCCGGCCGGGTGGGTGCCACCTTGCACGCGGCTGGCTACGACGTCCTGGCCACCACCAACGCCTCGTCGAAGGCCTCCAGCTCCCAGGTGTACTACGTGCCCGGCTACGCCGAGGAGGCGGGACTGGTCGCCACCCGCCTGGGCCTCTCCCCCAACACGGTGCAGAGCCTGCCGTCGCCTCCGCCAGTGAGCGACACCGGGGGAGCCGACGTGGTGGTCGTCATCGGGCCCGACCTGGCCTCCGGCTCGAGTCCCAGCCGGACGACCCCCACCACGTGAGCCTGCCCATGCTGCCGGCTGTCCTGGGCGACTTGGCCGGCTTGGCCGACCGGGCCGCCGTCCTCACCGACTTCGACGGGACGCTGTCAGCCATCGTCGAGGACCCGGCCGGGGCCCGGGCCCTCGAGGGCGCCGGCGAGGTCCTGGCCCGCTTGGCCAGCCGCTACCGCCAGGTGGCGGTGGTCTCCGGCCGGCCGGTCGCCTTCCTCGCTGATCGACTCGGGCTGGACCTCCTCGCCCAGGAGAGCCGGATCTCGGTCTTCGGGGTCTACGGGCTGGAGTGGGCAGGGCCCGACGGTGTGGTCCACACCCGGGCCGACGCCGAGGCGTGGCGGGCCACGGTCGGCCGGGCTGCCGCCGAGGCTCGCGACCAGGCCGGGCCGGGGGTGGTGGTCGAGCTCAAGGGTCTTGCGGCCACGATCCACTGGCGACGGGCGCCGGAGGAGGAGAGCTCGGCCCAGGGGCTGGCCCGCCGCCTGGCCGAGCGCTGGCGCCTGGCCAGCCACCCCGGTCGGCGAAGCGTGGAGCTGCGACCACCTGTCGAAGCCGACAAGGGAACGGTGGTGACGAGCGTCTGCCAGGCCATGACCGCCGCCTGCTTCGTGGGTGACGACCGCGGTGACCTGCCGGCCTTCGATGCGCTTGACCGGCTGGCCAGCGCCAGCGGCCTACTGGCCGTGAAGGTGGCGGTGGACAGCGCCGAGGCCCCGGCCGAGCTGGTGTCGGCCGCCGACCTGGTCGTGGACGGACCGCAGGGCGCTCTGGCCCTGCTGGCCTCTCTGGACGCCGACGCTGGCTCCCCGGACCCTGGAAGGCGGCCAGGGCCGAACACCTGACCGGGCCGTCAGGTGGCCCGGTGCCGTGCGGCTGCGGACAGCTGGTCCTCCAGCCACTCCCGGGGCGTGCGCCGCCCCGCCGCCTCCCTCACCGCGGCCGAGAGCGTCCGGCGCTCGTCAGGCTCCATGTCGAGGGCCAGGGCCAGGGCCTCGGCGGTACCGGACACGTCGAAGGGGTTGAGGCCGATAGCCCCTCCAGCCAGCTCGGGCCAGGCGCCCGCCTCCCTCGACAAAGCCAGCAGCCCGTCGGTGGCATTGAGCAGCGGGCCCTCCTTGGCCACCAGGTTGAGCCCGTCACGGATGGGGTTGACCAACAGGACGTCGTAACGGCCCAGGGCGGCCACCGAGCGGGGATAGTCGTCGGAGACGGCCAGCACGACCGGGTCCCAACCGGGGGTCCCCCGTGCCTGGTTGACCCGCTCGGCCATGGTCTCCACCTCGGTCCGGTAGGCGAGGTACTCGGCCAGCCCTTCCCGGGACGGGTAGACGAGCGCCAGGAAGACCACCTTCTCACGCAGGTCTGGGCGTCGGTCCAGCAGCTCGTCGAAGGCCAGGAACCCGCGCAAGAGGTTCTTGGAGGGCTCCACCCGGTCCACTCGCAGGACCAGGCGCCGGTCCCCGAGCCTGTCGTCGAGCCAGCTCCCGGCCGCTCGGCAGGCGTCGGATCGAGCCACCCGGGCCAGGTCGTGCGGATCTGGGCCCAGGGAGGCCACGAACGTGGTGGCCGGCCGGCCCAGGACCTCGGTGCAGCAATCCCGAAAGGCTGCCGCCCAGCGCTCGGCGTGGAACCCGCAGGCCACGTGGGCAGCCAGGCCCGAGAGGAGCTCCTCGGCCACCGCGTCGGGCAGGGTCCGCAGCCCGCTCGGGTCGCAGAAGGGAGTATGGCTGAAGTGGACCGCCGACAGGTCGGGACGGGTGCCGGCCAGATGGGCCCCCACCAGGGTCAGGTGGAAGTCCTGGATCAGCACCGTCGCTCCTGGTGGCGCGGTGTCGGCGACGGCCCGAGCGAACGCCTCGTTGACCTCCTGGTAGGCACTCCAGGCCTGCCACCAGCGCCGGTCGATGCGGGGCCGGCGGGTCAGGTCGAACAGGCCGTGGTGGACGAACCACAAGGTGGCGTTGGACACCACGTCGTAGGCCATCCGGTAGGTGGCCGGATCGATGTCCAGCAGGCGCAGGCGCAGCCCCTCGGCTTCCACCAGGCCCTGGCGGGAGGCGGCCCGGTCGTCGTCGTCCATGGCGGCGGCGATCCAGACGGCACCGGTGCCTTCCAGGAGGGGGCCGAGGCTGGACACCAGGCCTCCGGCCCCGCGGCGGGCCACCAGGTCGCCGTTCTCGTCGCGGGAGAACTTGAGCGGGCCTCGGTTGGATACGACGACAGCCTCGGACGTGGCCATGTTGGTCCGACGCTAGCCACTTGTCCGAGTGGGGAACCATTGCACCGTCCCAGCTCCCCGGCCCCTCCCGACATCCCCCCCGGGCGGTGGGCCCCGGCCAGCACCCCGGCGGCCCGGCGGGCAGTGTGCTTTGACGGACCAGGCCTCGATCGGCCACCATAGAGGGGCGAATCATCCAGAGCGGTCGAGGGATCGGGCCCGACGACGCCGCGGCAACCAGCGCACCGCAAGGGGCGCCAGGTGCCAATGCCCGCACGATGAGGAGGAGCAGTGACGTTTGTAGAAGGACTTCGGTGCCCAGAGTGCGCGCGCCTGTACCCGGCGGAGGCGCTCCACGTCTGTGACTACTGCTTCGGCCCGCTGGAGGTGACCTACGACTATCGGGCCATCGCCGCCCACGTGAGCCGGGAGCGGATCGCCCAGGGGCCGCCCACCATCTGGCGCTACGCCGACCTGCTCCCAGCCGAGCCCACCGCCCCCGTCGACCTGGGAGCCGGCTTCACCCCTCTGGTCAGGGCCGACCGGCTGGCCGCCGAGCTGGGACTGGGCGAGGTGTGGGTGAAGAACGACACCCTCAACCCGACCGGATCGTTCAAGGACCGGGTGGTCTCGGTGGCCCTTACCAGGGCCCGAGAGCTCGGGTTCAAGATCGCCGCCTGCGCCTCGACGGGGAACCTGGCCAACTCGGTGGCCGCCCATGCCGCCCGCGAGGGCATGGAGGCGTACATCTTCATCCCCCACGACCTGGAGGAGGCCAAGGTCGTCACCTCGGCCGTGTACGACTGCCATCTGGTGGCGGTGGACGGCAACTACGACGACGTCAACCGGCTGTGCGCCGAGCTCACCAGCGAGCAGCCGACCTGGGCCTTCGTCAACGTCAACGTGCGCCCCTATTACGCCGAGGGGTCCAAGACGCTGGCCTACGAGGTCGTCGAGCAGCTGGGCTGGCGGGCCCCTGACCATGTGGTGGTCCCGGTGGGCTCGGGGAGCCAGCTGACCAAGGTGCACAAGGGCTTCGCCGAGCTGGGCGACGTGGGGCTGCTCCCCGAGCGTGCCGAGGTCCGAATCTCAGGAGCCCAGGCCGCCGGCTGCTCGCCGGTGGCGACCGCCTTCGTCGACCAGGTGGACCACATTCGTCCGGTGCGCCCTCACACCATCGCCAAGTCCCTCGCCATCGGCAACCCGGCCGACGGCTGGTACGCCCTCGACACCGTGCGCTCCACCGGGGGGGCGCTGGCGGCCGTCACCGACGACGAGATCGTCGAGGGGGTGCGCCTGCTGGCCCGGACCGAGGGGATCTTCGCCGAGACAGCGGGTGGGGTGACCATTGCCACCCTGGCCAAGCTGGCCGCCGCCGGGGTGGTGCGCCCCGACGAGGTGGTGGTGACCTACGTGACCGGTCACGGCCTCAAGACGGTGGAGGCCATGACCTCCCACGTCCGCCCGGCGGCGACCATCGCCCCCACCCTGGAAGCCTTCGGGGCGGCGATGCCCAAGTGAGCGGGGACACCGTCACCGTTCGAGTCCCGACCCAGCTGCGCACCCTCACCAAGGGAGCCGGGACGGTGGTGGCGTCCGGGTCGACCGTCGGGGAGGTGCTGGCCGCCCTGGACGGCGTCCATCCGGGCTTCGCCGGGCGGCTCTTCGACGACTCGGGCGGCCTGCGGCGCTTCGTCAACGTCTTCCTGGCCGACGAGGACGTGCGGTTCCTCGACGGCCTGGACACCCCGGTGGCCCCCGGCCAGACCATCTCCATCGTCCCGGCCGTGGCTGGGGGCGCATAGGCGAAAGTGGGCGGTACGGGCCGGCGTCGGGCGCCCACTTTCGCCAAACTGCTCGTCGAGGGGACGGGCGCGGTTAGCAGTCGGCCCCGTAGAGTGCTAATCTGGTCCTACAAACGACAACTCCAACGGAGGACTACCAGATGCCCAAGATGATCGCTTACGACGAGACGGCCCGCCGGTCCCTGGAGTCGGGCATGAACCAGCTGGCCGACGCCGTGCGCGTAACCCTCGGCCCCAAGGGCCGCAACGTGGTGCTGGACCGCAAGTGGGGGGCGCCCACCATCACCAACGACGGCGTGTCCATCGCCAAGGAGATCGAGCTCGAGGACCCCTGGGAGAAGATCGGCGCCGACCTGGTGAAGGAGGTGGCCAAGAAGACCGACGACGTGGCCGGTGACGGCACCACCACCGCCACCGTGCTGGCCTGGGCCATGGTCCACGAGGGCCTGCGCAACGTGGCCGCCGGGGCCAACCCGATGTCGCTCAAGCGGGGCATCGAGGTGGCCGTCGAGGCGGCGGTCGAAGCCCTCAAGTCCCAGGCCAGGGACACCGAGACCAAGGACCAGATCGCCCAGGTGGCCTCCATCTCCTCGGCCGACACCGAGATCGGCGGGATGATCTCCGAGGCCATCGACAAGGTGGGCAAGGACGGGGTGATCACCGTCGAGGAGTCCCAGACCTTCGGGATGGAGATGGACCTGGTCGAGGGGATGCGCTTCGACAAGGGCTATATCTCGCCCTACTTCGTCACCGACGCCGAGCGGATGGAGGCGGTGCTGGAGGATCCCTACATCTTGCTGGTGGGCTCCAAGGTCTCCGCCGTGCGTGACCTGCTGCCGATCCTGGAGAAGGTCATGCAGTCGGGCAAGCCGCTCTTCATAGTCTGCGAGGACCTGGAGGGCGAGGCACTGGCCACCCTGGTGGTCAACAAGATCCGAGGCACCTTCAAGTCGGCGGCGGTGAAGGCTCCCGGCTTCGGCGAGCGACGCAAGGCCATGCTCCAGGACCTGGCCATCCTGACCGGCGGCCAGGTGGTCACCGAGGAGGTGGGCCTGAAGCTGGAGAACGTGGGACTCGACCTGCTGGGCCGGGCCCGCAAGGTGGTGGTCACCAAGGACGAGACCACTGTGGTCGAGGGGGCCGGCACCGAGGCCGACATCAAGGGCCGGATCAAGCAGATCAAGACAGAGATCGACCTCACCGACTCCGACTACGACCGGGAGAAGCTCCAGGAGCGTCTGGCCAAGCTCTCCGGCGGGGTTGCCATCATCAAGGTGGGAGCGGCCACCGAGGTCGAGCTCAAGGAGAAGAAGCACCGCATCGAGGATGCCGTCAGCACCACCAAGGCGGCCATCGAGGAGGGCGTGGTCGCCGGAGGCGGGGTGGCGCTGCTGCGCTCGCGCCAGGCGATCATGGACCGGTCCGAGAAGCTGGAGGGCGACGAGGCCACCGGTGCCCGCATCGTGGCCAAGGCCGTCGAGGAGCCCCTCAAGCAGATCGCCGTCAATGCCGGCTACGAGGGCGGCGTGGTCGTCGAGAAGGTACGGACGCTGGGCAACGGCCGCGGCGCCGAGGGCCTCAATGCCGCCACCGGGGACTACGAGGACCTGTTCAGGGCAGGCGTCATCGACGCGGCCAAGGTGACCCGCTCGGCCCTGCAGAACGCAGCCTCCATTGCCGCCCTGTTCCTCACCACCGAGGCGGTCATCGTCGACAAGCCCGAGGAGAACGCCCCGGCCATGCCGGGCGCGGGCATGGAGGACTACTAACTCCCTCCGCCGGCCAGCACTGCCGGCCGATGCCTTAGCACTAGGGGGCGCCCGGCTGGGCGCCCCCTAGTCGCGTCGCAGGGGCTGGGCTCGCCACCCAGCGCGCAGGCGCCCTATGCCAGTGCCACCACCGCCCGGGCCGGGCTGGCCCAGCCCGGCGGGGCTGAGTGTCTCGCCGGCCGTCCGTCCCTTGACCCGAGCCACCAGGCCGGTGGCCCCCCCGGCCAGGCTCACGGCCAGGCCCACGGCTCCCTGGCCCGTAGCCATCAGGGGGCGACCCAGCCGGCTGGCCGGGCCGAGCTTGGCCAGGGCCACGGTCGCCGCCCCGCTCAGCACCGCCAGGGCGGCCAGGGTGGCCAGGGTGGTGCCGTGACGCCTCTTGGTTGGCACGCGGGGCAGAGCCAGGGCGGCGTGAGGGCTGGAGCCGACCAGGTTGGGGTCCACACCGGCCGGTGGGGTGGCCGAGCCGGTGAGGGGAGCCACCGTGCTGGCCGCCCCCGGGAGTCCCTGGAGGGGCGGCCCGGGTGGTGGGAGGCCAGGAGCGGTGGCGGCTGCGCTGACCTGGGTGGTGAACAGCGTGGAGCGCAGGTTGAGGCTCGAGGCGAAGGAGAGGCCCGGCACCACCTGGGTCCCGGCGGTGCCGGTCAGGGAGACGGCCAGGGCCCGCCCGGAGGGCCCCTTCTGGGAGACGGTGACGTCGCTCAGGGTGCCGTGGTAGCCCAGCTGGCTGGCGAGGGCGGACAGACCCACGCTCACTGACCACGGGCCAGGGTCCCTGGTCAGGTAGGGGGCGGCCCGCAGGTAGGGATAGCCGGCGTTGGAGCCGCCGAAGCCCTCCTGCGGGGTGGCCTCGTAGCCCCCGCCGTTGGCCGAGAACACGGTGGACGCCAGGCTGCCGCCGTAGCGCAGGACCTGGCCACGGGTGGCCGCCACCGCCTGGTCCATGGCCGGGTACTCGACCTGGGCGCCGAGGTAGACCTGGCAGCGGGTGTCGGCGCAGATCTGTCCGGAGGCCTGCATGGCCCGCAGGGCATAGGTGCGCTCGGCGATGGCCTGCGCCTGCAGGGAGGCGGCCGGCCAGCTGGCGTCCAGCACCTCTCCCATGCCGCGCAGGTAGTCCTCCACGTCGAGCTGGTTCACCAAGGTGCCGCCCACCAGCTGGATGGAGCCCCGATAGCGCCGGCCGCCCACCCCGATGGTCCCTCCGTTGGCGGCGGTGGCCAGCAGGGGACTGGCGGAGGCGGTGCTGGGCGGTCCCGGCGTGGTGGTAGTGGTGGTGGTCCCGTGCCCTGGGGCAGGGGTGACGCCCGGGCCGGTGGGCCCCGGGCCGGTGGGCCCCGGGCCGGTGGGCCCCGGGCCCGGGACCGTGCCGGCGCCCGGAGTCGGGCCCGGGCCGGTGCCGGGGGGCGGCCGGGTGGTGGTGGTCGTAGCGGGCGACGACGGCGGCGGGCAGAAGAGGCCGAGGAGACCGCAGCTGGCGTCAGTGGAGCTGCGGGTCCCGGCTGGCCCGGCCCGGCCCACCGCCGGTTCCAGAGTCGGGGCGGCGTCCGGGCCGCCTCCCGAGCCGGCGGCGTAGGAGGCCTGGGCCAGGTAGCGCCCGCCGATGTCGCTCAGGACCACCTGCCCCCCCGGTGGCACGGCCAGGACGGAGGGTCCCCCGGTGACCTGGCCACCCTCGGGGAAGGAGAGCACCGCCCCCGAGCCGCCGCCGACTTCCACCCGGACCTCGCCGCTCATGGTGGCCCGAGTGGTCCCCGGGTAGAACTGCTCGAGGATCTGACTGCTCGAGGCGCCGGCCCTGCCCATCCAGTAGGCGCCGTCCTGGGCCATCCCCACTCCGTGGCCGAAGCCCTTGCCGTTGATCACCACCACCGGCACCGCCGCAGCCGCCGCTCCGCCACCCCGGGACGGCCCGCCCAGGGTCGGGGCGGCCAGGACCGGGGTGGCCAGGACCGGGGTGGCCAGGACCGGGGTGGCCAGGACCACGGTCAGCCAAGCGCCCGCCGCCCAGGCGATCCTGCGCATCACCATGCCCCGATCCTGCCTCATCGGCGCCCCCGGCGCAGTCAACCCGGTCCCTGGCCGTGGGCTCGGACGGCCGGGCCGTACACTTGGGCCATGAGCAGCGCAGTGGTTGGCCCGTCGACCGGCTGGGGCGTCCTGCACCTGTTCGCCCGGCTGGGCCCGGCGGTCGATCACGACGCGGTGGTGGCCGCCGTCAAGGCGACCCAGGCCGAGGACCACCAGGTCGTGACCTTTGCCGTCCTCGGCCACAAGGCGGACGTCGGCTTCCTGGCCCTGGGGCCCGACCTGTGGTGCCTGCGGGATTTCCAGGGGGTCGTCCAGCGCGCCGGATTGGCCCTCTCCGGCTCCTATGTCTCTCTCACCGAGGTGTCCGAGTACGCCCGGGGCATGCCCCAGGCGGCCCTGGACGCCCGCTTGCATCCACGCCTGCCCCCTGAGGGGAAGCGGGCCATCGCCTTCTACCCCATGTCCAAGCGACGGACCGAGGGGCGCAACTGGTACGCGCTCTCCTACGAGGAGCGGGAGGCGCTGATGCGGGGGCACGGCGCCGTCGGGCGGACCTTCGCCGGTCGGGTGCTCCAGCTCATCACCGCCTCGACCGGCTTGGACGACTACGAGTGGGGAGTGACTCTCTTCGGGAGCCACCCCGACGACCTCAAGGATGCCGTCTACACCATGCGCTTCGACCAGGGGTCGGCCCACTACGCCGACTTCGGACCCTTCTACACCGGGCTGGTAGGCGATGTGGAGGAGGTAATGAGCAGGGTGGGCCGACCTTGACCCGGGTCTTCGGGGACTTGGAGCTCCTGCGGGACGGGCTGCGCGGCTTGGAGCGGGTGGTGGTGGCGTTCAGCGGAGGGGCCGACTCCGCCTTCCTGGCCTGGGTGGCCAACGACACGCTGGGTGACGAGCAGGTGACCTGTGTGACCGCAGTGTCGGCTTCGCTGGCCCCCGAGGAGCTGGCCGACTGCGCTGCCCTGGCCGGCGAGTGGGGCCTGCGTTGGCTCCGGCTGGACACGGCCGAGCTGGCCGATCCGGCCTATGCTGCCAACGACGGGAACCGCTGCTACCACTGCAAGACCAGCCTCATGTCCGTCGCCTCCCCCCTCGCCGCCGCCGCCCGAGCCACCGTGGTGCTGGGTGTCAACCTCGACGACCTGGGCGAGCACCGGCCCGGCCAGCGGGCGGCGGCTGAGCGGGGGGCCGTGTTCCCCCTGGTCGACGCCGGCTTCACCAAGGCCGGCGTGAGAACCGCCAGCCGGTCCCTAGGGCTGCGGACCTGGGACAAGCCGGCAGCTGCCTGCCTGGCCTCTCGGGTGCCCTACGGCATGCCCGTGACCCTGGGCACCCTCTCGGCGGTGGCCCGAGCAGAGTCGGCCCTGAGGGCGCTGGGCTTCGGCCAGCTGAGGGTCCGTCACTACGGCGACCTGGCCCGCATCGAGCTCGACGCCGACGGGCTGGCCCACGCCGTGGCCAGGCGGGCCGAGGTGGTGGCCGCCGTGCGCCAGGCCGGCTACACCTACGTGACCCTGGACCTGGAGGGCTTTCGCTCCGGGAACCTCAACAGTGCCCTGGCCGGAGCCAAGCGATGACCGGTGCCCGGGTCAAGCTGTTCTTTCCGGAGCGGCTGGTGAGGGAGCCGGTCATTGCCCGCATGGCGCTGGAGATGGGCGTCATGGCCAACATCCGTCGGGCCAGCGTGGAGGAGACAGTGGGCTGGATGGTGTGCGAGCTGGACGGGGCTCCGGGAGCGGTCGAGGCGGCGATGCGCTGGCTGGCGGACCTGGGCGTGGAGGTCGACCGCCTGAGCGACGTCATAGAGGGCTGAGGCTCTCCTGCCGGCGATGGCCGAGGACGTCGATCGGGCGCTCAGCGAGGCCGGCCAGGCGCTGGCCGATGCCGTAGAGAGGGCTCTGCCCGGATGGGTGACCAGGTCGGTCGAGCGGCTGCTGGTCGCCTGGACCGGCTCGGCCGACCCGGAGACTGTCGTGAGGGCGGCAGACGCCGGCGGCCGGGCGGGCCGGGAAGTGGGACAGAGGGTCCGCGCCCTGGCGTACAGTGACCTGGACGCCCAGTCCACCACGCCGCTGAGCATCCTCCGCCAGGCGGTCAGCTACCCGTCCGACGTCCTGCGGGGCGCGGGCGTCCCTGGCGTGGAGCGCGACCAGTTCGCCCAGAGGCGCTTGCCCGGCGACGACTACGGGTTGAGCCCCGCCACCTGGGCCGACATCGACCCCGCCCTGAGCGAGGTGGGCCTGGCATGGGGGGCGGCCAAGGCCCTCGCCCACCGCCAGCGCCACGGTGACAACCGGGTCGCTGATGGCTGAACCCGGCTCGGTCGGGGTCGCCCGGGCAGCGGGTCTCGCCCTACCCGGTCAGGCAGGCGCCGCCTGGCCGGACCTGAGGGATGATGGCCCTGGGCCGCGATCGGCGCCCTGAGTGGTGCCTGCCCCATTGCCGTCGCTGGCCTTGGCGCCTACCGACTTGCGCAGGGTGTCGTAGATCGACAGTCCCTGAGCCACCACCCCTGCCACCACCTCGTTGACGCCGTCGGTGCCGTTGAGCACCGTCAGGTTGGATCCCGAGATGCCAGCGGCGGCCGCTTCCACCAGCGACGGGAGCAGGTCGACGAGCTTGTTGGCTGCGATCAGCGCCTGGTTATCGCCCTTGAGGGCGTCGGCCCGGGCGTTGAGGGCATCGGCATCGGCCGCCGCAGTGGTTCGCTGGGCGTACGCCTCGCCGTCGGCGTGCACCTTGGCTGCGTCGCTATCGCCCGCCGCCTTCAGCTTGGCGGCCTCGGCGTCGGCCGCCGCGATCTGGCGCCGGCGGTACGCCTCGGCCTCGGTGTTGAGCTTGGTGGTGTCCCGGCTGGCCTCGGCCAGGGCCCGCTGCTTGAACGCCTCGGCCTCGGTGTTGAGCTTGACGGTGTCCCGGTTGGCGCCGCTGAGGGTCCGCTGCTTGTAGGCCTCGGCGTCGGCCGGGCGGCGCACCTCGGACTCCAGGCGCTGGTCGGTGAGCTGCGCAGTGCGCTCGGCCAGCGCCGTCTGCTGCTCGATGACGTCCTGGGTGGCCTTGGCCTGGGCCAGGGGCCCGGCCTGGGCAGCTCGGGCCTTGGCCTCCTCGGTCTCGGCCGCGAACCCAGCCTGCTTGATATCGGTGTCCCTCAGGTACTGGGCCTTGAGGGCGGCGGCCTCCTGCTCCCGCTGGGTCGCTTCCTGGTCGGCCCGCGCCGCGGCGATGCGGGCCTGACTGGCCACCGCGGCGGCGTGCGGGGCGGCCAGGTTGTTGATGTAGCCGGTCGAGTCCACGATCTCTTGGATCTGCAGGGCGTCCACCACGATCCCGAGCTTCTCCATCTCGGAGTGGCTGCCGTCCTTGACCTCCTGGGCCAGGCGGTCTCGCTCCCGGATGATCTGCTCGACGGTCAACCCGCCGATGATGGAGCGGAGGTGCCCGGCGAAGATGCGGCCCACCAGCTCCCCCATCTTGTCCTGCTCGGCGAGGAATCGCCGAGCAGCGTTGGCTATCGACACCGGGTCGTCACCGATCTTGAACGCCGCCACCGCCCGGACGTGCAGGAGAATGCCCTGGGTGGTGACGCAGTCCTCGGCGATCTCCGCCTCTTGGAGGGAGAGGGACAGCACGCGCGCCTTCTGCTTCACCGGCAGGACAAAGCAGCCGTGACCGGTCACGATCCGGAACTGCGTCTCCTGCGCCCGGTGCTTGGAGCCCGAGATCAGCAGCGCCTCGTTGGGTGCGGGAACGTGCCAGAACAGCATGGTGGCCTCCTCTGCGCGCAGGAGGCTCAGCCTAGGTTGAGCGGGCTGACGCTGACGGATCGGGCGGTCCGGCACTCGGTGACGACCACCCGGGTGTTCTTGGCCACCGGCTGGTCGGCCCATGCGGCAAACGCCTCGATGCCACCACGTACGGGCAGCATGACCTCGCCGGGGTGGCCGGCCAGGATGGGTACCGTTACCCAGCCGATGGTACCGACCAGGCCCTGGTCCACGTCGCCTGCCACGCCGGCTACTGGGGGCGCTGGTTGGGGTCCACCATCCAGCCGGCCTGCGAGACCTTCCTGGGTTCGTAGAAAAGGCAGCCCTCGGGGCAGGCGAAGGGCAGGCTCTGGTTGGCCTCGACCCGGCATCGCTCCACCTTCTCGCCCCCGCCGACCGTCTGCATCACGTAGTGGCGGCAGTCCTGGTTGACGCTCACGGCACCCATCTTGTCAGGTTGGCAAGGCTCCCAGGTTCGCAACGCCCCTCGATCAGTACCCCGATCCGGCACCGGTGGTCGTCGGATGCCCGCCCGAGGGGGATCGAGTGGTGACGGGACTGCCCGATGGATTGAGGGCGTACCAGGTACCGCCGAAGCTGGTGATGCCCTCCCCGTTGGCCTGCCGCGGCCCCGAGTCACCCGAGTAGGTGTAAAGCGGCCAACCACCGTAGGTGACATAGAGGCTTCCCCCTGCCCTGACCGAGCCCAGCAGCGAGGGCTGAATGCCGCTGCCCGGGCGGGCGGCCGTGACCCCTTCGGGCAGCTCCGTGTCGGGCCAGACCTTGGTGCAGCCGTTCTCGTCGGTGCACGTGATCCTGCCCCCCTTCTCCGAGCTCAGGACGTAGAAGGTCCGGCCGTCGCCGTTGACCAGGACCTCGCCGAGGCCGGCGACATCGGCGGCCCCGATGGTCACGCCCGGCGAAGAGCGCTCGTTCGACGACGCGGTGCTGCCCGAAGGTCCCGGCCCCCTGCCGGACGAAGTGCTGCCGCATGCAGCCAGGGCGACAGCCGCCCCGGCCGCGCCCACCAGCAGGCGCAGGACATGCCATCCATGGTCAGACCTTGGGTGATCGAGGTGCACGGAGGGGCCTCCTTCCCAGAAGGGCCCCGGGCGGGCCCCGTTGACAGCTACTACGCAGGTCCCCGCCAGCCAGATCATCTCAAGGGCCAGCCCCGGCGGTGCCGCCCCGGCGGTGCCGCCCCGGCGGTGCCGCCCCGGCGGTGCCGCCTCGGCGGTGCCGCCTCGGCACTCCAGGCCAGCCCTGGGTTCACAAGCCCGGGATGGAGGCGCTGGCCAGGACCGACCCGTCGCCAGCCACCAGGCGGGCGCCGGTGACCTGGACCGGGTCCACTCGCACCGCCGCGCCCCAGTACCCGTAGCCGTGGGCTAGGGCGAAGCTGCCGACGCGGACCGAGGAGCCGTCTCGCTTGGTCAAGAAGCAGGTGACCGTGCCGCTGCCGCGGCCGCTGTCGACTGTCATGAACACCCAGCCGGGACTGCCCGAGTACAAGAAGACCCGGCCGACCGTCCGAGACCCGGCGGCCAGCTCGGCCGAGGTCACGCCCGCCGTGACCTGGTGTGAACGCGAACCGGGCGAACTGGTAGCCGAGCCCAGGGCCCAGCCCCCGGCGGCGAAGGCGACGGCGCCAGCGGCGGCCACGGCCGGCATCCACCGGCGACGGCGCCTTCGCCTTGCGCCAGTCAGACGAGCCGCTACTCGGCTCTCGAAGCCCAGGGGTGGGTCGGCGGCGGGCATCAGCTCTAGGAGCGCGTCGCTGACCCCAGCCAGGCTCTGCACCTCGAGCCGGCAGGCCAGACACGTCTGCAGGTGGAGCAGGGCACCGGCCCGCTCGGCTCCCGGCAGCACGCCGAGAGCCAGCTCGGCCGAGCAGTCGCCCAGCTCGGCGCAGGTCATGGCTCTCATGGCTCGACCTGCTGGCTCCCCAGAGCGGCCCGGAGCTTGATCATGGCCACCCGGACCCTGGATTTTGCGGTGCCCAGGGGGACCTGCTCGGCCTCAGCGATCTCCGGGGCGCTCAAGCCTCGAAATGCCGCCAGCTCCAGCGCACGCCCCTGCTCGGGCGGCAGGGCGGCGATGGCCGCCCGGAGCCGGGTAGCAGCGTCAGCGGCCAACACGTGGTCCTCAGGCCCGAGAGCAGGGCTCTCCAGCTCGCCTGCCAGGTCCCAGCCGCCGGCGCCGAGCCGGCTCGTGGAACGGAGCTGGTCGATGGCCAGGTTCCTTGTGATAGTGAGCAGCCAGGCCTGGACAGAGCCGCGCCGGGGGTCGTACATGTCAGCGTGACGCCAAGCCCGCTCGAAGGCCTGCTGGGCGACGTCCTCGGCGTCGGCGGCTGCTCCGAGGAGGGAGAGGGCCACCCCGAAGACCTTGCCCTGGAAGCGACGGATGAAAGCGGCGGTAGCCTCAGGATCATTGAGGGCGAGTCCCGCCAGGACGGCCTCGTCGCCCAGCGTGTCGCTCGTCATCGCCTTCCTGGCCACCATGGGTACTACGTTCGGGCCCCCGGGATCGCTTGCCTCGGCCGCCCCCGGTGCGCCCGGCCCGGACGCCCTGGGTGCGGGCCTCATCCACCAGCATGACCCGTTAGCGTCCAGGACGTGGAACGCCGGCCGTCGACCAGGGACTTGTTGCGCTGGAGCGAGGCCCTGGCCGGCATTGCCCGCACCGGGTTGGGCTTCACCGAGAACCTCTACGAAAAGGAGCGCTTCGAGGAGGTCCTCAAGGTGGCCGCCGACATCCGGACCGCGGCCGAAGAGGAGCTGCCCGTCAAGGGCTCGGCAGCCACCTCGGCCGGGCTGGTCCACGACTGGTTGGAGGTGGTGGGCGAGGGGGTGGCCGGCTACGTGACCCCCAAGGTGGCCGTCGGGGCGGTGGTGGGCAATGACCGCGACGAGCTGCTGCTGGTCAAGCGGGCGGACTCAGGGCTGTGGCTCTACCCGACGGGATGGGCCGACGTGGGCTACTCGGCGTCCGAGGTGGTGGTGAAGGAGGTCCAGGAGGAGACCGGCATAGAGGTCGAGCCGTTGCGGCTCATCGCGGTGCTCGACGGACTGCGGCTGGGCTTCACCCGGGTGCCCTTGTACTCCCTGCTCTTCCATTGCCGGGCGGTCGGGGGCGAGCTGGCGGCCCATCCTCTGGAGTGCGCCGAGGTCGGCTGGTTTGGCGAGGACGACCTGCCCTCCCCATTGGCCGGGGGGAACCATTGGAGCCCTCATGCCTTCGCCGCCGTGCGGGGGGAGGAGGTGGACGTCTTCTTCGACCAACCCCGTAGGCCGACCTGGCGAGGTGGGAGCCCCGATTGACGCTGCGAATCGAGGAGGTCACCGAGGCCAGCCCCGGGTTGGTGGTCGCCCTGGCCCGCCTGGTCCCCCAGCTCTCCAGCTCGGTGGCCCCGCCAGGGACGACCGAGCTGGAGGAGATGATCGCCTGCCCGACCACGTCCCTGCTGATGGCCCGTTACGACCCGGGCCTCCATGGCCGGCCGGCCGTCGTCGGGGCTCTGACCCTGGTCGTCTTCCGCGTCCCCACGGGGATGCGAGCCTGGATCGAGGACGTGGTGGTGGACGAGTCGGCCCGGGGCAGAGGCGTCGGCCGGGCGCTGACCGAAGAGGCGCTGCAGCGGGCCGCTCGGGCTGGGGCCCGGACCGTGGACCTCACGTCCCGGCCGTCTAGGGAGGCAGCCAACCGGCTCTACCGCCGGCTGGGGTTCGCTCGACGGGAGACCAACGTCTACCGCTACGAGCAGCCTGACTGACCGGCTCGTCGACGTGGCGCCCGCCGGTAGAGTTCTGCCGTGGCGTCGCATTCCCTGGGCGGGCCCCGCCGGCTGGCAGAAAGCGTCACCATCACCGACAACCGCACCGGCGAGTCGATGGAGATCCCCATCGAGGACGGTGGGGTGGCCGCCAGCGCGTGGTCCAAGCTGCTCCCCGGCATCTGGTTCTATGATCCCGGCTTCACCGTCACCGCCGCCTGCCATAGCTCCATCACCCACGTCGACGGCGATGCCGGAGTGCTGCTGTTCCGCGGATACCCGATCGAGCAGCTGGCCGACCACTCGAGCTACCTGGAGGTGGCCTACCTCCTGCTCAACGGGGAGCTGCCGACCGTCGAGCAGTTCGAGAGGTGGCGGGACGAGATCACCCATCACACCTTCATCCACGAGAACGTGCGCAAGCGGTTCCTCGACGGCTTCCACTACGACGCCCATCCCATGGGGATGCTGGTCTCGGCGGTCGCCGCCCTGTCGACGTTCTACCTGGACGCCAAGGACATCTTCGATCCCGACTCCCGCAACAAGCAGATTCTTCGCCTCATCGCCAAGATGCCAACCCTGGCCGCGGCCGCCCACCGCTTCAGCGTCGGCATGCCCTTCGTGTACCCGGACAACAGCCTGGACTTCGCGGCCAACTTCTTGTCCATGATGTGGAAGGTGGCTGAGCCCCGCTTCGAGGTCGACCCAGCCCTGAGCCACGCCCTGGACACCCTGTTCATCCTCCATGCCGACCACGAGCAGAATTGCTCGACCACTGCCATGCGGGTGGTCGGCTCCTCCCATGCCGATCCCTACTCGGCCTGTGCGGCAGCCTGTGCCGCCCTGTACGGCCCCCGCCACGGGGGGGCCAACGAGGCAGTCGTCCGCATGCTGACCCAGATCGGCTCCCTGGACAACGTCGACGGCTTCGTAGCCGCGGTCAAGGAGGGAAAGGGCCGCCTACAAGGCTTCGGTCACCGGGTCTACAAGAACTACGATCCCCGGGCCAAGATAGTAAAGAGGGAGGCCGAGGCGGTCTTCGAAGTAACCGGCAAGAACCCGCTGCTGGACGTCGCCCTCAGGCTGGAGGAGGTCGCTCTCTCCGACGAGTACTTCGTCTCCCGGCGGCTCTACCCCAACGTCGACTTCTACTCCGGGCTCATATACCAGGCGATGGGGTTCCCCATCGACATGTTCCCGGTCCTGTTCGCCATCCCCCGCACCTCTGGATGGCTGGCCCATTGGGTGGAGCTGTTGGACCAG
Source organism: Acidimicrobiales bacterium (assembly GCA_039583615.1). Classification (GTDB taxonomy): domain Bacteria; phylum Actinomycetota; class Acidimicrobiia; order Acidimicrobiales; family QHCF01; genus QHCF01. The sequence continues at coordinate 45,416 of JAVKSQ010000014.1, forward strand.
GACCAGCGGATCGCCAGGCCTCGCCAGCTCTACGTCGGCGAGGCCGAGCGGTCCTACGTCCCCATTGGCGAGCGTGGGGGCGGCCAGGGCACGGCGACGAGCCGGGCGAGAGCAGGTTGAGGGCTCGGGAGGCAGGATCGGGCCGGTGACCAGGGCCCGGGTGCATGTTGTCCGGGTCATCGCCTCGGGTAGGGTCAGCCGATGACCTTGTCGCCTCGCGCTCTGCTGGACTGGTCGCGGACCCCACCGGGGAAGAAGGCGCTTCGCTACTCGATCGCCTCGGTGGTGTCGGTGGCGGTCAGCTCGGTCGTCCTGTTCCTCACCTTCTACGTCCTGGGGCTGTGGTCGGCGGTGACCTGCAATGTGGTGGCCACCACGGTCGCCGCCCTGCCCTCCTACTATCTCAACCGGCGCTGGGCCTGGGGGAAGGTGGGCCGGTCCCACCTGCTCAAAGAGGTGGTGCCCTTTTGGGCCCTGGCCCTTCTCGGCCTGGGCCTGTCGACGTGGGCGGTGCACCTGGCCGACCGTTTCGGCTCGGACATCGCCTCTTCGCATCTGGGCCGGGCCATCGTGGTGATCGCTGCCCAGGTGGCTGGCTTCGGGGTCGTGTGGGTGGGGAAGTTCATCATCTTCAATCGCCTGCTGTTCGTGGATCGTCCACCCCGGTCGCTGCTCGTCGTGAGCGAGGCCCGGGCGGGCTCGGGCGGTGGGCCGCCCGGGCCGGTCAGCCGTGAGGCCCGGCCCTCCTGGCTGGCTCGAGGCCAGCGAGCCGCTCGACGCTCGGCCTGAGGCCCGTCGTGGGGGCCTTTGCTGACGCCCTGGGGGACCTGGTCGCTCCCGACCAGGTGGCCATGGCCGCCGCCGCTGCCCGTCACGAACAGCTGACCAAGCCCCGAGGCTCACTGGGACTATTGGAGAAGGTGGGCATCCAGCTGGCGGGCATCGCAGCCGTCTCGCCGCCACCCATACCGGCGCCGGCCGCGGTGGCCGTGTTCGCCGGTGACCATGGCGTCCTGGTGGAGGGCGTATCACCCTGGCCGTTGGAGGTGACCGCCCAGATGGTGGCCAACTTCTGTGAGGGCGGGGCAGCCATCAACGTCCTGGCCCGCCACGTCGGAGCCACCGTCACCGTCGTCGACGTCGGGGTAGCCACCGAGCTGGCCCCCATGCCAGGCCTGGTGAGGTCCAGGATCCGGCCCGGCACCGCCAACCTGGCCGTGGAGGCGGCCATGACCGCCGCCGAGGCACTGGCCTGCCTGGATGTGGGGGCCGGGGTGGCGGCCGAGCTGGTGGAGCGCGGAGCGGGCTGCCTGGTGACCGGGGACATGGGGATCGCCAACACCACCCCGTCGGCCGCCCTGCTGGCCGCCTTCACCGGCCGCCCGGCCGGGCTGGTCACCGGCCGGGGGACGGGCATCGACGACGCGACGTGGGCGCTCAAGGTGGCAGTGGTCGAGCGGGCCCTGGCCCGGATCCGCCGTGAGGTGGAGGCCCAGGACGCCCTGGGCATCCTGGCCGCGGTAGGCGGCCTGGAGATCGCCGCCCTGGTCGGCTTCATGGTGGGCGGAGCGGCCGGCCGGGTGCCCGTAGTGCTCGATGGGGTGGTCGCCACGGCGGCGGCCGTGGTGGCAAGCGCCGTGGCCCCCGGAGGCGTCGGCTACTGGGTGGCCGGTCACCGCTCCAGCGAGCCGGGAGCGCGGATCGGCCTGGCCCATCTGGGTCTGGAGCCGCTGCTCGACCTGGAGCTGCGCCTGGGCGAGGGGACGGGCGCCTGCCTGGCTGTTCCCGTCCTCCAGGCGGCCGCCAAGGTCCTGGGGGAGATGGCCACCTTCGACGCCGCCGGGGTCGCCCACAAGCCGGGCGGAGCCCGCTGAGGGCTGGCGGACACTGGTCATGGGATCGCCCGTCACGGGCTGGCCGGCCGTCTGCGAGCCGCCGCCCAGGCAGCCAGCAGGCCAAGGGCGCTGGCCGCCAACGCCGGCAGGTCTCCGCCCAGCCGGTAGGGGGTGGCGCCGACCCGCCTCTCGACGCTGCCCTCGACGACCTGACGGGCGCCCAGCCGGGACCGGGCCAGGACCCTGCCCCGATGGTCGATCAGCAAGCTGTAGCCGGTGGTGGATGCCTGAACCAGGTCCCGCCCCTCGGCGACGGCCTGCATGCGGGCCGCCGCCAGCTCCTGGGTCGGGACCTGGGTGCTCGAGTAGGAGGCGGTGTTGGTCGGCACCAAGAGCAATTGGCCGCCCGCGCCGGTGGCCGCCCGACCCCTGCCGGTGTAGAAGACCTCGAAGGAGATCATCACCCCCAAGGGCCCTGCTGGGGTCCGCAGCAAGCCTGGGCCGTGGCCGGGGACGGCGTCACGGGGGACGGCCGACAGGCTGACCAGATGCCGGAGCAGTCCCCGGCCCGGCACGTACTCGCCGAAGGGAACCCGGTGGACCTTGTCATACCGGGCCACCAACTGCCCATCCGGCGCCCATGCCACGGCCGCGTTGCGAAATCCGGCGGTTCCCACGTTCTCGGTCACCCCGGCCACGAGCGCGGTGCCAAGTGAACGGGCCAGGCCTCCCACCTGGGCCGAGGCCGCCGAGCCGGCCAGGGGGCGGCCAAGCTTGACGACGCCCTCGGGCCACAACACCAGGGCGAGCGGAGGGTGCAACGCCCGGGTGGCAGCGAGCTGCGCTCGGTACACCACGCCCGGGTCGACCTCGGACTGCCTGAAGCCTCGCGCCCCGCCCCCCTGTACCGCCGCTGCCCGCAGCGCAGCCACCCCGGGGCCCCCGTCGGGCGCCAGGCGGCCAGCCCACACCAGGGCCACGACCACCAGGGCGCACAACCCGCTGCAGGCCAACCGGGTGGCCGAGCGGGTGGCCGAGCGCCTGGCTGGGCGCCCTGGGCTCGTTCTTTGGACCGATAGCGCCCGAAAAGTGCGGTAAAGCGTGCAAACAACGACCCCGACCGGCTCGGCCAGGGCGGCGATGGCCACCCCGCTCAAGCCAGCCAGCCCGGTCAGGAGGAGCGGGCCCCCCAGGCGCAGGGCGGGGGCCAGGGGCCCAGCCGCCTGGCCCAGGTCGATGCCGCCCATGGGCAGCCCGCCGAACGGCCAGCGGTCACGGGCCGCCTCGGCCAGCACCAGCACGGCGGGCAGGGCCAGGGCCCGGTCGGTGGGCACCAGGGCAGCGGCCAGGGCCCAGAAGAGTGCCTCGCCCACCGCCAGGATCCCCCAGCCGGCCAGGTTGAAGGAGGAAGTGAAGTAAAGAGTGGGCCCGAACAGGGCGACGCCGGCGGCCAGCCCGGCCAGAGCCCGGCGCCGGACAGGTAGCCCGGCCAGCCGCCAGGAAAGCAGTCCCAGCCCCAGCCAGGCAAGGGGCCAGTACCCCATCGGTGGCACGGAGAGAGCCACCAGCCCGCCGGCGGCCAGGGACGGCACCAGCACCGCCCCATGCCGGCGACCAGCATCAGGGCTGGTCAAGAGGCGGCGCGGCGCTCCTTCTCCTGGGACTGCTCGCCTGATTCGTCGCCGCCTGGCTCGGTCCGGGCCGACCGTTGCTTGGCGGCGGCCACGCTCGCCTCCAGCGCAGCCATGAGATCGACGACGGCGGACGGGCGCTCGACCTCTGCCTCCGTCACGACCTCCTGGCCCTCGGCCTTGGCCTGGATCAGCTCCAGCACGGCGTCCCGGTAGGTGTCGTGGTAGCGCTCCGGCTCGAAGTCCGTGGTCAGGGACTCGACCAGCTGGCGGGCCATGGCCAGCTCACGCTTGGAAGCGGAGACCTCCGGGCCGGGGAGGTCGTCCAGGCTCTCTCGAGCCACCACCTCGTCGGCGAAGTTCAAGGTGGTGAGCACCAGAGCCTGGTGCAGCGGTCGGATGGCGCACAGGTACTGCTTGGTGCGGATGACGACTCGCCCGATGCCCACCTGCCCGGAGTCGGCCATGGCCTCGAGGAGCAAGCGGTAGGCCTTGGACCCGGCGGGCTCCGGCGCCAGGTAGTAGGAGCTGTCGAAGTAGAGGGGATCGATCTGGTCGAGGGCCACGAAGTCCTCGATGTCGATGGTGTGGGTGGCTTCCGGGTCGAGCGCCTCCAGCTCGTCTGGCTCGACCACCACGTACTGGCCGGGCGCCACCTCATAGCCCTTGACCAGGTCGTCGTAGGGCACCTCCTGCCCGTCCGCCGGGCAGACCCGGCGTTGTTGGATCCTCACCCGGTCGGCCGCATGGAGCTGGTGGAACTGGATGTTCTTCTTGCGCACGGCAGTGAACAGCTTCACCGGTACGTTCACCAGGCCGAAGCTGATCGATCCGCTCCAGATGGCCCTGGGCATGTGCTCCCTTCCTGGTCTACAGGGCGGGTCGGCTGGTCCCCGGTCCGCCAAGCCACCATCTTCCCCCAAGTCGGCCTCGCCATTCACTCTCGCACGACCTGGGCCGGGTCGGCATCGTCGCGCACGCCCTTGTAGCAAGGGTGGCGAAGCACGCCGTCGTCGGTCCAGGCAGTGAAGGCCACCTCGACCACCACCTTGGGCTCCACGAACTCTGCGGGGCCAGTCACCCGGTCGACGAAGGGGCTGGCGGGGCAGCGAAGCGGCGCCAGGAGCCGACCCAGCCGCTGGAGCTCGGCATCGCTGAACCCCGTCCCGACCCCTCCGGCATAGCGCAGGCCCGAGGCGTCGTGGTAGCCCACCAGCAGAGCGCCCACTCGGCCGCTCCGAGCACCCATGCCCGGCCGCCACCCACCCACCAGCAGCTCCTGGCGCTGCTCGTGCTTCACCTTTACCCACGCCTTGGAGCGCCGCCCGGGCTGGTAGGTCGAGGCCAGGCGCTTGGCCACCACCCCCTCGAGGCCCCGCCGGGCGGTAGCCTCCAACACGGCAGGGCCGTCGCCGACGTGGGCTCCGGGTACCTGCCACGCCGGACCGTCCAGCCCGAGACGCTCCAGGGCCTCCCGCCGCTTTGCGTACGAGAGCTCGATGGTGCTGGAGCCGTCCAGCCACAGCAGGTCGAAGGCCAGGTAGCAAACCGGGTGACGCCGGACGCGCGTCTGGCTCGGACTGCTCAGGTGCATCCGGTGCTGCAAGCGCTCGAAGCTGGGCACGCCATCGGAGGCGAAGCAGACCAGCTCGCCGTCCAGCACGCATCGCTGGTGACCTGCCGCCGCGGCCAGGCCGGCCAGCTCCGGGTAGCGCCCGGTGACGTCTGCCCGGCTCCGGGCCCGCAGGCAGAGGGTCCCAGCCGGGCCGTCGACCCAAGCCATGGCCCTCACACCATCCCACTTCACCTCGTAGGCCCACCCCGTGTCCTCGGCGGGCAGGGGGCCGGGCACCGCCAGCATGGGAGGGATCCAGGGCGCCGGGTGGTCGCTCACGGCCCGCGACGCCTCACGATCGTTGCCCCGTTGCGTACCATTGGGGAGTGGCCCGCTCCGGCTCGTTCACCGGCCGCGTTACGTTTGGCAAGGAGAGAGCCGCTCCGGAGCCGGGCGCCGACCAGGAGCCGGGCGCCGACCAGGAGCCGGGCGCCGACCGGGAGCCGGGCGCCGACCGGGAGCCGGGCGCCGACCAGGAGCCGCCCGTCGACCAGGAGCCGGGCGCCGACCAGGAGCCGGCCGTCGACCAGGAGCCGGCCGCCGACCAGGAGCCGGGCGCCGACCAGGAGCCGGGCGCCGACCAGGAGCCGATCAAGGGGCCGATCAAGGGGCTGGCCTGGAGCCCGGCCCAGGTGGTGGCCCTGGCCGTCGGGCTCGGGTTGGTGGTGCTGGGTGGCATAGTCGTGGGTCGCACCGGAGTCGATGTCCACCAGCTCGGCACCCATACCAGTGTGGTCGGGCTGGAGGCGTCGACCCTGTGGGGCTTGGTGGAGGTGGGGATCGGAGCGGTCCTCATGGCGGCTGGCTCGCTGCCGGGAACGGTCAGGGGGCCGATGGTCTTCTTCGGCGTGTCGCTCCTGGCCTTTGGCGCCACCGTGGTAGCCCAGCCGATGTCGTTCCGGGATCCCCTGGCGGTGACCCCCCGCACCGGCGTGCTCGACATGGTGCTGGGAGCCGCCCTGCTGGGGGTGACGGTCATCGCTCCACGGGTGGCAGGCCGCCACCGGCGTCGGGTGCCCGGCCGGCCCCCTCACGACTGACGCCGGCTCAGCCCAGGACCGGGCACCCCGAGCCCGTCGAGGGCGGCCTCGGCCGCCTGGCGGCCCTGGGCGATGCAGGCAGGAAGGCCGATGCCCCGGTAGGCGGCTCCTGCCACCACCAGGCCGGGAAGGCGGGTCAATCCGGCCTCGACCCGGGCCAGGCGGTCCAGGTGGCCGACCCGGTACTGCGGAAAGGCGTCAGGCCATCGGGTCACCCGGGTGTCCAGTGGCCTGGACTGCAGGTCCAGAGCCTCGACCAGCTCGGCGTGGAGGCGATCAACCAGCCCCTCGTCGCTCATGGCCAGAGCCCTCTCGTCACCCCAGCGCCCGGCCGACGCTCGCAACATGACCCGTCCGGCCTGGACCAGGTGGGGCCACTTCGACGAGCTCCACGTGCAGGCGGTCATGAGCCGGCCCTCCCGCCGGGGGACCAGGAAACCGCTGCCGTCAAGGGGACGGCCCATGCCGGCGGCCGGGTAGATGAGGCTGGTCACCACCACAGAGGCGTAGTCGATGCCCTCCAGCTCGGCCGCCACGCCGGCGGCGTGAGGAGCGACCAGGCCGGCGGCCACCGGTGACGGCACGGCCAGGACCAGCGCATCGGCGCCCACCTCCCCCGCCGGAGTACAGAGCCGCCAACGGCCGTCCACTCGATCCAGGCTCTGGGCCGCGGTAGCCGTGCGCAGGTCGACGCCGCGAGCGAGCAGCCCGGCGGTCAGCCGCTCGACCAGCGTCCCCAGGCCGCTGGCCAAGGACAAGAACGCAGGACCGCTGGGGGTCTCCGCCCTGCCGGCCCGGTCCGTCTGGGCTCGCAAGCCCCGCATGAGGCCCCCTGACCGTCCGGCCGCCGCCTCCAGCTGGGGGGCGGTGGCGGCCACGCTCAGCTGCCGGCTGTCGCCGGCGTGGATGCCTCCCAGCAGCGGGTCCACCAGCTGATCGAGGAGCTCCCGGCCCAGGCGGGCGGTCACCAGCTCGCCCACCGACCGGTCGCCCTCGGCCGGCGTGGCGGGCAGCACCCGATCGAGGCCGGCCCGGGCCAGCCCCAGCGGCGACAGCAGTCGGGACCGGGCCACGGCACCCAGCTCGGTGGGCACGCCGAGCACCAGACCCTCCGGCAGCGGGCGCAATCGTCCAGTGGCCCAGATGAAGGCCCGACCGCTGGCCGGAGCCACCAGCTCATCGCCCAGGCCCAGCGCCCGGCAGAGATCAGTGGCGTCCGGCACCCGGGCCAGGAAGGCATCGGGCCCGACGTCCACCCGCTGCCCGGCAAAGTCCTCGGTGCGGACCTTGCCACCCAGGCGCCCGGTGGCCTCCACCACCACCACCTCGGCCGGTGTGCTCGACAGTGTCCACGCCGCCGACAGGCCGGTGATGCCGCCCCCCACCACCACCACCCGGGGTTGGCTGGTCACGACCACTCCCGAGCGGCTGCCTCGTTCACCACTTGGGCCAGAGTGGCGAGGAAGCGGGGGTCGTCGTTCAAGGAGGCGGTGCGGACCAGGGTCAGGCCGACCTCCTCGGCCACCCTGCGGGCCTCGACGTCGATGTCATAGAGCACCTCGAGATGGTCGGACGTGAACCCCGCCGGGCACACCACCACCGCCTTGGCGCCCCCGGCAGGCAGGGCCCGGATGACATCGAGGAGGTTGGGGCCGATCCACGGCTCAGGGGTACGCCCCGCGCTCTGCCAGGCGAGCCGCCACCGGTCGACCCCCGCCCTCTCGCACACCGCCTCGGCGGTGGCCCGTAGCTGGTCGGGGTAGGGATCGCCCGTGCCCAGGACCCGGGTGGGCAGGCTGTGGGCGGTCACCACCACCTCGGCCGCCCCCCCCAGCTCGGGGGCCAGGGCCGAGGCGGCCCACCTCAGCCGCTCGGCCAGCAGCTCGATCAGCCCCGGAGCCAGGTGCCAGCTCTCGACGAAGGCCATCTCCAGCCGGGCCCGGCCGGCCGCGGCCCGGGCCCGCTCGATGTACTGCCCCACGCTCAGCGCCGAGTAATGCGGTGCCAGCACCAGTCCCACTCCCCGCTCGATGCCGACCGCGCTCATGCCTGCCACCCCGTCCTCGATGAAAGGCCGGGCGTGCCTGGCCCCGAAGAACACCCGAAACCGTCCCCCGGCCAGCGCGTCGAGGGCACCCTGGAGACCATGGCACTGGGCCCTGGTCCGCTCGGCGAGGGGAGATGTGCCGCCGATGGCGTCGTAGCGGCGGACCAGGTCAGCCAGGAGCTCCGGGGGCGGTGGCCGCCCCCTGCGGACGTCGGTGTAGAAGGCTTCCACGTCACGGGGGGAGGCCGGCGTCCCGTAGGCCATCACCAGCACCCCGATGCTCACGATGCCCGGCCCTCCTGGTGGACCAGCTCCACCACCCGCTTCAACGTGTCGGGGTCGGTCTGGGGCAGGACGCCATGGCCAAGGTTGAACACGTGGCCCGGCTGGCCGCCGGCCTGGGCCAACACCTTCCGGGCCTCGGCGGCGACCACCCCCCAGGGAGCAAGGCAGGTCGTCGGGTCGAGGTTCCCCTGCACGGCGTGCCCCGGGCCCACCCGGCGCCGGGCAGCGTCCAAGGGTACCCGCCAGTCAACCCCGACGACCTCGGCACCAGCGTCGGCCATGAGTCCGAGAAGCTCGCCGGTCCCGACCCCGAAGTGGAGGCGGGGCACCCCGAGGTCCGCCAGCTCGGCGAACACCCGCCGGCTGGACGGCAGGACGCGCTGGCGGTAGTCGTCGGGGCTGAGAGCCCCCGCCCAGCTGTCGAAGAGCTGCACCGCCCTGGCGCCGGCTTGGACCTGGGCTCGAAGCGAGGACACCGCCAGGGAGGCCAGGGCGTCCAGCAGCAGCTGCCATGTCACCGGGTCGCTGCGCATGAGGCCCTTGGTGCGCACATGGTCACGGGACGGGCCCCCTTCCACCAGGTAGCTGGCCAGGGTGAAGGGGGCACCGGCGAAGCCCACGACCGGCACGTCGGTCTCCGCCACCACCAGCCGCACCGTCTCGGCCACGTAGGGAAGGTCGAGCTCGGGCTCGAGTGGCCGAAGGCGCTCCAGATCGGCTGGTTGGCGAAAGGGCTCGGCCACCACCGGCCCCCGCCCGGCTACCACGTCGACGCCGAAGCCGACGGCGGCCACCGGCACGACGATGTCCGAGAAGAGGATGGCGGCGTCGACGCCGTAGCGGTGGACCGGCTGCAGGGTGAGCTCGGCCGCCAGGTCCGGCCGGGCCACGACCTCGAGGATGCTCCCGTCGCCTCGGCGGGCTCGGTACTCGGGAAGGGAGCGACCGGCCTGGCGCATGAACCACACGGGGACCCGGTCGCAGGGCTGGAGGCGGCAGGCCCGCAGGAAGGGCGGGTCGGCGATCGGCATGCTGCTCATTCTGCCCGTGGCACCTATGATCTCCAGTTCGCCCAATTCGCCGGAGCCCAATTCGCCGGAGCCCAATTCGCCGGAACGGACATGGCCGCAAATCCTGACCTCGAGGCCGAGCAGGCCCACATCGACCATGCCTACCAGCAGCTGGAGGCCATGAGGGCGGCCGCCCGGGGGCTGCTCGAGTCGGTCCTCGACCAGGGGCGGGGCGGCACCCCCCAGGCCAGGGCCGAGCGGGACGTGCTGGTGAGGACCAGCCTCCAGCGCCTCGAGCACCTGAACATCGGCGACCAGTCCCTTTGCTTCGGGCGCATAGACGTGACATCCGACCATGCCGGCGCGGACCGCCAGGCCGGGGTCGACGCCGGATCGACCCGGGAGACCTTTCACATCGGCCGCCTGAGCGTGTCCGGTCCCAGCCAGGAGTCCTTGGTGGTGGACTGGCGGGCCCCGGTAGCCGAGCCCTTCTACCGGGCGACGGGACGTGAGCCCATGGGACTCTCCCTGCGCCGTCACTTCCTCACGGAGGGGCGCCGGGTCCTCGACATGGAAGACGAGAGGTTCGGCGGTCCCGAGGCGGCGGGGGACACCACCGCCGACCTGGCCGGACAGCGCGTCCTGCTGGCTGCCCTGGAGCGCACCCGCTCGGGCTACATGCGAGACATTGTGGCCACTGTCCAGCGGGAGCAGGACGCTGTCATCCGGGCTCCCCTGGCTGGCATCCTCGTGGTCCAGGGCGGACCTGGCACCGGCAAGACGGCGGTGGCCCTGCACCGGGCTGCCTACCTGCTCTACACCCACCGCTTTCCGCTCGAGACCCAAGGTGTCATGGTGGTGGGGCCCAACCCTGTGTTCATGGGCTACATCGAACGGGTGCTGCCGTCCCTGGGGGAGACGGGGGTGGTGCAGACGAGCATTGCCGGCCTGGTCTCCGGGGTTGGCGTGCGGGCGTCGGAGGAGGCCGCCACGGCGGCGCTCAAGGGAGAGGCCCGGATGGCGGCCGTGCTGGCTCGGGCGCTGGCCAACCGCCAGCGTCCCCTTCGCCGCGGAGTGGACGTACCCTTTGGCTCGGCCGTGCTCCATCTCGCGCCGGACGACTCAGCCCGGCTGGTGGCGGCGGCCAGGCGACGCGGTGGGACCCACAACTCCCGGCGTCGCCTGGTCGAGTGGCTGGTGGACGGGTACCTGCACGCCCAGTACGTCAGGGACTGGGAGCGTCACCGGCGCCGGGTGGGTGCCGGCGGCGAGCAGCAGGTCATCGACCGGGCCGAGCTGGGCCGCCAGGTGCGCCGCCAGCCGGCGCTGGCCCAGGCGCTCGATCGGATGTGGCCCCGCCTGCTGGCCGAAGAGCTCCTTCACGACCTTTACGGGTCACCCGCCCTCATCGCCCTGGCCGGCCGGGGTATCCTCGACCGGCGAGAGCAGGATGCCCTTCACCGCCCTCGCAGCCCCGCCCTGGAGACCATCCCCTGGACGACTGCCGACCTGGCCCTCCTCGACGAGTCCAGGACCCTGGTAGGCCCTCTCCGGCACCGGCCGGGAGCTGAGTGGGGGCCCAGGACCTACGGGCACATCGTGGTCGACGAGACCCAGGACCTGTCTCCCATGCAGCTGCGGATGCTCGGCCGGCGGTCGCTGTCGGGTTCCATGACCGTGGTGGGCGACATCGCCCAGGCCACCGGCTGGGCTGCCCCGGCTGACTGGCAGGAAGTGATAGTCCACTTGCAACCGCCCGGGAGGCGAGACCCGCAGACGGCTCGGCCCCCCCGCTACGTGGAGCTCAGCGTGAACTACCGCACCCCGACGGAGGTGATCGAGATAGCCAACCGGGTGCTGGAGGTGGCCTCGCCAGGCCAGCGCCCGCCTCGCTCGATCCGCTCCACCGGATCCCGGCCAACGATGGTCGAGGTGGCGCCCGAACGGCTGGTCGACGAGGTGACAGCCACCGCTCGGTGCGAGGTGGAGGCGGCGGCAGGCGGGACGGTGGCGGTCGTGGCCCCGCCGTCGCTGGTCCCCCGACTGGCCGGTGCCCTGGCCGCAGCCCGCCTGGACTCGGCTCTTAGCCTCCTGCCGGTGGAGATGGTGAAGGGCCTGGAGTTCGACGCGGTGATGCTGGCGGAGCCGGCCCTGCTGGTTGCCGAGGCCACAGGGGGCCTTCGCGCCCTGTACGTGGCCCTGACCAGAGCGACCCGGAGCCTGACGGTGGTGCACGCCCAGCCGCTGCCACCAGCCATGACACCCCCGGGATGAGCGCACAGCGCCGCTGCCCCTGCGGAGCAGTGCCGGCCCCGGGATGAGCGCACAGCGCCGCTGCCCCTGCGGAGCAGTGCCGGCCGATGTGCCACGCGCCCGGCGCGTGGGCTAGAAACTCACCCGTGGTCCAGGCGATCTCGGTCGATCGTGGTGTCCAGCCGGCCGGGCTCCAGCGCGGCCGGCCGTCCCTGCTGGCGGTGGGGACCATCGTCTGGCTCGGCTCCGAGCTGATGTTCTTCAGCGGGCTGTTCGCTGCCTATTTCACCGTGCGGGCCCACAACGTGGGCATCTGGCCTCCCCCCGACACCGCCCTGGGCTTCAAGGACACCGTCCAGTCAGGCGCCTTCACCTGGGTGCTCCTCATGTCCAGCGTCACCATGCAGAAGGCCTACTGGGACGAGGAGCATGGCCTGCGCCGGGCGGCCAGATGGTGGGTCGCGCTCAGCTTCGTCATGGGTGGCGCCTTCCTCTCCAACCAGATCGTCGAGTGGTTCACCCTGGGTTTCACCCCCCACGCCAACGCCTTCGCCTCCCTGTTCTTCCTCATGACCGGGATCCACGGCCTGCATGTGACCATAGGCCTGGTGGCCATGATCGGCCTGCTCGGCCGCATGGTGGGACCGGGAGGTGATCCCGGCGAGCGGCCCGTGTTCCAGTCGATCACCTTCTACTGGCACTTCGTGGACGTGATCTGGATAGCCCTCTACGCGTCACTGTTCCTGCTCAAGTAGATGCGCCGTCCCTATCTCCTTCCCGCCGGGCTGGTCGGCGCAGTGGCCGTGATCGGGATGCTCCTCTTCGTGCCCGCTCGTCAACCCGCCCACGCCCAGGGCATCGGTTCGACCGGCTCCACCGTGCTTCCCACTCAGCCGACCGCCCCCAGCACCAGCGGAGCCTTCACCCAGCCGGGTCCGGGGGCGGTGGTCCCCGGAACTGCCCCGACAACCACCGCCCCGGTGAACCCGACCATCGCCGAGGGGCGCCGGCTGTTCGTGGCCGCCTGCTCCAGCTGCCACGGGGAGCGGGCGGACGGCACCTCCCAGGCTCCCAACCTGGTGGGGGTGGGGCCGGCCACCGTCGACTTCTGGGTCTCCACCGGGCGGATGCCCCTCGCCTATCCCACTGCCCAGGCGGTCATCAAGCCGCCGGCCTTCGACCGCCGCCAGACCCTGGCCATAGTCTCCTACGTCACCTCCCTGGGACCGGGCGGCCCGGGCATCCCCAGCGTGGGCACCAGCCACGCCAGCGTCTCCGACGGGCTGGACCTCTTCGCCCTCAACTGCGCCCCCTGCCACACCATCACCGGGGTCGGCGACGCCCTGTCCAGCGGGCTGTTCGCCCCCACCCTGCTCAAGGCCACCCCCCTCCAGGTCGCCGAGGCGATTCGCACCGGCCCCGGGAACATGCCCAGGTTCGGGCCGGGCCAGCTTTCGAGCCAGCAGGTGAACGACCTCGTCGCCTATGTGGGCTCGGGGATCCAGCATCCCGTCAACCGGGGTGGTGCCGGCCTGGGTCACGTCGGGCCGGTCACCGAGGGCTTCGTCGCCATCCTCATCGGCCTCGGGGGCCTGGCGCTGGTCTGCTACTGGATCGGTGACCGGGCCTGATGAGCGGGCCGGGCGAGGATCGAGGGGCCATGGGTCCACAGACGGGGAGCGTGCCTCCGGGAGAGGGCGGGGAGCTGGCGGCGGCCACCGACCCCCATTTCGCCCTTATTACCCGCCACGAGAGGCGGATGGAGATCATGGTCGCCCTCAGCTTCTGGCTGAGCATCGCCGCCATGGTCACCCTGGCCGTCGTCTACAGCCTGGGCGGCCAGCCGCAGCTGGAGGGAGCCATGCTCGGGGTGGGCCTGGGTGCCCTGGGCGTCGGGGTCACCGCCTGGGGCAAGTACCTGGTCCCTCAGGGGCCCTTCAAGCAGGAGCGGGACCATCTGCCCTCCGCGCCCGAGGTCCGCCAGGCGTTCGCCGAGTCGTTCAAGCGAGCCGACACGGTGGTGGGGCGGCGCACCGTCCTGGTCAAGCTGCTGGGAGCGGCGATGACGGTCTTCGGGGCGTTCCTGATATTCCCGCTTCGCTCGCTCGGGCCCCAGCCCAAGAAGAGCCTGGACGGCACCGACTGGCGTCCGGGGGCCCGGCTGGTGCGAGCCGACGGGCGGGTGGTTAACACGGCCGACCTCGAGGTGGGCGGCCTGCTCATCGTCTTCCCCGAGGGCTTTGCCGGTTCGGCCGTCTCCCAGACCGATCTCATCCACGTGGCCACCGACGACATAACCACCCAGCCGGGGCGCCAGACGTGGGGCCCTCAGGGGTTCCTCGCCTTCTCCCGGGTCTGCACCCACGCCGGCTGCCCCGTCTCGTTGTACGAGGAGGAGACCCAGCTGCTGCTGTGCCCCTGCCACCAGTCGCTGTTCAACATCCTCGACGGGGCCAAGCCGATCTTCGGCCCGGCCCCCCGCCCCCTGCCTCAGCTACCGCTTCGGATCGACGACAACGGGGTGATACGGGCGCAGGCTGGCTACGATGAGCCGATCGGACCGGGCTTCTGGGAACGCGGGAACGGACCGGCGTGATCCCCCAAGTGGCGACGCGTAGCTCGGAGTGGGTGGACAACCGCCTGGGCCTGGGCAAATGGGTCCGCAAGGCGCTGGACAAGATCTTCCCCGACCACTGGTCGTTCATGTTCGGCGAGATCGCCCTCTACTCGTTCATCGTGGTGGTGGCCACCGGCGTCTACCTCACCTTGTTCTTCGTACCGTCCCTCAAGCACATGATCTATCACGGGTCCTACGTGCCCCTGCAGGGCCAGCGGGTGTCGGAAGCCTACGACTCGACCATCAACATCTCCTTCGACGTCCGCTTCGGCATGGTGATGCGCCAGATGCACCACTGGTCGGCCGACGTGTTCATCGCCGCCATCGTCTTGCACATGTGCAGGATCTTCTTCACCGGCGCCTTCCGCCGGCCCCGTGAGCTCAACTGGCTAGTCGGTGTCACCCTGCTGGCGCTGTCCATAGTGAACGGCTACATCGGCTACTCGCTGCCCGACGACCTGATCTCGGGGACCGGCGTGCGCATCGCCTTCTCCATCATCGAGTCCATCCCGGTGGTCGGCAGCTACTTCGCCTTCTTCTTCTTCGGGGGCAATTTCCCCGGCGACGCCTACGACTTCCGCTTCTTCATCGTCCACGTGCTGATCGTCCCGGGGATCATCATCGGGTTGCTGGTGGCCCACCTGGCCATCCTGTGGCACCAGAAGCACACCCAGTTCAAGGGCCACGGCGCCACCGAGGACAACGTGGTGGGTTCTCCCGTGTGGCCGGCGTACGCCTTGAAGAGCACCGGCTTCTTCTTCATGACCTGCGGGGTGCTGGCCGCCCTGTCCGGGTTGGCCCAGATCAACCCCATCTGGCTGTACGGGCCGTATGACCCCTACAAGGTGACCTACGCCGTCCAGCCGGACTGGTACATGGGATGGCTGGACGGAGCCATGCGTATCTTCCCCAGCTGGGAGCCGGTGTTCTTCAACCACATGATCCCCAGCGTGTTCTTCCCGACCATCCTCCTGCCCGGCCTCACCTTCGGGCTGTTCTGGGCCTGGCCGTTCGTGGAGAACCATTTCACCAAGGAGGCCAGCCGGGACCACAACCTGCTCGACCGCCCGAGGGACCGGCCGGTGCGCACCACCATCGGGGCCGGCGTGCTGGCCTTCTACGTGATGCTGTTCACCGCCAGCGCCACCGACGTGCTGGCCAACTTCTTCGGGGTCTCCCTCAACCTGGTCCTGTGGGCCATGCGGATCATGACCGTGGTGGTACCGCTGGTGGTGGCCGGGGCCACCTACATCATCTGCTACGAGACCAACAGCCTGCCCAACGTGGGCAAGCGCAAGCGGGCCAGCGTGATCGTCAGGTCGGCTGACGGGGGATACGAGTCGCTGGAGACCCGGTACCGCCCAGGTGACGAGCCACGGGAGCTCGAGCCGGAGGAGCTGCCGGGTGTCTACGTGCACAGCAAGGACGAACTGGTCGGGTCGGTCCAGCGAGCGGCCGGAGACGGCGGGGGCTCGGCGGGCGGGGGCTCGGCGGGCGGGGGCGATGGGAGCGACAGCCGGCCGACGGGTGCCCTTTCCACGGAAGGGACGTCAGTCGAGGGCCTGGGCCACGAAGGACCGCGGCCGGAGGGAGGCGCCAGTATCTGAGCTCACCTAGTTGATCATGTAAAGACATGAGATACTGGAAGAGTGGGTGTCTCCTCGGTCGGGCACGTCCAGTGGGGGTGAGCCTGGCCAAGGTGGCCCGAGGCGGCCAGAGCTACTACCTACGGGCAGTGGCCGGCGGGGTCGAGGACCACCGTCCGCCGGGCGACGAGCCGGACGGCACCTGGTTGGGAGGTGCCTCGACCGCCCTGGGGCTGGATGGGCAGGTCACCGCCGCCCAGCTCGAAGCGGTGCTGGCCGGTGCCCATCCCCACCGCGGCGAGGTACTGAGCCGGACGCATTCCCGGGTGAAGGTCGCTGGCTACGACCTGGTGTTCGGCGCGCCCAAGTCGGTCTCTCTGCTCTTTGCCCTGGGTCAGGAGTCGGTGGCGGCCCAGGTGCTGGCCGCCCATGGTGGCTCGGTGGCGGCGGCCCTGGGCTACCTGGAGCGGGAGGCGGTGCGGGCCCGCCGGGGCAGCGGCTCCCGACGCCGGGTGGTGGAGACGACCGGTGTGGTGGGGGCTGGGTTCCTCCATCGCACCAGCCGCGCCCCCGACCCCCATCTCCACACTCACGTGCTGGTGGCCAACCTGGTCGGCGACCACGAGGGACGGTGGTCGGCCCTCGATGCTCGGGGGCTGTACCTTCACAGCCGCACGGCCGGATGCCTCTACCGGGCGCAGCTGCGCCAGGAGCTCACCGAGCGGCTGGGCCTGTCGTGGACCAGGACCGCCCTGGGGGTGATCGACGTCGACGGGATGGACCCTCTCGTACCACGAGGCTTCTCTCGGCGGCGGCTTGACATAGAGGCGGCCCTGGCCGAGGAGGCAGCGTCGAGCGCCAAGGCGGCCCAGGTGGCGGCCCTGACCACCCGGCCGCCCAAGGACCTGGCCACCTCCTTCGAGTCGCTCGTCCCCCAGTGGCGAGACCGGGCCGCGGCCATGGGACTGGGTCCGGAGCAGCTGGCCCAGCTGACCGGTCGGGCGCCGGGCCGCTCGCCGGATCGGCTGCCCGAGCGGCCCGACCCGGGGCTGCTCGGACCGGAGGGGCTCACCGCCCACGCATCCAGCTTCTCTCGCCAGGAAGTCGTTCGGGCAGTGTGCGAGGCCTCCCTCGGCGGTGGCCGGGTGGCGGCCGTCGAGGCCCTGGCCGACGGTCTGCTGGGCTCCGACCGGGTGAGGCCGGTGACGGGCCGGCCGCCGCTGCTGGGCGCCGACACAGTCCGCCGGGCCGACGGGCGCCTGGTGTGGGGCGGGATCGACGTGCCCCGCTGGACCACCGCCGAGCTGGTGTCGGTCGAGGAGCGCATGGTGGACGGTGCTCACCGCCGCCGCGGTGAGAAGGCCGGCCTGGCCCGTCCGGCGGCGGTGGAGCAGGCCCTGGGCCGCCGGCCCGGGCTGGACACGGCGCTTCGCCAGTCAGTTCGGGCGCTGGTCGGCTCGGGAGCGGGGGTGGTGGTCGTGGCCGCCTCGACGGCCACCCTGGCCGGCGATGGCCTCGACGCCGCCCGGGACGCCTGGGAAGCGTCCGGGCTGGCGGTGGTGGGGACCGGCCCGGGGCCCGGCGCCGCCGGGCGCCTGGAGGCGGCCAGTGGGATGGAAAGCGTGCCACTGAGCGACCTCCTGGGCGCACCAGGAGATGGGGGCGGCGGGCTGCGATCGGTGGACGTGGTGGTGGTGGACCAGGCCGGCGCGGTCGACAGTCGCACGCTCGACCACCTGCTGGTGCAGGCGGCGGCCTACCGGGTGAAGGTGGTGCTGGTCTCCGACCCTCGCCGCGTCGGGTTGGCCGACACCGGGGGCTGGCACCGCCTGGCTGACCGGCTCGGACCGCTGACACTGGGCGACCCTGCCCGAGAGCCGGGCGGGCGGGAGGCGGGCAGTGCGCCACCTCCGGAGCGACAGGCCGATGAGATCGTGACCTGCCCGGCGGGCCGGTCCACGGTCAAGGTGGGGCCAACCCTCGAGTCGCTGCGCCAGCAGGTGGTGGACGACTGGATGGAGGCCCGCCTGGCTGGCCAGAGGGTGATCATGGTGGCGGCCCGGCCAGTCGACGTGGAGCTGCTCAACTCCAAGGCGCGGGAACGCCTGGCGGCGGCCGCCCAGCTGGCAGGTGGCACTCCCGTCCGGCCGTCCGACCAGACGCCGGCGGTCAGCGTGCGCCAGGCCCGGACGCTGGACGCCGAGCACCTGCTCGTCCTGGGAGACAGCCAGCTGCTGGCCCGAGCTCGCTGCCCCCAGCAGCTCACCGACGGAGCCGGCCTGTACGTGGTGGACCGGTCGGCAACAGGCCCTGGCCAGGATCGGGGCACCCTGGACCGGTTCGACCGCCTGGCCGACTCCCTCGGTCGCGCTCCGCCCACCACCTGGCCGGCGAGGTCGGCCAACTTGTCCC
>JAVKSQ010000015.1:0-56942 GCA_039583615.1 Acidimicrobiales bacterium
CATTCTCCCAGCCCAGGGGGCCTTTCTGTGGGATCTCAGGCTGACTCAGACTGAGAATTCGGTGGATCGAGGCTAAGTCAGGAAGCGCAGGAACGCGTCGTTCGTCTTATCGGGATAGGGCTATCGGTAACTCCCGGGCGCCCATGATCGGCACTTTGAGGGCATGCCCTACTTGGATACGCGGCGTGGTAGGGGACAGTCGTGTGCGGATCTGCCGGTGTGCGGTGGCGCGGCGGGTAGTTGCACTGTGATGCAGAGCCCGCCGGCGGCCCGCGGGGTGATGGTGAGGGTTCCGTCGTGTGCATGGGTGATGCTTTTGACGATTGCTAGGCCGAGGCCTAC
Source organism: Acidimicrobiales bacterium (assembly GCA_039583615.1). Classification (GTDB taxonomy): domain Bacteria; phylum Actinomycetota; class Acidimicrobiia; order Acidimicrobiales; family QHCF01; genus QHCF01. Next base: position 343 of record JAVKSQ010000015.1, read on the forward strand.
ACCTGCGTGGTCGGTGTGTACGCGTTCGGTGCCGCGTTGGAACGGCTCGACGAGCGTAGTAACTGCCTGTGGGGTGAGGTTCTCGCCGGCGTTCTCGACAGTGAGCACCACAGTGTTGGAGTGAGCGCTGGTGGTGACCCACACGGTGCCCTGTTCGGGCAGGTTGTGGACGATCGCGTTGTGCAAGAGGTTCGTAGTTAGCTGCAGCAGGAGCACCTCTGAGCCGATGGTGGGGGTGATCTCGCCGGAGGTTTTGATGGTGACGCCATGTTTTTCTGCGAGGGGGAGGAGCGTTTCGGTGGCTTCTTCGGCTAGGAGGGACAGGTCGACGTGCCCTGGGGTGAAGGAGCGCTGGTCGGCGCGGCTGAGTAGAAGCAATGCTTCAGTGAGGTCAATTGCTCGGGTGTTGACGGCGCGAAGGCGTTCATCGAGCTCGCTGCTGTCACGGTTCGGATCGTTGTGGGCGACGTCGAGGAGGGTCTGCGTGATCGCCAGCGGGGTGCGCAGCTCGTGGGAGGCATTGGCAGCGAACCTCTGCTGTTCGGCGACGTGCGCTTCGAGGCGCGCGAGCATGGTGTCGAAGGCGTCGGCGAGCTCGCGGAACTCATCGTTGCGGCCTTGCAACCGGATCCGATGGGAGAGCGAACCGTTCGCGGCCGTGCGGGTGGCGTCGGTGATTCGGCCGAGGGGGGCGAGCATACGGCCGGCGAGAAGCCACCCACCCAGGAGGCCGAACACCAGCAGGAACGCCAACACCGCGGCTGCCCTCGGAGCGAAAACGTGCAGGAGGCTGGACCGGATGGGAAATACACCATGAACAAGGGGGGTGCCAGTGCTACCGGGGACGATGAGCGCACGGTCGGGGACGTAACGCAGGAGGAACACCCACACGGCGGCGAGCAGCAAGGCACCGGCGAGCATGAGGAAGCCGGCGTAGGTGAAGGTGAGTTTGACGCGAACACTCAAACCAGGGGCTCTATCCACGGTCTCCTCCTTCACGCCTGATGCCGGGTGCTGCGTCGATGCGGTAGCCGACGCCGGCCACGGTGGCGATGATCGCGGGTTCGCCGAGGCGTTTGCGCAGCGCCGAGACGGTGATGCGCACGGCGTTGGTGAAGGGGTCTGCGTTCTCGTCCCACGCCCGTTCCAATAGCTCTTCGGCGCTGACGACACCGCCTTCGGCGGCGACGAGGACTTCGAGCACTGCGAACTGCTTCCGGGTGAGCGCGACGTAGCGGCCGTCACGGTAGACCTCGCGGCGGAACGGATCCAGACGCAGGCCTGCGATCTCTCGCACGGGTGGCCGGTGGTGGGCGCGCCTGCGATCGAGCGCTCTGAGACGGAGCATGAGCTCTTGGAGCTCGAAAGGCTTGGTGAGGTAGTCGTCGGCGCCGAGTTCGAACCCGGAGGCCTTGTCGTCGAGCCGGTCGGCAGCGGTGAGCATGAGGATGGGCATGCCGCTGCCGGAGGCGACGATGCGTTTGGCAATCTCGTCGCCGGGGGGCCCGGGGAGGTCGCGGTCGAGGACGGCGATGTCGTAGGCGTTGATGCTCAGCAGTTCCAGAGCGGTATCACCGTCACCGGCGATGTCGGCGGCGATCGCTTCCAGGCGCAGGCCATTGCGGATGGCTTCGGCCATGTCGGGCTCGTCCTCGACGATCAGCACACGCACACTCTCGCCATACTACGAGCCGGGACATATCGTCGGCGTATCGAAATCCACATACGTGCTGGCAACATCACGCTGCGTTGACTTGGGGGCGTGACCTGCAGCGGACCAGCACAGGTAGTAGCCGTAAGCGATCGACGGTCCTCGTTGCTAGGGCGAGGATGTAGCAGTGACCAGTAGAAGGCTGCGGCCGCTGGCCGCCGTTGCCATGATCACCCTGATCGGCGCGGGCTGTTCGCACGCGCCCGCCACGAACGGCACCTCCGCCGGGACCGGCAGCGCCGGCGCCAACAACACTGCTACCAATGTTGCGAAGGCGGTGCAGTTCGCCAAGTGCATGCGCTCGAACGGGGTCAGCAACTTCCCGGACCCGAACGCGTCGGGCCAGCTCACTATCGATGCGATCGCGAACGGCTCGCGGGTGGATACGAGCAGCGCAGTGTTCAAGCAGGCCATCAGCGCGTGTAAAGACCTGGAGCCAGCGGGGTTCACGGGCAGCACGAGGAGCGCCCAGCAGCAGGAGGCGGGACTCAAGTTCGCCCAGTGCATACGCGACAACGGCGTGACCGACTTCCCGGACCCCACCCCGGACGGCCCTCTCATCGACACGAATCGAATCCCATCCGCAGCGACGTCGGGTGGGATGAGCATTCTCAACGCCGCGATGCAGAAATGTCGCAGCTTCGCAGCGGCGGCCGGGGTGACGGGGGGCAAGTGAAGCGGAATACGTGGGTGCTGGCCGGAGCGGCCGTCGTGGCTGCCGCTATCGCCACCGGCGTCGTGGTCGCCGCGTCCGGTGCGAAGCAAGCGGCCCCGGCCGCACAGGAGCCGCCGACGAACACCGCGAAGGTGGAAAAGGGCGAGCTCTCGGCCACAGTCTCCCTGGCCGGGACCCTGACCTACCGAGCGCAAGCGGACGGCTCACCGTACTCGGTGATCAACCAGGCCCAAGGGACATACACCAGGTTGCCCGATCTCGGCCAGGTGATCTCTCAAGGTCAGGTGCTCTACCGGGTGAACGACAGCCCGGTGGTGTTGCTGTATGGCTCGACGCCTGCCTACCGGACCCTGTCGACCGGCGCGGCCGGCGCCGACGTGGCCCAGCTCAACGCCGATCTGGTCGCGCTCGGATACGCCACCTCGGCTCAGCTCGACCCGACTTCCGCCTCCTTCGGGCCGACCACCACCACGGCCGTGGAGAAGCTCCAAGCCGCCCTGGGGTTGACCCAGAACGGCACGCTGACTCTCGGCCAGGCTGTATTCGAGCCCACCGCCGTTCGGGTGACCGCGCTGTCAGCCCAGCTCGGCGCCAGCACCCAGACCGGCCAGACAGTGATGCAGGCCACCTCGACCACTCGCCAGGTGCAGGTGGCGTTAGACGCCTCGCAACAGACCGACATGGCGGCAGGGGACAAGGTAACGATCACCCTGCCCAATAACCAGACCACCCCGGGCGTCGTATCCTCAGTAGGTACCGTCGCCATCTGCCCACCGACCTCCGGGCCCGGCGGGTCGAGCTCCAGTCCCGCTGCACCGGGAACGGACACCTGCTCATCAGGCAACCCAGGGAGCACCACACCGACCATCACCGTGGTCGTCACCCCCTCCGACCCGACCGCCACGGGCACCTGGGACCAGGCCCCAGTGCGCGTCTCCATCACCACCGCCAGCGTGCCCAACGCCATGGCGGTGCCAGTGACCGCACTACTGGCTCAGTCCAGCGGCGGCTACGCCGTCGAGGTCATCGGCCCGGGAGGGACCAACCATCTGGTGCCCGTCTCGCTTGGACTGTTCGACGACGCCGACGGACTGGTACAAGTCACCGGTTCGGAGCTGACCGCCGGCCAGAAGGTGGTGGTCCCGGCCATATGACCTACACCCTGCCACCCACACCCGGCGCCCACGCGGTCGCGGCCGTCGACGGTTTCGCTATCGGCGGTGCAGGGGTGCCGGTGCTCGACGTGGACGGCGTGACCAAGAGCTATCCAGGCGAGCCGCCCGTCCAAGCCCTACGCGGAGCGAACCTCACCATCGGCCCGGGAGAGCTGGTCGGGGTCGTCGGCCCCTCAGGGTCGGGCAAGACCACCCTGCTGCAGCTGATGGGAACCCTTGACCGGCCCACCAGCGGCCGAGTGCGCCTCACCGGGCTAGACGTGGCAACGATGGCCGACGACGCTGTGGCCTACCTTAGGGCCACCCAGATCGGGTTCATCTTCCAACAGTTCTTCCTGGCCGAGCACTCCACGGTGTTGGACAACGTGGCCGACGGCCTCCTCTACGCCGGCATCCCCCTCAAGCATCGCCGCCAGCGCGCCCTCGACGCCCTGGAGCTGGTCGGCGTGGCCCAGCGCCCCCATGTCCGTCCCACCCAACTCTCCAGCGGGCAACGCCAACGGATCGCCATCGCCCGAGCCCTGGTCGGCCAGCCCGCCATCGTCCTCGCCGACGAGCCGACCGGCAACCTCGACCAGGCCACCGGGCAGTCCATCCTGGCCCTGATCGACCAACTCCACCAGGCCGGCTCGACCATCGTGGTCATCACCCACGACCACGCCATCGCCGAGCGCATGCCCCGCAAAGTCGAGATCCTCGACGGCCACATCGTCGCCGACACCGGCCCAGCCGCCGGCACCCACTCTCGCATCCGCCCTCTCGCCCAACCCCTCACCCATGCACCCCAGACTGCGTCCGGCGGCCCCGTAAGCGAGGAGCCGTCGTGACCGCCACCGCCACCCGCCGCCGGGCTCGGCTACCGCTTTCCGACCTAACCAGGCTCTCCACCGTCGGACTGCGCACACGGAAGCTACGGGCCGGGTTGTCCGCTCTTGGTATCGCTATCGGCGTAGCTGCCATCGTCGCCGTACTCGGACTGTCCGCCTCCTCCCAGGCCGCCCTGCTCAACGAGATCAACCAGCTCGGCACCAATCTGCTCACCGTCAGCAACGGGCAGAGCTTCACCGGCGGCACCGCCGAGCTGCCTACCACGGCGCCGGTCATGATCGGCCGTATCAGCGGTGTGCAGCAGGTTCAGACCACCGGGGCGGTCAACGGCGCCAAGGCCTACCGCAATCCCTACATCCCCTCCGGTAACACTAACGGCCTGTCCGTCCAAGCCGCATCTCTCGACCTCCTCCCGGTGGTCGCCACCACCGTCGCCCAGGGCCACTACCTCAACGCGGCCACCGCGCAGGAACCCGTCACCGTGCTCGGCGCCGGCGCCGCCCAGCGCCTCGGCATCGACCGCATCTACCCCGGCGAACGCGTCTGGGTCGGCGGCCAATGGATGTACATAGCCGGCATCCTCAAACCGGCAGTCCTGGTCTCCGCCATCGACTCCTCAGTCGTGGTCGGCTACCCGGCGGCAGAGAAGTACCTGGGCTTCGACGGGCACCCCTCCACCATCTACCTCCGCGCCCAGAACGACCGGGTCAACGCGGTCGATGACCTCCTGGCCGCCACCGCCAACCCCGAGAACCCCAACCAGGTCAACGTCAGCCAACCATCCTCCGCCCTCGTCGCTCAAGCCGAAGCCAAGAGTGCCCTCAACGGCCTCTTCCTCGGCCTCGGCGCCGTCGCCCTCCTCGTCGGCGCGGTCGGCGTCGCCAACATCATGATCATCTCCGTCCTCGAACGCCGCTCCGAGATCGGCCTGCGCCGCGCCCTCGGCGCCACCAAAGGCCACATCCGCACCCAGTTCCTCTCCGAAGCCCTCCTGCTCGGACTGCTCGGCGGAGCCTTCGGCGTCACCTTCGGCGCCGCCTCCACCGCCGTCTACGCCCACACCAAACACTGGGCCACCGTCATCCCCACCGAAGCCTGGGCCGGCGGCATCGCCGCCTCCCTCATCATCGGCGCGGTCGCCGGGCTCATGCCTGCCCTACGCGCCGCCCGCCTCTCACCCACCCAGGCCCTGTGGTCCGTCTAGCCTACCGAACCGATTCACACGGTCTGCGCCGTAGGAAGAAGAAGCTGAGGATCACCTGCATCGAGGTCCTCACCCAGGTCTCCGCGGCCACCCGCGCCCTGCAGGCGGTCGCCCTGCAACTGCTCGGCGACCACCTCGGGCACTGCGTGCAAGACGCCCTGGCCGCCGGCGGCCCCGACGCGCAGGCCAAGCACCTCGGCCGGATGGGCCGAGCGCCGCCGGCTACAGCTTCGTGTGCTCGGTCGGCAACGTACCCCTCGCCGCTGCCCTGTGGAGGGGTGGGATGAGCTTCGGTGGCGTGGTGGCGTTCATCTTCGCCGACCTCATCACCCTCCCCCTGGTGCTCATCTACCGCAAGCAGTACGGGGGCCGGATGGCGCTGCGCATGCTGGCGGTGTTCTGGGCGGTCATGTCCGCCGCCGGCCTCGTCACCCAGTACCTGTTCAAGGCGGTCGGCTGGATGCCTTCCAGCCGTCCCGGCGCCGTGGTGGGCGACACCTTCCGTTGGAACTACACGACCGCCCTGGACATCGTCGCCCTCGTCGTCTTCGCCGGCCTCTACGTGTTGTACCGCAACCGGGAGCGTCTCGGCGGTGGCACCGGCTACGCCAAAGACCCCGTCTGCGGCATGCAGGTCGAGGTCGCCCACGCCCCCGCCAGCGCTACCCACGGTGCGCAACGGGTCTACTTCTGCTCCGAGCACTGCCGCGGGGCGTTCACCACCGTGCCCGAGCCGTACCTGCGGGCCAGCGAGGCCGACAGGGGCCTTCCCGCAAGACCCACCCGGTAAAGACTCCCGCGCCGGGCGCCTGTAGGATGGCGCCCACACAGCTCAGCCGTACAGCTCAGTCGTAACGTCTGTCGAAGAACCTCACCCTTCAAAGTCAAGCCTCCAACGATGCAGTGGTTCCAGGCTCCTGACTACTGGCTGGCCCGCCTCGTCATCGAGCGGGGACTGGCGATCGTCTACCTGGTCGCCTTCTTGGTGGCCGCCAACCAGTTCCGCCCACTGTGCGGCGAGCGAGGTCTGCTGCCGGCTCCGCGGTTCCTCCAGGGGGCGCGCCTCCGGGACTCACCTAGCATCTTCCACCTCCACTACTCGGATCGGCTCTTCACCGTCCTTGCCTGGGTGGGCATCGCCTTGGCGGCAGTCTCGGTGGCCGGTCTGCCTGAGTCGGGGCCGATCTGGCTGTCCATGGTCGCCTGGTTCGTCCTCTGGGCGATCTATCTGTCGATCGTCAGCGTGGGCCAGACCTTCTACGGCTTCGGATGGGAGATCCTCCTGCTGGAGGCCGGCTTCCTCGCCATCTTCCTGGGGACGTCGGCGGTGTCGCCTCCGACGGTGGTCATCGTGGCCTTCCGCTGGCTCCTGTTCCGCCTGGAGTTCGGGGCCGGGCTCATCAAGGCGCGAGGTGACAGGTGCTGGCGGGACCTGACCTGCCTCCACTACCACCACGAGACCCAGCCCATGCCCAACCCGCTCAGCTGGTTCTTCCATCACCTTCCCAGCCCACTGCACAAGGTGGAGGTGGCCGCCAACCACTTCGCCCAGCTGGCGGCGCCGCTGGCCATCTTCGCTCCTCAGCCCATCGCCAGCCTGGCCGGGGCGGTCATCGTGGTCACCCAGTGCTGGCTGGTGCTGAGCGGCAACTTCTCATGGCTCAACCTCTTGACCATCGTCCTGGCCTTCTCCGCCTTCAGCAACGCCACCCTTGGCCAGGTCCTGCATGTGACCCCGCCCTCCCCCGCCGGTCCACCGCTGTGGTACGAGGCGGTCGTGATCGCCCTGGCCGCCCTGATACTGGCCCTCAGCTACCGCCCGGCGCGCAACCTCGTGTCGTCCCATCAGCGCATGAACTCCAGCTTCGACCCTCTGCGTCTGGTGAACACCTATGGCGCGTTCGGCTCCGTCACCAAGGTCCGCTACGAGGTGGCCATCGAGGGCACCGAGGAGGCCCAGCCGGGCACCGCCACCGTCTGGCAGGAGTACCAGTTCAAGGCAAAGCCCGGCAATCCGAGACGCCGCCCCCCTCAGGTGGCTCCCTACCACCTGCGCCTGGACTGGCTCATGTGGTTCATAGCCCTGCCCGGCTGGTTCGACGACCGCTGGCTGGTGCCGTTCGTCGGCAAGCTCCTGGAAGGCGACCGTCCAACCCTGAAGCTGCTCAAGGCCAACCCGTTCCCCGGCCGGCCACCGGCGTCCATCAGGGCCCGTGTCTACCGATACCGTTTCTCCACCCGCCAGGAGCGCAAGGCGACCGGCGCCTGGTGGGTGCGGACGCTGGTGGGCGAGTACCTGCCTGCGATGTCGCTGTCGCCCGGCCAGCGCACGGCACCCGGGCCGTCCTCCTCGGCCGAGGCCTCGCCGTCTGGCCGGCAACTACCCACCTAGGCGCCGGATCCCATCCCGTGCCAGCTTGCTTCGCCCTGGAGACTCGCTAATCTCCTGCCGGTAGCGCAGCCGACGGGGAGGTCCGCCATGGCCGACTTGGCTATCGATCTGTCTTCGACTGGTGCGGGCGACACCGGGCTGCGACGCGAGGTCGGCCTGCTTGGCCTTCTCTTCGTGTCGGTCGGGTCGATCATCGGCTCGGGCTGGTTGCTGGGCGCCTTGGGCGCCTCGGAGATCGCCGGACCGGCGGCCATACTGGCTTGGATCATCGCCGGGGTGATGATGATCCTGCTGGCCCTGATCCACGCCGAGCTGGGGGGCATGTACCCGGTGGCCGGAGGGACGGCTCGCTTCCCCCACTACGCCTACGGCAGCATCGTCGGCTTCGCGGCGGGCTGGTTCGCCTGGCTGGCATCGGTGACCCTGGCCCCCATCGAGACCGAGGCCGCCCTGCGTTACGCCACCAACTACGCGCCCTGGTTGACCCACAAGGTGGGCAGCGACGCCCTGCTGACCGGGCCTGGCTACGGGGTGGCCACCGTGTTCCTGCTGGTGTTCACGTTCATCAACGTCCTGGGCATCCGCAGGTTCCGCGACACCAACACCACGGCCGTCTTCTGGAAGATCGCGGTCCCGGTGCTGACGCTGGCCGCCCTTCTCTTCGTAGCCTTCCACGGCTCCAACTTCAGCGGCGGCGCCGGCGGCTTCGCCCCAGCGGGGATGAAAGGGGTGTTCGAAGCCATCAGCACCGGCGGAGTCATCTTCGCCCTCATCGGCTTCGAGCAGGCCATCGCCCTGGGCGGAGAGAGCCGCAACCCGCAGCGCAACATCCCCGCCGCGGTGATCGGCTCGGTGCTCATCGGGGTGGTCCTCTACGTCGGGCTGGAGCTCGCCTTCATCGGGGCACTGAGCCCCCAGAGCGTGAGGCACGGCTGGGCCCACATCAGCTTCCCCGGGATCTTCGGCCCCTTTGCCGGGCTGGCCAAGGGCAACGGGCTGGCCTGGCTGGCCATCCTGCTCTACATCGACGCCATCATCTCTCCGGCGGCCACCGGCCTCACCTACACGGCCACCAGTGCCAGGATCTCCTATGCCCTCGGCCGCAACGGCTACGTCCCGCCCGCCTTCGCCCGGGTGAGTGACCGGGGCATCCCGCTGTTCAGCATCCTGTTCAGCTTCGCGGTGGGGATGCTCTTGTTCCTGCCCTTCCCCAGCTGGCAGCGTCTGGTGGCCCTGGTCACCTCGGCGACCGCCCTGACCTACGGCACGGCTCCCCTTGCCCTGGGGGCCCTGCGCCGCCAGGACCCCGAGCGCTTGCGGCCCTACCGCCTGGCCCGGGCCGAGGTCCTGGTGCCGGTGGGCTTCGTCTTTGCCAACCTGATCATCTACTGGGGCGGCTGGAACACCGACTGGAAGCTGTTCGCAGCCGTGGGCATCGGCTTCGTGCTGCTCGCCATCTCCTATGTCACCAAGGCCAACCCGGAGCGTCCCAGCCTCGACTGGCGAGCCGCCATCTGGCTGTGGCCGTACCTGGCTGGCATGGCCGCCATCTCCTATCTCGGGCAGTTCGACGGTGGGCACAAGGTCATCCCGTTCTGGGTCGACATGGGGGTGGTGGCCGCCTTCAGCGTGGTCATCTACCTCTTTGCCATGACCGTGCGGCTGGGCCCGGAACGGGTCCGCGCCTACGTGGCCACGGTCACCGTCCCCGCCGTGGGCGAGGTCCAGGCGGCCCCGGTTCGACCGGGGGGTCCTGGCCAGGTATAGTCGGATGTCCCGGGTGTGGCCCGGGGACGCTCCCGAGGTCTGTGTTCCGAGGTCTGATCCGAGGTCTGTGAGAGCCCTGCTGTCAGGGGGACCTCACAGCACAACCCGAACGAGCGCTCTGCACCGGCTGGCCCGGACGGAGCGTTGGTGCGCGGAGCTGACATTTTTTTTTGGATGAGGCTCCCAACAGGAACAGGGTGCTGGACTATGGCAACCAAGGCGATCGTCGGCGAGAAGGTCGGCATGACCCAGATCTGGGACGACCGCAACCGTGCTGTCGCGGTCACGGTCGTGAGGGTCGCGTCGGTGCGCGTGGTCCAGGTCAAGGCGCCGGAGCGTGACGGTTACTCGGCTGTGCAGGTCACCTACGGGTGGCGCCGGCCCGGGACCCTCAACAAGCCAGAGGCGGGTCACTTCGCCAAGGCAGGCACGGAGCCGGGAAGGCGGCTGGTGGAGCTGCGCCTCGACGACACCAGCGGCTACGCCGTCGGCCAGGAGCTGGGCGCCGGGCTGCTGGTCGCGGGCCAGCGGGTCGACGTGACTGGGGTCAGCAAGGGCAAGGGCTTCTCCGGGTCGGTCAAACGCCATAACTTCAAGGGCCAGGGTGCCTCCCACGGCAATCACAAGAAGCACCGCGCCCCCGGCGCCATAGGGGCGTGTGCCACGCCGGCCCGGGTCTTCAAGGGCACCCGGATGGCCGGGCAGATGGGTGCCGTCCGGGTGACCACCCTCAACCTGGAGGTGGTCAGGGCCGACCCCGAGCGTGAGCTGGTCCTCCTGCGGGGCGCCGTGCCCGGCCCTCGGGGTGGCTTGGTCGTCATCCGCGATGCTGTCAAGGGCCATGACAACGGCGCGGCCGGGCGAGATGCGGCCCACCAGGGCACGGCCGCCCCGGCGGTGGCATCGTGAGCCCTGCCGCGCCTGGCCGGGCGGTGACGCCGGGCCGCCAGGGCCGGCCCGACCCGGTGGCTCGCCAGGTGACCCGGCGCCGGGCTGACGGGTCCGACGCCGGCCCGGTCCACCTCGACCCGGAGATGTTCGGCATCGTGCCCAACGTGGCCGCCATGCACCAGGTGGTCACCGGTCAGCTGGCGGCCGCCCGGAGAGGGACTCAGAGCACCCTGACCAGGGCGGAGGTACGGGGCGGAGGCCGCAAGCCGTTCCGCCAGAAGGGAACCGGCAGGGCCCGCCAGGGGTCGATCCGAGCGCCTCAGTGGGTCGGAGGAGGGGTTGCCCTGGGGCCCAAGCCCCGTGACCACCGTCAACGCACCCCGAAGAAGCTCGTGCGGTTGGCCTTGTGCTCGGCTCTCTCCGATCGGGCGGCCGAAGGTCGGGTCATGGTGGTCGACCGGTGGCCGTTTGCTCGACCGCGAACCAAGGACGCCCGGGCCGCTCTGGGCGCGCTCGGGCTCCAGGGCAGGGTGCTGATCGTGGTCGGGCCAGACGATGTGGTTGCCGAACGTTGCTTCTCCAACCTGACCGAGGTCCGGCTGATCCAGGTGGGCGAGCTCAACGCCTATGACATCTTGGGCCACGACTGGATCGTCTTCACCGACGCCACCGTGCCGGGGGCCAGTGCCCAGCCGGCCCCGCCTGTCGAGCCGGCCCCGCCTGTCGAGCCGGCCCCGCCTGTCGAGCCGGCCCCGCCTGTCGAGCCGGCTGAGGTAGGTGCCTGATGGATCCCCGGGCGGTCATCATCAAGCCGGTGGTGTCCGAGAAGTCCTACGCCCTGCTGGATGCCAACGTCTACACCTTCGTGGTCCGCCCCAGGTCGACCAAGCCGGAGGTGCGCGAGGCCGTCGAGTCGATCTTCGGGGTGAGGGTCCGCAAGGTCAACACCCTCAACCGCCAGGGCAAGCGCAAGCGCAACCGCCGGCAGTCCACGTTCGGCCGTCGGCCGAGCACCAAGCGAGCCATCGTGACCCTGGCCGAGGGCGACACCATCGACCTGTTCGAGAAGTAGAGGTCCAGCGATGCCCCTCCGCAAGCGCAAGCCCACCAGTGCCGGTAGACGGTTCCAGACCGTCTCCGATTTCTCCGATATCACCGCCGAGCGTCCGGAGCGGTCGCTCGTGGTCCCCAAGCCAGGCACCGGCGGCCGCAACACCCACGGTCGCAAGACGTCGCGGCATCGAGGTGGGGGCCACAAGCGCCAGTACCGGCTGATCGACTTCCGCCGGGACAAGGACGGCGTACCGGCCAAGGTGGCCACCATCGAGTACGACCCCAACCGCAACGCCCGGATCGCCCTGCTGCACTACGCCGACGGGGAGAAGCGCTACATCCTGGCCCCGGCTCGGGTGAGGGTGGGTGATGTCCTCCAAAGCGGCCAGGGCGCCGATGTCCGAGCGGGCAATGCCCTCCCGCTGCGCTACGTGCCGGTGGGGTCGGTGGTCCACAACGTCGAGCTGCAACCAGGGGGTGGCGGCAAGCTGGCCCGGGGGGCAGGCATGAGCATCCAGCTGGTGGCCAAGGAAGGGCGCTTCGCCACGTTGCGCCTGCCTTCCACCGAGATGCGCCGGGTTCCCATCGACTGCCGGGCCACCCTGGGCGAGGTCGGCAATGCCGAAGCCGAGCTGGTCTCGGTGGGCAAGGCCGGGCGCAACCGCTGGAAGGGGGTCCGCCCCCAGACCCGGGGGGTGGCCATGAACCCGGTCGACCATCCGCTGGGCGGCGGGGAGGGCAAGTCGTCGGGTGGTCGGCACCCCGTCTCGCCGTGGGGACGCCCCGAAGGCCGCACCCGCGCCCGTCACAAGGCCTCGGACCAATTGATCGTTCGCCGGCGTCGCACCCGCGGCGCCCGCCGCTAGGGGACCGGAGCCATGCCTCGCAGCCTCAAGAAGGGGCCGTTCGTCGACGAGCACCTGCTCAAGAAGGTCGACGCTCTCAACACCCGCAACGAGAAGCGGGTCATCAAGACCTGGTCAAGGCGGTCCACCATCATCCCGGACATGGCCGGGCACACCATCGCCGTCCACGACGGGCGCAAGCACGTGCCGGTGTACATCACCGAGTCGATGGTGGGGCACAAGCTGGGCGAGTTCGCTCCCACCCGGACCTTCCGCTACCACGCCGGCCAGGAACGGGCCGGGCGGCGCTAGCCATGGCCACCAAGACCAACGAGCGACCGGGGACCCGCGCCGTGCTGCGCCACAGCCGCATGTCGGCCACCAAGGCCCGCCGCGTGCTCGACCTCATCCGCGGCGAGGAGGTTGGCAGGGCGGCCGAGATCCTGCGCTTCTGCGAGCGAGAGGCGGCCAGCCCGGTGGGCAAGCTGCTGGCCTCGGCGGTGGCCAACGCCGAGCACAATGACAGCCTGGCGGCCGACGACCTGTTCGTGTCCGCCTGCTTTGCCGACGAGGGCACGACGATGAAGCGTTGGCGCCCCAGGGCGAGGGGGCGGGCCACCAGGATCCGCAAGCGCACCTGCCACATCACGATCGTGGTGGGACGACTGCCCGACGATCGGCTGGGGCGGAGACGAAGGCGCCAGGCAGCCGACGTCGCCGCCCAGCGGGCGCGTCGGGTGGCCGGCGGACGGCGAGGCGGTCGCCGGGAGGGTGACGGCCGAGCAGGGTCGGCGGCTCCCGCCCCATCATCGGGACCGGCTGTGCCGGCCGAGCCGCCGGCACCGGCAGAGGCCGTCGATGCGACGGCTGACCACGAGGGAACGAGGGAGTAGATGGGCCAGAAGGTCAACCCCTACGGCTTCAGGCTGGGCATCACCACCGACTGGAAGTCGCGTTGGTTCGACGACCGTGGCTACCAGGACTCGGTGATCGAGGACTGGCAGGTGCGCCACTACCTGATGTCTCAGCTGGAGTCGGCGGCGGTGAGCCGCATCGAGGTCGAGCGCACGAGGGACCGTCTTCGCGTCGACGTCCACACCGCCCGCCCGGGCATCGTCATCGGCCGCCGGGGTGCGGAGGCTGACCGGCTGCGGACCGAGCTGGCCAAGATGACCTCCAATCCCAAGGTGCAGCTCAACATCCAGGAGATCAAGCAACCCGAGCTGGACGCCGCCCTGATAGCCCAGGGGATCGCCGACCAGCTGGTACGCCGTATCAGCTTTCGCCGGGCGATGAAGCGGGCCCTGCAGACGGTGCAGAAGGCCGGTGGGCAGGGCATCCGGGTGCAGTGCGCAGGCCGGCTGGGTGGCTCGGAGATGGCCCGCAAGGAGGCCTACCGAGAAGGTCGGGTACCCCTCCACACCCTGCGGGCCGACATCGACTACGGCTTCCGGGAGGCCAAGACCACCTTTGGCCGTATCGGTGTGAAGGTCTGGATCTACAAGGGGGACATCCTCCCCTACCGGGTGTCCACCGACGACAAGATAAGCCGGGAGGCGGCTATGGCCGTGGGGGAGACCTCGGGCCAGGGGCGGCCACGGCGGGTCATCTCGGCCGGCGGTGGTCGCCGCCGGCCCGAGCTGGGCGAGCCGGGGGCCCCCCTGGAGGCGGCTCCCGAGCTGGTCTCCGAGGACCTGGCCGGCGAGCCGGCCGAAGCTGCCCCCCCGGCCGCGGCTCTGCCCGAGGCCGATCCGCTGGAACGGCTCCTGGCCGAGGAGGAGGAGATAGAACGGCGGACGCGAGAGGCCCACCACGAGACGCCGCATTTCCGTCAGGAGGCTGACTGAGGTGCTGATGCCTCGCAAGGTCAGGCACCGCAAGCAGCATCGCGGCCGTCTTACCGGCATGGCCAAGGGCGGGAGCTCGGTGAGCTTCGGCGACTACGGTGTGCAGGCCCTCGAGCCGGGATGGGTGACCGCCCGCCAGATCGAGGCGGCCCGGATCGCCATGACCCGCCACGTGCGCCGAGGCGGCAAGGTATGGATCCGGGTGTTCCCCGACAAGCCGGTGACCCAGAAGCCGGCGGAGACGAGGATGGGCTCGGGCAAGGGCAACCCGGAGCACTGGGTGGCGGTCGTGCGCCCGGGACGGATCCTCTTCGAGCTGGCCGGCGTCGGGGAGGACCTGGCCCGAGCGGCCATGGAGCGCGCCATCCAGAAGCTTCCCATCAAGGCCCGCTTCGTGGTCCGAGCCGGCGCCGGCGAGTCGGCCACCGGCGGGGCCGGGAGGTAGCCAGTTGGCCACCAAGATGTCAGAGCTCATCGGCATGGATGACGACGAGTTGGAGGCGCGCCTGGCGGAGGCCAGCCAGGAGCTGTTCAACCTACGGTTCCAGATGGTCACCGGGCAGCTGGACAACACGGCGCGGATCAGCCAAGTCCGCCGTGTCATCGCCCGAGTCAAGACGTTGCTGCGGGCCCGGGAGCTGGAGGAGCAGAGCCATGAATGATCATCCGGCACCGAGCCAGCGGGATGCCACGCGGGCCAACCGGCGCAAGGCCCGGGACGGCGAGGTGACGTCTGACTCCATGGACAAGACGGTGGTGGTCGCGGTCGTCGAACGGGTCCGTCACCCCCGCTACGCCAAGACTGTCCAGCGGACCAAGCGCCTGCACGTCCACGACGAGTCCAACCAGGCCCAGAAGGGCGACCGGGTGAGGGTGGCCGAGACCAGGCCGCGGTCCAAGCTGAAGCGCTGGCGCCTGGTCGAGATCCTGGAGCGCGCCCGATGATCCAGCAGGAGTCCCGCCTGCGGGTGGCCGACAACTCGGGGGCCAAGGAGGTCCTGTGCATCAAGGTGCTGGGGGGGTCCCGGCGTCGCTACGCCAGCATCGGTGACATATTCGTCGCCACCGTCAAGGACGCCATTCCAGGAGCGGCGGTCAAGCGGGGCGACGTGGTCCGCTGCGTGGTGGTGAGGACCAAGAAGGAGAAGCGGCGCCCCGACGGCAGCTACATTCGCTTCGACGAGAACGCGGCCGTGCTCATCAACGATGCGCTGCAGCCCCGCGGGACCCGGATATTCGGGCCGGTCGGGCGAGAGCTGCGGGACAAGCGGTTCATGCGCATCGTCTCGCTGGCCCCGGAGGTGCTGTAGTGGGCCGTCAGGTCTCGAGGACAAGACTACGCAAGGGAGACCGGGTCCGGGTCCTCTCGGGCAAGGACCGGGGCAAGGAGGGCGAGATCATGCGTTCCCTGCCGGCCCAGGGCAAGGTGATCGTCGACGGTGTGAACGTGGCCAAGCGCCATACCCGGCCGGTACGGGCAACCATGCAGGGAGGCATCATCGACAAGGACATGCCAGTGGCGGTCTCCACGGTGGCCATCGTCTGCCCGCAGTGCGGTCCGACGCGGATCGGCACGAGAGTCGACGAGCAGGGCCGCAAGGTGCGGGTCTGTCGCAAGTGCGGGGCCGAGCTGTGAGCACCAGCGCCCTGAGAACCGCCGCCCCGCCCCGGCTGAAGGAGCGCTACCGGACCGAGCTGCGCGGCCGTCTCCAGGACGAGCTGGGCCTGGGCAACATCATGGAGGTGCCCTGCCTGTCCAAGGTCGTGGTCAACATGGGGGTCGGCCGGGCCACCCAGCAGCCGTCACTGCTGGAGGGGGCGGTACGGGATCTGCAGGTCATCACCGGTCAGAAGCCGTTGGTGACCAAGGCCAAGCGCTCCATTGCCAACTTCAAGCTCCGAGAGGGCAACGCCATCGGCGCCAAGGTAACCCTCAGGGGTGATCGGATGTGGGAGTTCTTCGACCGGTTGGTGAGCCTGGCCATCCCCCGGGTGCGCGACTTCCGGGGGCTGCCAACGACGTCTTTCGACGGGAGGGGCAATTACACCTTCGGCGTGACCGAGCAGCTGATCTTCCCCGAGATCGACTACGACAAGGTGGACGTGACCCGTGGGATGGACATCACCATCGTCACCTCCGCCCGCACCGATGCCGAGGGCCGGGCGCTGCTCGGCACCTTCGGTTTCCCGTTCCGACGCGAAGGGCAGAGAGCCTGATGGCCAAGAAGGCGCTCGTCGAGAAGCAACAGCACAAGCCCAAGTTCAAGGTCCGCCGGTACACCCGGTGCCGGCGCTGCGGGCGACCCAGGGCGGTGATCCGGAAATTCGGCCTGTGCCGCATCTGCCTGCGGGAGATGATCCACAACGGCGAGGTCCCCGGCGTCACCAAGGCCAGCTGGTGAGAGGAGGCCGCCCATGACGATGACCGATCCGATCGCCGACATGCTCACTCGCATCCGCAACGCCAACGTGGCCATGCACGACACCGTGCGCATGCCCGGCTCCAAGCTGAAGGAGTCGTTGGCCTCCATCTTGGAGCAGGAGGGCTACATCGAGGGTTTCCGGAGCGCACAGGACCCTTCACGGCCGGGACGGGTCCTGGAGATCACCATGAAGTACACCCATGAGCGAGGCAGGACGATCTCGGGCCTGCGGCGGGTGTCGAAGCCGGGACTGCGCGTCTACACCCGGGCCGACCGCCTTCCCCGGGTGCTCGGAGGCCTGGGCGTCGCCATCTTGTCCACCAGCCACGGCCTGATGACCGACCGGGATGCGCGCCAGCGGCGAACAGGCGGGGAGATCCTGTGCTACGTATGGTGATGGACTGATGTCCCGGGTCGGAAGAGCACCCATTCCTATCCCTGGCGAGGTCGAGGTGTCCCTGGCCGGGCGGCGGGTGACCGTGAGGGGGCCCCGAGGGACCTTGACCCGCGGCCTGCCCGGTGGCATCACCGTTCGCCAGGAGGACTCCACGCTGGTGGTAGAGCGTCCCGACGACCAACGTGACAACCGCGCCCTCCACGGCCTGACCCGCTCGCTGGTCAACAACATGGTGCTCGGCGTCACGTCCGGATTCGCCAAGAGCCTGGAGATCGTCGGTGTGGGCTACCGGGCCACGGCCAGATCTCCAGGTAGCCTGGAGCTGGCCCTGGGCTACAGCCACCTGGTCCGGGTGGAGGCGCCCGAGGGGATCACCTTCGAGGTTCCCAGCCCCACCCGGGTGACGGTAAGGGGCATCGACAAGGAGCTGGTCGGCCAGGTGGCCGCCAACATCCGCATGACCCGCAAGCCCGAGCCCTACAAGGGCAAGGGCGTCCGCTACGCAGGCGAGCACGTCCTGCGCAAGGCCGGAAAGGCAGCCAAGTGAGCCACCAGCGAGGCCGACCATGACCACCAGGAACCCGGCTCACCTTCGCCGGCGCCGTCACGACCGCGTACGCAAGAAGGTCGTCGGAACGCCCGAGCGCCCGCGCCTGGCGGTCTTCCGGTCTAATCGCCACATCACCGCCCAGGTCATCGACGACCTGCACGGCCGCACCCTGGCGGCTGCCTCGACGGTGGAGGCGGGCCTGCGCGACCAGCCGACCGGCAACGCCGGTGCGGCCGCCGCAGTTGGCCACCTGGTGGCCGACCGGGCCCGCCAGGCCGGTGTGGCCCAGGTGGTGTTCGACCGCGGGGGCTTCATGTACCACGGCCGGGTGGCGGCAGTGGCCGACGCCGCCCGCCAGAGTGGTCTGGAGCTCTAGATGGCGGAGGCTGCCTTCGAGGAGCGCACCATCAAGGTGAACCGGGTGGCCAAGGTGGTCAAGGGAGGCCGGCGCTTCTCCTTCACTGCCCTGATGGTCATCGGCGACGGCAACGGCCGGGTAGGGCTCGGCTACGGCAAGGCCAAGGAAGCCGGCCTGGCCGTGCAGAAGGGCATCGAGGAGGCCAAGAAGAACCTGTTCGACGTGGCCCTGGCCGGCTCGACCATCACCCATACGGTGCTGGGCGAGAGCGGAGCCGGCCGGGTGCTGCTCAAGCCGGCCGCACCCGGGACAGGCGTGATCGCCGGGGGGGCCGCCCGGGCCATCCTGGAGATGGCCGGCATCAGCGACATCCTGGCCAAGTCCCTCGGGTCGTCCAACGGCATCAACGTGGCCCATGCCACCATTGCCGGCCTCAAGGAGCTCAAGCGTCCCGACGTGGTGGCCCGCCTGCGGGGCAAGGCGCCCGACGAGGTCACCCCGGCCGGGCTGCTGCGTTCCTACGAGGAGCGCCGGCGGAGGGCCCAGGTTCCCCCGGCGGTGGCCTGACATGGCCGGTGCCGTGGACCACCTGGGCCCGCCGGTGGCGGGAGGTCGCCTGCGGGTGACCCAGGTCCGCTCGTCCATCTCCACCAAGCCCAAGCACCGGGGAACCCTGCGGGCGCTGGGCCTGCGGCGGATCGGTGCCACCAACGACCTGCCCGATCGCCCCGAGATCCGGGGGATGATCGCCCGAGTCAACCACCTGGTGGCGGTCAGCGTCCACGGCCCGGCAACCGACGAGGGAGGCAGTAGATGAAGGTCCACGATCTGGCGCCGACGCCCGGGGCCGCCCGGCCCAGGCGCCGGGTTGGCCGGGGCATCGCCGGCAAGGGGGGCAAGACGGCGGGACGGGGAACCAAGGGCCAGGGCGCCCGAGACACCATCAAGCCCGGGTTCGAGGGTGGCCAGCTCCCCCTCACCCAGCGGGTTCCCAAGCTGAAGGGCTTCACCAACCCCTTCCGGGTGGAGTACCGGGTGGTCAACCTGGACGCCCTGGAGGCGACCGGGGAAGATATCGTCACCCCCGCCAGCTTGCGGGCCAAGGGCCTGGTCCACAAGGCCGGGTTGGTCAAGGTGCTGGGGCGGGGCCAGCTGCACCGGCCGATCCGGGTGGAGGCCCACGCCTTCTCGGCCTCGGCCGAGGCTTCTATCACCGCTGCAGGAGGTAGCGTGACCGTCATCCCACCGCCGTTCGGCAACCGGCGCCCGCCACCCCGAGGCAATGCTCTGACCAACCGCTGATGACCAACTGCTGATGCCCTGACCAACCGCTAGGGCCACCTACCGCCATGCTCTCCAGCCTCAAGAACATCTTCCGGGTCCCCGACCTGCGCAACAAGGTCCTGTTCACCTTGTTCGTCATCGCCCTGTACCAGCTCGGAGCGAACGTCCCGGTGCCGTTCATCGACCTCCACGCGGTTGCCCAGCTCGAGCAGCAGGCCAAGACGGGCGGGGTCCTCGGCTTCCTCAACCTCTTCTCCGGGGGGGCGCTCACCCGCTTCGCCGTGTTCGGCCTGGGCATCATGCCCTATATCACCAGCTCCATCATCATCCAGCTGCTCACCACGGTGATCCCCAAGCTGGAGGAGTGGCGGGACCAGGGAGCGGTGGGCCAGCGCAAGCTGACCCAGGCCACCCGATACCTCACCATCGGCCTGGCCCTCATGCAGTCGACCGGCTTGGCCTATGCCTTCCATGGCCAGGGAGGGGGGGTGCTGGGGACCAACTCCAACATCAACCTCATCCCCCATTTCAACGTCCCCCGGGTGGCGCTCATCGTCATCACCCTCACCGCCGGGACTGCCTTCGTGATGTGGCTGGGCGAGCTCATCACCCAAAGGGGCATCGGCCAGGGCATGTCCATCATCATCTTCGCCAACGTGGTGGCCGGCATACCGGCTGGGGGGTCGGCCATCCTGGCCGAGGGAGGGTCCTTCGAGTTCGCAGTGATCGTCGCCCTGGCCATCGTGCTGCTGGTTTGTATCGTGGCGGTCGAGCAGGGGCAGCGGCGAATACCCGTCACCTTCGCCAAGCGGGTCATGGGGCGGCGGATGTACGGGGGCCAGAGCACCTACATCCCCCTCAAGGTCAACCAGGCGGGCGTCATCCCCATCATCTTCGCCAGCTCCATGCTCTACATCCCGGTGCTGCTGTCCAACGTGGCGCCCTGGCAGGCCATGCGCCGCTTCATCAACAACGACCTGACTCAGCCCACCAGCTTCACTTACATAGCCATCTATGGCCTGCTCATCATCGCTTTCACCTACTTCTACGTAGCCATCCAGTTCGATCCCCACCAACAAGCGGACATCATCCGCAAGCAGGGCGGCTACATCCCCGGCATCCGCCCGGGGCCGCCCACCGAGCGCTATCTGGCGGGCATCCTCCAGCGGATAACCCTGCCCGGCTCGGTCTTCCTGGCGGTGGTCGCCCTGCTGCCGTCGGTGGCCCTGGCCCTGTGGCACATCACCAGCTACCCGTTCTTCGGCACCACCCTCCTGATCGCCGTGGGCGTCGCCCTGGAGACGATGAAGCAGATCGACAGCCAGCTGATGATGCGCAACTACGAGGGTTTCCTGAAATAGGTGGTACCGGGCAGCAGGCTCGTGCTCCTGGGCAAGCAAGGAGCCGGGAAGGGCACCCAGTGCACACGGCTGTCCCGTCATTACGTGGTTCCCCATATCTCGACTGGCGACATGTTCCGGGCGGCCATCAAGTCCCGGTCCGAGCTGGGGGACAAGGTCCGCAAGTACATCGACGAGGGTGACCTCATCCCCGACGAGATAGTCCTGGAGGCAGTGGTCGAGCGCCTGGACCAGGACGACACCAAGGCCCGGGGCTTCGTGCTGGACGGCTTTCCTCGCACCGCCCAGCAGGCCAAGAGCCTGGCCCGGATACTCGATCCCGACCCGGTGGACCTGGTCATCGACCTCGAGGTCCCCACCGAGGTGGTGCTGAGGCGCCTGGCGGCCCGCCGGGTATGCAGCGACTGCGGCGCCAACTACAGCACCGAGGACCCCCCCAAGTTCGACTGGACCTGTGACAGCTGCGGTGGCGAGGTCATCCAGCGAGAGGATGACACCCAGGAGGCCATCCGGCACCGCCTCGACCTGTACGAGCGCCGCACGGCACCCTTGATCGCCTGGTACCAGGACCGGGACCGGCTGGTGAAGGTGAGTGGCATGGGCCACCCCGACAAGGTCACCGCCCGCCTGGTGAAGGTCATCGACAAGCGTCGGGAGGCCGGCGGGCGTCAGAGCCGCCGATGACGCGCAGCTGGCAGAGCGGTCGCCGATGAGGCGCAGCCCCGACGAGATCGCCAAGATGCGCAGGGCCGGCCGGGTGGTGGCCGAGATGCACGAGCGAGTCCGGGCGGCGGCCAGGCCAGGGGTCACCACCGGCGCCCTCGACCTGGTGGCCAGGGACGTGCTCGAGCGGCGCCGGGCCCGGTCGAACTTCCTCGACTACCACGGCTTCCCGGCCGTTATCTGCACCTCCCCCAACGAGATGGTGGTCCATGGCATCCCCGGCGACTTCATGCTGGAGGAGGGCGACATTCTCTCCATCGACTGCGGGGCGGTGGTGGAGGGCTATCACGGCGACGCCGCCTTCACCATGCCCATCGGGATGGTGAGCCACCAGGCGAGCGAGCTGATCAGGGTGGCGGAGGAGGGCCTGTGGGAGGGCATGGAGCAGATGAGGGATGGCAACCGACTCAATCACATCGGCCGGGCGGTCGAAGAGGTGGTCGAGCGGGCCGGCTTCTCGGTGGTCCGTGACTACGTGGGCCACGGCATCGGCACGGCCATGCACGAGGATCCTCAGGTCCCCAACTACTGGCCGGGCCGTCCCGGGCCAACGCTGAGGGTGGGCCACGTCCTGGCGGTCGAGCCCATGATCACCGCCGGGGGCCCCGAGACCCGGCGGCTGGACGACGGCTGGAGCGTCGTGACCGCCGACGCCAGCCTGTCCGCTCACGCCGAGCACACCATCGCCATAACCGAGGAGGGACCTGAGATCCTCACCCGTCTGTGATCTCTCCCACCGATCTGCGGGGGAGCTGGCGGGGCGGGGAGGTGCTATGCTCACAGACTGGCCCGTGTGCCCCGTCAGCCCCTGGGTGGCCCCGGCCGATGGCTCATCTCGCCAGAACCCAGGAGGGACTACCTGCCCAAGCCCAAAGAGGATGCGATCGTGCTGGAGGGAACGGTCGTGGAACCGCTTCCCAACGCCATGTTCCGGGTCGAGCTGGAGAACGGGCACAAGGTGCTGGCCCACAGCTCCGGCAAGATGCGGATGCACCGGATCCGCATCCTCCCAGGTGACCGGGTCCAGGTGGAGATCACCCCCTACGACCTGAGCAGGGGCCGTATCACCTACCGCTACAAGTGAGACGACACTGCTGCGCAGGGCCATTCGGAAGCCGGTCGGAACGACAGTGTGTTCCGCAGGGGCAAAGGAAGCTTGACTCTATGAAGGTAAGACCGAGCGTGAAGCAAATCTGCGAGAAGTGCAAGGTGATCCGGCGACGCGGCCGGGTAATGGTGATCTGCGCCAACCCCCGCCACAAGCAGCGGCAGGGCTGACGGTGGCCCGTATCGCCGGGGTGGACATCCCCCGGGAGAAGCGTCTGGAGATATCCCTCACCTACATCTACGGATTGGGCAGGACCACCTCGCAGCAGGTGTGCCAGGCCACCGCCATCGACCCTGACACCCGGGTACGGGACCTCACCGACGAGGAGGTCGTCCGCCTGCGGACGTGGATCGACGCCAACGTCAAGGTCGAGGGAGACCTGCGCCGGGACTTGGCCCAGGACATCAAGCGCAAGATGGAGATCGGCTCCTACCAGGGGGTCCGTCATCGGCGGGGCCTGCCGGTCCGGGGCCAGCGGACCCACACCAATGCCCGGACCCGCAAGGGGCCCAAGAAGACCGTTGCCGGAAAGAAGAAGGTGCGCAAGTGAACCCCTCTGCCCACTCACGGCTGTCCGCCTGATGGCCAAGCCCAAGCCCGGAGGGCGGCGGCCCCGCCGACGCGAGCGCAAGAACATCGCCTATGGAGTGGCTCACGTGAAGAGCTCCTTCAACAACACCATCATCTCCATCGCCGACCCACAGGGCAACGTCGTGGCTTGGGCGTCGGCGGGCAACGTCGGCTTCAAGGGCTCCCGCAAGTCGACTCCCTTCGCCGCCCAGCTGGCGGCCGAGGCCTGCGCCCGGCGGGCCATGGAGCATGGCGTGCGCAAGGTCGAGGTCCTGGTCAAGGGACCAGGCTCGGGCCGGGAGACGGCCATCAGGTCTCTCACCACCGCCGGCATCGAGGTGGCCGGCATCAAGGACGTCACCCCCATCCCCCACAACGGCTGCCGCCCCAAGAAGCGGCGGAGGGTCTAGCCGTGGCCCGATACACCGGACCGGTTTGCCGGCTGTGCCGGCGGGAAAAGATGAAGCTGTTCTTGAAGGGTCCCAAGTGCGACTCGATGAAGTGCCCCATCGAACGCCGGCCGTACCCTCCAGGCGACCACGGCAGGGACCGGATGCGCCAGGGTTCGGAGTACCTGGCTCAGCTACGGGAGAAGCAGAAGGCTCGCCGCATATATGGCGTCCTCGAGCAGCAGTTCGTCAATCTCTACGAGGAGGCCACCCGCCAGGAGGGCATAGCCGGAGAGAACCTGCTGCGCATGCTGGAGCTTCGCCTCGACAACGTGGCGTTCCGAGCGGGCTGGGGAGCCAGCCGAGCCCAGGCCCGCCAGCTGGTCCGTCACGGGCACGTGCTGGTGAACAACCAGCGGGTCACCATCCCGAGCTACCGGGCCCGCCAGGGCGACGTGGTAACCCTCAAGGAGCGGTCGCGCCAGATGATAGTGATCCGCCACAACGTCGACACCCTCGATCGCCAGGTGCCTGCCTGGTTGGAGCCGGGCGCCGATGGGTTCGAGGTGACGGTGCGGATCCTGCCCCTGCGCGAGCACATCGACGTGCCCGTCCGGGAGCAGCTCGTCATCGAGCTGTACTCGAAGTAAACACTCGGGGGGGCTCTGCCCCCCCGAGGACCCCCCCCAGAGTCAAAGGCAGAAGTCAAAGGCCAGAGTCAAAGGCCAAAGGCAAAGGCAGAAGTCAAAGGCAGAAGTCAAAGGCAAAAGCAGAAGTCAAAGGCAAAAGCAAGAGTCAAAGTCAAAAAAGTCAAAGTCGTCAGAGGTCAATATCATGCTCATCATCCAGCGACCCACCGTCGAGGCCCTCGAGGAGGAGGAGGGCGGCCACCAGCGCTTTGCCATCGGCCCTCTCGACCCGGGACTCGGCCATACCGTCGGCAACGCCCTTCGCCGGGCCCTGTTGTCCTCCATCCCGGGGGCGGCGGTCACCCAGGTCCGCTTCGACGACGCCCTGCACGAGTTCACCACCCTTCATGGGGTGAAGGAAGACGTCACCGACATCATCCTCAACCTGAAGGACGCGGTCCTCACGGTAGAGGTGGACGAGGCGGTGACGATGAGACTGGACGTGAGGGGACCAGCCCAGGTCACCCTGGGGGACCTGGGGGCAACCGCGGACGTCGAGATCGTCAACCCCGATCTGCACCTGGCCACCGTGAACTCCGACGGCCGCCTGGCCATGGACGTCACGGTGGAGCGAGGCAGGGGCTACGTCTCGGCTGAGCGCAACAAGCAGTCTTCGACCATCGGGGTCATCCCGGTGGACTCGATCTTCTCGCCCGTGCGCCGGGTGGCGTTCAGCGTCGAGCCCACCAGGGTGGAGCAGTCGACCAACTTCGACCTGTTGGTGATGGAGATCGAGACCGACGGGTCGGTGTCTCCCCGGGAGGCGCTGGCGTCTGCCGGCCACACCCTGCGTTCGCTGTTCGGGCTGGTGGCCTCGCTGAGCGAGTACCCCCGGGGCCTCGAGCTGGGCGACGTGGGCACGATCGGCAGCGGCTCGCCTGACCTGGACCGGCCGATCGAGGAGCTCAGCCTGCCAGAACGGCCTCGCAACTGCCTGAGGCGGGTCCAGGTGAACACCATCGGCGAGCTGGTCGAGCGGACGGGCGAGGACCTGCTGGCCATCACCAACTTCGGCCAGAGATCCCTCGACGAGGTCATTGCCGCCCTCGACGAGCGCGGCTTGTCGCTGCGGCCCTCCCGGGCGGAATAGTGCCCGGGGCGCCCAAGAAGGGGCGGAGGCTGGGTGCCGACTCCGCCCACCACAAGGCCATGCTGGCCAACCTGGTGGCTTCTCTGGTGGCGGCCGAGGCGCTGGTGACCACCGAGGCCAAGGCCAAGACCATGCGGCCGGTGGCCGAGAAGATCATCACCAAGGCCAAGCTGGGCGGGGTCCACCGCCAGCGACAGGTGGTGGCCTTCCTGCGAGACAAGGACATGGCCCACAAGCTGTTCGAGGAGATCGGCCCTCGCTACCAGGATCGCCCGGGGGGCTATACCCGCATCCTCAAGCTGGGCCCCCGGCACGGGGACAACGCCCCGATGGCCCGGATCGAGCTGGTCTAGCAGGGCTTGAGCCTCATCGGCCTCGGCCGGGGCAGCGTTTCGCAGGGGGAACCGGCTCCGCAGGGGGAACCGGCTCCGCAGGGGGAACCGGCAGTCCGGCTCCGCCTGGTCTTGGCCTACCGGGGAGACGCCTTCCGTGGCTTCGCCGCCCAGCCCGGGCAGCGCACGGTCGCCGGTGAGCTGGCCGGGGCGATCGCCAAGGTGACAGGTGACGACGTGCGCCTGGTCTGCGCCGGGCGGACCGATGCCGGGGTGCACGCCTGGGCGCAGGTGGTCCATGTCGACCTGAGACCGCCCGTCGACCCGGCTCCCCTGGCCCGATCGTGCACCAAGATGCTGGCGCCTGAAATCGTGGTCCGCGCCGCCGAGGTGGCTCCGCCCGGCTTCGACGCCCGCCGGTCGGCTCTGGCCCGGCGCTACCGGTACACGATCCACAATGCCCCGGTGCCGGACCCTTTCCTCGCCGGCTTGGCCTGGCACGTCGAGGAGCCCCTGGACCTGCGGAGCATGCGCAGCGCCACCGATGCCTTCCTCGGCGAGCACGACTTCTCCGCCCTGTGCCGGCGCCCGCCCGACAGGCCCCACGGTCCCATCACCCGGCGGGTGCTCGACGCCCGGTGGACGCCGGAGGGCCAGCACCTGCTGCGCTTCGAGGTGGAGGCCGACTCCTTCTGCCACCAGATGGTGAGGTCGATGGTCGCCTTGTTGGTGAGAGCTGGCCGAGGACGGGCCCGAGCCGGCGACATGCACTGGATCCTGGCATCGGGGGACCGGTCACTAGCCGGAGCTCCCGCGCCCGCCCACGGCCTGTGCCTCTGGGAGGTACGCTACGCTGAGTAGCGGCTGTCGGGTGGGCACACTCGGGACTTCCCCCCAGGCCCCCCCGGAGTCAAAGGCAGGTCAAGAGCAGTGCCTCGCCTTTCGGCGAGGGCCGGAGCAGCGAGGACCCTATATTTCGTGCGGACCTACTCGACCAAGCCCAGTGACATCCGACGCGCCTGGCACGTCGTGGACGCCGAGGGCCTCGTCCTCGGGCGCCTGGCCAGCGAGGTGGCCAGTGTCCTGCGGGGCAAGCACCAGCCTCACTTTGCGCCCCACCTGGACACGGGCGACCACGTGATCGTGGTCAACGCCTCCCGGGTGGTCATGACGGCCGGCAAGGCCGACAAGCTGCCGATCTACCGCCACAGCGGGTACCCGGGCAGCCTCCGGTCGCGCACCTACGCCGAGTCCCTGGCCACCCGGCCCGAGGAGACGCTCCGCCGCTGCGTGCGGGGCATGCTGCCCAAGGGGCCGCTTGGGCGCCAGATGCTGCGCAAGCTCAAGGTCTACGCCGGTCCCACCCATCCCCATGCCGCCCAGGCCCCCCGGTCCCTGGAGCTGGCCGCGGCCAGGCGCCCGTAGCATGAGCGCCGAGCCCCTTGGCCCCCGCGGAGCGATGTAGTGCCCCAGCCCCTCTCTCAAGTCACCGGACGGCGCAAGGGGGCAGTGGCGCGTGTCCGCTTCCGCCCGGGCGGGGGCGCCATCACTATCAACCGCCGCAGCATCGACTCCTACTTCCCGTCGGCTACCCACCGCATGGTCGTCACCGAGCCTCTGCGGCTCACTACCGCCACCGACGCCTACGACATCGAGGCCACCATCGCCGGCGGCGGGATCTCCGGGCAGGCCGGGGCGTTGCGGCTGGGTATCGCCAGGGGGCTGGCCGAGCTGGACCCTGACCTGCGGGTCGGTCTCAAGCGAGCCGGCCTGCTCACCCGTGACGCCCGGGAGAAGGAGAGCAAGAAGTACGGGCTCAAGAAGGCCCGCAAGGCGCCCCAGTACTCCAAGCGCTGAGCGAGAAGGAGGGCGAAGCACCTTTGCCCCTGCGGAGCAGTGTGGAGGGCGAAGCACCTTTGCCCCTGCGGAGCAGTGCGGACCTGCATCGGCCGTGATCCCCACCTTCGGCACCGACGGTGTCCGGGGGCTGGCCAATGCCGAGCTCACTCCTGAGCTGGCCTTGGCCCTGGGCCGGGCGGCCACCCGGGTGCTGGGCACCGGTGGCTTCGTGGTGGGCCGGGACACGCGCCGGTCAGGGCCCATGCTCCAGGCTGCCCTGGCTGCCGGCCTGGCATCTGAGGGGGCCGACGTGGCCGATGCCGGTGTCCTGCCCACGCCGGGGGTAGCCCATCTCTGCGCCCGCCGGGGACTGGCCGGGGCGGTGGTCTCGGCTTCGCACAACCCCTTTGCCGACAACGGGGTGAAGCTGTTCGCCCCCGGCGGGACCAAGCTGGCCGAGGCGGTCGAGGCGGCGGTGAGCGCCGAGCTGGAGCAGCTGGCCGGGAGGATCGGAGAGGATAGGCGGCGGCCGACCGGTCGGGCGGTGGGCTGGATCGGACCCGATGCCGCCGGCGCCGCCCAGTACCGGGCCCACCTGGTCGGGGCCCTGGAAGGGCGGCGCCTGGAGCGCCTGCGGGTGGTGCTGGACTGTGCTCGGGGGGCGGCCGGCGGCCTGGCGGAGTCGGTCTTCTGCGAGGCCGGGGCGGCGGTGGTCGGGGTGCTGGCCGACGTCAACGACGGGAGCGACGTCAACGACGGGAGCGACATCAACGACGGCTGTGACGTCAACGACGGCTGTGACGTCAACGACGGCTGTGACATCAACGACGGCTGTGGCTCCACCCACCCGGAGGGCCTGCAGCAGGCAGTGGTGGCGCAAGGGGCCGACTTGGGACTGGCCTTCGACGGTGACGCTGACCGGGTGGTGGCGGTGGACGAGAGCGGCGGGCTGGTGGACGGCGACCAGATGCTGGCCCTGTTCGCCCCCGACTTGGGCTCCCGCGGCCAGCTACCCGGTGAGGCGGTGGTAGTGACGGTGATGGCCAACCTCGGCCTGCGCCTGGCTATGGCGGCCCGGGGCATAGCCGTGCGGGAGGTGGCGGTGGGCGACCGCCACGTGCTGGCCGAGCTGGAGGACCAGGGCCTGGCCCTGGGGGGCGAGCAGTCGGGCCACATCGTGTTCCGGGAGCGGGCCACCACCGGGGACGGCATCCTCACCGGCCTGCTGCTGGCCGACCTGGTCGTCCGGCGGGGGCGCCCGCTGGGGGAGCTGGCCGGGGAGGCCATGACCCGCCTGCCCCAGCGGCTGGTCAACGTGGCGGTGGGCGACCCGGCCGGGCTGGCCGCGGCGGAGCAGGTGTGGGGGGAGGTGGCGTCGGTCTCGGCCCAGCTGGGCCGGTCGGGACGGGTGGTGGTGCGGGCCAGCGGGACCGAGCCGCTGGTACGAGTCATGGTTGAGGCCCCCACCCCCCAGGAGGCGGCTGAGGTGGCCTCCCACCTGGTCTCCGTGATCACGAGGGAGCTCGGGTGAACGGCCCGGTGGTCGGCATCGGGATCGACGCGGTGGAGGTCGACCGGCTCCGAAGGTGCCTGGAGCGCCGCCCGGGACTGGCCGGGCGACTCTTCACCTCTGGCGAGCTGGCCTACGGCCAGGGCTTCGCCGACCCGGCGCCCCGGCTGGCCGGGCGGTTGGCGGCCAAGGAGGCGGCCATGAAGTCCCTCGGGGTAGGGCTCGGCAGCTTTGGCTGGCATGACGTCGAGGTGACCCGGGCCCGAGGGGGGGCGCCCGGCCTGGCGGTGGGGGGCCGGGCGGCGGTCCTGGCCGCTGGCCGGGGGGTGACGGGCTGGCGGGTGTCGCTGACTCATACCAGCCTGCTGGCGGAGGCGGTGGTGATCGCGGTGGGCGCGGGCGGATGAGACCGGTGGTCACGGTGGCCGAGATGAAGGCGATCGATGCGCAGGCCCTGGGTGGGGGCCCGGCCGACGTGCTGGTCCAGCGGGCCGGGGCGGCGGTGGCCAGGGCGGCGGTGCGAATGCTGGGGGGAACCTACGGCCGGCGGGTGGTGGTGGTGGCGGGCAAGGGCCACAACGGCGACGATGGCCGGGTGGCGGCCCAGCGCCTCCGCCGGCGGGGGGTGCGGGTGGCGGTGATGCCGGCTGCGACCGGTCCCGGCGCTCCGGCTGGCCTGCCCGGCTGCGACCTGGTGGTCGACGCCGCCTACGGCACCGGGTTCCGGGGGGACTACCGGGCGCCGGCCGTGCCTCCCGGCGCCCAGGTGCTGGCCGTGGACATCCCCTCGGGGGTGGCCGGCGACTCGGGCCAGGCGGGGGAGGCAGCGGTGGTGGCCGACGCCACGGTGACCTTCGGTGCGCTCAAGCCGGGCCTGGTCCAGGGGCCCGGCCGGTGGCTCGCCGGGCCGGTGGAGGTGGCCGACATCGGCCTCGATGTGAGCCGGGCCCTCATCCACGTGGTGGACGACGCCGAGGTGGCACGGTGCCTGCCCCGCCGTCGCCCAGAGGGTCACAAGTGGGATACGGCGGTGGCGGTGGTGGCCGGCTCGCCTGGGATGATGGGCTCGGCCCGGCTGTGCTCCCGGGCCGCCATGCGGGCCGGGGCGGGGATGGTGCGCCTCGGTGTGCCCCGGGCCGCTCCCTGCGACCTGCCGGCTGACGAGGTGGTGGCCACGACGCTGCCTCCGGCCGACTGGGCCGAGGACGTGCTGGCCGACGTGGCCCGGTGCAAGGCGCTGGTGGTGGGCCCGGGGCTGGGCCGTTCGGCCCAGGTGGCCTCGGCTGTTCGCCGGCTGGTGGCCGACGCCGGCCTGCCGATGGTGGTCGACGCCGACGGCCTGAACGTGCTGGGAGGGGTGGAGGCGGTGGCCGAGCTGGCCGGCCAGCGCAGCCATCCCCTGGTCCTCACTCCCCATGCGGGGGAGTTCGCCCGGCTGGCCGGAGCCCCGCCCGGACCCGACCACGTGGCGGCCACCCGGGACCTGGCCCGGCAGTGCCGGGCCACCGTCCTGCTCAAGGGCACCACCACGGTGGTGGCCGACCCCCAGGGCGAGGTGCTGGTGTGCCTGGCCGGCTCTCCCCGGCTGGCCACCGCCGGCACCGGTGACGTCCTGTCCGGAGTGATCGGAGCCCTGCTGGCCCGGGGCCTGGACGCCCTGGCGGCCGCCGGGCTGGGGGCGCATCTCCACGGCGCGGCCGCCGGGTGGGGCCGGGCCGAGGGGCTGGTCGCCGGCGACCTGCTCGACCTGATCCCAGCCTGGCTGTCCTGCCTGGTGGGGGCGGCCCCCGGCGGGGCGGGTGGCTCGCCTGGCGCTGCGTCAGGCCGCGCCATCGGTGGGGACGTCCAGGTGGCCCGGGACGATGGCTGGGCGGACCGTGGTTGAGGGCCATCTGCGTCCGGCCTGGGCGGAGGTGGACCTGGATGCCGTCGCCCACAACGCCGCCCTGCTGCGCCGTCTGGTGGCACCGGCGACCCTGGCCGCGGTGGTCAAGGCCGACGGCTACGGCCATGGGGCGGTGCCGGTGGGCCGGGCCGCGCTGCGGGGCGGCGCCAGCTGGCTGGCGGTGGCCTTGGTGGAGGAGGGCATCGAGCTGCGCCGGGCCGGTGTCGAGGCACCGGTGCTGGTGCTGGCGGAGCCCGAGCCCGAGGCCATGGCCGAGGCGGTCGCCCACCAGCTCACGCTCACCGTCTACACCCGGGAGGGGGTGGAGAGGCTGGCCAGGGCGGCCCGGGCAGCCGGCGGCCCCGCCCCCCGCGTCCACCTCAAGGTGGACACCGGCATGCACCGGCTGGGGGCGGACCCGGACCAGGCGGTGGCGCTGGCGGCCAGGTTGGTCGAGCTGGCGGGCGGGGGCGCCGACTTGCGCCTGGAAGGTCTGTGGACCCACCTGGCGGTCGCCGACGAGCCCGGCAACGCCTACAGCGACGAGCAGCTGGCCCGCTTCCAGGCGGTCCGGGACCGCCTGGCCCAGGCCGGGGCGGTGCCGAGCATGGTGCACGCCGCCA
Source organism: Acidimicrobiales bacterium (assembly GCA_039583615.1). GTDB lineage: Bacteria > Actinomycetota > Acidimicrobiia > Acidimicrobiales > QHCF01 > QHCF01. Next base: position 31,863 of record JAVKSQ010000015.1, read on the forward strand.
ACTCGGCGGGAGCGCTGGCCCACCCGAGCGCCCGGCTCGACCTCGTGCGGTGCGGCATCTCTGTGTACGGCTACCCGCCCAGTCCGGCCCTGGCCCCTCTGGTCGACCAGGTGCTGGGGGAGCCGCTCCGGCCGGCCCTGTCGCTGCGGGCCAAGGTGGTCCTGGCCCGCCAGCTCGATGCCAAGGAGCGCCTCTCGTACGGCCTGCGCTACCAGCTGGACGATCGCTCGGTGGTGGCCACCGTGCCCCTCGGCTACGCCGACGGCGTTCCCAGGGCCCTGTCGCCGGCCGGTGGCGAGGTGTTGATCGGCGGCCGGCGCCGCCCGCTGGCGGGGACGATCACCATGGACCATCTCATGGTGGACTGCGGCCCTGACGCCACGGTGGCCAGGGGGGACGAGGTGGTGCTCATCGGCCGCCAGGGCGACCAGGAGATCGGCGCCGACGAGTGGGCGGCCCGCCTGGGAACCATCAGCTACGAGGTGCTCACGGGTGTCGGTGCCCGGGTGCCCAGGGTCAACGTCGGCGGCTGCCCGGGTTGAGAGCGGTGGTGGGACGGGCGGTGGCCGGCCTGGCGGTGGCCGGCGCCGGTGCGGGAGCCGCCCTCGGGCGCCGGCTGGTCGCCGAGCGGAGGCTGGCCCATCCGCCGGACCCCGACCTGAGTCCCGCGCCCGGGAGACACCATATGGTGGCAGTCGACGACGGTGGTGTGCTCCACGTGGTGGAGCGGGGGTCAGGGCCGCCGATCCTGCTGGTCCATGGCGTCACCCTCTCGGTCGACGTGTGGACCTACCAGCTGCGAGACCTGGCCGATCGGCACCGGGTGGTGGCGGTGGACCAACGCGGCCACGGGCGCTCGCGCCCCGGCAGTCAGGGCTACAGCTTCGAGCGCCTCGGCCTGGACGTGCTGGCCGTGCTGGAGGCCCTGGACCTGAGGGGGACGATCGCAGCCGGCCACTCGATGGGCGGCATGGTCCTGCTCCAGCTGGCCGTCGACCAGTCCGACGCCCTGGCCGAGCGGGTGGCTGGGCTGGTGCTGGTGGCCACCTCAGGCGGCCCGGTGACCCGCCTCCCTGGCTGGGAGGCGGTGGTCTCCGCCCTGTCGCCGGGGATCGACCACGGCCTGGCCAGGGCCCAGGAGCGGGGAAGGGTGCTGTCCCCCACGGGCAACCTGGCCTACCTGTCAGCCCGGCTGGCCTTCGGCGCCCGTCCGGTCCCGGCCCAGGTGGAGCTGACCCGCCAGATGGGGACCGCGACCTCGCCCCTGACGGTGGCCGGGCTGTGGGCCAGCGTGCTGCGGTTCGACTCCAGCGGCTCCTGTGCCACCGTCGAGCTGCCGGCTCTGGTGGTGGTGGGCACCAGGGACCACCTGACTCCGCCCTGGAACGCCCGCCGCCTGGTGGCGGCGTTGCCCCGGGCCTGCCTGGTGGAGCTGGGCGGATGTGGCCACATGGTGATGCTCGAGCGGCGCGCCGAGCTCGACGGCGCCCTTCGCCGCTTTGCCCGAGCCTGCCGGCCGGCGGAAGACCAGGCGGCGTGGCCGGGCTCGGACAGGCGTTGGTGACGTCCGCCCCGGCCGCGTCGGGGCCCGCGTGGCCGGGTCTGGTCGGTATCATGCGGGTGTGCCCACGCTGGCCGAGGTGGAGCGGGAGGCGTGCTCGTGCGTGCGCTGCGGTTTGGCTGGCGGGCGGACCAAGGTGGTGTTCGGGGTGGGGAACCCCGAAGCCGACCTCATGTTGGTGGGCGAGGGACCGGGACGCGACGAGGACCTGGCCGGGGAGCCATTCGTGGGTCGGTCGGGGCAGCTCCTGGACAAGCTCCTCCGCCAGGAGATGGGCCTGGACCGTCGCAGCTGCTACATCGCCAACGTGGTGAAGTGCCGCCCTCCGGGCAACCGTGACCCCCGGCCGGCCGAGATGGCCGCCTGCCGGGGCTACCTCGACGCCCAGCTCGACCTGATCGACCCTCGGGTGGTCGTGACCCTGGGCAACGTGGCCACCCGGGCACTGCTGGAGACCACCGACACCATCGGACGCCTGAGGGGCCGCACCTATCACTTTCGCCATGGCTCGCTGGTGCCGACGTACCACCCGGCTGCCGTCCTGCGCAGCGGTGGGGAGGCACTGGCCCAGATGAGGGCCGACCTGGTGAGGGCCAAGCAGGAGCTGGCCCGCCTGGGCGAGGGGGCGGCTCCCCCCGCCGACGTCGGTGGCCAGGCGCCCAGGTGATCTCCCTCGCCACCAAGTCGGCCGAGGACACCCGGGAGCTGGCCGGGGCGCTGAGCAGCATGGTCCGGCCGGGAGACGTCGTCCTGCTGTCCGGGGACCTGGGGACGGGCAAGACCACCTTCGCCCAGGGCTTCGGCCGAACCCTCGGGGTCACCGAGCCGATCACCAGTCCCACGTTCGTCCTGGTCCACACCCACCAGGGCCGACTTCGCCTGGTTCACGCCGATGCCTACCGGCTGGAGCACCTCCGGGAGATCGGCGACCTGGGCCTGGCCGAGGCGCTGGACGAGGGGGCGGTGGCCCTCATCGAGTGGGGCGACGTGGTGGCACCGGCGCTGGCGCCGGACTTCCTCGAGGTCCGCCTCGAGATGGGGGAAGGCGACGACGAGCGCCGCCTCAGCCTGCGGGGGGTCGGGGCCAGCTGGGCGGCCCGCCTGCGCTCGATCGGCCCAGCCGTGGCCCGATGGCGGGTCCCGGCCGGCGACGGCGATTGGGCCCCCGGGGGAGACGGCCCGTGATAGTCCTGGGGATCGAGACCGCCACCGACCAGGTGGGGGTGGCTCTGGGCGACCACCAGGGGGTGCTGGCGTCATTTGGCGCCACCACCGGACGCCGCCACGCCGAGGCCCTGACCCCGGCCATCGACTTCGTCTGCCGCCAGGCGCAGGTATCCCTGGACAAGGTGGCAGTGCTGGCGGTGGACCTCGGTCCCGGGCTCTTTACCGGACTGCGGGTGGGCGTGGCCACCGCCAAGGCCATGGCCCAGGCCCTGCGGGTACCGACCATCGGGTTGTGCAGCCTCGACCTGCTGGCCTTCCCGGTGCGCCACGCCAAGCGCCTTATCGTGGCGGTGGTGGACGCCCGGCGGGGAGAGGTCTTTCGCTGCCTTTACCGCCAGGTGCCCGGCGGTGTCCAGCGCCTGGTTCCCCCCCGCCTGTGCAGTCCCGAGGACCTGGCGTCGGAGATCGAGGCCCGTCGGGAGGAGACCCTGGTGGTGGGGAACGGGGCGCTCCGCTATGCCGGCATCGTGGCCCGGGACGCCCGGGTGGAGGTCAGCTCGCCGGGCCATGCCCATCCGTCGGCCTCCGACCTGGTCGAGCTGGCCCACGCCCGGGCCCTGCGGGAGGAGTTCGTGCAGCCCGCCGAGCTGGTGCCGATGTACCTGCGCAAGCCCGATGCCACCGTCAACTGGGAGCAGCACCGCCCTCCTCCCGGCTGGTTGCCTACCCCCGAGCCCGGCTCCGCCGCCCCCGCCGCCGCCGACGGGCCGGCCGGGGGCGGTGCCAGCCGCCGACCCGGAGCAGCCTAGGGTGGCGGCACGAGCCCCGAGCCGGGACGGCCATATCTCGCGGAGAGAGCCGTGGCCGCTCCGACCGGGTGAGGTGGAGATCGTGGCGATGCGCCGGCGCCACCTCCGCTCCGTGCTGCGGATCGAGTCCTTGGTCTACCCCCGGCCGTGGTCCCTGGGGCTGTTCGTGAGCGAGCTCACCCTGCGCACCAGCCGCTGCTACTGCGTGGCCATGGTGGGCCACGAGGTGGTGGGCTACGCAGGGCTCATGCTCTGCGAGGAGGATGCCCACGTCACCACGGTCGCCGTCGCCCCGGCCTGGCAGCGTCACAAGCTGGGCACCCGGCTGCTGCTCCACCTGGTTGGCCAGTCCAGGCAGCGAGGGGCTCGCCACCTCACCCTCGAGGTGCGGGTGGGGAACCGGGGTGCCCAGGCCCTCTACCACCGCTTCGGCTTCGTCCCGGCCGGCATCCGCAAGAACTACTACTCCGAGACCAACGAGGATGCCCTGGTCATGTGGGCCAGCGACATCGACGACCCCCGGTACACCCTGCGCCTGGACCAGCTGGAGGCCGGCCTGGCTGACCGGGGCGACCGGCCGGAGGCCCCCGGGCCGTGAGCACCGCCGCCGATCACCCCCCCGAGCTGGTCCTCGGGATCGAGACCTCCTGTGACGAGACGGCGGCCGCGGTGGTGGCCGACGGGCGGGACGTCCTGTCCTCGGTGGTGGCCAGCCAGGTCGACCTGCATGCCTGCTTCGGAGGGGTGGTGCCCGAGATCGCCGGCCGGGCCCATGTGGAGCTGCTGGCCCCGGTGACCGCCCAAGCCCTGGTCGAGGCGGGCCTGGATGCCCAGGGCGGGCATGTCCCGGGTCCCCGGGGCGGCGCCGGCGGAGGCCAGGAGGTCCCGGACCGCCGGGTGGGGGCGGTGGCGGCCACGGTAGGACCCGGCCTGGTCGGCTCCCTGCTGGTGGGGGTGAGCGCGGCCAAGGCCCTGGCCCTGGTATGGGACGTGCCCTTCGTCGGCGTGAACCACCTGGAGGCTCACCTCTACGCCTGCCTCCTCGAGGACCCCTCTCTCGAGCCTCCCCTGGTCGTGCTGCTGGTCTCCGGCGGCCACACCCTGCTGGTGGTGGTCGAGGCCCGGGGGCTGTACCGGCTCCTGGGCCAGACGATCGACGACGCTGCCGGGGAGGCGTTCGACAAGGTCGCCCGCTTCCTCGGCCTGGGCTACCCGGGCGGCCCGGCCATCGACCGGGTGGCCATGGACGGGGACCCGCAGGCCATTGCCTTCCCCCGGTCGCTGCTGGAGCGGGGGTACGACTTCTCCTTCAGCGGGCTCAAGACCGCAGTGATCACCTATGTCCGCCAGCATCCCGAAGCGTCCACTGCCGACCTGGCCGCCTCGTTCCAGGAGGCGGTGGTGGACGTCCTGGTGGCCAAGGCCCGCCGGGCGGCCGCCGAGGTAGGCGCCCGCGGGCTGTGCCTGGCCGGGGGGGTGGCGGCCAACTCACGGCTGCGGGAGCGCGTCCTGGACGTGTGCATCATCGACGGGCTGGCGCCCTTCGTGCCCAGCCGGGCCATGTGCACCGACAACGCAGCCATGGTGGCGGCTGCCGGGTGGTGGCGCCTGCACAGCGACGGCCCCACCTCCCTGGAGGCCGGCGCCCAGCCCAACCTGGCCCTCCCACTGGTCGGCTGAGGGCCCCCGGCCCGACCTGATTTGCCGCCGCCGGAGGACGCGCTATCATTAGCACTCGTAAGGTCCGAGTGCTAAGCCGAGCCTCTAAAACCCTAGAGTGCTCGATCCAACTGTCCACAGGGAGGCCGCTCCAAGATGAATCTGCAACCCCTCGACGACCGTATCGTCGTCCGACCCAGCGAATCCGAGGAGACCACCGCTTCGGGTCTGGTGATCCCCGACACCGCCAAGGAGAAGCCCCAGCAGGGCGAGGTGCTGGCGGTGGGGCCCGGTCGGCGGTCCGAGAACACCGGCGAGGTCATCCCCCTCGACGTAGGAGTGGGTGACCGGGTCGTCTACTCCAAGTACGGCGGCACCGAGATCACCATCGACGGCGAAGACCTGCTCATCCTCACCAGCCGCGACGTGCTGGCCAAGGTGAGCGGCGCCAAGGGAGGCAAGTCCAAGTAATGACCAAGATGCTCAAGTTCGACGAGAGCGCCCGACGCGGCCTGGAGGCAGGGGTCAACAAGCTTGCCGATGCGGTCAAGGTGACGCTCGGCCCCAAGGGCCGCAACGTGGTGCTGGAGAAGAAGTACGGCGCCCCCACCATCACCAACGACGGCGTCACCATCGCCCGGGAGGTGGAGCTGGAGGATGCCTTCGAGAACATGGGGGCGCAACTGCTCAAGGAGGTGGCCACCAAGACCAACGACGTCGCCGGTGACGGCACCACCACTGCCACCGTGCTGGCTCAGGCCCTGGTGACCGAGGGCCTGCGCAACGTGGCCGCCGGGGCCAACCCGATGGAGCTCAAGCGGGGGATCGACAAGGCAGTGGCCGTGGTGGTCGAGTCGATCAGGAACCAGGCCAAGGAGATCGACCACAAGGACGAGATCGCCCAGGTGGCGGCCATCTCCGCCGCCGACCAGTCGATCGGGGACGTCCTGGCCGACGCCATCGACAAGGTGGGCAAGGACGGCACGGTGACCGTCGAGGAGTCCAACACCTTCGGCCTGGAGCTGGAGTTCGCCGAGGGCATGCAGTTCGACAAGGGCTACCTGTCGCCCTATTTCGTCACTGACCCCGACCGCCAGGAGTCGGTGCTCGACAATCCCCTCATCCTCATCACCGGCGGCAAGATCAGTGCCGTCCACGACCTGGTCCCCCTGCTGGAGAAGGTCATGCAGGCCGGCAAGACGCTCCTCGTCATCGCCGAGGACGTCGAGGGTGAGGCCCTGGCTGCCCTGGTGGTCAACAAGATCCGGGGTACCTTCTCCTCGGTGGCGGTGAAGGCCCCGGGCTTCGGGGAGCGCCGCAAGGCCATGCTCCAGGACATGGCCATCCTCACCGGCGGACAGGTCATCTCCGAAGAGGTCGGCCTCAAGCTGGAGAACGCCACCCTCGACCTGCTGGGATCGGCTCGGCGGGTGGTCATCACCAAGGACACCACCACCGTCATCGACGGGGCTGGATCCCCCGAGGACGTCAAGGCCCGGGTGGCCCAGATCAAGCTGGAGATAGAGGACACCAGCTCGGACTGGGACCGTGAGAAGCTCGAGGAGCGCCTGGCCCGGCTGGCCGGTGGAGTGGCGGTGGTCAAGGTCGGAGCAGCCACCGAGCTGGAGCTCAAGGAGAAGAAGCACCGCATCGAGGACGCCCTCTCGGCCACCAGGGCGGCGGTCGAGGAGGGGATCGTCGCCGGCGGCGGCACCTCCTTGGTCCGAAGCCGGGTCGACGTGGACAAGCTGGCCACCTCCTTGCAGGGCGACCAGGCCACCGGGGCCCGCATAGTGGCCAAGGCTCTGGCTGAGCCACTGCGCTGGATTGCTGCCAATGCCGGCTTTGAAGGTGCGGTCATGGTCCGCGAGGTCGAGCAGGAGAAGGGCACCAGAGGACTCAATGCGCTCACCGGCGAGTTCGAGGACCTGCTCAAGGCGGGAGTGATCGACCCGGCCAAGGTGACCCGCTCGGCCCTTCAGAACGCCGCGTCCATTGCCTCGCTCCTGTTGACCACCGAAGCCTTGGTGGCCGACAAGCCCGAGGAGGGGCCGCTGCCGGCCGGCGGCGGCGGCAACCCCATGGGCGGCATGGGCATGGGCGGCATGGGAATGTGAGCCGGTGCTGGGCGGGGCTCCCCGCTCCTCGGTGGCCAGGCAGCCTTCGGGCACGACGGAGCCAGCCGTGTCCTTACCTGTTGAGCTCCCCGGCCGGGCCCTCGGGCCCGGCCGGTCGGGCTCGGGGACCAGCGCCGGGAAGCCCCTTTCGTGTCTGACCCGGCTGAGCGGCCACCGCCCGACCCGGCCAAGTTGCTGACCTACTGGATGGAATGGGAGCGCGCCGAGACCCCCCCTGGCAGGGTCATGAGCAACCTCAAGACGGCCGGCCTGAGGGACCTGCTCGAGTCTCTGGTCGAGCCGTCCCAGTCCCGGCCTTGACCGGCAGCCGCCCGGGCGTGGTCGGCCAGGCCCAGTCCCGGCCTTGACCGGCAGCCGCCCGGGCGTGGTCGGCCGGGCCCGGGGCCAGCCTGGCCGGGCAGTAGCCTGGCAGTGAGCTCCGGCCACCAGGGCCGGGTTCGGCACCAGGGGGCCAGGCGTGGCTGAGGCGGTCGAGATCGGCATTGGCAAATCGGGCCGCAGGGCCTACGGGTTCGATGACATCGCCATCGTGCCCAGCCGTCGCACCCGCGACCCCGAGGACACCGACATCTCCTGGGAGATAGACGCTTTCCGCTTGGAGCTGCCGCTCATGGCCGCCGCCATGGACGCGGTCACCAGTCCGGCCACGGCCATCGAGGTGGGTCGCCTGGGCGGCGTGGGCGTTCTCAACCTGGAGGGCCTGTGGACCCGATACGAGGACCCCGAGCCGCTCTTCGAGGAGATCGCCGGTCTGGACGACCACAAGGCCACCCTGCGCATGCAGCAGATCTATGCCGAACCGGTGGACCCGGAGCTGGTGACCCAGCGGATCCGCCAGATCAGGCAGGCCGGGGTGGTGTCCTGCGCCTCGGTGACTCCTCAGCGCACCCAGGCTCTGGCCAAGGCCATCTTGGAGGCGGAGCTCGACCTGCTGGTCATCCAGGGGACCGTGGTGTCGGCCGAGCATGTCTCGAGGACCTCCGAGCCGCTCAACCTCAAGCGCTTCATACGGGAGTTCGACCTGCCCATCATCGTGGGCGGCTGCGCCTCCCACCAGGCAGCCCTGCACCTGATGCGAACCGGGGCGGTCGGCATCCTGGTCGGGGTGGGACCGGGCAACGCCTGCACCAGCCGGGGGGTGCTGGGGGTGGGCGTGCCCCAGGCCACGGCCATCGCCGATGTCGCCGGAGCCAGGATGACCCACCTGGACGAGACCGGCGTCTATGTGCACGTCATCGCCGATGGCGGGATGAGCAGGGGAGGGGACGTGGCCAAGGCCATCGCCTGCGGCGCCGACGCAGTGATGATCGGGTCGCCTCTGGCCGGCGCCCACGAGGCGCCGGGGCGAGGCTGGCACTGGGGCATGGCCACCTTCCATCCGACCCTCCCGCGGGGGACTCGGGTACGCACCGGTCACCACGGCACCCTGCGAGAGATCCTCCTGGGCCCGGCCCACGAGAACGACGGGCGGCTCAACCTGTTCGGGGCCCTTCGAACCTCCATGGCCACCTGCGGCTACGAGACGGTCAAGGAGTTCCAGAGGGCCGAGGTCATGATCGCTCCCGCCCTGCAGACCGAGGGCAAGGCCCTCCAGCGCTCGCAGGGCGTGGGCATGGGCCACTGACGTCCCGGAGCTGACCACTTGACCGACCGCTCGACCGACAAGGCGTTCGACACCGACAAGGCGTTCGACACTGTCCTGGTCGTCGACTTCGGCGCCCAGTACGCCCAGCTCATCGCCCGCCGGGTACGGGAGGCCCACGTCTACTCCGAGATCGTCCCCCGCACCACGCCGGTGGAGGAGATGCTGAATCGGCGGCCGCGGGGGATCATTCTCTCCGGTGGGCCCAAGTCGGTCCACGTGCCGGGCGCACCGGGGATCGATCCGGCCATCTTCGGTGCAGGCGTACCGGTGCTCGGCATCTGCTACGGGGCCCAGCTCCTGGTCCACCAGCTGGGAGGGGTGGTGGCCAGGACGGGGAGGGGCGAGTACGGGCGCACCCCCCTGGAGGTGCTGGCCCCCTCCCTGCTGTTCACCGGGTTGCCCACCGCCCAAGAGGTGTGGATGAGCCACGCCGACTGCATCACCGTGGCGCCGGACGCCTTCCGGGTCACCGCCTCGGCGCCGGGTTCCCCAGTGGCTGCTCTCGAAGACCCGGCCGGGGCCGTCTACGGGGTGCAGTTCCATCCGGAGGTGGTCCACACGCCCAGAGGGATGGAGGTGCTCAAGCACTTCTTGTTCGAGGTATGTGGGTGCCGGCCCACCTGGACCCGGACGTCGGTGATCGAGGCGTCGGTGGAGGCCATCCGGGCCCAGGTCGGCGCCGAGCAGGTGCTGTGCGCCCTCTCCGGCGGGGTGGACTCCTCGGTCGCCGCCGCCCTGGTGGACAAGGCCGTCGGTGCCCAGCTCACCTGCGTCTTCGTCGACACCGGGCTCATGCGGGCAGGCGAGGCGGAGCAGGTGGAGGCTACCTTTCGCGGCCAGTTCAGCGCAGAGGTGGTCCATGCCAAAGCCTCGGACAGGTTCTTCGAGGCCCTGGATGACGTGGCCGACCCCGAGCGCAAGCGCAAGGCGGTGGGCGAGACCTTCATCCGGGTCTTCGAGGAGGTGGCCATCGACCACCAGGACGCCCGCTTCCTGGTCCAAGGGACGTTGTACCCCGACGTCATCGAGTCCGGAGCGCCTGACGCGGCCCGGATCAAGTCCCATCACAACGTGGGCGGGCTGCCGGCGGAGATGGGCCTGGAGCTGGTCGAGCCGTTGAGGGCCCTGTTCAAGGACGAGGTGAGAGCGGTGGGGGAGGAGCTGGGCCTGCCCGAGGAGATCGTCTGGCGCCAGCCCTTCCCCGGGCCGGGCCTGGCCGTGAGGATCGTGGGAACGGTAACCCGGGAGCGGGTGGACATCCTCCGGGCGGCCGACGTGATCGTGGCCGAGGAGATCAAGCGGGCCGGCCTGGCCCGTGAGCTGTGGCAGAGCTTCGCCGTCCTGCCGGTGGTGCGGACGGTGGGGGTGATGGGCGACGAGCGAACCTATGCCTACCCCGTCGTGATCCGGGCCGTCACCAGCGACGATGCCATGACCGCCGACTGGGCTCGGCTGCCGTACGAGGTCCTCGAGCGGTTGTCCAGCCGGATCATCAACGAGGTGCCCGGCGTCAACCGGGTGGCCCTCGACATCACCTCCAAGCCGCCCGGGACCATCGAGTGGGAATGAGCACGGCCCACGGCGAGGCTCTGCTGGCCGGGCTCAACCCGGCCCAGCGCCAGGCCGTGCTCCACAAGGATGGCCCGCTGGTGGTGGTGGCGGGGGCCGGCTCCGGAAAGACCAGAGTCCTCACCCACCGGATCGCCCACCTGGTGGCCGAGCGTCACGTGTCGCCTTTCGCCATCCTCGCCATCACCTTCACCAACAAGGCGGCCGACGAGATGAGGGGCCGGGTGGCCGCTCTCATCGGCCCGGTGGCCGACAAGATGTGGGTGGCCACCTTCCACTCGGCATGCGTGCGCATCCTGCGCCGGCATGCCGGTGTGCTCGGCTACCGGTCCTCCTTCAGCATCTATGACCAGGCCGATGCGGTGCGGCTCACCTCCTACGTGATGAGCGACCTTGACATCGACCCCAAGCGCTTCCCGCCGCGGGCGGTGCACGCCGCCATCAGCCAGGCCAAGAACGAGCTGGTCGACTTCGAGACCTGGGCCGAGCGGGCGGGGAACATCTACGAGCGCCGGATCGCCGAGGTCTATCGCGACTACCAGCAGCGCCTGTTGACGGCCAGCGCCATGGACTTCGACGACCTGCTCATGGTCACCGTCCACCTGCTCCAAGCCCACCCTGGCATCCTGGAGCAATACCAGGAGCGCTTTGCCCACATACTGGTCGACGAGTACCAGGACACCAACCGGGCCCAGAACGAGCTGGTGCTGATGCTGGGCAGGCGGCACCGCAACGTCTGCGTGGTCGGCGACAGCGACCAGTCGGTGTACCGCTTCCGCGGGGCTGACATGCGCAACCTCCTCGAGTTCGAGGCTGCTTATCCAGACGCCACGGTGGTGGTCCTGGAGCAGAACTACCGGTCCAGCCAGACCATCCTGGACGCGGCCAACTCGGTGATCGCCAACAACTCCATGCGCAAGCCCAAGACCCTGTGGACGGACCAGGTCGGAGGGGAGCTGTTGTGCCACTACCACGCCGACAACGAGCGTGAGGAGGCGGCATGGGTGGCTGCGGAGGTGGGCAACCTCCACGATCAGGGCCAGTGCCGCTGGGGGGACGTGGCGTTCTTCTACCGCACCAACGCCCAGAGCCGGGTGCTCGAGGAGGAGCTGGTTCGCCACGACGTGCCCTTCAAGGTGGTGGGCGGCACCCGCTTCTACGACCGCCGGGAGGTCAAGGACGTCCTGGCCTACCTGCGGGTGCTGGTCAACCCGGGCGACGTCGTCTCCCTCAAGCGGATCGTCAACGTGCCCAAGCGCGGGGTCGGGGACACCTCGCTGCGCCGCCTGGACGCCTGGGCCAGCTCGCAGCGAGCCGGCTTCGCCACCGCCCTGGCCCAGGCCGAGCAGGCCGGTCTGTCGGGCAAGGCGCTGGCCGGGGTACGAAGCCTGGTGGGCTTGCTGGACGAGCTGCGAGGGGCCATGAGCGGGCCACCCGTGGCCTTGTTGGAGACGGTCCTGGACCGGACCGGCTACTCGGCGGAGCTGGAGGCCGAGAACTCGCTGGAGGCGGCGGGACGGCTGGAGAACCTGGCCGAGCTGGTGGGGGTGGCCGGCGAGCACGACGACCTCGAGACCTTCTTGGAGACGGTGGCCCTGGTGGCCGACGCCGACCAGATCGACGAGGACGAGTCCAAGGTGGTGCTCATGACCCTCCATACTGCCAAGGGCCTGGAGTTCCCCGTCGTCTTCATGGTGGGCATGGAGGAAGGGATCTTTCCCCACCAGCGGGCCCTGGGAGACCCGGACCAGCTGGAGGAGGAGCGCCGCCTGTGCTACGTCGGCATCACCAGGGCTCGCCGGCGCCTGTACGTCTCCCATGCCCTGTCCCGCAGCCTGTGGGGACAGGTGGCCCACAACCCGCCCAGCCGGTTCCTCTCGGAGATCCCCCGGCTCCTGGTGAGAGCGGAGGGCCTCGATGGGGCCAGGCCAGCCAGGAGGAGGGACTCCCTGCTGGAGGCAGCCCTGCGCAGCCGCCACGCCGCCGGTGCCACCGCCCCGGCTCGCACCACCGGGGCAGAGGACCTCCAACTGGCGGCCGGGGACGGTGTGGTCCATGCCAAGTGGGGCGAGGGGGTGGTTCTCGCCGTCGGTGGCGAGGGGCCCAAGGCGGAGGCCACCGTCGCCTTCCCCGGTATCGGCGAGAAGCGCCTCCTGTTGTCCTGGACACCGCTCAAGAGGGCCTGACCGGTACCCGACCCCGGGCGTGGCGGTCCGCCCGGTGGGGTCAGGCCGACAGCTTGTACCGGTCGGCAATGGCCGAAATGATCGCTTGACGGCTGCCGATCGAGTCGCCCACTTGCAGCTGGTCGGCCGCCGCCGCCAGGGTGTCGTCCCCTATCACCTCCCTGAACCAGCGGGAGAAGTCGCCCCGTCTCAGGTGATGGTCCCACGTCTGGTCATCGACCGCCTCGGCCAGCCGGGCGAACAGGACCAGGGTGCGGACCCGCACGCTCAGGCCTCCCTCCGGCGATCGGAAGATGAAGCCCAGCTCCGCCCCCACGTCGCCCCCGGCGTCCAGCCCGGCGCGTCGCCGCAGCCGGCTGGCGCGGGCGGGCCTCATCGCCTCCTTGGTGCTGTCCGCCGCCACTGGCCCGATGTCCGACGAACCGCCTTGGCCGGGCTCGCCTCTGCCATGTTGCCCGTAGGCCGACAGCAGGCGGCTCAACTCCATCTCGGGGCGGTCCTCGATGGCGATGAGACCGTTGCTGGCCTGTTCGGTAGCCCGGATCACCTCGTTGAGCTTGAGCTGCACCGCCGCGTCGTCCCGGTTCTGGGTGTGCTGGATGACCACCAGGATGAGCAGGCTCAAGATGGGTGCCCCGGCCGTGACGGTCAGCTCCCAGGTGCGGGAGAAGCTCACCAGAGGGCCCACGGCCAACCAGAGGCCGACGGCCAGGACGAGCAGGCCGCTGAACCGGGATGACGCGATCAGGCGGCGGGTGACGTCTGATACCCGCCCGAACCACGACGTGCGCCCCTCGAGCGTGTCGGCCACGTGCCCTTGCTCGTCGATCAGCGGACGACCACTGCCGGCGCGCCGGCGGCCCGTCCTGGTCGGGCCCCACTGCTCCAAGCCCCGTGTGAAAGATTTCACAAGGCCATACTACAGCAGCGTCTGGCGGACAGGCGGTGATGGCCCGAGAGTTCACCCGGCGTTCTCCCGTCTGAGGGCGCTTGGTTAGGATCGGGCCGAGTGGACCTTCTCGAGTACCAGGGCAAGCAGTACCTTGCCCGCTACGGCATCCCGGTGTCGTCCGGCGGCCTGGCCGAGACCGTCGAGGAGGCGGCGGCCAGGGCCGACGAGGTGGGCTATCCGGTGATGGTGAAGGCCCAGGTCCCGGTGGGCGGACGGGGCAAGGCGGGGGGGGTCAAGCGAGCCGGCGACCCCCAGGAGCTCAGAGCCTGTGCCCGGTCCATGCTGGACCTGGAGATCCAGGGCCACCCGGTCCGACGGCTGTGCATAGAGCCGGCATGTGCCATAGCCAGCGAGTACTACGCCAGCTTCACCCTCGATCGGGCGGCCAAGCTCCACCTCGGCATGGTCTGCGCCCAGGGGGGAGTCGACATCGAGGCAGTAGCGCAGGACGACCCGGCGGCCATCGCCACGGCCCATGTCGACCCCGTCGAAGGGCTGTCCCCGGCGACCGCCGACGCCCTGGCCGGTCAGGCAGGTCTGGACGAGGCGGCCAGGGGCCAAGCCAGCGACGTGCTCCTGGCCCTGTACCGCTGCTTCGTGGAAGGCGACGCCGACCTGGTGGAGATCAATCCCCTCGTCCTCACCACCGACGGCCGGGTCCGCGCCCTGGACGCCAAGGTGGTCCTGGACGACAGCGCCGCCTTCCGCCATCCCGAGTGGGAGGAGCTGATGGCCACCCAGGAGCTTGACGACCGAGAGCGCCTGGCCCGGGAGAAGCACCTCAACTACATCGGCCTGTCCGGCAACGTGGGGATCATCGCCAACGGGGCCGGGCTGGCCATGAGCACCTTGGACATGGTCACCCAGGTTGGGGGATCGGCGGCCAACTTCCTCGACGTGGGCGGCGGTGCCGGTGCCGACGTCATGACGGCCGCCCTGGAGGTCATCAGCACCGACCCCAAGGTGGCGTCGATCCTGGTGAACATCTTCGGCGGCATCACCCGGTGCGACCAGGTGGCCGACGGCATCGTCGAGGCCCTCCACCGGGTCGACCTGCGGGCGCCGATCGTGGTCCGCCTCGACGGGACCAACGCCGAGCAGGGTCGGGCCATCCTGGCCGCCCACGAGTCCGACCGCCTGATCAGCCGACCCACCATGCTGGCTGCCGCCCGGTGGGCGGTGGAGCTGGCCGGCTCCAGGAGCGGGCCAGCCCGGGCCAGCCGATGAGCATCTTCGTGGACGGGCGCACCAGGGTAGTGGTCCAGGGTCTCACCGGCGGGCAGGGCCGGTTCCACGGCCTGCGCAACCGGGACTACGGCACCTCGGTGGTGGCCGGCGTGACTCCCGGGAAGGGTGGCCAGGACGTGGAGGGCATCCCGGTGTTCGACACGGTGGCCGAGGCCGTCGATGCAACCGGGGCCAATGCGTCGTTCGTGGCCGTCCCGCCTCGCAGAGCCGAGGACGCCATCCTGGAGGCGGCGGCCGCTGGTCTCGGGATCGTGGTGTGCATCACCGAGTTCATCCCGGCTCAGGACGAGGCCCGGATCTTCAACCGGCTGCGCCGTGACCATGCTGGCACCAGGCTGATCGGGCCGAACTGCCCGGGGATCATCTCCCCGGGCAGCTGCAACATAGGCATCACCGCCGGCGAGATCGCCCGGCCGGGGGGCCCGGTCGGGGTGGTAAGCCGGTCGGGGACCCTTACCTACCAGGCCCTCCACGAGCTGTCTCAGCACGGGGTGGGCCAGACGACATGCGTGGGGATCGGGGGTGACCCCGTCCCGGGCACCGGGTTCATCGACTGCCTGGCTGCCTTCGAAGCCGATCCGGACACCCGGGCGGTGATGGTGATCGGCGAGATCGGCGGCTCGGAGGAGGAGCGGGCGGCCGAGTTCATCGCCCAGCGGATGAGCAAGCCGGTGGTGGCCTACGTCGCCGGCCTCACCGCCCCCACCGGCAGGAGAGTGGGTCATGCCGGCGCCATCATCTCAGGGTCGACCGGTACGGCCTCGGTCAAGATCGAAGCCCTGCGGGCGGCAGGCGCCCACGTGGCGGCCAACCCCACCCACGCCGGGGAGCTCATGCTGGCGGTGGTGGCCGGGCTGGCGTAGGCGGCCCGGATCCGAGGCCGGTGGCGGGGCCGCTGGTAGCCTGAGGGGGTGGGCATCGGGGTGCTGGCATCGGGAGGCGGGACCAACCTGGCTGCCATTCTCGGAGCCGGGCTGCCGGTGGTGACGGTGGTGGCCGACCGCCCGTGCGGGGCCCTGGAGGTGGCCGCGGCCGCCGGCGTTCCCGCTGAGCTGGTCGAGCGGCGCAGCTACGGTCCTGGCTTCGATCGAGTGGGGTTCACCGAGGAGGTGGTCAGGGCGCTGGGACGCCATCCGGTCGAGCTGGTGGCCATGGCCGGCTTCGGTACCGTCCTGGCCCAGCCGATCCACGACGCCTACCCAGGTCGCATCCTCAATACCCACCCGGCCCTGCTGCCGGCGTTCCCAGGTTGGCATGCGGTCGAGGACGCCCTGTCGGCCGGGGCGGCCGTCACCGGCTGCACCGTCCACCTGGCCACCCTGGAGGTGGACGCGGGACCCATCCTGGCCCAGGAGGAGGTGGCGGTGCTGGGCGGGGACACTGTCGAGTCGCTGCACGAGCGGATAAAGGCGGCCGAGCGCCGCTTGTACCCACAGACCATCTCGGCCATGCTGGACCAGCTGAGGGAGCACGGCTCGGCCTGTGCGGGTCAACCGGTCGGCGCCCGGTGAGGGCCCTGCTGTCGGTCCACCACAAGGCGGGGGTGGTCGAGCTGGCGCGGGGGCTGGCGGACATGGGCTGGGAGCTGGTGGCCAGCGGCGGTACGGCGGCCACCCTGGCCCAGGCCGAGGTGGCCCACATCCCGGTGGAGGACCTCACCGGCGCGGCCGAGATGCTGGGCGGCCGGGTGAAGACCCTGCACCCCGCCATCCACGGTGGCATCCTGGCCGACCGGTCCGATGCAGGCCATCGCGCCGAGCTGGCCACCCACGGGATCGGGACGATCGACCTGGTGGTGTGCAACCTCTACCCGTTCCGGGAGCGGCCGGGCACGGAGACCATCGACGTGGGCGGACCGACCATGCTGCGGGCGGCGGCCAAGAACCACGCCCACGTCGGCGTGGTGGTGGATCCCGAGGACTACCGGGCGGTGCTGGACGAGCTGCGGTCGAGCGGTACCCTGTCCGAGGCCACCCGGCGTCGTCTGGCCCGAGTCGCCTTCGCCCACACTGCCGCCTACGACGCCGCCATCGTCAACTGGTTTGACGAGCAGGCGCCCGCTGGCCAGTCGGGCCGGCTGCCTCCGACGCTTCACCTGGCTCTCGAACGGGCCCAGGAGCTCAGGTACGGCGAGAACCCGCACCAGCATGCGGCCCGTTACCGGGAGGTGGGCAGACGGAGCTGGTGGGACGGCATGGTGCAGCACAGTGGCAAGGCCCTGTCCTACCTCAACCTGTTCGATGGCGAGGCAGCCTGGCAGCTGGCCCACGAGCTGGGGGAGCTGAGCGGGGACCAGCGGGAGGCGGGAGGTCAGTCCGCCAGGGCGGTGGCGGTCATAGTGAAGCACGCCAATCCGTGCGGGGTGGCGGTGGCGGACGACATCGTCACCGCCTACCGGCGGGCCTTCGACTGCGACCCCATGTCGGCCTTCGGTGGCATCATCGCTCTCAACCGGCCGGTGCCCCCGGAGGTGGCGGCGGCCATCGTGGCCAACCCCATCGCCGATGTCCTCATCGCGCCCCGCTACGAGCGCGCAGCCCTGGACCTCTTCGCCAGCAAGCGCCGCAACATGCGGGTGCTGGAGGCGCCGCCGCCGGGCCGGGACGCTCTCATGGTCCGCCCGGTGAATGCCGGCCTGCTGGTCCAGGAGCCAGACCGGTTCCTGGTCGGCCGGGACGAGTGGCAGGTGGCGACCAAGGCGGTGCCCACGCCCGGACAGTGGGGCGACGCCGAGCTGGCCTGGCGGATCTGCGCCCGGACAACGTCAAACGCCATCGTGGTGGTGGCCGGCGGCCAAGCCGTGGGGGTGGGAGCCGGCCAGCAGAACCGGGTGGACCCGGCGCAAATGGCGGTACGCAAGGCAGCTGGCCGAGGCGTCGGGGGAGCGGCGGCCAGCGACGCCTACTTCCCGTTCCGCGACGGCCTCGACGCCTTGGCCGAGGGAGGCGTGTCGGTGGTGGTCCAGCCCGGCGGCTCGGTGCGCGACGGGGAGCTGGTGGCCGCCGCCGACGAGCACGGGATCGCCATGGTGCTCACTGGCGAGCGCCATTTTCGCCATTGACGCCCGATGGTGGCCCGACCTGTGATGGCCGCCGGCCGGTCCATGGCCGCCTGATGGCCGCTCGGCTCATGCCCGGCGCCCCGGTCGCCGACGCGGTGCTGGATGAGGTGGCCGACCGGGTCAAGGCGCTGAGCTCGGCGGGCCGCTCGGTCGGGCTGGGGACCATCCTGGTGGGTGACGACCCGGCCAGCGCCGGGTACGTCCGCATGAAGCAGGCCAAGGCAGCCGAGCTGTCCATTCGCTCCAGCCACCTCCACCTCCCGGGGGATGCCCGCCAGGCCGACCTGGTGGCTGCCATCCGGGCCATGAACGAGGACTCGGAGGTGGACGCCATGCTCGTCCAGCATCCCGTGCCAGCCGGGATCGACTACGAGGCGGCCCTGGCCGAGATGGACCCGGACAAGGACGTGGACGGCCTGCACCCGTTCAACATGGGCCGCTTGGCCATGTCCATGCCCGGCCCGGTG
This sequence comes from Acidimicrobiales bacterium, assembly GCA_039583615.1. Lineage (GTDB taxonomy): Bacteria > Actinomycetota > Acidimicrobiia > Acidimicrobiales > QHCF01 > QHCF01. Next base: position 50,325 of record JAVKSQ010000015.1, read on the forward strand.
CCCTGCACCCCGGCTGGGATAGAGGCCCTTCTTGCCCACTACCGCATCCCCGTGGCCGGCCACCACGTGGTGGTGCTGGGCCGGGGGACGACGCTTGGCCGGCCCCTGGCCCTGCTTCTGTCCCAGAAGCGCCCGACCGCCAACGCCGCCGTCACCGTGGTCCACACCGGGGTGCCGAGCTGGGCCGAGCACACCCGACGGGCCGACATCGTGGTCGCCGCGGCAGGGGTTCCGGGCATCCTGCGACCCGAGCACGTGAGGCCCGGCGTGGTAGTGGTGGGTGGCGGGGTGCGCTACGAGGGCCGGCGGCTCCTGCCCGACGTGGACGAGTCGGTGGCCGAGGTGGCCGGCTTCATCACCCCTCGGATCGGCGGGGTGGGGCCCACCACGGTGGCCATGTTGTTCCGCAACGCGGTGGACGCCGCCGAGCGGTGGGCGCCCACGGGGGACAGCCGAGCCTGACCGGCTGGCGGGCCGGCGCCCTCGCCGGGGCAACGGCCACGTCGACCGCCCGCTCGAGGGTGGCTCCATCACCCACCGCCCCAGCCCTCCACCATCTCTGGGCATGGAACGACATGAGAATATTGCAAACGCCATGCTGGTGCCATGGGGCAGTACGCTGAGCGGCCATGGCCAGGATCGTCGATCTGCTCCAGCAGGGCCGGACCTTCTCCTTCGAGTTCTTCCCCCCCAAGAACGATGCCGAGCAGCTCACCCTGGTCCGGACGCTGCGGGAGCTGGAGCCCCTGGCGCCGTCGTTCGTCTCGGTGACCTATCGGGGCGGCAGCGCCTCCAGGCAGCGGACACACGACCTGGTGGCCGGGATGCTGCGGACCACCACGCTCACACCCATGGCTCACCTCATCTGCGTGGCCCACACCCGCCTGGAGCTGGCCGAGATCCTGGTTGGTTTCGCCAAGGCCGGGGTGGAGAACATCATGGCCCTGGGCGGCGACCCACCCACCGGCCCACTCGGACCACCGGGCTCGCCCGTCGACCTCGGCGACACCAGGCGCGAGGGGGAGCTGACCAGAGCCATCGAGCTGGTGGAGCTGGCCCGGGTCATCGGCGGCTTCTCGGTGGGGGTGGCCGCTCACCCGGCCGGCCATCCGCGGTCCCCGGACCTGCCCACCGACCGGGACCACCTGGCCGAGAAGCTGGGCGTGGCCGACTTTGCCGTCACCCAGTTCTTCTTTCGCCCCGAGGAGTACCTGGGCCTGGTGGAGGACCTGGCTGCCAGGGGAATGACCAAGCCGGTGGTGCCCGGCATCATGCCGGTAACCTCCCTCAGCTCGCTGCCGCGCATGGCAGAGATGGGCGCAGCGGTGCCCCCCGGCATGGCCGAACGATTGAGGTCGGCGGGTGACGACAAGCAGGCGGTGCGCAAGGTGGGCATCGAGATGGCTACCGCGCTGTGCGACGCGCTGCTCACCGCCGGTGCCCCAGGGCTGCACTTCTACACCCTCAACCGGTCCACGGCCACCCGCGAGATCTACGCCAACCTGGGCCTGGGCCCGCCACCCGAGGCGCCCTCGCAGTAGGATCGGCCAGATGGCCGAAATGATCACCATGGCGCCAGACGGTGCTCTCCGGGTCCCCGATGAGCCGATCATCCCCTTCGTCCCCGGCGATGGCATCGGGGCGGACATCTGGCCGGCGGCCCGCCATGTGCTCGACGCGGCGGCGGCCAAGCACGGCCACCGGATCGCCTGGAAGGAGCTGCTGGCCGGCCAGCGAGCCTACGACGAGACCGGTACGTGGCTGCCGGACGAGACGGTGGAAGCCTTCCGTCACCACCGGATCGGCATCAAGGGTCCCCTCACCACCCCGGTGGGGGGAGGCTTCCGCTCGCTCAACGTGGCCCTCCGCCAGATCCTCGACCTGTACGTGTGCCTGCGCCCGGTTCGCTGGTTCGAGGGTGTGCCCTCACCCATGCGGTACCCGGAGAAGGTCGACATGGTGATCTTCCGGGAGAACACCGAGGACGTCTACGCCGGCTTGGAGGTGGAGGCGGCCACGGCAGAGGCCAAGAAGCTCATCGACTACCTGCGCGACGAGTTCGGTTGGGACATCCGCCCCGACTCGGGCGTAGGGATAAAGCCGGTGTCCGAGACGGCGTCCAAGCGCCTGGTCCGGGCCGCCCTCGACTACGCGGTGCAGCGGCACCGGCGCAGCGTCACCCTCGTCCACAAGGGGAACATACAGAAGTTCACCGAGGGGGCCTTTCGCTCCTGGGGATACGACGTGGTCAGGGAGGAGTTCGCCGAGGTGGCGGTGGCCTGGGACGACTGCGGCGGCCGGCCCGGCCAGCGCATCCTGGTCAAGGACAGCCTGGCCGACGTGACCCTCCAGCAGGTGATCACCCGCCCGGACGACTTCGACGTCATCGCCACCACCAACTTGAACGGGGACTACCTCTCCGACGCCCTGGCCGCCCAGATCGGCGGCATCGGCATCGCTCCTGGGGCCAACATCAACTTCGTCACCGGCCACGCCATCTTCGAGGCCACCCACGGGACAGCCCCCAAGTACGCCGGCCAGGACAAGGTCAACCCCGGGTCGCTGCTCCTCTCCGGGGTGCTGATGTTCGAGCACCTGGGCTGGCAGGCGGCGGCCGACGACATCGTGGCCGCGCTGGAGGCCACCATCGCCGACCACATCGTGACCTACGACTTCGCCCGCCTCATGGAAGGGGCCACCGAGGTGCGGTGCTCGGAGATGGCGTCGGCCATCGCCGAGCGTCTATGATCATTCGCACATCCAGGCGGGCCTCGCTGACCTGACCGGCGGCCCCACCACCCACCCACACCACGTCCTGGGCCAGCGGGTGGGACCGGGGATCTCCTGCCACGGCTTGACGCTAACCTCGCCGGTCGATGGCTCCTGAGCGCTCCCCCGTCCAGGTCACCGTTACCGGGGCGGCCGGCCAGATCGGCTACGCCCTGGTCTTCCGCATCGCCTCGGGGGACCTCCTCGGCCCCGGACAGCCGGTGGGGCTGCGTCTGCTGGAGGTGGAGGCGGCCATGGGTGCCCTGGAAGGGGTGGCCATGGAGCTGGAGGACTGCGCCATGCCCCTGCTGGCCGGGGTGGTAGCCACCAGTCAGCCCGCCACTGCCTTTGACGGCGCATCGTGGGCCCTGCTGGTGGGCTCGGTCCCCCGTCAGTCGGGAATGGAGCGCTCAGACCTGCTTCACGTCAACGGCGCCATCTTCGGACCGCAGGGCCGGGCCATCGCCGGTCACGCAGCTGGTGATGTGCGGGTCGTGGTGGTGGGCAACCCCTGCAACACCAACTGCCTGATCGCCCGGGCCAACGCTCCCGAGATGCCGGCAGACCGCTGGTTCGCCATGACCCGCCTGGACCACAACCGGGCCCAGAGCCTGCTGGCCCGGCGAGCAGGTGCACCGGTCGAGGCGGTGACCAACCTGGCCGTCTGGGGCAACCACTCGTCGACCCAGTTCCCCGACGTTGCCCACGCCCGGATCGGCGGCCGTCCTGCCCGCGAGGTGATCAGAGACCAGACCTGGCTGCGAGGCGGGTTCCTCGCCGCCGTCAGGGGGCGAGGAGCGAGCATCATCGAGGCCCGAGGGGCATCCTCGGCCGGCTCGGCGGCCAATGCGGTGATCGATTCGGTGGTGAGCATCCGCACCCCGACTCCCGAGGGGGACTGGGTCTCCCTGGCCGTGCCCAGCGGGGGGCAGTACGGTGTGCCCGAGGGGCTCCAGTTCGGCTTTCCGGTTCGCACCGGCGGCCTGGGCTGGGAGGTCGTCGAGCGCCTTGACCACGATGACTGGGCCCGGGACCAGCTCCGGACCACCATCGAGGAGCTGGAGTCGGAGCGCGCCGAGGTGGCTGACCTGCTCTGATCAGCTGGTGACGACGAGGTCCTGGACCTGGATGCCCATGCGGTGCAGGTAGGCCAGCTTGGCGCCGATGGCGCTGCGCCAGGCAGCCAGGTCGGTCTCGAAGTGATCGCGGTCCCCTTCCTCGTAGGCGTGCTCGAGCTCGTCGAAGGCCGCGTCCTCGGCGTCCAACAGCTCCCGATAGCGCTGCAGGAAATGGTCGTCGATCATCCCGGTCATCGCCACCTGCATCCCCCTTTGGGTCCGCTGCCCCCTGCGGGGCAGTGTTGGCAATCTACCTGGCGGTCCTAGAGAACGCATGCGGGCATGCCGTTCACTCGGGCAAAGTCGTCGATGCGCTGCACCTGGCTGTCCAACCTGGTCTTCAGGCCAACGGGCGGGGCGCCCGCCCGACGTGACGTCGACGCCCGAGCGGCCAGGCGGGTCACCGCCCGCCACTCTGACAGCCAGGCCCGGACCGCCAGCCGGTCGGAGACCTCGACCGGCACTGAGCCCAGGTGGGAGACGACTGGACGCAGAGCCGATGCCGCGACCTGGCGCCGGGCCGGCGGAGCGGGCCCGAGGTCGGCCTGGCAGACAGAGCTGGCCCGGGTGGCGAAGCCAGGATCGTTGAGGATGGCCACCGGCGGGCTCTGCCCCCCAAAGGGCTGGCCGGCCGAGTAGGCGATGGTTGCCCCGACCGCACCGGCCAGCGAGACGCCCATGGCCATCAAGGCGACCACCCGGGTGCGTGACCATCTCTGGCGGCGGCTGGTGACCGCCCAGCCCTCAGCCGGCCGGCCCCGGTCGTGGGACGAGGCCAGGGCGGCCAGCCGCAGCCGCCTGGTCGAGACGGGCGCCCAGGTGGGCCGGGGCCGGCGCCGGCCCGTCCAACCACCGCCATCCCAGTAGCGAAGGGATTGGTCCCCGTCCTGTGGGTACCAGCCGGGCGCGTGGGGGACGGGGAGACGCATGGTGATCAGTAGCTGGTCCCGGCCCGCAGATGGTCCACGCCCGCCTGGGCCGCCTGCATGGCGGCCTGGCCGGCCAGCAGGGCGTTGGTGTCGCCCCGGAGCTGGATGCGTCCGGCCAGCAAGGCTTGGCGGGCGGTCAGCTCCCCGCTGGAGACGGCCACCGCGGTCGCATAGTCCTCGGTGATGGTGACATCGGCGTCCTCGGCCCGGCCGGGAGACACCTCGAGCCGGCCGCCGGCCAGCCTGACCACGTAGGCAACCTCCCCCTGGGGTGCGTCGGTGACCACCTGCTGGATGGTGACGGTGCACTCAGCAGGGCCGCCGGCCGAGCCTGGACCGGCGGCGGCCGCCCGGCGGAGGTCGTCCAACCACTGGGGGCTGAGGAAGCGGGCCAAGACCACCTTCATTACACCTCGTGGCTGGGGCGGGTCACGTCGGCCCCGAGGGCGGCCAGCTTGGCTGCCAGGCCCTGGTAGCCCCGGTCGACGTGAGCCGGGTCTGCCACCACCGTCTCCCCCTCGGCGGCCAGCCCGGCCAGCACCAGGGCGGCCCCGGCCCGAATGTCAGGTGCTCTGACCTGGGAGCCGGAGAGGCGGTCGGTCCCCCTCACCACCGCGTGGTGGCCCTCGGTGCGGATGTCGGCGCCCATGCGGCGCAGCTCGTCGATGTAGCGGAAGCGGCCCCGGAACAGGTTCTCGGTGACGATCCCCACTCCGTCCGACACGCTGAGCATGACCACCAGGAGTGGCTTGTAGTCGGTCGCCACGCCCGGATAGGGCAGGGTGGCCACGTCGACAGACGAGAGCCGGCCGGGTCTGGTGGCCCTCAGGCCGTCGGGAGTGGGGGAGGTGTGGAGGCCCATGGCGGCCAATTTTTCGATCAACATGTCCATGTGATCGGCTCGAGCATCCTCGACCATGATCTCGCCGCCGGCCAGGGCCACGGCGGTGAGGAAGGTGGCCGCCTCGACCCGGTCGGGGATCACCTGGTGGCGGCCCGGAGTCAGCTCGGTGACCCCCTCGACCACCAGGCGGGAGGTGCCGGCGCCGGTGATGCGGGCGCCCATCTTGGTCAGGTAGGCGGCCAGGTCGGCCACCTCGGGCTCTCTGGCCGCGTTCTCGATGACGGTGGTCCCCTTGGCCAGGACCGCCGCCATGAGCAGGTTGTCGGTGGTGGTGTGGCTCGGGTACTCGAGCACCACCCGGGTCCCGGCCAGCTGGCCGGCCCGGCCCTCCACGTAGCCGTGGGCCGGGGTGAAGGTGGCGCCCATGGCTTCCAGGCCCCGCAGGTGGAAGTCGATGGGGCGGGGCCCGAAGTCGTCACCGCCGGGCATGGCCACCCGGGCCCTGCCCATGCGGGCGATGAGGGGGCCGAGCACCACCACCGACGCCCGCATCCGCTCCACCAGCTCGTAGGGAGCCTCCGCCAGCAGCTCGCCTGGGGTGTCGATGACGAGCTCTCCGCCCGGGCGGCGGGTGACGGTCACCCCCATGGCCCCCAGGACGTCGGCCATGGTGCCCACGTCGGTGATGTGGGGGACGTTGGTCAGCACGTGGCGCCCCTCGGCCAGCAGGCAGGCGGCCATCAGCTTGGTGACGGAGTTCTTGGCCCCTCCTACCCTGACCGTTCCCTCCAGCGGCGGCCCAGCGTGCACCACGAAGCGATCCACCGCCTCAGTATGGCCGCCCCCGGCGGCCCCGGGGGCATGGCCGCCCCCGGCGGCCCCGGGGGCATGGCCGCCCCCGGCGGCCCTGGGGGCATGGCCGCCCCCGGCGGCCCTGGGGGCATGGCCGCCCCCGGCG
>JAVKSQ010000016.1:0-54758 GCA_039583615.1 Acidimicrobiales bacterium
CCGGCCCCCGGCCCTGCGCCCCGAGGTGCGAAGACGCCTGCCGGGCCTGGGCGGCCCGGACCCGCCGGGCGACCCGGGGCTGGACGGCCCCGGCTGAGGGGTGGCGGCAGGGTGGCTCAGTCCTTGCGACCCCCCCACAGGCCCAGCACCTGCCAGCCCCGGTCGGGGAAGCCGGCCGCCTCGGCTGCCCGGGCCGAGGCCAGGTTGGAGTAGCTGTGCAGGTAGGTGGGGACGGCACCGTCGGACAGCACCCGTCGGGCGGCCTGGGCCACCAGGCGCTTGGCCAGGCCCCGTCCCTGCATGGGCTCCTCGGTGGCCACCGCCAGCTCGTGGCCCCACCGGTTGTGCATCTTGCGGCCGACGCCGGCCGCATAGAGCCCCTGCTCGTCCCACGCCACCAGCACCTCGCCGTTGAACGGCCGCAGCCAGTCCGGGACCCTCGGGTCGTGGCGCTCCACCCACTCCCCGACGTCCTCCAACCCGGCTGGATCCCCCGTCCAGCGGAAGCATCCCCTGCCGCAGCGGGCCCCCGCCTGCCACACCAGCGCGGGCAGGTGCTCCCCGACGGCGTCGAGGACCGACTCCACCCCGCCCGTAGCCCTGCGGATGAGCTCCGACGCGCCTCGGGCCGCCACCGGGGGCAGCGACAGGACAGCGCCCTCCGGACAGGCCACTCCGACGAACGGATGGACCTCGCCGTCCCACCCGGGCCGAGCCCGCCGCGGGCAGTCGACCGCCACCACCTCGCCCTTCGGGGGTGGCCAACTCCCCAGCCACTCGCCCAGGTGAGCCTGGAGGAGGGCACCCACGTCGGTCAGGGGCCGGCCGCCTGAGACGCTCCCGGGCGAGCAGGGGCGGCGGCGCGCTCCCGGGCCTGGACCAGGGCGGGGGGCGGGCCGGTGGCCAGGCGCATGGCGCTGATCAGGCTCCAGGCCGCCGGGCGGACCACCGTGCGCTCCACCACCGCCGACTGGCGCAGTCCGAGCATGGCTCGGGCCCAGCCGGGCAGCAGGCCGACGCCGGCCTCGACCACCAGCCCGTAGGCGGCCCGGGTCCAGGGATCGTCTCCCAGGGGGGTCCTCACGAAGTCGACGGCGCCCAGCGCCTGCTCGCCGGCAGCCAGCTCCGAACGGACCTCTCCCAGGTAGGCCCGGACCTGGCTGCGGCTCCGGGGCACCTCGGTGGCCCCCAGGCGCTCGGCCACCACCGCCACCTCGTCCAGGTACCGGTCGGCGTTGGCGCCCGACAGCGGCCAGGGCTCGTAGCGCTGGTAGGCCCGCAGGAAGCTGGTGACCTCGGCGACATGTATCCAACGCAGCAGCGCCGGGTCGTTGGCCGAGTAGCTGCGCCCGTCGGGGGCAGTGCCCACCACCCGAGCGTGCACCGCCCTCACCACCTCGATCATGGCCTCGGCCACCGGCGTCGAGCCGTAGGTGGTGGCCACCACGAAGGAGGAGGTCCGGGACAGCCGCCGGAGGGGCGCCTCCCGCCAGGCCGAGTGATCAGCCACCGCCGCCATGGCCAGAGGATGGAGGGTCTGGAGCAACACCGCGCTGAACCCGCCCAGCACCATGGCCGGATGCCCGTGCACCCTCCAGGTGACGCTGCCGGGCCCGAACAGCCCGGGGTCGCCCGGCGGGTCGGTGTACTGCTCCTGGGGAAACCGGTCGGCGCCGAAGACCCTGCCCATACGGGAAGCCACCGCCGGGCGCAAGGGAGTCGCCGGGTTGGGCAGGCGGGACAGCCACTCGATCAGCATCGGCTGCCCAACCTATTCGCCGAGCGAGCCCTGGCCGGATCGGGTAAGACAAGGGCCTGGCGAGCAAGGAGGACCCAGACCATGAGCAGCGTGAGCAGGGCCGACCGGCGCTACTCGCCTCCCCATGGGGGCCGGCCCTACGGCGCCCGTTCGATGCCGAGGAGGCCCCCGGCTACCGCCGGTGAGCCCGAGGAGGCTCCGCCGCAGGAGCGGTGGGCCCGGAGCGGCGAGCCCACCAGGAGGCGGGCGAGCTCCCCGGCGGACCTCCCGGCTCGGAGCTGGAGGGCCGCCCTCAAGGCGGCCACCGCCGAGTCCAAGCAGGACCGCGTGAGCGTGGCCGCCGGCAACTTCGCCTATCAGTGGTTCCTGTCCCTGTTCCCTTTGGTCATCGCCCTGCTCGGCATCGCCTCCCTGGCCCAGATTCCCCAGCACGTGACGGTGAGCCTGATCAAGGGGGTTACCAAGGCACTGCCGGCGGGAGCGGCGGGGGTGCTCACCGGGGCCATATCCCAGGCCAAGCGCCACGGCGGCGGCGCCCTGCCAGCCGTCATCGTGGCCGCCGTCATCGCCCTGTGGAGCGCGTCGGCGGGGATGGGCACCGTCCAGGAGGGCCTGGACATCGCCTACAAGGTGCCGGCCGACCGCTCCTACCTGGTCAAGCGCCTGGTGGCCATACCGCTGTTGGCGTCCACGGCCGTGCTGGGGGGGGCGGCGTCGGGCCTCATCGTCTTCGGCCGGCAGATCGGCAGCGCCATCCAGGGCTTCGTGCCCATCGAGGGCGCCGCCTTCTCCGCCGCCTGGACCGCCGTGCGCTGGGTCGTCGCCCTGGTGCTGATAACCCTTCTGTTCTCGGTGCTCTACTACCTGGGAGTCAACCGGGAGCGGCCCCGCTGGCGCTGGGTCAGCCCGGGTGCCTTGCTGGGCACGGTGATATGGGCGGCCATCTCCATCGGCTTCTCGTACTACACGTCGAGCTTCGGGAACGCCTCCTACTCCAAGACCTACGGGGCATTCGCCGGGGTGGCGCTCCTCATCTTCTGGCTGTACCTGACCGGCTACGCCATCCTGATCGGCGGCGAGGTCAACGCCGCCTTCGAGCGCCGGGCAGCCGAGACCTGACCGTCAGGCCGGCGCCAGGCTGGCGTGCTGGCTGGCCAGCCAGGCCCCGATCGCCGCGAAGTCGCCCTCAGAGACCAGCGCCAGTCCATCCAGGCGGTCGGGGACGGCCATAGGTCCCCCGGCGGGCGGACCGCCGGGGGAGTCGTCGGGCTCCCATCCGCCGTCGTTGTCATCTCGGTGGACCGTCCCGATGCCCGGAAGCCACCGCCAGGCCACCACCACGGCCACCATCCCGCAGATCCCCACCGCCACCGCCAGCGTCGCCTCCAGAGCCAGCATCACTACCCCTTTCACTGTCCGCAGTTACTACAGGTAGTGTATCATGATATCTCATGCTCGGCACTGGGAGAGCTGACCCGGTCCTGGGCCACAGGGCCAGGGCCAGCAGCACGAACAGGGGACCTGAGTTGGGATCGGTGGCCTGGCCGGTGAGGATGCCGCCAAAGCTCTGGGCGACCACCCAGTAGACCAGCGCCACCCCGACTCCCACGCCCAGGGCCAGGCGCCGGGTCGACTCCCCCAGGACGCCCTGGGCGACGAAGGCCTGCACCACCAGCACGGCCAGCGCCACCACCACTCCCCGGCCGGCGAGGAGGTGGGCCGCCCCATGGTCCAAGGCGCTCAGCAGGCCGGGCTGGCCGTCGGCCTGGTTGGCCAGCTGGGCGGAGACCGAGCCAGGAGCGTGGTTGGCCTGCTCCAGCTCCAGCAGCGCCGTCCCCCCCCAGACGGCGGCCCACGCCCACCTGGCCCCCCTGGCCCCCAGCAGGCCGCCGTCGGCCACGGCCGGCTGGTCGTCGTCTCGGCGGGGCCAGAGCACCAGGGCGGCGATGATGTACAACAAGGCGGCCCCAGGCGCCCCGAAGGGGGTCGAGGCCTGGGGAAAGGGCATCTGGCCCAGGGCCTCGCCCAGCACCCACACAACCAGCCCCCAGGCCACCGACAACACGAGAGCGGCCTTCAACGCTGGCCGCCACAACAGCCCGATTCCGATGGCGATCTGTACGGTGGCGAAGGCGGCGTTGAAGACAAGCTGGTGGGAGGCGAACAGGCTCACGGCCATGCGGATCAGGTCGGTGAGGGGGTTGGGCCGGCCCATGGCGTTCTGGGCCAACGAGCCGATGAAGCCGTCCGAGCCAGGCCTGAACATGTAGGGCTGGAGCTGGAGGGCGCCGTCGAGGAGCCACAGGGTCCCGAGAGCCAGCTGAAGGTGCCGGCGGGTGAGCCAGCGCCGGGCGGCCGGCCGCCCGCTCCCGGAGTCCCCCGGGCGGCCCGCGGTGGTGAGCTCCTGAGCGGCCATCGCCTGATGCTAAGCCCCCGCCAAGCCGGGCTGACAGGCAGCCCGCCGGCCTGCCGCTAGGGTTGGTGACGAGGACGGCGCCCGTGCCGTCCGTCGCCGTCGCGAGATGCCCGGGCCGACGAGGCCGGGCTCGCCCGGAGACTTCCCCTTTGGAGGACTTCCCTATGCCTGCTCACTTCCCCATGTCTGCTCACACGCATGCCCCCAGCCGCCGAGCGGCCGGCCACGGCCTGGCCGGGTGTGCCCGTCACCGGGATGCCCATCGTCCCCAGGGCCGGGCCGCCTTCTTCGATCTCGACAAGACCCTGATACCTGGCTCCAGCCTCTACCAGCTGGCCAAGGGCCTCCACGCCAATGACATGATGAACTTCAAGCTGGTTGACATGGTGAGGTTCGGGTGGGGCCAGGCCGCCTTTCGCCTGCGGGGCGAGAAGGACAAGGACCTGGGGCGGTCGCGCCGGGCCAGCCTGGACCTGGTGGCCGGCCGCAGCCAGGAGGAGCTGAGGGCCTGGTGTGCCGAGATCGCCGGGGCCCGGATCGTCCCCCGGGTCTACCAGGGCATGGCACAGATCATCCGCCACCACCAGGAGCGGGGAGACGCCACCGTGCTGGTGACCGCCGCCCCGGTCGAGCTGGCCGAGACCATGGCCGACCAGCTGGGCCTCACCGGCGCCATCGGGACTGCCGCCGAGGTGGTGGACGGTCGCTACACCGGCAACCTGCCCGGGCCGGTCCTCCACGGGGCGGAGAAGGCCAGGGCGGTGGCGGAGCGGGCCGGCCAGCTCCACCTGTCACTGCCCGAGTGCTCGGCCTACTCGGACTCGATCAACGACCTGCCGCTGCTCGAGCTGGTGGGCCATCCGCACGCGGTGAACCCGGCCCGCCAGCTCCGCCAGGTGGCCGGTCAGCGGGGATGGCCGGTGCACGAGATGCGGCGCAGCCGGCGGAAGCCCGGGGGTCGCCGGCCCGAGCGCCCGTGCGTGGGTGGCCAGCCCAGGCGAGCGAGCCGGGGGCCGGCGGCGGGGCTCACGGCACCAGCACCTCCAGCAGCCCGGGATGGTGGGTGATCACCAGACGGTCGGCTCGGCCCAGGAACTCGCCATCCACCTGATAGGGGATGGGAGCACCCACCGCCCGGACCTCGATCCGGTCGAGGTCGGGCAGGCAGGCCACCTTGGGGTGGCGCTGCATCCACCCGCCTGACCCCAGCGCCGACCCGACCAGGCTGACCACCGGAGCCAGTCTCATGGTGGCGAACCTGACCATGGTGAGACCGTCGTCGGGGGCGATCTCCGGCGCCAGGTTGAGGCGCCGGCGGCCGAGGAAGGTGTACGGGTTGGTCTTGAGACAGATGGCGAAATATGCCTCCTTCTCGCCCTGGCCCTCTCCCGCCACCATCATCGGCGGCCGGCTGCGGTCGTAGTGCCTGAACCAGGTGAGGAGGCTGGCGTAGATGAAGGCGGCCTGCCCGGCGTGGCGCTTGAGGGCCGCCCGCTTCTCCACCTGCTCGACCACCGCGGCATCGAAGCCCAGGCCCACGTGGAAGAGGAAGTAGCGGTGGTTGACCTGGCCCAGGCCGACCCGACGGTGCGACTGGCGGTCCAGGACCGAGACCAACTGCGTCGTCGCCTTGCTCAAGTGCTTGGACAGGCCCACCGTACGGGCGAACACGTTGGTCGAGCCCCCCGGGACCGCCCCCAGGGCGGTGGTGGTGCCGACCAGGCCGTTGGCCGCCTCGTTCACGGTGCCGTCGCCCCCCAGCACTATGACTGCGTCCCGGCCGTCGCCGGCGGCATCGTTGGCCAGCTCCACGGCATGGTCGCGCCCGCGGGTCACCGCCACCTCGACCTGGTGGTCGACCTGGAGAGCCCTCTCGAGTGCCAGGGCACGGCGGGGGGTGACCGCCGAGGCATGGGGATTGACGACCAGGAGCAGCCTCACCGATCGCCGCCGGCCCCGTCTTGTCCGATCGGCACAACGATAGTCCCCATCGAGCGTGCCGGCCCGGCTCGTGGCCACCCCGGGGCCATGGCAGACTCATCCTCGTGCCGGTGGCCCCTGACTGGAGTGGCGCTCGGGCGTCAGGTGAGCCGGGGCGGCCCCGAGCGGCCTTCTTCGACCTCGACAAGACGCTCATCCCCGGGTCCAGCCTCTACCTCTTGGCCCGGGGACTGCACGCCTCCGACAACATCAACTTCAGGTTGGTCGACATCGTCAGGTTCGGGTGGGGTCAGGCCGCCTTCCAGCTCCGGGGCGAGTCGGACAAGGACCTGGGGCGGTCGCGCCGGGCCAGCCTCCAGCTGGTGGCCGGTCGCAGCCAGCAGGAGCTTCGAGCCTGGTGCGCCGACATCGCCCGGCAGTGGATCGTGCCCCGGGTCTACCAGGGGATGCGCAGGATCATCCAGGAGCACGCGGACCGGGGCGACGCCACCTTGCTGGTCACTGCCGCACCCACCGAGCTGGCCGAGACCGTCGCCGACCAGCTCGGGATGAGCGGAGCCATCGGCACCACCGCCGAGGTCGACGACGAGGGACGCTACACCGGGGACCTCCTCGGCCCGGTCCTGCACGGGAGGGACAAGGCCCAGGCGGTGGCCGAGCGGGCCCGGCGCCTGGGCCTGTCCCTGATCGATTCCTCGGCCTACTCCGACTCCCACAACGACCTGCCGCTGCTCGAGCTGGTGGGCCACCCCCATGCCGTCAACCCGGCCCGCCAGCTCAAGCGCCTGGCCGCCGAGCGGGACTGGCCGATCGAGGAGATGCGCGCCGGCCGCAAGGCGCTGGCCGCCAGCTTGGCCACTGGCGCCGTCGCGGCCGGTGTCATCGCCGGGCTGGCGACCCGCCGCCGCCGGCTGCGCCGGCGCGCCCGGGGGAGCAGGCTCGAGCGGGCGGCGGCGGCACTGGCCCCTGGGCGCATGGTGGAGGTCACCCGCCACCTGCCAGCTCCCCGGCCGACAGCTCGGCCACGCTGAGATAGCGCGCCCCCATGGCCTCGGCCAACCCCCGGGCCAGGCCCAGGCGGACAGGGCCCTCCTCGGCGTCGACCACCACCCCCGCCACCCCCCGCCGGCGGACCTGGCCGGCCGCCTCGACGGCGGCCCTCACCGGGTCGGTCCCCGGTGGCCCGGCGGTCGCCCGACCATCGGATATCACCACCATCAACGGGCGAAGTGGGCCCGGAGCCGAGGATGACCCTTCGGCGACGGCCAGGGCGGTGGCGATCCCTTCGGCCAGGGGGGTGCGGCCTCCGGTGGGCAGGTCGGCCAGGCGAGCCCGGGCCACCTCCACGCTGGCGGTGGGGCGCAGGGCGATGGTCGCTCCCGCCCCGCCAAAGGTGACCAGCGCCACCCTGTCCCTTCGCTGGTAGGCGTCGACCAGCAAGCCGAGGACCGCCCCCTTGGCCGCCTCCATCCGCCGCCCGACCCCCATGGACCCCGAGGCGTCGACCGCGATCACCACCAGGTTGGCCGTACGGGACTGGCGCACCGCCTCCCGCAGGTCCCCCTCCGCCACGCTGCGCGCACCCGCCCCGGCCGCCGTCGGCCGGCCGCCGTCGGAGCCACCCATCGCCCGCCGGGCGGCGGCCGCCGCCAGGGTGGCTCCCAGCGCGATCGGCGCCTGCGATCCGGGCTCGGGCACCCGGGCAGCCACCAGGCGGCCCCTCGGCCCCTCCGCCGTCGTCCGCCGGCCGCCGACCACCTGGCCCACCTGGCTGCGTCCCGCCTCCAGCCGCACCACCGGCGTCGGGTCGCCGGGCGCCGCCGGGCGCCCTGGTTGGTCGTTCTCTGGTCCATCTCCCGCGCTCTTGGGGGCCTGATGCTCCAAAGAGCCATCGGGGTCCTCGCGGCCGGCGGGGTCGGAGCCGCCGGGACCGCCGGCCGCGCCAGAGCCGCCCGAGGCGCCGGGACCGCCGGCCGCGCCAGAGCCACCCGAGGCGCCCGAGCCGAGGGCGTCGTCCAGCGCCCGCTCCAGCTCGGAGCGGTCGATGCCCGGGTCCTCCAGCGGCGAGCGGCGGCGGCGGTGGGCCAGGGCCAGGTCGGCCACCCGGCGCACCTCCTCCACCCCCGCCGCCGCCCGGCCCTCCCAGGCGGCCAGGGCGGCCGCCGACCGGCAGATGACCAGGTCGGCCCGCAGCCCCTCGGCTCCCACCGAGGCGCACAGAGCGCTCACCGACCGCACCAGGCCCGGTGCCAGCCCGGCACCCGGCCCGCCGCTCCGGGGGCAGACCACCTCCCGGGCGCCAGCCAGCCGGGAGCGCAGGGCCTCCTCCTGGCCCGCCCACTCGCCCAGGAAGTCACCGGGAGAGGCGTCGAAGCCCATCCGCCGGCCCACGGCCAGGGCCCGCTCGTCAGGGTCGGCACTGGACACCACGTCCACCGCCAGCCCGAAACGGTCCAGCAGCTGGGGCCGCAGCTCCCCCTCCTCGGGGTTCATGGACCCGACCAGCACGAAACGGCTGGCGTGGGCCTCCGACACCCCCTCCCTCTCCACCCGGTTGACCCCGCTGGCGGCCACGTCCAGCAGCACGTCCACCAGGTGGTCGGGCAGCAGGTTGACCTCGTCCACGTAGAGCACCCCGCCGTGGGCGGCGGCCAGCAGCCCCGGTGAGAACCGGTGCCTGCCCTCCACCAGGGCGGAGCGCAGGTCGAGCGACCCCACCACCCGGTCCTCGGTCGAGCCCACCGGCAGCTCCACGAAGGGAGCCGCCCCGGGGAGCAACGACGCCAGGCCGCGGGCCAGGGTGGTCTTGGCGCTTCCCTTGTGGCCCCGCAGCAGGACACCGCCGATGCCCGGGTCCACCGCGTTGAGCAGCAGGGCCAGCTTGACCTGTTGGTGGCCCACCACCGCGCTGAGGGGGAACCTCGCTGGCTGGCCCAGCCTCGGCTGGCTCACCGGCCCTCCTCCCAGCCCTCGGAGGTGAGCAGGGCGTCCCGGAGGGCGGAGATGGATGCCGCCGAGGCCTGCCACAGGCCTCGCTGGTCGGCCTCCAGCAGTCGCTCGGCGATGGAGCGCAGAGCCCAGGGGTTGGAGGCCTCGAAGAAGGCGACCACCTCGGGGTCGGCCACGTAGGCGGCGGTGACCGCCTCGTACATCCAGTCCTCGCCCACCCCGGCGGTGGCGTCGTAGCCGAAGAGGTAGTCCACGGTGGCGGCCATCTCGAAGGCCCCCTTGTAGCCGTGGCGTCGCATGGCGGCTATCCACTTGGGGTTGACCACCCGGGTGCGCACCACCCGAGCCGCCTCCTCGGCGAGCGAGCGGACCCGGGGCCGGGCTGGGTCCGAGGAGTCGCCGAACCAGGCCCGGGGCTGGGCTCCGGTCAGGGCCCGCACGGTTGCCACCATGCCCCCGTGGTCCTGGAGGTAGTCGTCGGAGTCGAAGATGTCGTGCTCCCGGTTGTCCTGGTTCTTGACCGCCACCTGGATGGCGGCGAAGCGCCGGCGCATGGCCTCGGGGGCCGCCGTGCCCATCCCCGACCGGCCGTACGACCAGCCGCCCCACTCCAGGTACACCCGGGCCAGGTCCTGGTCGTCGCGCCAGTCCCGCGACTCGATGAGGCCCAGGATGCCCGAGCCGTAGGCACCTGGCTTGGGGCCGAAGATACGGGCATCCTCGCCGCCGTGGGCCCTCACGAAGTTGTCCGAGGGCGCCTCGTCCAGGCCGCCGACCAGGACCAGGGCGTCGTCCAGCAGCCCGATCACGTGGGGCAAGGCGTCCCGGAAGAACCCCGAGATCCGAAGGGTCACGTCCACCCTGGGCCGGCCCAGGCGCTCCAGGGCGATCACCTCCAGGCCGCTCACCCGCCCCGACTCCTCGGCCCAGGTGGGACGCACCCCCAGCAGGGCCAGCGCCTGGGCCACGTCGTCGCCCGCCGTGCGCATGGCCGACGTCCCCCACACCACCAGGCCGACCGTCTGGGGGAAGGTGGCGGTCTCGGCCAGGTGGCGCTCGAGGAGCCGGTCGGCCAGGGCCCGGCCTACCTCCCAGGCCAGGGGGGAGGGGACGGCCTTGGGGTCGATGGAGTAGAAATTCCGGCCGGTCGGCAGGACATGGGCCATGCCCCGGGACGGCGCCCCGCTGGGCCCCGAGGCTACGTGGCGGCCGTCCAGGGCAGCCAGTACCGACCCGATCTCGTCAGGGGTGCGGGCCAGCGCCGGCACCAGCCGTCGGCACACCCAGTCGAGGGTCGGGTCCCAGCCGCCGGGGCCGCCGGGGCCGCCGGGGCCGCCGGGGCCGGGGCCGGCGGGCGGCACCCAGCCGTTGGCCTGGAGGCCCGCCAGCCGGCGCCGGCACTCGGCCTCCACCTGGTCGACGTCATGGCGGGCATCCAGGCCCACCCCCAGCTCGGCCGCCACCGCGGGGCGCAGGGCGGGAACCTTGCCCTGGGGCAGGCGGGTGAGGGCCAGGACCAGGTCCAGCTCGGCGTCGGCCTCGGGCGGGCGGCCGAGCACGTGGAGCCCGCCCCTGATCTGGGCGTCCTTGAGCTCGCAGAGATAGCCGTCGACGTGCACGATGCGGTCGTCGAAGCTGGGGTCATCGAAGTCGGGGCCACCGGAGTCCCCCGGCGCCTCCCATCCCAGGTCCCGATGGATCTCGGCCGAGACCGCCACCTCCCACACCGCTCGGCGCAAGGCCGGCAGCTTGGCCGGGTCGAGGGCGGCCACCCGGGCGTGCTCGTCCAGCAGGGCCTCCAGGCGAGCCAGGTCGTCATAGGTCTCGGCCCGGGTCATCGGGGGCACCAGGTGGTCGACGACCACCGCATGGGCCCGGCGCTTGGCCTGGGTGCCCTCCCCTGGGTCGTTGACCACGAAGGGGTACACCAGGGGCAGCTCCCCCAGCACCGCGTCCGGATGGCATGCGCCCGACAGGCCCACCCCCTTGCCCGGCAGCCACTCCAGGGTGCCGTGCTTGCCCACGTGGACCACCGCATCCGCCCCCCAGCCGTGCTCCAGCCAGCGGTAGAAGCCGAGGTACTCATGGGTGGGCGCCAGGTCGGGCGAGTGGTACACGGCCACCGGGTTGGAGCCGTAGCCCCGGGGGGGCTGGACGGCGACCAGCACGCCGCCCAGGTCCATCCCGGAGAAGGCCAGGTCCCCCCCCGGCGGCCGCCCCCACGCCTGGCTGACCGCTGACCTCACTTGGTTGGGCAGCTGGGCGAAATGCGCCTGGTACTCCCCCGCCCCCCACCGCCCAGCCACGGTGGAGCCGGCCACCGCCGGAGCTCCTTGGGTGTCGTAGGCCAAGCCGTCGGCCAGCTCGGCCATCAAGGCGTCACCGTCCGCCGGGATGCGCTCCACCTGGTACCCGGCGTCGTCCAGGGCGTGCAGCAGAGCGATGACCGAGGCGGGGGTGTCGAGGCCCACCGCGTTGCCCAGCCGGGACCGCTTGGTGGGGTAGGCCGACAGGACCAGGGCCACCCGGCGCCGGTCCACCGGGGTACGGGCCAGCCGCGCCAGACGGACGGCCAGCCCGGCCACCCGGCCCACCCGGTCACCGACCGTGCGGTAGGCGGTGACCGGTGAGCCCAGCTCCTCGCCGTCGTCGACAACCTCCTTGAACGAGAAGGGCACGGCGACGATGCGCCCGTCGAACTCCGGGATGGCCACCGCCATGGCCACGTCGAGGGGTCCGAGCCCGACCGAGCTGGCCTCCCAGGTGGCCCGGGACGAGGTGGAGGCCACCGCCTGGACGATCGGCACGCCCAACGAGGCCAGGGCCGAGGCATCCCACCCGTCGCCGTCGTCGGCCGCCGACCCCGCCGCCAGGACAGTGGTGACCACCGCGTCCACCCGGTGAGCAGCCAGCAGGTCGATGGCGCCCACCCCGGTAGGCGGCGGGGACGCCGTTGTTGGCCCCAGGATGCTTGCACAACCACCACCTGGCGGGCCAGAAAGCCCCTGGCCCCCTTGGGGGCGCAGCGAGTAGCAGTAGACGGGCAGCGGGTTGGCTCCCCGGGCCTCGATGGCGGCGACCAGATCCTCGACGAAGCCGGTGTTGCCGGCCAGGAGGTGGGCCCGGTAGAAGACGATGCCCACGGTGGGGCGCGCCGGGTCGCCAGCCGGTGTCCCCAGCACCCCGAACGCAGGCACCGCCGCCGGCCGCTCGAAGCCCCAGCCGGCGCTGGGCGCGGCTGCGCCTCCCCCGCCCTCCACCGTCTCGCCCTCCACCGTCCCGCCCGCCACCGTCCCGCCCGCCACCGTCGTGTCCAGCACGGTGTCGGCCACGAAGCGCAGCAGGTGCTCCATGTTGGCCAGGCCGCCCTGGACCAGGTAGGCAAAGGCCTGCGACCACACCGGCGCGGCGACGCTGGAGGCGCCGGCCAGCTCGGCGTCCGGCTCGGCCTCGCCGCCGAAGGCCAGCAGCGGGATCCCGGACCCGGCGCAACGCCGAGCCAGCTGGTCGAACCCCTCCTCCCACGACCGCCGCCCCCCGAGGAGGCGCACCAGCACCACCTCGACCCCTTCCAGGCAGGGGGGTCCGGCCAGGTTGGCCGGATTGGCCGCCCGTACCGCCGGGAAACCGTCGGGCAGGCCCTCGGCCACCGTGCGCAGGGCCAGGATCTCGCTGTCGGCGTTGGTAAGGACGAGGATCATGGCGCCCCCGGCAGTGCGCATGTGGCACCCGAGGACGGCGCGCCGGCCTCGATGAGCTGCTCCAGTCGGGCCCAGTCCAGGTGCGCCTCCACCAGGTCGCCCAGGCGGTCGAGCTGGGCCTGGCGGGCAGCCGAGAACGACACGCCGGCCGGCACGAAGTCCCGCTCCCGCCGCCGGGCCACCTCCACCAGCAGGGCCGCCCGGACCCCGTCCTCGTCCACCAGGCCGTGCAGGCTGGTGCCCAGGACGTTGCCGCTGGTGACCCCCTCGGGCTCGTGCCCGTAGGCGTCGTCCAGGTCCATCCATGGCGTCGCCCCGGCGCCCGGCCGGGGCCGGCCGTGGCGGATCTCGTAGCCGCTGACCCGCTGGCCGTCCAGGGGCCCTCGCCCTCGGCCCCGGCGCTGGCGGGTGACCTTGGTCGGCTCGAAGGTGGTCTCCACGTCGAGCAGGCCCAGACCCTCCACCTCGCCCCGCCCCGACTCCACGTCGTCGTGGATCCGCCGTCCCAGCATCTGATAGCCGCCGCAGAGCCCGAGCACCACCGAGCCCCGCCGCAGGGCACCGGCCAGGGCGTGGTCCAGGCCCCGGCCCCTCAACCAGTCGAGGTCCCCCACCGTGGCCTTGGTGCCGGGCAGGACTATCAGGTCGGGGTCGCCCAGCGCGCTGGCCCGGCCGACCAGGCGCAGGTCGACCCCCGGCTCCAGTCCCAGGGCATCCAGATCGGTGAAGTTGGCCATGCGGGGCAGCCGGATGGCAGCCACGTCGAGGGTGTCGGCCACCGCCGGCGCCGCCGGTCGGGGCCGGGCACCGGACAGGGCGAGGGAGTCCTCGGCGTCGAGGGCCACGTCGTGGACGAACGGCAGGACGCCGAGCACCGGGATCCCGCACCGCCGTTCGAGGTCGCCCGGACCGCCTCCCAGCAGGGCGGGGTCTCCCCGCAGCTTGTTCACCACGAAGCCTCCCACCAGCCGGGCGTAGCGCTCGGGGAGCAGGGCCACCGTGCCGTAGAGGGAGGCGAAGACCCCGCCCCGGTCGATGTCGCCCACCACTATGGCCCGCAGCCCCGCCGCCTCGGCCACCCGGAGGTTGACGATGTCGTTGTCGACCAGGTTGATCTCGGCCGGGTTGCCGGCACCCTCGCACACCACCACGTCGTGGCGGGACCGCAGGTCGGCCAGGGCGTCGAGGGCGACTCCGAGCAGCTGGCCCTTGCGGGCATGGTAGGCGAGCGCGTCGAGGTGGCCCACCGGGCGGCCCATGACCACCACCTGGCTGGCCCGCTCGCTGGTCGGCTTGAGCAGGATCGGGTTCATGGCCGCCTCCGGCTCGACCCCGGCCGCCACCGCCTGGATGCCCTGGGCCCGGCCGATCTCGGCCCCGTCAGCGGTGACCCAGGAGTTGAGGGCCATGTTCTGGGCCTTGAACGGGGCCACCCGTACCCCCCGGCGGGCCAAGGCCCGGCACAACCCGCTCACCACATGGCTCTTGCCGGCGTCGCTGGCCGTGCCGCAGACCATGAGCCCGCCCCTCACGACCGGCCGCCCTCCCGGGCCCCGGACGCCTCGGCCGCCTCCAGGGCGCTGGCCAGGCGGGCCAGCCCGTCTCCGTCCGGGACCGCCACCCGTACCGTTCCGGGCAGGCCGAAGCTGGTGCAGTCCCGCACCACCACCCCGCGGGGAGCCAGGCGCTCCCGCAGGCCGCCAGCCCCGTCCACCAGCACGAAGTTGGCATCCGAGGCTCGAGGTGAGAGGCCGTGGTCGACCAGCAGGTCGACCAGCTCGGACCTCAGTCGGGCCACCGCGCCCGCCCAGGCCGGCAGGTCGGCCCTCTCCAGCAGCTCCGGCAGGGCGGCCACCGCCGGGCCGTTCACCGACCACTGGGGCTGGCGGCCGGCCAGGCGGCCGACGAGGGCGTCGTCCGGGGCGAGCACGTAGCCCAGGCGAAGGCCCGGGCAGGCCAGCACCTTGGTGAGGGAGCCGATCACTGTCGAGCCCTGGTCGGCGTCGCCCCGGGTCCACCAACCGGTGGCCAACGGGTAGAAGGCCTCGTCCCACACGTCGGCCACATGGGCCGGGCCGGCCAGGAGGCCGGTCGGGTTGTGGGGATTGGAGCGCCACCGGTTCCCCATCGGATCCGAGGCGCCCAGGTGGCGGCGGTAGAGGCTGAAGTCGGGCTCGTCCACCCATCCCCTGCCGAGCTCCGCTGCCACCAGGGCAATCGCCTCGGAGGCCCCGTTGGTCAACAGCACCCTGGCCGGATCGACGCCCAGGGCGGTGGCAAGCGAGGCGGTGGCAGGTGCCGGGTCGGGGTACGTGCGCAGGGCCCCGAGGTGGCGCCCCACCACCGGGACCGGGTCGGGCGCCACCGGGTTCAAGCTGGCCGACAGGTCGAGCATGCTGGCCGGGTCGAGCCCCAGGGCAGCCGCCACCCTGCCCGCGTCCCCGCCGTGGCCACCGGCCGCCGGCACCGGGGGCCGGTGCGTCACTGCCCTGGCCCCTGGCCGCGCCGTGGTCACTGCCACTGGCCCCGCTCCACCAGGACCTCCCTCAACAGCGAGGGCCGGTCGGAGAAGATGCCCTCGACCCCGAGGTCGAGGAGGCTCGTCATCTCGGCCCGGTCGTTGACCGTCCATACGTGGACGGCCAAGCCCCGTAGACGGGCCGCGTTCAACAGCCGCCGGTCCACCAGGGGCACGCAAGGCACCGCCCCGATCCGAGGCGGCAGCTGGGCGCAGGCGGCCCCGAAGGCGGGGACGGGCAGCCCCAGGCTGGCCAGGCGGAGCCGGACGATCTCGCTCCTGCCCATCCAGGTGCACACCTGGTTGCCGCTGAGCTGGCGCAGCCGGGACGCCCGCCGGCTCGAGAAGGAGCCGATGCAGGCTCGGTGCTCGGCCCGGTGGCGCTGCACGGCGCTGACCAGGGGCTCCACCGCGGCGTCGTGCTTGGCGTCGACGTTCACCCGGATGTCGGGCCAGGCACCGAGGATGTCCTCCAGGCGGGGGATCGGCTGGCCTTGCACCCGGGCCGAGCTCACCTCGGCCCAGGTCAGGTCGGCGACGGTCCCCGGGCGGTCCGCCACCCGGTCGAGCTGGTGATCGTGGACGGCCACCAGGGTCCCGTCAGAGGTGGCGTGCACATCGGTCTCCAGGTACCGGTAGCCGAGCCTGACCGCCGACTCGAAGGCCAACATGGTGTTCTCCGGCCACTCGGCCCCCCCGCCACGATGGGCGAACGGGATGGGATGGGGCCAGTCCAGGAACGGCCAACGACCGGGGCGGTACGACTGGATCGGTCCCACCTCAGGCACGGGGCCCACAACCTAACCCGCCTCGCGCCGCCACCGCGGCCAGGGCCAGGACCACGGCCAGCACGGCGCTCACGTCGCCCGACAGGTCCACCGCGGCGGCGATGTCCGCCGATCCCGGCGGGCGACCGTGACCCAGCCGGGGCCGCGGCTCTGCCCGGTCCCCATAGCGGTTGAGCCCGCCGAGGCGCAGGCCCAGCGCCGCCGCGAAGGCCGCCTCGGCCACGCCGGCGTTGGGAGAAGGATGGGCAGGCGCATCCTCTCGCACTGACCGCCACACCGATCCGGCCGCCGCCGGGCGGGCCAGGGCGACGATGAGGGCGGTCACCCGAGCGGGTATCCAGCCGGCGATGTCGTCCAGCCGGGCACTGGCCCAGCCGAAGCGGCGGTAGCGGGGGCTGCGATGTCCGACCATGGCGTCGAGGGTGTTGACGGCCCGGTAGCCCAGGGCTCCGGGAGCGCCCGCCACCGCCGCCCACAGGACCGGTCCGACGACCGCGTCCACCGTGTTCTCGGCCACTGACTCCACCGCCGCCCGGGCCACCTCCTGGTGGTCCATCTCCGCTGGGTCCCGGCCCACCAGGCCGGGCAGGAGAGCCCGGGACCGGGCCAGGTCGCCGAGGTCGAGCTCCAGGCTCACGGCCAGCGCCTGGCGGCCGAGGTCCCGACCGGCCGTCGCCAGCCAGGCCGCCACCCCGGTGGGGCCCAGCCGGCAAGAGCGCCGCCCGGGCCCAATGGCTCCGAGAGCCCAGCCGGCGCCCGTCCCCAGGCCCAGGCCGATGGCGGCATGGAGCCCGCCGGCCCGGCGGCTGTCCCTCCACACCCGCCGCTCGACCATCCTCATGGCCCTACCGAAGCCGGCAACCGGGTGGAGGGGTGCCGGCGGCTCGCCCACCAGGCGATCGGCCACCAGACCGCCGGCCGCCGCCAGGGCCCGGTCGCTCAGCGTTACCCGCCAGCCACCCGGCGCCCGCCCCCTGGTGGGGATGCCCCTCACCACCGGGCGGCGGCCACCAGCAGCCCCAGGGTCTCTCCCACCATGCCGGCCGCCCCCAGCACGTCGCCGGTGAAGCCGCCGACCCGCCGCCGAGCCAGCAGGACCACTCCCAGCGATCCGATGCTCCCCGCCACCACGGAGGCCACCCCCGGCCAGAGCCGCCAGGCCGCCAGCAGGCCCAGGGAGGTGCCCAGCCCCAGTGCCCCCACTGGTGCGGCTCGGCTCGGAGAGCCCATGAAGGCCGAGGCCAGGCCGCCGCCTGATCGAGCGTACGGGACGGTCCAGATGACCACGGCCATCCAGGTTCGCGACGCACACCACAGTCCAGCCAGGAGCAGGACGGACGGGCGCAGGGTGGCCAGCGCGGCGAAGCGGGCCACCAGCACGGCGGCGCCGACGCCCACCCCGAACCCCCCCACGCCCGGCTCGGCCATGACCTCCAGGCGGCGCTCCACCGGGAGGTGCGCCAGCAGCCCGTCGGCTGCGTCGACCAACCCGTCGAAGTGGAGCAGCCCGGTGAGGGCCAGGTCGGCGCCCACCACCACGGCGGCCGCCACCAGCCCAGGCCACGCCTGGCCGGCCAGCCACCACACGCCGCCCAATGCCGACCCGACAAGCAGGCCGACCACCGGGAACCAGCTGACCGCCCGGCCGGTGGGCAGGCTGGCACCGCCCAACGAGGTGAGGAACGACAACGCCCTGCGCACTGGGTCAGTCGCCTCGCTGGTGGACACGGCCCGGGCCGGCCAGCCCGGCCACCTCGGCCAGCTCGCCAGGACGGTGAAGGCGCATCACCTGACCGGCGACCACCAGCAGGACTCGGTCGGCCGCCGAAGCCACCTGCTGGTTGAGCCGGCCGAGGGCCTCGCGATAGCTCCGCCCGGCGGGGCTGGAGGGATGCACCCCCAGGCCCACCTCGTCGCTCACCACCACGGTGTCCCCGCCCCGGCTCGCCAGAGCGTCGCCGAGCGACCGCCCGGCTGCGCCGCCCAGCCCCTCCTCCCCCCGCCCGTCGCCCAGCCCGCTCCCGGCACCGGCCGCCCAGCCCGCCGTGCCGGCCAGCCAGGTGCCGAGGGAGTCGACCAGCGCGGTACCCGACAACCGCTCGAGCACCAAGGCCAGGTCCTCGCCCGGGCCCACCTCTAGCGTGGCCCACCCTGGCGGGCGGCGGGCACGGTGGGCGGCGATCCGGGCCGCCATCTCCTGGTCGGCCGCCATCCCGGTGGCCACGAAGGTGACCGGCTCGGCCAGAGCGGACGCCAGCCGCTCGCCGACCTCCGACTTGCCCGACCGGGCCCCTCCCAGCACCAGGATTATCACCGGGGCACCCGTGGCGCTCCCGGCCCTACGCGGCCCGGACCGGCCGCCGGCCCGCCCGCCCCTCCCAGGACCGCCGCATGCACGGCCCGGGCCACCCGTGACCCCCACAGCGAGCGCGGCCCGGCGAAGCACTGCGGTCGACCCTCGCCCGGGCATATCACGCAGACGACGTCGGTGGCGGTCCCGGTGGCGGCCAACCCGGCCTGGCCCAGTGCCTGGACCTTGGCTTCGGTGGCCGTGCCCACCGCATTGACCAGGGCGCCGTCGGTGAGACGCTCGGGCACGACCACCATCACGTTGATGGTCCCCACGAGGGGCTGGCACCGCCCGTCGTCGCCGGCCGCGGCGGCCGCCAGGACCGGGTGGCCGAGTCCGACGGTCGCCACCACCTGGACCCCGCCGTCACTTTCCAGCCGCGGCCGGCTGACGTCGGCCGCGGTGAGCATGCCCACTCCCCTCCCCGGTAGCCCCAGGGAGACGCCCAGCTTGGCCAGGTGATGGTCAGGATCGCGCCGCCCGTAGGAGGCGGGCACCTGGGCGTTGAGGACCCAACGACGCAGACCGATGCCTCCGCCGTGGGGGGCCGACGAGCAGGCTCGGGTGGGGATGGGCAGGCGCCACACCAGGACCGGCAGCTGGCGGCTGCCCTCCCGGCGGGTTCGGATGTTCACCTTGACGTCCACGCGTCTCCTCGCCGCCCCCGTCACGCAGAGCCCCCCGGGCCCTCAGAGGCCAACCGCAGACAGGTCTCCTGGCTCCCGGCTCACCGCTTCCCTCGGCCTTCCCGCCCGGGTGGGCCGTGGCCTTCGTCGAGGGTCGCTTCCCGGTCACAGTTGCGGGACAGTCCCGGACTCACACCGGGTTCCCTGTGCTGCGGCTCTCACACTATCGTCGCGGTGGTGGCCCGCGCCCAGTCTCTCGTCCTGGTCAACACGGGCCACGGCAAGGGCAAGTCGTCGTCGGCCTTCGGGGTGATGGGCCGTGGCTGGGCCCGGGGCTGGAGGGTCGGAGTCGTGCAGTTCGTAAAGAGCGGGAAGTGGAAGGTGGGCGAGCGCAAGCTGGCCGACCACCTGGGCATCGAGTGGCACACCCTGGGCGACGGATTCACCTGGGAGTCGACCGACCTGGACGAGACGGCGGCCAAGGGCCGCCACGCCTGGGAGGTGGCCCGCTCCATGCTGGCGTCGGGGGACTGGGACCTGCTCGTCCTGGACGAGCTCACCTATGCGGTGAAGTACGGCTGGGTCCCGGTCGGCGACGTGGTGGCCGGGCTCACCGGCCGGGCCCCCAAGACCAACGTGGTCATCACCGGCCGGGACGCGCCCGACGAGATCATCGAGGTGGCCGACACGGTGACCGAGATGCGCAAGGTCAAGCACGCCTACGACCGCGGGATCCTGGCCAAGAAGGGCATCGAGTACTGAAGCCCGCCGCCAGGGGTGGCTCTTGTGGATTGGGCCCTCGCCTGGTTGTCGCCGCCCCCTGCTCAGGAGCGGGCAAGACCACGGTGGCCACCGGCCTCATGGCCGCCCTGACCCGGCGAGGCCTCAGGGTGGGCGCCGCCAAGGTGGGGCCCGACTTCATCGACCCCGGCTACCACGCCCTGGCGACCGGGCGCCCGGTCCGCAACCTGGATGCCTGGATCTGCGGTTCGAGGTCCATCGTCCCGCTGGCCGCCCGAGCCGGGTCCGGAGCCGACCTGGTGGTGGTGGAGGGGACCATGGGGCTCTTCGACGGCTCGGCCGACTCTCCCGCCGGCCCCACCCAGGTGGCCAGCACCGCCCACGTGGCGAGGCTCCTCGATGCTCCCGTCGTGTTGGTCGTCGACGCCTCGTCTCTGAGCGCCTCGGTGGCCGCCCTGGTCCACGGCTACGCCACCTTCGACCCGGCCGTCAAGGTCGCCGGGGTGGTGCTCAACCGGGTGGGAAGCGATAGCCACGAGGCACTCCTCCGCCGGGCCCTGGAGCCCCTGGGGCTGCCGGTGCTGGGTGCCCTGCGCCGCGACGACGACTACGCCTGGAGGGACCGCCACCTGGGCCTGGTGCCGGTGATCGAGCAGCGCCACCAGGTGCAGCGATCCCTCCGCCGGCTGGCCGGGGCCATCGAGCATCAATGCGACCTGGAGGCGCTGGTCGGCCTGGCCGGCACCGCCCCGCCGCTGGTGGCCGGCCCGCTGGCTGGCGCCAGGCGCTCTGGCCGGGCTCGGGTGGCAGTGGTAAGAGGAGATGCGTTCAGCTTCTACTACCCGGACAACCTCGAGCGCCTGGAGGAGGCCGGGGCCGAGTTGGTCCCGGTCGACCCGGTGTCGGACCCGGCCCTGCCTCCGGCCGTCGCCGCCCTTTACGCGGGGGGCGGCTTCCCCGAGGTCTTCGGAGAGGCACTGGCGGCCAACACCGCCCTGCTGACCGACGTTCGCCAGCGGGTGAGGGCAGGTTTGGTCACCTGGGCCGAGTGCGGGGGCACGCTCTGGCTGGCCCGCTCGATGGACGGGCGAGCCATGTGCGGGGCGGTGCCGGCCGAGGCCCGCATGACCAGCCGGCTCAGCCTCGGCTACCGACGGGCCCGGGTGCTGCGGGACAACCCGGTCGCCCCGGCCGGATCCGAGCTGCGGGGCCACGAGCTCCACTACTCAACGGTGGAGCCGGCGGGAGATGCGCTGGAGATGGACGGTCGGTCGGGCGCGGCGCCCGGCGGCTTCGCCTCCGCTACCCTGCTGGCCTCCTACCTGCACCTCCACCTGGGCGCCGACCCCGCCCCCGCCGAGCGGCTGGTGGCGGTGGCGAGCTGCCCCGATGGGCGTCCCCGGTGAGCCGACGCCAGGGCCAGACTGGCGATCGCCTGGTGCCTACCGGCCCTCCGAGGAGGTGAGGCTGGCCGCCTTGTTGGGCGCCGGGGATCCCGGCAGGTGGAGGTAGCTGAGCACCTCGGTGACCCCGGGAGCCTCGAGCGTGGCGACCTCGACCTGGCGCATCTGGGCCGGGTCGTCGACCTGGCCGCGCAGGGTGGCCACCCCCTCGACGACGTCGACCACCACATCGGTGGTCGGGAAGTCCAGACGCCCCAGCACCTGCCTGATGGCGTCCACCACTGCCCGGTCGTCGGCCGGCCTGACCTGGCCGGCCCCCTCGGTCCGGGCGACCGCCCCTTCCAGCTTCCCCTCCGCGTAGTGCAGCGTCTGCTCGGCCCGGCGGCTCTGGCGGCGCACCTTGGCCCTGGCCTGGTCAGCGACGCGGGCTCGCCGGGACCGGCCTCTGTCCGGGTCGAGGAAGTACCCAGCCGTCCATCCGGCTCCCACCAACGCCGAGGACCGCACCAGGCGGGCGAACCATCCACGAGACTTCCCGGTGGGCACGGCGTCAGCCCGTGCCCGAGCACCGGTGCCTGGCCCGGCCCTCGCCGACCAGGGGCCGCCGGCCGCCTGGCAGGTCATCTCCGATCACCGGCGGCCGATCCCCGGGGTGTCTCCGAATGCGCCGCCCAGCGTCTCCCACACCTCCTCCACGCTAGCAAAGGAGCGGCCGTCCGGCCGGGCGCCAACCGTGGCGCCCCCGGCCGTCTCAGCCCGACCAGCGAAGCAGCGCCCCGAGGTCTTCGGCCGGCCCGCCGCCGTGGGGGACGACCCGCACCGACGCGCCCGTCTCCAGCCCGGCCAGCAGCGCCACGTCGACCAGCCGGGCTCGGCGGGGAGCCTCGACTCCGAGGCTGTGGAGCTCCGCAGCGGTGAGGGCCACCTGGCCCGGCTGGTGGCCGAACCACGCCGTGCGATCGTCGTCGGGGTCGTCGTGGAACACCAGCAGCTCGACCTGGCTGCGACGCAGGGCATCGAGCACCGGTCCCGCCCCCTCCACTGCCTTGCCTTGCCCCAGATGGCTGCGCAGCTGGTGAAGGGCGGCGACCGTGTCCTCGGCGACAGCCGACGCCACCTGGCGCACCACCTCGTCGGCCAGCTCGTCCGTCGAGCCGTCCACCCCGCGGCCGCCCTCGATGACGGCCATGATGCTCGTCACTCGGTCCGGCACCGCCTCTTGCAGCAGCTGGAGGGCCCGGACATCACCTGCCGCCAGGACCACCCGGGGCTGGCGGGAGTCGACCAGGCGGGTCAGGGCATCAGCCTCCGTCCGGGCGTTGTCAGCCCACGCATTCTCGGCCCGGTGCTGGTCGCGCTGCGGTGACCAGCCGGCCGGGACAGAGGGCTGGACCTCCAGCTCCTGTCGCCGTTGGTCGCCGCCCGTGCCGTCGCCGGTCCCGGGGGGACCGTGGTCGATGGCGATGAGGTCCGCCCCGGTGCGGTCGGCCAGTACCACGATGTGGGCAGGCGACTGCTGGCGCCACTCGATGGCCGGCCCGATCGAGGGCAGGGGGGCCCATTGGGCGATGTCTCGCTGCGGCGGCTCGGGGTGGTGCCCGACGTGTTGGACGCCTGCCGGCGTGGCCACCACGGCCAGGGTCTCCCCCGACAGATGGGCCTCGCCCACCAGGGGATCGACAGCATCGAGCACCTCGGCGGGTACCCCCGAGGGACCCAGCTGGTCACGCAGGGCCCTCCATCTCTTCTCGCTGAGCTGGGCGGCGTTGGGCACCGCCGCTTGTGTGGTGAGGTAGATGGTAAGGAAGGGCCCCTCCTCCCGCAGCAGGCCGGCGAGGTCGTCGGGGCGCAGTCCCAGCCTTCCGGTGCCAAACGAGCTCTCCATGGTCGCCTCCTCTCCTGCGCCCGACAGCGCAGCGCCAGTCTGGACCATGCTTGCACTCAACCGGCACCGGTGGGCCGAGTAGCCTCGGACACGGAGGGTACGGCGAGTCGAGCCGGCACCGAGGACTGGAGGGTCATCCGTCGAGCCTGAGCCGCAGGAGCACCCGGTCACCATGCCGGTCCCCGGCCCGCCCACTGCCCCGCCGGCCGACCGGCCCACTGCCCCGGCGGCCGACCCGCCCACTGCTCCGGCGGCCGACCCGCCCACTGTCCCGGCGGCCGACCCGCCCACTGCCCCGGCGGCCGACCGGCCCACTGTCCCGGCGGCCGACGGGCGGGACGGAGAGGAATGGCGAAGGCCCTCGCCTCGCCTGGGGCGGATGCGAAGGGCCGAGGTCGGGCTGGTGGGTCTGGTGGCCCTGGCGCTGGCCGCCGGGCTGGCCGGCGCCTTCGGGTCGCCGGTGGCAGTCGGGGCCAGCGTGGCCGGCGTAGTGGTGGCCGCCGGACTGGCGGACAACCTCCTCCAGCGCCGGGTGCGTTCGTGGGGCTACCTGGAACGGGCCGACGATCTCCTCGTCCGCCGGGGGGTGATGGTCCGCCGGCTCTCTGTGGTCCCGTACGGCAGGATGCAGTTCGTCGATGTGGACGCCGGGTTGGTGGAGCGAGCCTTCAGACTGGCCACGGCCAGGCTGCATACCGCCGCCGCCGCTGGCGACGTACGCGTCCCTGGCCTCGAGGCTTCCGAGGCCGCTCGCCTGAGGGACCGCCTGGCCGCCCTGGGCGAGGCCAAGGGGGCCGGGTTGTGAGCCGGCCGGGGGCCGACCTGGGATCTGGGAACGGCGGATGGCACCGACTGCACCCGCTGTCGCCGGTCGTGCGGTTCTCCCGGGCTCTCGTCGGACTGGTGGTGGTGCTCGGCGTCAACACCGCCCAGGCCCGCTCGGGCGCCGGCGCACGCATTGGCGACATCGCCGTCGCCGTCGTCGCCCTGGTAGGGGCGGTGGTCTCCTGGCTGGTCACCCGCTGGAGGGTGGACGGCGTCACGCTGCGAACCGAGACTGGCCTCGTGCGTCGGGGCTCCCGCCAGGTGCCCTTGGCCAGGGTTCAGGCCATCGACTTGATCCAGCCAGCGGCGGCCCGGCTCCTCGGACTGGCCGAGCTGCGCCTGCGGGTGGCGGGCTCGGGCTCGCACGTGCGGCTGGCCTACCTCTCCCAGCCCGACGCCGAGGAGACCCGGAGCCGCCTGTTGGCCCTGGCCCAGGGAGCCAGGCCGGACGCCGCCCCACCGCCGGAGACGCCGTTGGTCTCGGTACCCACCTCGCGGCTGGCCGTCTCGGTCCTGTTGAGTGGGTCCGGCTTTCTGGCCCTCTCTGTGGTGGCTGGCACCGCGGCGGTGGCCGTGCTCCTGCCGGGCGCGGTGGCGCCCATCGCCGGCTCGGCGGCCGTGGTGTTGATCGCCCTGGTATCCCCGGCCGTGCGTCGGGTGACCAGCGAAGCCGACTTCCGCCTGGCTGACGCGGCCGACGGCCTGCGGGTGCGGTGCGGACTGCTGGAGACGGTGGCCGAGACCATCCCCCGGGGCCGGGTCCAAGCTGTGCGGCAGGTGGAGCCCCTGTTGTGGCGAGCCCTGGGGTGGCAGCGGCTGGAGGTGGTGGTGGCTGGCTCGGTCGGTCACCGCCGCCGCGAGGAGCCAGCCCGTCGGGTGGTGCGGGCCTTGATGCCAGTCGGCCCGCCGGCGGCGGCCGCCGTGCTGTTGGAGAGGGTGCTGCCAGGAGCCAGGGCGGTGCCGCGCCCGGCCCCCCGCCGGGCCCAATGGAAGGCTCCCCTGTCCTACCACTTCCTGGCCGGCGGCCACGATGACGCCTACGGGCTGGCCAGCTCCGGGCGGCTGCGCCGCAGCACCGCCTGGGTGCCGCTGGCCAAGGTCCAGAGCGTGCGCTTGGTCCAGGGGCCCTGGCAGAGGTGGCTGGGCCTGGCCAGCATCCACCTCGACGTGCCCGGGCGCCGCCAGCGAGCGACCCTGCGGGACCGTGACGCCAACGAGGCCCGTCACCTGGTCACCACCCTGCCCGAGCTGTGCCGCCGGGCCCGGGCCGCAGAGGCATCCCAGCCCCAGGCCCAGGTGCTCCAGCGCCGGCCCCAGCCCGCCGCTCCCCCGCTGAGGGCAACTCGATGAGGATCGGCCTGGTCGCCCCGCCTTGGGCTCCGGTCCCGCCTACCGCCTACGGCGGCACCGAGGCGGTCATCGACCGGCTCGCCCGGGGCCTCGCCCGGTGGGGCCACGACGGGCTCGATGTCGACACGGTCAGCTACTCCGGTGAGGCGGGCATCCTGCCGTCGACGCGCAGCTGCCAGCCGGACAGGAACCGGGTGTCCCGGAAGAACAAGCCGTGCGGGAGCCCGGGGACCATGTCGCCGCCCCGGGCGGAGATGGAGAACGACGGCCCCTCGACCAAAGTGACGGTCTGGGCTTCGATGCCCAGCGCCACCGGCTGCTCTGCATAGTTCCACCGCTCGGGCATCGGCGGGAGAGTAGCGGTCCCCATGGGCGGGCAAAGGGTCGGTATCGATCAGCCATGGCAGCCATTGCCGTGCACGACTGGGCGTGCAAGGAGGCGCCCGGCGGTCGGCTACAGTTCGCCCGTCGCCAGGCGCGGGGAGCCGGTGGGAGACCGGCGCCTTGAGCACTGTGACCGGGGAGCGACCCCAGATCGGCCCTCCGGCCCCCAGCGGGGCCGGGAAGGCGGGGAGAGCGAGGATCCGGGAGCCAGTACACCGGCCGCGACCCGATGACCACGCGCCGGAGGCCCAGGATGGCGACCACAGCCGCATCTGACACGACAGGCGCCGGCGGTCGTCTGGTGGGTGTCGGGGTGGGCCCTGGAGACCCCGAGCTGGTCACCCTCAAGGCGCGCCGGGTCATCTCCGAGTCCGACCGGGTGGTCGCCCCCACCACCTCGGTCGACTCGGTGGGAAGGGCCGAGGCCATCGTCCGCCAGGCGAGCCCCACTGCCAGGATCGAGCGCCTGGTATTCGACATGACCCGCCCGGCCGACGACCCCGAGAACCCGCCGAGGCAGTCGCACCGCCGCGCCGCGGCGGCCCTGCTGGCCTGGCTGGACGCCGGTGAGCAGGTGGCCTTCGTCACCCTCGGCGATCCCAGCATGTACTCCACCTTCTCGACCCTGGCCTCCTGCGTCGCCGAGCAGCGCCCCGACGTATCGGTCACCACCGTCCCGGGCATCATGGCCTTCCAGGCGCTGGCCGCTCGGGCTGGCACCGTCCTGGCCGACGGCACCGATGCGCTCACGCTGGTCACTGCCCTGGACGGTCCGGCCGACCTGGAAGCCGCCCTGAGCCGGGGCCAGGACACGGTGGTGGTCTACAAGGGCGGCCGCCACCTGCCCGATGTGGCTGGCGTCCTGGCGCGCTGCGGCCGCCTGGACGGGGCCCTCCTCGGGGAGCTGCTGGGCCTGCCCGGCGAGCGGGTCCGCCCGGTGGCCGACGTGGCCGACGAGCCGGCCAGCTACCTGGCCACCGTCGTCGTCCCGGCCGTCCGGCCCCCGGGCCGACGATGATCAGCTTCGTGGGCGCCGGACCGGGTGCCGCCGACCTCATCACCCTGCGGGGAGCCTCCCGGCTGGGTCAGGCTGACGTGGTGGTGTGGGCGTCCTCCCTGGTGCCCTCCGCTCTGCTGGACCACGCCCAGGCGAGGGCCGAGATCCACGACTCGGCGGTCATGACCCTGGAAGACGTGCTGGCCGTCTACCAAGGCCACCCTGACGCCTCCATCGTGCGCCTGCACTCGGGCGACCCCTCCCTCTACGGCGCCATCCAGGAGCAGATCGACTGGTGCCAGGCCAATCAGCGGGACTTCGAGGTGGTCCCGGGGGTCAGCTCCGTCACCGCCGCCGCCGCCGTGGTCGGGCGGGAGCTCACCATCCCCGCCGTCTCACAGAGCGTGGTGCTGACCCGGCTGGCCGGGCGGACCGCGGCGTCGGCCCCCCCGGGTGAGTCGGTGGCCGCCTTCGCCGCCCACGGAGCCACCCTGGCGGTGTTCCTCTCGGCTGCCCGGCCCACCGAGCTCCAGGCCCAGCTGCTGGCCGAGCACAGCGCCTACCGGCCCGACACGCCGGCCGCCATCGTGGTGCGGGCCTCCTGGCCCGACCAGCAGGTCGTCGTCTCGACCGTCGGGAACCTGGCCCGGGACCTGCGAGCCACGGGGGTGACCACCACGGTGCTGGTCCTGGTAGGCCCGGCGCTGGCCGGGACAGCCAGCCGCAGCCGCCTCTACGCGCCCACCTTTGCCCACCGGTACCGCCGGCGGTCGTCGCCCGGCTCGACCGCCGGGCGCCCGGCGCCGCTCGCCCGGCGCCAGCCGGGGGGCTCGGCCACACCCCCCGGCCGCTGATGAGCCCCGGCGACAGGCCGCCCCGGCCGCCGATGAGCCCCGGCCCCCGTGCATCCGGCCGCCGGAGCCTGCGCACCGGCTGGACCACGGGGACCTGCGCCTCGGCGGCGGCCAAGGCGGCCGCCCTGGCCCTGGTATCTGGTGCCTTCCCCCACCAGGTGGAGGTGGGGCTGCCCGCCGGCCGCCGAGTGACCTTTCCCGTCCAAAGAGCTGACCTGCCCAACCAGGCGATCGTGGTCAAGGACGCCGGTGACGACCCCGACTGCACCCACGGCGCTCACGTCACCGCCACGGTGGGGCCAGCCCCCCCCGGCGCCGTGTCCGAGCTGCGCGCCGGCCCGGGCGTGGGCACCGTCACCCGGCCGGGCCTGGGCCTGGCCACCGGGGCGCCAGCCATCAACCCCGTCCCCCGTCGCATGATCACCGCCGCCCTGACCGAGGTGACGGCCGAGCCGCTGAGCGTCACCTTCTCGGTCCCGGGCGGCGAGGCCATGGCGGCCAGGACGACCAACGACCGGCTGGGTATCGTCGGCGGCATCTCCATACTGGGCACCACCGGGATCGTCAGACCGTTCTCCACTGCCGCCTACCGGGCGTCGGTGGTCCAGCAGGTCGACGTGGCCGCCGCCGGAGGGCAGCGGGCCATGGTGCTGGCTACCGGTAGCCGCAGCGAGCAGGCCGCCATGCGCCTCCTGCCCCAGCTGGACCCGGTGTGCTTCGTCGAGGTGGGCGACTTCACCGGCATCGCCCTGCGCCGGGCGGCGGCCGACGGCATGGCCCGGGCCATCCTGGTAGCCATGGTCGGCAAGATCACCAAGCTGGCGGCCGGTGTGATGATGACCCACTTCCACCGGTCCAAGGTCGACAACGCCGTGCTGCACCAGGCAGCCAGGGCCAGCGGCGCTCCCCGCCCGGTCGTGGAGGCGGCCACCGAGACCGCCACCGCCCGGCATTTTTTCGAAATGTGCCTCCTCCACCAGACCCCTCTCCCCCTCCAACGGCTGTGCCGCCGGGCCAGCGAGGCCTGCCGGGCCCACGTCGGTGGGGCCCTCGAGGTCGAGGTGTGGATGGTCGACTTCGACGGCGTGGCGGTGGTCGCCCGTGGATGAGCGCAGCGGGCGCAGGCGTATCGCGGTGGTCGGCCTGGGGGGCGCCTCGGAGATGCTGAGCGGGGCCGCCTACCGGGCCGTGGAGGAGGCCGCCCTGCTGATCGGAGCCCCCCGCCACCTGGAGAGGATCGGCCGGCGGCCGCCCGGAGGCGACGAGCCCGAAGTAGGAGCGGAGCAGCCCGAGGGTCCGCCGGACGGGCTGGTCTCCACCTCCGGGCCGGGCGGTCCGGGGGCCGGGCCGGGAACGGAGCCGGGAGCGGAGCCGGGAGCGGGGCCGGGAGCGGGGCCGGCGGCCGGGGCGCAGCCGCGCCAGCGGGTGATCGCCCTGGGTGCCGGCGGGCTGGAGGTGGCCGGGGCCATGACCATCGCGGGGGCCATGGAGGCCATAGCCAACGAGAACGGGCCGGTCTGTCTCCTGGCATCGGGTGATCCGGGGTTCTTCGGGATCGTGCGGCCGCTGGCCGCCCGGTTCGGAGCCGGGACGCTGGACGTCCACCCGGCGCCGTCCTCGGTCTCCGTGGCCTTTGCCCGGCTCGGGCTGGCGTGGGACGACGCGGTGGTGGTATCGGCCCACGGCCGGCCGGTGGCGGGCGCGGCTCGAGCCGTCCTGGCCCATCCCAAGGTGGCGGTGCTCACCTCGCCCGACGCTCCCCCCCAGCAGCTGGGCCGGGCGCTCATGGACCTGGGAGTGGATCCGCGGCGGGTGGCTGTCTGCAGTCATCTGGGTGAGCCGGAGGAGGCAGTACGCGAGACCGACCTGGTCGGCCTGGCGGGAGGCTCCTGGGATCCCCTGTCGGTGGTGGTGGTGCTGGCCCCCGGTGCCGAGGTGGCCCCGGAGGCGGTCCTGGAATGGGGCCTGAGCGACGAGCGCTTCGCCCACCGAGGCGGGATGCTGACCCGGGCCGAGGTCCGTGCCGTCGCCCTGGGCAAGCTGGTCCTGCCTGCCCAGGGCGTGCTCTGGGACGTGGGCGCAGGCAGCGGGAGCGTGGCCGTCGAGTGCGCCCGATTGCGCCCCGGCCTTCGGGTCATCGCGGTGGAGGAGCGGGAGGACGACGCCGCCCGAGTGGCGGCCAATGCCCTGGCCCACCGGGCCAACGTGGAGGTGGTGCCGGGCGCCGCCCCCGGGGTGCTGGCCGGCCTGCCTGACCCGGACCGGGCCTTCGTGGGTGGCGGGGGCCTGGAGGTCCTCGAGGCGGTGCTGGCCCGGCTGCGCCCGGGTGGACAGGTGGTGGCTACCTATGCCGCCCTGGACCGGGCGGCGGCGGCCGTCGAGCGGCTGGGGTGGCTGTCCCAGATAGGCGTGGCGCGGGGACGGCGGTTGCCCGACGGGGGGGTGCGGCTGGCCGCCGAGAATCCCGTCTTCGTGGTCTGGGGCCCTCGAGGTTGAGCGTCCTCACTGTCTCGGTGACAGAGCGGGGGCGCGCCCTGGCCGGGCGCCTCCCCTTCGATCACGTCCACGGCCGGGTGGCCGAGAACGTGCGAGCCCGGTGGGCGGAGGTGGAGGGCTTCGTGCTGGTGCTGGCCACGGGAGCCGCCGTGCGCCTGGTGGGCCCGCTCCTGGCCGACAAGCACTCGGACCCGGCGGTGGTGTGCCTCGACGATGCCGGCCGGTTCTGCGTGGCCCTGTGCGGTGGTCACGCCGGGGGCGCCAACGACCTGGCCCGCCAGGTGGCCGCCCTGGTCGGGGCCCAGCCGGTGGTGACCACCGCCACCGACGTCACCGGGAGGCCCGCCCTGGACTGCCTGCCCGGCCTGGCGGCCGAGGGCGACGTGGCCGGCGTCACCCGGGCGCTGCTGGACGGGCGCTCCCCCCTGGTGGACAACCGGCTGGGCTGGCCGTTGCCCCCCGCTTGGCCAGGCGATGGCCCCGCCCCCGGGAGCGACGCCGGCCGGCCGGGCCCGGAGCGGATCGTGGTCACCGACCTGGTGCTGCCCCCGGCCCCGGCCACGGTGGTCCTGCACCCGCCCAGCTTGGTGGCCGGGATCGGCACGTCCAGCGACGCGCCCCCCGCCGAGGTGGGTGCCCTGCTGGAGGCGGCCCTGGCGTCAGGGACCGATGGCGGTCTGGCCCGGGCGTCGGTGGCCGAGGTGGCCACCATCGACCGGCGGTCCGCCTCACCGGCCGTCGTCGCCCTGGGGCTGCCTGTCCGCTCGTTCGCCGCCGATCAGCTGGCAGGGGTGGAGGTCCCCTCCCCCAGCCAGGCGGCGGCCGCCGCAGTGGGCACGCCCAGCGTCTGCGAGGCGGCCGCCCTGCTCGCCTGCGGGCCAGGCGGCACCCTGGTGGTCTCCAAGCAGCGGGCCGCCCACTCCACCGTGGCCATCGCCCGGCGCCTACGGCCCAGGGGCCACCTGGCGGTGGTGGGGCTCGGTCCTGGCTCCGCCGCCCACCGGACCCCGGCTGCCACGGCGGCCGTACGTCGGGCCGAGGTGGTAGTCGGCTACCGCCCCTATGTCGACCAGTGCGCCGACCTGGTGTCGGCTGGCCAGCAGGTGGTGGCCTCTCCCATCGGCGAGGAGGTGGGCCGAGCCGAGCTCGCCCTGTCCGAGGCCGCACTCGGCCGGCGGGTGGCGCTGGTCTGCAGCGGTGACCCGGGCGTCTACGCCATGGCTTCCCTGGCGCTGGGTCTGGCCGGCGGCGCTAGCTACGACCTCGAGGTGGTGCCCGGCGTGACCGCCGGCCTGGCCGCCGCCGCCCTCCTGGGAGCGCCCCTCGGCCACGACCACGCCATCATCAGCCTCTCCGACCTGCTCACCGGATGGGACGTCATCGAGGGACGGCTGCGAGCGGCCGCCCTCGCCGACCTGGTGGTCGTGCTGTACAACCCCCGCTCCCGGGGGCGGGACTGGCAGCTGGAGGCCGCCCGGCAGGTGCTGCTGGGCTACCGGGCGCCGGAGACGCCTGTCGGAGTGGTGACCGACGTGGCCCGAGCCGGCGAGAGGGCATCGATCACCACTCTGGGAGCCCTGGACGCCCCGGCGGTAGGCATGACCACCTGCGTGATCGTGGGCGCCTCCACCACCCGGGTGGCGAACGGGCGCATGCTCACGCCCCGGGGCTACGCCAGCCGCCCGGGAAGCGCCGGCCGGGAGGGTAAGGGCCCGTGACGGTGGTCGTCGCCGAGCGATGCACCGCCTGCGGAGCCTGCCTGGCCACCTGCCCGGAGGGCGCCCTGGTGGCTGCCCCCCGGCGCCCGGTGGTGCTGGACCCCCTTTGCACCGCCTGCCTGGCCTGCATAGAGGTCTGCCCCACCGACGCCATCAGCGAGATGACGAGATGAACGGTGCCCATCCAGCCGCAGTCCACCCCTTGGAGGCAGAGAGCTACCGGCGCCTGGCCCAGCGGGTCGACCTCTCCGGCTTCGGCCCGCTGGGCCAAGCGGTGGTGGCCAGGGTCATCCACGCCAGCGCCGACATCGAGTATGCCGCCACCATGGTGGTGGACGAGACGGTGGCGGCGGCCGGGGTGGCCGCTCTGGCCGGCGGCGCCACCGTGATAGCCGACACCGAGATGGCCCGCCACGGCCTCACCGGCCTGGGTGCCCAGTGCTGGTTGGACCAGGTCGGTCCCCGGCCGGCGGATGGGGCCACCAGGACCGCCCAGGCCATTGCTCTGGCCGCCGAGCGCCACCCGAAGGGAGCGGTGGTGGTGGTCGGCTCGGCACCCACCGCCCTCGTCGAGGTGCTGCGCCTGGCGGCGACCGGTGCCTTCCAGCCGGCGCTGGTGGTGGGGCTCCCGGTCGGCTTCGTCGGCGCCGCCGAGGCGAAGCGGGCGTTGCTGGCCAGCGGAATGCCGGCCATCGCCAACGTGGGCGAAAAGGGAGGCTCGGCGGTGGCCGCCGCAGCTGTGAACGCCCTGGCCCGCCTGGCGGGACGAGGCGCTCGGAGATGAGCGGGCCCCTGGGGCTGCTCCTGATCGGCCACGGCAGCCAGTCCGAGGCGGGCGTGGACCAGTACTGGGGCCTGGCCGAACACGTGGCCGAGCTGGCGCCGGAGCTGAGGCTGGGGTGCGGCTTCGTCGAGCTGGCCCGGCCCGAGCTGCCCGGAGCCATCGACGCCCTGGTCGCGGCGGGCGTCTCGTCGGTGGTGGCCGTGCCGCTCGTCCTGCTGGGGGCCGGCCACATGAAAGACGACGGGCCGGCCGCACTGGCCGCCGCCCGGACCCGCCATCGGGGTGTCAGCTTCTCCTACTCGAGGGCGCTGGGGATCCACCCGTTGGTGCTCTCGGTGGCCGAGGACCGGATGGCGGCCGCTCTGTGGCGGCCGGCGCGCCCCGACGACGCAGTGGTGCTGGTAGGCAGGGGCTCCACCGACCCCGACGCCAACGCCGACCTGTACAAGGTGGCCCGGTTGATGTCGGGCTCGGACTCGCTTCCCATCATGGTCGAGCCCGCCTTCGTGTCCCTGGCCCGGCCGGGGGTCCCCGAGGCCCTGGACCGCTGCCAGCGGCTGGGGGCGACGAGAGTGGCGGTGGTCCCCTACTTCTTGTTCCGCGGGGTGCTGGTGGAGCGGATCGCCGACCAGGCCCGAGGCTGGGCGGCCGAGCACCCGTCCATGACGGTGGCGGTCGGCCGAGAGCTGGGCCCCGACCCCCGCATCGCCCAGCTGGCGCTGGAACGCTACCGGGAGGCCCTGGCGGGCGATGCCCGGATGAACTGCGACTGCTGCACCCACCGTGCCCCGCTGCCCGGCCACCCTCGCCGCCTGGGTGTGACCAGCCGGTGAGCCTGATGCCAGCGGGTCAGGCGAGGGCTGGGTCGGGGCGGTTCCGAGGCCTCACCAATGACTCGAGGGGTCGCCGCGCCGCCTCCACGCCGCCGAGGTGCGAGTAGGCGGCCATGGCCACCACTCCCACCAGCCAGAAGGCCACCACGATCAGGTAGCCGACCGTGATGGCGGTGTGCATGGTCACCGTCGTCACCAGGGTCACGCCAAAGGCGGCCCCGATCCGGCCGACCGCCACCGATGCACCTACGCCGGCCCCTCGCAGGTGGGTGGGGAACAGCTCGGTGAAGGTCGGGTAGGCCGACGTCCAGGCGGCGGTGGCGAAGCCGCTGGAGACCATGAAGGCCACGAGCACCAGGGTCGAGCTCCCCGTATCGGTGGCGAGCGCCAGGATGCCGACGCCGACTGCCGCCAGGGCGTAGAAGGTGATCACCGTGCGGACGCGGCCCAGCCTGTCGAACAGCAGCGTCATGGCGAAGCCCCCCACCAGGGCCCCGACGTTCCCGAATATGTAGAAGAACGGGATCTCGGCGTTGGCGATGCCGATGGCCGGGAAGACAACCAATGGCAAGAAGGCGAAGATCCCGTAGTAGCCGAATGCCTCAGACAGGTCCAGCGCCGCTCCCAGAGCCAGCCGGCCCGGGTAGCGCTGGACCAGCTCGGCCAGCGCCTGGCCAAAGCTGGGCGCCGCCCGCTCGGCGGGATAGCCGGTCCCCTCTTCGT
Source organism: Acidimicrobiales bacterium (assembly GCA_039583615.1). Classification (GTDB taxonomy): domain Bacteria; phylum Actinomycetota; class Acidimicrobiia; order Acidimicrobiales; family QHCF01; genus QHCF01. The sequence continues at coordinate 34,042 of JAVKSQ010000016.1, forward strand.
CGACCACGCCGGCCGCCGCCTCCAGCCGGGCGACGATGGCCTCGGCCTCCTCGTTGCGGCCCTGGCTGGCCAACCACCTCGGCGACTCGGGCAGGCGCCGGCGAAAAAAGACCACGACCACGGCCAGCACGCCACCCAGGGCGAACCCGTAACGCCAGGAGACCCCGTCGGACAGGGACACCGTGTTGAGCAGCAGGAACGCCAGGAGGCCAGCCAGGATGGCTCCGATCGACCAGAAGTTCATCACTGCCGCGCTGGCCCGGCCGCGCACGCGGGCCGGCATCAGCTCGGCAATGGCTGCGTTGATGATCGAGTACTCGGCGCCCACCCCCAGGCCGGTGACGAAGCGCAGCCCCACCACCACCCAGAGGGCGGGGCTGAACCCGGTCAGCACGGTGAACCCGGCGTACCAGACCAGGGTGGCGACGAACATACGCCGCCGACCAAAGCGGTCGGCCAGCCTCCCACCCACCAGCGCACCCACCAGGATGCCGATCAGCCAGGAGAAGATCACGAACTGTCCAGCCGCGGCCGAGGCGTGGAAGTGCTTGTCCAGGGGATTGATGAAGCTGCCCACCAGGTTGACCTCGAGCGAGTCGAACAGCCATCCGGCTCCCAGCGCCACCAACATGGTGGTGTGGCGGGGACTCCAGCGCAGACGATCCAGGCGCTGGCCCAGGGTCGGACCAGGTGGGCGGCTGCTGTCCAGGGGCAGGGTCATGCGGCTCATCCGATCGTCGCTGGGACTGGGGCTCAGGCCTAGGGTTGGTACGAGCCTGCACCGGGGCGCGGATGGCGACGGGCAACCCAGCGCCGGACAGGCGAAGATCCTCCGTTCGGCGTGTTGACCAGGCAGTTCGGCCGCCTACGATGAATGCGTGGGTGGCTGCGGCTGGCCCGGTCGTGGAGCGAGCAGCTCGGACCTGGAAAGACTGCGGCCGTGACGCTGGTCCTGGTCGTCCTGGCTGGGGCGATCCTCGTCGCCATCGTGGGCGCCGTGGCCTGGGGAGGAGCGTCGAGGCGCCGGGCGGCCAACGACTACGAGCACGCCATGGACACCCTGGCCCGCATGACCGGGCGTCCCAGCAGCTCCGCCACCGGGCGGGGATGGATGGGACAGCCGCCAGAGAGCACCGGCCAGCGCGCCGCGCCCATTGCACCACCCCCCACCGGACCGGCGCCTCCCGGCGCGCCGCTGACTGCCATCAGGTCGGCAGCCGGGAAGAACCGGCCGGTGAGCTGGATGCGGCCGGCCTCGGTCGAGCCCGGGCGGCGGGGAAGCGGGCGGGGGGTCGCCCGGTTCGCCCGCCTGGCGGGCGCCGGAGTAGGCCTGATCGTGCTCGTCGTCCTCACCGTGACGGTGGTCAGCCTGGCGGTGGGCGGGTCGAGCCACAGCCCCTCGGGCCGTCAGAACCAGGCCACGGGGGGGGGCGCCGGGCGGTCGAGCACCCTGACCACCCGGGCAGTGCCGAGGACGACCACCCCGTCCAACCAGCTGACGGCACTGTCCAGCGATGCCAACGGCGCCACCTACAACAGCCCGACGAGTGGCCCTTACACCCTCTCGTTCTCCACCACCGGACCGTGCTGGCTCCGGGTCACCCTGGCCGACGGCACTGTCATGCTCGAAGAGACGCTGCCGGGCGCCGCTACTCGATCGCTCAAGGTGCCCGGGCCGGCCGAGGTGCGGGTGGGCAACGCCGCCAACGTGACGGTGCAGGTGGACGGCAAGCCGGTGGTCGTGCCGGAGACAGCTGCCCTGCCCTACAACCTCACCTTCCAGGCCGCCTGAGCCATGTCTCCCACAGCTGGACCTCCTAGAGCTGGAGGGACTTGACCTCCAGGTACTCCTCCAGGCCGTAGCGGCCGAGCTCGCGGCCGTGGCCGGACTGCTTGTAGCCGCCGAACGGAGCCAGCGGGTTGAAGGCGCCGCCGTTGACGTCGACCTGGCCGGTGCGCAGGCGCCGGGCCACCGACTTGGCTCGCTCCGGGTCGCCTGACCACACCGCCCCGGCCAGGCCGTAGACGGTGTCGTTGGCGATGTCGACCGCCTCCTCCTCGTCGTCGTAGGGCATGATCGACAGGACCGGGCCGAATATCTCCTCCTGGGCGATGGCCATGTGCGGGCGCACCTCGGAGAAGACGGTGGGGCGCAGGAAGTAGCCCGTCTCCTGGCCCTCTGGCGCCTCCTCCCCTCCCGTGAGCAGCTTGGCCCCCTCGACCAGCCCGCTGGCGATGTAGCCACGCACCCGCTGGCGCTGGCTGTCCGACACCAGCGGCCCGAGGCGGGTGCCGTCGGCGAAGGGATCGCCGGTGGTGTACTCCTCGGCGCTGCGGGTGGCGATCTCCTCCACCTCCGCCAGGCGGGAGCGAGGGACGATCATGCGGGTGAGGGCCGAGCACGTCTGGCCGGAGTTGAGGAAGCAGGCGCCCACTCCGGTGGCCACCGCCTTGTCGAGGTTGGCGTCGTCGAGGATGACGTTGGGGGACTTGCCGCCCAGCTCCAGGGTCACCCGCTTGACCGTGCGGGCAGCCAGCTCGGACACCCGCCGCCCGGCCCGGGTGGAGCCGGTGAACGAGACCATGTCCACCGCTGGATGGGCGGCGATGGCCTCGCCCACCACCGGGCCGAACCCGGTCACCAGGTTGAGCACCCCGGCCGGCAGGCCCACCTCCTCGACCACCTCGGCCAGGTAGAAGGAGTTGAGCGGGGCCACCTCGCTGGGCTTGAGGACGACCGTGCAGCCGGCGGCCAGCGCCGGGGCCACCTTGGCCGCGATCTGGTGGAGGGGATAGTTCCAAGGGGTGATGGCGCCCACCACCCCCACCGGCTCGCGCACCACCAGGGAGTTGCCTATCTGCTCCTCGAAGGGCAGCTCCCCGGCCAGCTGGGCCATGGTACCGAAGCTGACGGTCGGCAGGCCGGCCTGGATCATGGTGGACAGGTTGATGGGCATCCCCACCTCGGCGGCGATGGTGCTGCCGATCTCGGCCATCCGGGCCTGCAGGCCGTCCTGGATCCGGTAGAGGTACTTGGAGCGCTCCTCGGGGGCCGTCTGAGACCAGCCCGGGAAGGCGGCCCGTGCCGCCTCCACCGCCCTGTCCACGTCCTCGGGCGTCCCCTCGGGGACACTTCCCATCACCTCCTCGGTGGTGGGGTTGACCACGTCGATCGACCCCGTGCCGGTGGAGGGCACCCACTCACCGCCGATGAAGAGCTCGTACCGGTTGTCCATGACCCAACCTTACGGCCCGGCCGCGGCGGGGCCGCTCGGCTGTCCCTGCGGAGAAGGGCCGGCCGGTACTCTGCCGCGGTGGACGTGACCGGGGCCGTGCACGTTCCACTGCAGGGCGGCATCTTCGTCGACGCGTTCGTCACCATCCTGGTGATACTCGACCCGCTGGGCAACATCCCGGTGTTCGTGGCCCTGACCTCACCACTGGGGGAGATGGAGAGGCGCCGGGCCGCCTGGCAGGCCACCGTGGTGGCCACGGCGGTGATCCTGGTCTTCGCCTTCTTCGGCCGCCAGGTCCTCGACCTGCTCGGCATCTCCGTCCAGGCCATCCAGGTGGCGGGCGGCCTGCTGCTGGTACTGGTGGCCCTCCAGCTGCTCAGCCCGCTGGAGGATCGAGGAGGGCCGGTGCCCGCCTCTGCGGCCCCGGGCCGCAACCCGGCGCTGGTCCCCCTGGGCACCCCCCTGCTGGGCGGGCCGGGGGCCATCGCCGCCACCATGGTCTACACCGGCAGGGCGCATGGGGCCGGGGAGGTGGCCTCGGTGATCCTGGCTCTGGTGGCCGCCCTGGTGGTGGTGTACCTGACGCTGCGCTTCTCGGTGGTCGTCACCCGGGTGCTCAACGAGAACGCCATCCACCTGGCGTCTCGGCTGATCGGCTTCCTGCTGGCCGCCATCGCCGTGCAGCTGGTGGCCACCGGGATCCAGGCCTGGGTCCACCAGGGGGTGCACTGAGCCGGCCGGGGCAGACCGCGCTTCCGCCAGGGTCGCAAGCCTCAGACGCAGCAGCAGCAGACGTCCTGCCCGCAGCATTCGTTGCAGGCGCAGTTGGCACAAAGGTCACAGGCCAGCACCTCGCCGCAGCTCGGGCCCCCGCAGCCCCCTCGCCGCCCGTAGCCCCACCCTGGCCCGTAGCCCGGCCGGCCGTAGTAGTAGGGATCCTCACCATAGGGGCCGTAGGGGCCGGGGCGCCCGCAGCCGCTTCGGCGGCCCCTCCCCCACATCGCGCTCCGGGCAACCATCGCCGCCTGAGTGACCATCGCCGCCGCCAGGCTGATGGCCAGCCCGCCACCGCTGCGGGTGGCCGGCGGGTTGGCGGGGTGGCCAGCCCCCCACGCCCGTCGTATGCAGGCAGCCAGCGTCGGACCCAGCAAGGCCTGAGCGAGGGCTCCGTCGACAAGGTCCATCTGGGCCAGGGAGGCGAGGATGGCGGCGTGCAACGAGCGGGCCAGCTCGCCGGCCTGGCAGTGGCCGGTCAGGGTTGCCTCCAGGGGATTGAAGCGGCCGTGACGGCGGTCCGCCTCCCGGTCCTCGGTGGCATCGACCAGGTTGACCAAGCGGCCAAAGGCGTCACCCATCCGGCCCAGGGCTGCCATGTTGGCCGGGACGCCGGCCGCCACCGCGGTATGAGCGAACATGGCCGCCACCGCCGTCCCCGCCGGCTCCAGCAGCTCCTCGAGGCTCGCACCGGCACGTGCCTCGAGCACCCTGGCCCGGTCGGGTGCCGCCGACAGCTTGGTGGCATCCAGCCCGCAGGCATCGGCCGCCGAGGTGCCCGCCCGGTTGATGCGGTGAGCCGAGCGGGAGGCAATGGGCCGGGTCCACGCCGGCCAGTCGCCGTCGGCAACCTTGTCGGTGAGGGCGGCGCCCCCGACCAGGAGGGCCACCGCCGTCCCGGCCTGCATGGCCGAGGTCCGCCGGTCCACCACCTCGGCAGCCCGGAACCCCCGCAGCGGGCACGCCCCCGCGGTGCTGGTGGCCAGCCGGCCGGTCTGGGCCTCGGTCAGGATCGGCACCAAGGCCACGTCGTACCCGGTCAGCACTCTGGCCGGCTGGCCGGCGGTATCGCGCAGGGCCAGGCACAGCCCGCAGAGGTGGGCGAGGCAGCGGGCGTGCAGCTCTGGGCCCAGGCGGTGACGGCAGGGCCGCAGGATGCCCCTCATCGGGCGAGTCCTCGCTCCTCGCCGTTGTGCACGCCCATACCGCTTGCGCCCTTCTGTGAGAGCAGATGAGCTGGGATAGCCCGCCGGCCAAGGCTAGGCGTTGCCGTCTCCGGCGGCCAGGAGTGCCACCGGCGCGATCTCCGTGCCTACGCCATCGAGCTCCCCGCCTGGGGCTCAGGTTGTAGCCTCCCGGTGAAGGAACCAACAAGGTCGGCCACGGCCGGATCAGTTGGGCAACACTTACGGGCGCTTGGCTCAGTTGGTAGAGCGCAGCCTTCACACGGCTGAGGTCGCAGGTTCGAGTCCTGCAGCGCCCACCCTCATTTCCCGCGCACCAGAGCAGAGGGTCCCCGGGACCGTCCCGCAGTAATCGGACTGGCCGGCCAGCCTGGCCCCACCAGCAGCCTGGCCACCTCCAGCCCCAGGGGCCCGGTCCCCGAATGCACGAAGATTTGATCAGTTGGAACAAGCTCTGGTGACCGAGGAGGTCGACTCGGCCGCCCAGGCGATCCCGGGGTCGCCAGCGTGGACCATCCTGGGTCACCGATAGCACAATGTCCTCATGGACGCCGTCACGCAAGTCCCCCCGCCCACCAACGAGCCGGTCCAGTCCTACGCCCCCGGCAGCCCCGAGCGGGCCCGCCTGGAGCAGCACCTGAAGGCCATCGAGGCCCACCAGGTGGAGCTCAGCGCCACCATCGGCGGCGAGCAGCGCCCCGGGGGCGGGGTCGAGGTCCCCGTCGTCGAGCCCCACCACCACGCCCACGTGCTGGGCGTCATCCACGACGCCACCACCGCCGACGCCCGAGCCGCTGTCGAGGCCGCTCGAGAGGCCGCCCGGCCCTGGCGGGAGCTGTCCTTCGACGACCGGGCCGCCGTCTTCTTGAAGGCCGCCGAGCTGGCCTCGGGCCCCTGGCGGGAGACCCTCAACGCCGCCACCATGCTCGGCCAGTCGAAGACCGTCGGCCAGGCGGAGATCGACGCCGCCTGCGAGCTCATCGACTTCTGGCGCCACAACGTCCACGCCGCCCGCCAGATCCTTGGCGACCAGCCCCTCCACCACGCTCCGGGAGTGTGGAACCGGATCGACCACCGGCCCCTGGAGGGCTTCGTCTACGCCGTCACTCCCTTCAACTTCACAGCCATCGCCGGGAACCTCCCGAGCGCCCCCGCCCTCATGGGCAACGTGGTCATCTGGAAGCCCGCCACCACCCAGACCCTGGCCGCTTACCAGACCCTGCGCCTCCTGGAAGCCGCCGGGCTGCCCCCTGGGGTCATGAACCTGCTCCCTGGCAACGGCATGGCCGTGAGCGAGGTGGTGCTGTCCCACCCCGACCTTGCCGGGATCCACTTCACCGGGTCCACCGCCACCTTCGAGCGCTTGTGGCGCACGGTGGGGGAGAACATCGGCGACTACAAGTCGTACCCCCGCCTAGTGGGGGAGACCGGGAGCAAGGACTTCGTGGTGGCCCACCCCTCGGCCGACCCCGCCGTGCTGCGCACGGCCTTGGTGCGCGGCGCCTTCGAGTACCAAGGCCAGAAATGCTCAGCCGCCTCCCGGGCCTACATTCCGAGAAGCGTGTGGGCCAGGATCCGTACCGACCTGGTGGAGGAGACCCAATCGCTCCCGATCGGGCACGTGGCTGACCTGTCCAACTTCATGGGCGCCCTCATCGACGACCGGGCCTTCGCCAAGAACAAGGCGGCCATCCACCGGGCCCGGACCGTCCCCTCGATCACGGTCATCGCCGGCGGCACCTACGACGACGCCATCGGGTACTTCGTGCGCCCCACGGTCCTCGAGTGCACCGACCCCGAGGACGACGTGTTCCGTACCGAGTACTTCGGACCCATCCTGGCGGTGTACGTGTACGAGGACGACCACTTCGAGGAGGTGGTGGGCCAGATGGAGTCCATCGCTCCCTACGGGCTCACCGGATCCATCGTGGCCCAGGACCGCCGCGCCATCGCCTGGGCCTGTGAGCGGCTCCGTTTCGCTGCCGGGAACTTCTACATCAACGACAAGCCCACCGGGGCCGTGGTGGGCCAACAGCCCTTCGGGGGGAGCCGGCTGTCGGGAACCAACGACAAGGCCGGCAGCCTGCAGAACCTTCTCCGCTGGACGTCCACCCGGGCCATCAAGGAGACCTTCGTGCCCCCCACGGACTATCGCTACCCCCACATGGGCTGAGCCCCGGTGCAACGCTTCGCACTACGCAGCCGCTCAACTGGTTGAGGGGAGCCTGGCGGCCCTGCGAGAGGAGGAGGTGGGTGGGCGGCGGTGTTGAGAGCGTCGACGGTGTCGCGGCCCTAAGCGAGCACCAGGGTGTATCGGCCGGCGGCGGTGTCAGCCGCCCACGCCGAACCATGGCTGCGACGGCCCTCTGCCGGTCGGCGGCGGGACGGATCCGACCGCTCTGGGCATACCAGGCGACCGCGGCGGGGAGGTTGCCTTTCGCTCGGCTCGGGGGTCGCCGCAACGGATGCTGCCCGGCGCGGTGACCTCCCAGCGTCGCAGATCATTCGACAGCCCGCCCAAGCGGCGCGTAACCTGGCCCCCAGGTTCGGATCCTCGCCTCCTCCCCGAAGGTGTCCGGGCCGTGTCGGCGAGACCTCGCCGGCTGGTGGGCTGCTCTAGCGGGCGGGCCCGCCGCACACTACGTGCGTTTGCTAACCAAGAGAGGAGCATGGGATGTAACTCAGGAAGAAGGCACGCAACTTGCTAGTGGGTGGCGCCGTCGCCGCCTTCGGGAGCTTGGGCTCAGGCGCGATCATTATCAGCCAGGCCGGTTCGGCGAGTGCCGCCGACACCCTCCCCGCCTACACCGCCGACGGCTTCTGCACCACCAGCGTGATCAACGCCGGCCAGCCGCCCATCAAGGGCAAGCAGTGCTCAGGGCTGTACAAAGTCGACAAGAGCACCTACCAGTTCAGCGAACACACGCTCCGCGCCTGCCCGCGGTACGGGACCATGGTCCACCTGGACGAGAAGTTCATCTCGCCCCCCACTGGCGGCGATCCGACCATCCTCGCCAGCTACCACGCTTACCTGTAGGACGCCACGGCCCGCGGGCGCCCGTGGCCCTGCCCTCGGGCCAACCGCGTCAGCGCTCCGCCCCTCCTGCGCCACCGGTAAAAGCGAAGGTCAGCGCCGTTCTAGGGCATGGCCGACCCTGTGAAGATCGCTCAGCGCAAGGGCAGGCCAGGTCGGCACCGGCAGAGCCGCCCCAGCTGATGACCGGCGCCGTCAGGGCGAGGCGCTTGGGTGCGAGCAAAGCCAGGTCAGCACCTGTTGAACATGCTCATCAGGCGGGAAGACCGGGTAGAAGACGTGCTCGACGGCTCCCGCTGCAATCACCAAGGTGAGCCGCTTGAACAGCCGCATGCCGTCGGCTTCGAAGGTTGGCAGGCCGAGCTGGTCGGCGAGAGCGAGGCCGGTGTCGGACAGGACGGGAAAGGGCAGGCGGAGTCGTTCGACGAGCTCTGCCTGGTAGTCGCTGTGTTGGCTGGACAGGCCGAACACCGCGGCCGCCCCCGCCGCCAGCAGCTCGCCGTAGTGGTCGCGGAAGTCGCACGCCTCGCTGGTGCAGCCCCGTGCACCGGGGATCGCGTCCCAGCCCTCGGGGAGCTCGACATCGGGTCGACCCGTCAGCGGGTACAGGTAGATGACCACCCAACCCGGCCCGAGCTGGTCGAGCACCACCTCCTCTCCCGAGGTGGACGGGACGATCAGATGCGGGACCGCTCGCCCCACGAGGTGGTCGGCGGCGCCGTCGTCGGCGGGGACGGGCAGATCGGCGGGCAGCTGACTGAGATCGCTCATCTCATGGTCCTGGCGTGGTCGCACGGCGTCGCCCAGTGGATCGGTAGGCGGGAGGCGCCGCCGGGCAGTCATCACCTTCCCCGCAACCCTGTGTCTGGCGCACACCTATCCTGGCCGGGATGTCGCCTGACGCTGCCTCCTCGAAGGACACTGCGCACAGCGTCCCTGCCCACAGGGACCAAGAGCTGCGGGCCGACATCCGCCGGCTGGGAGACCTCCTGGGCCAGTCGCTGATCCGCCAGGAGGGTAGGGAGCTGTTCGACCTGGTCGAGCAGGTGCGGGCCCTCACCAAGCGGGCCCGCACTCCGGACTCGGGAGACTTGAGAAGTGACGAGGCGGAGGTGGAGGTCCTCCTCTCGGATGTCGAACTGCCGACCGCCATGTCATTGGTAAGGGCCTTCTCCGCCTATTTCCACCTGGCCAACATCGCCGAGCAGCTCCACCGGGCCGACGAGCTGTCGAGCTCGGGCCCGGACAGCGGCTGGTTGGAGGCGACGGTGGACGCCATGCAGGCGGCCGATCTCCCCCGGGAGGACATCGAGGCGGTGATCGACCGCCTCGAGCTGCGTCCGGTGTTCACCGCCCACCCGACCGAGTCGGCCCGCCGGTCGGTCCTGACCAAGCGGCGCCAGGTCGCCGAGCTGCTCGAACAGCGCTCGGACCCGCGCTCGACCGAGGACGACCGCGCCCAGGTGGACAGGCGCCTGGCCGAGGTCATCGAGCTGCTCTGGCAGACCGACGAGCTTCGTCGCAATCGGCCTGAACCCCTGGACGAGGCCGCCTCGGCGGTGCACTACCTGGACCAGATGTTCAACGAGGTGCTCCCCGAATTGCTCGAGAACCTGGTGAGGCAGCTGGCCCGCCTCGGCGTGGACCTCTCGCCTCGGGCCCGCCCCGTACGCTTCGGGACCTGGGCGGGCGGAGACCGGGACGGCAACCCCCGCGTCACCCCGGAGGTCACCTTGGAGGTGCTGCTGCTCCAGCATGACCATGCCCTCGCCAACCTCCTCTCCGGCGCCGAGCGCCTGGTGTCCGAGCTCAGCTCGTCGACCCGGGTGGTGGCCATCTCCTCCGCCCTGGAGGATAGCCTGGCGTCGGACCGGGAGCTCATGCCGGAGGTCCACGAACGCTACGGCCGCCTCAACGCCGAGGAGCCCTACCGGCTCAAGTGCTCCTACATCCGCCAGCGCCTGTCCAACACCAGGCGTCGCCTGGCCGGAGGCTCCCCGTCACTGGTCTCCTACTCGTCGACGGACGAGCTGCTCGATGACCTGGAGGTGATGCGCTCCTCCCTCCTGGCGCACAAGGGCGAGAACGCCGCCCAGGGCCTGCTCGATCGCTTCATCCGGGCCACCTCGGTCTGTGGGTTGTCCCTGGCCACCATGGACGTCCGCGAGCACGCCGAGCGCCAGCACCAGGCCCTGGGCGCCATCTTCGACCGCGTCGACGCCCTGGACCGCGGCTACCTGGCGCTCGGCCGCCCAGAGCGGGTGCGGGCGCTGTCGGCCGAGCTGGCCGGCGGGCGCCCGCTCACCGTGCGCACCACCAAGCTGCCAGGCCCGCCGGGCGACACCATGGCCGTCTTCACCATGATGCGCACGGCCATCGACCGCCATCCCGATGCCATCGAGAGCTACATCGTGTCGATGACCAAGGGCGCCGACGACGTGCTGTCGGCCGTGGTGCTGGCCCGGGAGGCCGGGCTGGTGGACCTCCAGGCCGGGATCGCAGACATTGACTTCGTCCCCCTGCTGGAGACCATCGAGGAGCTGAGGAGGGCAGGAGAGATCCTCGACGAGCTGCTGGCCGAGCCCTCCTACCGCCAGGTGGTGGCCTTGCGGGGGGACGTCCAGGAGGTGATGCTCGGCTACTCGGACTCCAACAAGGACGGTGGCATCACCACGTCGCTGTGGGCGATCCACCGGGCCCAGAGAGCCCTTCGCGACTGCGCCCGGGCCCACGGCGTCCGCCTGCGCCTGTTCCACGGGCGGGGGGGGACGGTTGGCCGGGGCGGCGGCCCGACCGGCGAGGCCATCATGGCCCAGCCGTACGGCGCCCTCGACGGCTCCATCAAGATCACCGAGCAGGGTGAGGTGATCTCGGACAAGTACGGCCTGCCGGTGCTCGCTCGCCGCAACCTGGAGATCACGCTCGCCGCCGTGCTCGAGGCCTCGCTGCTGCACCGGGAGTCGCGTCAGCCGGCCGAGGTGCTGGCCCGTTGGGACCAGGTGATGGACTGCGTGTCGGATGCCGCCCTGGCTGGCTACCGGGCCCTGGTCGAGGATCCGGGACTGGTGGCCTATTTCCTGTCGTCGACCCCGGTCGACGAGCTGGCCGGCCTCAACATCGGGTCGCGCCCAGCCCGGCGGCCGGGGCACTCCTCCAACGCCACCCTCGACGACCTGCGGGCCATTCCCTGGGTCTTCGGCTGGACCCAGTCCCGCCAGATCGTCCCCGGGTGGTTCGGGGTAGGGACCGGCCTGGAGCGGGCACGGGCCGAGGGACGGTCGGCCGACCTGCGGGAGATGTACCTCAACTGGGACTTCTTCCGCTCGTTCCTCTCCAACGTAGAGATGGTCCTCTTCAAGACCGACTTGGCCATCGCCCGCCTCTACGTCGACCGCCTGGTCGACCCGTCGCTGCATCGCATCTTCGACGTCATCCAGGACGAGTACGGCCGGACCGTCTCGCGGGTGCTCGAGGTGGTCGGCGAGCAACGCCTGCTCGCCCGTTATCCCACCCTACGGCGAACCCTCGAGGTCCGCGACGCCTACCTCGACCCCATCAGCTACCTGCAGGTCGCCCTGCTGGCCCGCTCCCGCGCCGACCCGGGGCATGATCCGGACCTGCACCGGGCCCTGATGCTCACCGTCAGCGGGATCGCCACCGGACTGCGCAACACCGGCTGACCTCCGACGGAGGTGGGCGAAGCGCACTCCCCGGCGCCGCGCGCCACCCCCGCTAGCGGTCGATGTGGCTCATGTCGGCGTAGCGATCGCCGGCGGCCAGCTCGGATGGGAAGGTGGCGTCGATCTCAGCCAGCTCCTCGGCCGTGAGCTCGACGGCGACTGCACCGAGGTTCTCCTCCAGCCGCGATCGGTGCTTGGTCCCCGGGATGGGAGCCACGTCTGTGCCCTGGGCCAGCAGCCAGGCCAGTGCCAGCTGGGCGGGCGTGCAGTCCTTGGCCGCCGCCAGCTCCCGGATCTTGACCACCAGGTCGAGGTTGCGCTGGAAGTTCTCAGCCTGGAAACGGGGCAGCCGGCGGCGCATGTCGCCCGCCGGGAAGTCGTCCGGGCTGCGCAGGACGCCCGACAGGAAACCGCGTCCCAGCGGGCTGAACGCCACCAGGCCGACGCCGAGCGTCCGGCAGGCTGGCAGCACCGATTCCTCGGGATCACGGGTCCAAAGGGACCATTCGCTCTGCACGGCGGCGATGGGGTGGACGGCGTGAGCCCGCCGGAGGGTGGCGGCGGAGACCTCCGACAGGCCGAGGTGGCCGACCTTGCCGGCCGCCACTGCCTCGGCCATGGCCCCCACCGTCTCTTCGATCGGCACCTGCCTGTCCAGCCGGTGCAGGTACCAGAGGTCGACATGATCGGTGCCCAGGCGGCCAAGGGACGCGTCGATGGCCTGGCGGGCGTGGCCAGGGCTGCCGTCGATTCGAGCCGGGGAACCCTGGCTGGCACCCCAGCCGGGCAGCAGCCCGAACTTGGTGGCCAGGACGGCCTGGTCACGGCGGTCGGCCAGGGCCCGGCCGACCAGGACCTCGTTGGCGCCCTGCCCGTAGATGTCGGCCGTGTCCAGCAAGGTGCAGCCACGATCGAGAGCGAGGTGGATGGTGGCGATCGACTCGTCATCGTCTCGTGCCTCGGGAGGCCCGTAGGACTGGGACATCCCCATGCAGCCCAGACCCAGGCACGAGACGACGAGCGATCCGAGGCGGGCGGTGCGCATGGCCCGACGGTAGCCGGCGCCCCGTGCCTGCCCGGCTCACCTGCCCTGGCGAGCCAGCGGAGGGAGTGGGATTCGAACCCACGGTGACCATGGGCCACAACGGTTTTCGAGACCGTCCGATTCGGCCGCTCTCGCATCCCTCCCTAGCTGGTCAGAGCCTATTTTAGTGGCTCCGGCCTGTCCTCAGGCCTAGCTTCTGGTCCAGGATCCTGAAGGAGACCGGTCGCGGCGGTCCCGAAGGAGAGCGTAGCCGTGGCTCGAGGCACGAAGACAGAGATCCGGGCAGGTGTGCGGCGGCTTCGCGTGGTGGCCGGTTACAACCCGGCGACCGGCGATCCGCGCCAACTGAGCCGCACGGTCCGGGGTGGTGTCCGTGTCGCCGATCGCGAGCTTGCTCGGTTCGTCAGCGACGTCGAAGCCGGCCAGGTCCCAATGGGAGCCGATCAGACGCTGAGCGATTTCCTCGACTCCTGGCTGGCCTTCGTGGAGCCCCTCAGGTCGCCCACGACAGTCCGTGGGTACAGGGACAAGGTTCGCCGCTGGAAGGCCGCGCTTGGGCCGGTAAAGGTGTCCAAGCTGACGGCCCAGGAGCTGGAACGCACCTATGCCAGGTGGCTTGAAGAGGGCGCGGCGCCGCAGACGGTACGCCACTGCCACCGCATCCTCGCCACCGCGCTCAACCAGGCACAGCGCTGGAGTCTGATCACCCGTTGCGTGACCGACCTGGCCCGTCCTCCCGCATCGGGGGAGCGACCTCCGCGACGTAGACCCCGGTACCTGGCAGGCGATCGTGCTTGACCTGGAGGAACGCGAACCGCTCACAGCCATGGCGGTGCTGCTGGCGGGAGGACCGGTGCCCGCCGGGGCGAGCTGTGCGGCTTGCGGTGGTCGGACATCGACGAGGCGAGGGGGCAGCTCACCATCGCTCGCTCGATCCAGCACGGCCTCGACAAGCAGCAACTGGTCGTCGCGCCCACCAAGACCGGCCGGGTGCGGCGGGTTTCGCTCGACGATCGGGCATTGAATGCGCTCACCGCCTACGGGCAGCAGGCCCGCGAGTGGGCGGAGAAGGCGCGGGTCACCTTCCAGGAGGACGGCTACGTGCTCACCCTCGATCCCAGCGGCACGACGCCCATCAAGCCAGACACAATCACCATTCCGACCACGATCACGCTCGCTTGCTCGGCTATCACAGACCTCCCTGTTGCTGTTCGGAACCCGCCGAGCCCGCCGCCGGCTTCCCTCACGGGGAGGGATTGGAAGGCGGCGCCGGTCTCAGCGGGTTTCCGTACCAACGGCGCCAGCCGGGTAGGACCACAACGACACCGCTACCGACGGAAAGGAGGCGCCGATGAGCTTGGCAGACAGCCTCAGCGATCTGGCCAGTGCCGCAGGCGTCGGCGCCTTGGCGGGCCTGGCCGGCACCGCGGCGATGACCGTTTCCTCGACCTTGGAGGCCAAAGCCCGAGGCCGGGAGCCCAGTGAGACCCCGGCGGCCGCCGCGGGCAAGGTTCTGGGAGTCCAACCGACAGACGACAAGGTCAAGAAGCGGTTCAACAACTTCGCCCACTCGGCCTACGGCCCCAGCTGGGGAACCGTGCGCGACCTGCTCGACCTCCCGGGCCTCCATGGCGCCCCAGCGGCAGCCGCCCATATCTCGGCGTCGTGTGGGGTGGAGCAGATCGTGCTACCCGTCACCGGGGCGTCCAGCCCAGCGTGGAAATGGGGCAACAACAAAGAGATCGCTCATTTGCAAACCGGCATCATCGGCCACCTGCCTGAACCCCTGATCCGGCTGTTCGACGCCGACCGGGTGGACGCGTCGGGCGAGGCGTACGTCACCTTCGGTACCGCTGACGCGGCTCTCGGCATCGCCAGCTACGCCGCCACCCTCGCGCTGGCTGCCATGGGCGACGCCAGGCGCTCCGAGCGCCGACCAGCGCTGACCCTGCTGTTCACGGCGAAAGTTCTGGCCAACGCCGCCGCCGGGGCCGCTCTCACCGTCGAACAAGCGACCAGACATCGCCGCTTCTGCGGATACTGCCTCATCGCCTCCGCGCTCAGTCTCCTCGCCATGCCGCCCGCGCTCAGGGGGGCGTTCAGTGTGCTCGCAGCAACTCCCGTTCACGCATGAGCGGAACGCAGGTCGTCGTCTTCGACGTCAACGAGACGCTTTCCGATCTCGCCCCGGTGAGCCAGCGATTCGCCGACCTCGGAGTCCCGGAACTGATCGCCAAGGTGTGGTTCGCCTCACTCCTGCGCGACGGCTTCGCCCTCACGGCCGCCGACGGCTTCGCACGCTTCGCCGACATCGCCGACGGCGTGCTGCGAGCCGTCCTGGCCGGACTTCCTCTCGATCGGGATATGGACTCGGCGGCCCGCCACGTGCTGGACGGCTTCGCCGAGCTCGACATCCACCCAGACGTAGCCGACGGGGTACGAGCCCTTCGGGCGGCCGGGTTGCGACTGGTGACCCTGACCAACGGATCCACCGATGTGGCCGAGCGGCTACTCACCAAGGCCGGCGTCCGCTCCGAGTTCGAACAGCTAATCTCGGTTGACTCCGCCGGCGTGTGGAAACCCGCCCCCGGCTCCTACCGTCACGCCGCTGAGGTCTGCGGCGTACCGCTCAATCAGATGCTGCTCGTAGCCGTACACCCCTGGGACATCGACGGCGCCGCCCGCGCCGGCATGCACACCGCCTGGATAAACCGGTCCGGTGCCCCGTACCCGCCTTACTTCACCGCGCCCGAGCTCACGCTCACCGCGCTCACCCAGCTCGCCGACCAAGTCAACCAGTCACAACCCCGTGCCTGACACAACGAAGGGAGCAGCCATGCCGAGGGTGCGTGATTTCGCTCTGGTCGACCAGGCGGGAATCAGCATGTGCCGCTCGAGTTCGGGGCACTGGGAGGCCTGGCGGGTGGCATCCTGGGCTTTGCCACCCAGACCTTCTCGGTGCCCGACTTTCTGGGCGCGACGCTGCTCATCGCCAGCTACCACCTGCTCTCCGGCTACACCTCCGGCTACCTGCGCACCCGCTCCAGTCAGGCGATGGCCAAGCTGATGGCCCTGCAGCCGCCGACCGCCCGGGTGAGCCGCGATGGAGTCGAGACCGAGGTGCCGATCGAAGACGTGGCGGTGGGCGAGCGAGTGCGGGTCCGTCCCGGCGAGGCGCTACCGGTCGACGGGAAAGTGGTGGACGGTTGGTCGACGGTGAACGAGGCGATGGTCACCGGTGAGCCGATCCCGGTCGGCAAAAAGCGCGGAGACGAGGTGATCGGCGGATCGGTCAACCAGGCCGGCAGCCTGGTGGTCGAAGTCAGCAAGGTGGGCGAGGACAGCTTCCTGGCCCAGGTCACCCGATACGTCGAGGAGGCCCGAGCGCTCAAGCCGGGCATCTTGGCCCTCAACGACTGATCCTGGCCGCTCTCGTGCCGGCGGTGCTGATCGCCGGCTTCGGGGCGCTGGGTTTGTGGTCGCTGATCCCCAGGGCGGTGACCGAGCGGCCGGACGCGGCCCGGGGCCTGTTCGCCATGCTCGCGGTGGCGGTCATGGGATGTCTGTGGGCGCTGGGCATGGCCACCCCGCTGGGTGACGGTATCCATCAGCAGGCACCTTTCTCGTTGCCATCTATCCGCCAACAGGAGGCCGGCCTGGTTGCGCTCCAAGAACCCGGTGGCCAGGTCGACGAGCTCGCCCACCGCGGGGTCGACGACCTGGTAGTAGATCCGGCGGCCCTCGCCCTCCCGGGAGGCGACGAACCCACAACACCCAAGCAGCCCAGGTGCTCCGAGGCCCGGGCCTGGGAGATCCCGAGTGTGCGCACGATCTCGGCTTGGTGCAGCTCACCGGCTTCGAGGAGCAGCTCCAGGATCCGTAGCCGGCTGGCCTCGCCCAGCGCCCGGTAGAGCCGAGCCAGCAACTCCACATCGGGAAGGGGGACGGGTTGGCGCTCCACGATCGGCGACCGACCCAAAGTGCTTGTCTCCTTTCATCCGTCGAAACAGATGCTATCCGCTCAGACGGTTCAGCGCACCAGGTCCCGGGTAGCAGTAAGCCATACGACAACCCGCCCGAGGTGAACCATGAACGCAACAGTCCTGGCCGAAGATCTCGGTGTCGCCGCCCTGGCCGGCGTGGTCGGCACCAAGGTGATGGAACCGGTCTCCATGAAGCTGTACGAGCTGGAACCCGAAGCCGACCGGGGCCGCGAGGAGCAGGCCCGGCCCGGACCGCCGTACCAGATCGCCGCCAAGAAGACCGCCGGGCTACTCGCCATCGATCTGGACGGCAAGGCCCTGGAGCGGGCCGGCCTCGGCTTCCACTATGGGCTCGCCATCGGCTGGGCGCCGGTCTACCAGCTGCTGCGGCGCACCACTTGCCTCGGCCCGATCAGCGCTGGGCTGGCCACCGGGGCGGCCATGTCGCTGATCGCCGACGAGGGGCTTACCCCCGCGCTGGGTTTCTCGGCCCCCAACCGGGCCTACCCGGCCTCCACCCATGTGCGGGCCTTCGCCGCCCACCTGGCCTTCGGCCTAGCCGTCGCCGGGGTCACCGAAGCGGCCTGGACGATCCTGCGCCGCCCGCGCGGCCACACCTGACAGGCTCGACGGCATGGATCGATTCGACGCGGTGATCGTGGGGATGGGACCCGGCGGCGAGGTCGCCGCCGGCCGCCTGCTCGACGCCGGAAAACGGGTGGCGGTCATCGAAAGAGAGCTGATCGGCGGCGAGTGCGCCTACTGGGCCTGCATCCCCTCCAAGACGCTGCTGCGCGGCCCGGAAGCCCCCGCCGAGGCCGCCCGCGTGGCCGGGGTCGCCACTCCAGAGCTGGACTGGTCCGGGCTGCGGGACTACCGCGACCACATGGTGCGCCACCTCGACGACACCGAGCAGGGCCGCGGCTACCAGAACTCAGGCGCCACCGTGATCAAAGGCACCGCACGCCTCGGCGGCCCGGGCCAGGTCGCCGTCGACCAGCAGATCCTCGAAGCCGACCACGTCGTCATCGCCACCGGATCCGAGCCGGTCCGACCCCCGGTCGAGGGGCTCGACGAGATCACGGTATGGACCAACCGGGAAGCCACCACCGTCGCCGACATCCCGCGCCGGGTGCTGCTCATCGGCGGGAGTGCGGTCGGCGTGGAGCTCGGCCAGTTCTACGCCCGCATGGGCGCTCGCACGACCATCGTGCAGCGCGCCGAGACGCTCATCGACCGGGAAGACCGCCGAGTCGGTGAGCTAGCCCGTACCGCCCTCGAAGCGGACGGGATCACCGTCCACACCGGACGTACCGTCACCGGCGTGCGGCGCATCGGCGACGCCACGGTGGCGACCCTCGACGACGGCACCGACATCGAAACCGACGTGGTGATCCTCGGCGCCGGCCGGCGACCCCGCACCGACGGGCTTGGCCTGGAGCGGGCCGGGGTGCGGCTCGACGAGCACGGCGCCGTGAAGGTGGACGAGCACTGCCGGGCCGCTGACGGAGTGTGGGCGCTCGGGGATGTCACCGGGATCGCCCTGTTCACCCATGTGGCCATGTACCAGGGACGGGTCGTCGCCGACAACATCCTCGGCCATGACCGGACCGCCAGCTACGACGGCATCCCTCGGGTGATCTTCGCCGACCCCGAGATTGCCGCGGTCGGTATCACCGCCGGGCAGGCCCGAGGCCGGGGCATCGAGGTCGCCACCGCCGAGATCGATCTCGCCGAGAGCCTGGCCAGGCCGTGGACCTACCAGAGCGACCCCGCCGGACAGCACCTCGGTCTGGTCGCCGACCGCCGTCGACGCGTCCTCGTTGGCGCTTGGGCCGTCGCTCCTCTCGCTGGGGAATGGATCCACCAGGCCGCGCTCGCCATCAGAGCGCGAATCCCCATCGACGTGCTGCTCGACCAAGTCGCGCAGTTCCCTACCTACAGCGAGGGTTACCTCAAAGCGTTGGAACGGCTGCAGGTCAGCCCGTAGGCCGGCCGTGAACGACAGGTTGCGCGTGCATGGCCATGATGAAGCTCAATGCGCCGACGCCGAAAGCGGTCAACATGAGGCCCTCTGGCAGCTTTCCGCTCCTCTCGAGGCCGACACCCACCCCGCCGCGGTACCTGGTCGACGAGCACGGAAGGGGCTACCGCTACGACGCCCGCCGTGCCGGTGACCGTCCGATCCGGAAAGCCGTCCGATTCGGCCGCTCTCGCATCCCTCCGGGGCAGAGGGTAGTAGGACTGGGCCTCAGGGGTGACGACGCCCGGCGAAGAAGCCCTCCAGGAGGAGGGCCGAGGCCTCGGCCATGACGCCCGGCACCACCTCGACCTGGTGGTTGAGGCGGGGATCGGCGCACAGGTTGTACAGCGACCCGCAGGCCCCCCCCTTCGGGTCGGCCGCGGCGTAGACGATCCGACCGACCCGAGCGGCCACCAGGGCACCGGCGCACATCGGGCAGGGCTCCAGGGTGCACACCAGGCTGATCCCGGTGAGACGCCAGGTGCCGAGGGCGGCGGCCGCGTCACGCAGAGCCAACAGCTCGGCGTGGGCCGTTGGGTCGCCTCGCAACTCACGCTCGTTGTGGCGCCGGCTCACCACCTTTCCCTTGGACACCGCCACCGCCCCGACCGGGACATCGCCGTGGGCCACCGCCTCCCGAGCCTCGGCCAGGGCCATGACCATGGCCTCATGGTCATGGTCATGGCCCTCTGGTTGTGCATGGCCGCCATCGTCTCGCCTGGGACAGGAGCCGGCTGACATCACCGCGTCACCGTTGGCCCTGCCGCTCGTCTATTAGAGGCCAGGACACCACGTGACACGAGCCTCAGTGATGCGATGGACCAGGTGGCGACAACAGAAGCTGTTCGGGCGGCGCTGGGGCCGTCCGGCCGGTACGGAAGGCGCCGCAAGCGTCAGGGGCTTGCCCGAGACACCTGCGGAGCCAGGACCGGCTCATCGACACGAGGAGCTTGTCGCCCGGTGATGCTCCCCGGGATCAGATACCCGTCATGTCGTCGGGACCCGAGGTACCGGTGGGACGATCCGTGGGTCCTTGGGTCCCGGTGTCTTCCCGTCCCCGCTCCTTGCCCTGCTCCTCCTCGACGTCCTCGCCGCTGTGGCTCACGCTGCCTCCTACCCCGGAGGGCGCCTGCTCGGCACCGCCCCCCCCTGTGGGTCCGACCTGCCCCTCACGATCGGTGTCGCTTGGCGCGCTCTCATCACCTAGCTGGCGACTGACGCCCTCACCCCGCTCCTGCTGCTCGTCGGCCATGCCCCTCCTTGGTGGTCGGTAATGGGAACCCAAGGCTATACCGGGGCGGACTGCCAAGCGCTCCTGCGCCGCGCCCCCGCCAGGATTCGAACCTGGGACCCGCTGCTTAGAAGGCAGCCGCTCTGTCCAGCTGAGCTACAGGGGCGGTGCGATGACCCGTTACAGGCCCGATTCCTAGTGTGTCATGCTTGAGCCCATGGTGGCCGTAGCTCAGTTGGTTAGAGCGCCAGGTTGTGGCCCTGGAGGTCGGGGGTTCAAGTCCCCTCGGTCACCCTCGGCCGGTCACCGGACCGGCAGCTCGACTCGGTAGCTTTCCCCACCACCGGCGCCTCTAGCTCAACGGCAGAGCAACGGACTCTTAATCCGCAGGTTCTGGGTTCAAATCCCAGGGGGCGCACTATAAAAGCCCAGGCCAGGTGCCTGTAACGCCCTCGATCGCCTACACCGAACGCCTCGAGGACATCGGCGCCGCCCCCTCGATCGGCACCGTCGGCGACAGCTACGAC
>JAVKSQ010000017.1:0-53145 GCA_039583615.1 Acidimicrobiales bacterium
GCCGGCCCTTCCTGGACCGTCGATCCCGCGCCCTCATCCTCCCGCCACACCGGTTGGCCGTTCTCGCAACAGGCTCGAGCCGACCTGGATTGGCCGATCGGCCAAATTTCGAACGAGTAGCCGAGACACCGGGCGACCGTGGTTGATCTCGATGGATACCTGCCCGAGGACGATCTCGCCGGGGATCACGGGATGGGCTGGTGGAGCGTGACCAGCTTGGTGCCGTCGGGGAAGGTGGCCTCCACCGCCACCGCATCGACGAGCTCGGGGACCCCCTCCATCACGTCGGCTCGGGTAAGCACGGATCGCCCGGCCTCCATCAGGTCGGCCACCGACCGGCCGTCCCTGGCCCCCTCCAGCACGAAGGAGCTGAGCAGGGCCACGGCCTCGGGATGGTTGAGGCGTAGGCCCCGCTCCCGGCGCTTCTCGGCCACGCCCGCAGCTACGTGTATGAGCAGGCGCTCCTGCTCGTGGGGGGACAGGCGCATGGCGAGACTCTAGGGCAAGCCCCATCGGTTGGGGTCGAACGACGGTGGTCCCACACCGTCCGCGCTCGACCTACGCCGAGCCCGGCCACCACAGGGTGACCATCTCCCGGGGCGCCATGAAATGAGCGCCGTCGAGACGCTCGGCCAACTCCGGCTCGCGCTCGGGTGGCAGGCACAAGCGGCGGCGCACCGAGGCGATGACGTGCTGGTTAGCATTGGCGGCCTTGACGTGTGACGAGGGACTGGTCCAGCGCTCGGCCAGGGCGCCGATGCCCACCTCGGCCAGGACCGCGATGACGCCGTCGGCAGTCGGGCCACTCGGGCGCTCGATGTGATGGAAATGCCACCACAGGTCGTTGAGGTTCGACTGGGGATGGCTGGCCGTCAGCTCCACCACCACCCGCTGGCGGGCTTTGCTGGTAAGGGCGCCAACGAAGGGGCCGAGGTCGGCCACGTTGTAGACCACGTGGTGGCACACGCACACGTCAGCCGGCTCGACCTGGGCGGCCACTGCCGGCCAGCTGCCCAACAGCGCGCGGTGGTTGACGCCGCGCGCCGACGCCAGCTGAGCGAAGGCGTCCAGCAGGGCCTGGCTGGAGTCGACACCGGTGATCGTCGCCGCCGGCGGGACCAGCGGCAGACTGGCTGCTCCCGCCCCCACCCCGACGTCCAGCACCGAGCCCCCGTCCCGCAGCGCCTCGATGGCCCGGGCCTGTGACGGGGTCTCGGTGACAATGGCCTGTTCGGCCGCCCCGGCAAAGACCGCCGCGGAGAATTCCCAGGGCGACACGGGGGCTGCATCCAGGATGTGCGGCGGAATGGCCCAACCAGCCAGCTCCTCGGCCCACCGGCCCGCCGCCGGGCCCGCCGGTGCCCCCGGCCCTCCTTCGGAGCTCACCTGATGTCCTCCCGACTCATAAGACGCCAATGCTGAGGCCGTGTCTACCATTCACCCTGCTGGAGACCCTGACCGGCCGGATGGCTCCCGCTGGCGTCCGAGCTGGCGACGGCGGCCTGTGATCACGTGTGCCTGGGCACCTTGAGCCAGGCCCTCGCCGACCTCGAGTCGCTCCCGGCTGGGCCGACACCTGTCGATCTCGGGGGAGGCTGTTCGTCGTTGAGGGTGGAGGCTCGACCGGCGGGCCCACCGGAAAGGAGAGACCATGTCGGAGTACCTGGTCCTGATCTACGAGGACGAGAACGCCTACGCCACTGCCGACCAGGCCACCATGCAGCAGGTCATGTCGGCCCATCAGGCATTTGGCGCAAAGCACGGGCCGGCCCTGCGGGGCAGCAATGCCCTGCAGCCCACCACCACGGCGACCTCGATCCGCCGGGACTCGGCGGGCCAGACAGTGGTGACCGACGGGCCGTGTCCGATAATGACCTTCGACTGACCGACGGGCGGGGCATCACCATGGACCCCGGCGTCGCCGCCGCGGTTGCCGACGCGCACCGCAGTGAGTGGGCCTCAGTGCTCGCCGCGACGGTGCGCGTCACCCGGGACCTCGACCTGGCCGAGGACTGCGTCCAGGCCCCCTACGGAAAGGCGCTGGCCGCCTGGGCCGACCGAGGCATCCCGGCCAGGCCCGGAGCCTGGCTGACCACCGTCGCCCGGCGCAGGGCGCTCGACGTGCTCCGCCGCCAGGGCACCGCCCGCCGGTCCCTGCCGCTACTGGTCGAGAACTGGGTCGAGCTCAGCCCGGAGGAGCTCACGACATCGGAGATCCCTGACGTACCGCCTACGGCTGATCCTCACCTGCTGCCACCCGGCCCTGGCGGTCGAGGCGCAGGTGGCCCTTACCCTTCGCCTGGTGTGCGGGGCCAGCACCCCCCACGTGGCGAGGGCGTTCCTGGTCAGCGAGACCGCCATGGCGGCTCGTATAACCCGCGCGAAAAACAAGATCGCCGCCGCCCGAATCCCCTACCGCGTACCTCCGGTGGCCGAGCTGCCCCAGCGCATCGACGCGGTCCTCACCGTGGTGCACCTGCTCTTCACCACGGGGCACACCGCGCCCGCCGGAGCCAGCCTGGTCCGCCAGGACCTGGTCGAGCGGGCCCTGGACCTGACCCGCATGCTGCGAGTCCTGCTGGCCGACCAGGCCGACGTGGCCGGCCTGCTCGCCCTGGTCCTGCTGACCGACGCCCGGCGGGCCACCCGGGTCACAGCCGACGGTCGGTTGCAGCTGCTCTCAGAACAGGACCGCACGCGCTGGGACACCGCGGCCATCAAGGAGGGCCTGGCCCTGGTACGAGAGGCGCTGCGATGCCGCCCCCCAGGGCGCTTCGCCCTGATGGCAGCCATCGCCGCCGTCCACGCCGGCGCACCCAGCTGGGAGAGCACCGACTGGGCGGAGCTGGTCGGGCTGTACGACCTGCTCGTAGCCGCCTGGCCATCGCCGGTGGTGGCCCTGAACCGAGCGGTTGCCCTGGGCTTCGCCGAGGGACCCGGGGCGGGCCTGGCCGCCCTCGATGCCCTGGCCACCGAGCCACAGCTGGCGACCTATGGCTACCTGGCCGCAGCCCGGGCCGCCTTCCTGCGCCGCCTGGGTCGCACCGCAGAGGCCCGGGAAGCCTACGAGGAGGCCCTGCTGCTCACCGAGAACGCGGTGGAGCGCGATTTCCTGGCGGCCCGGCTGGCCCCGCTCCGTTAGACGCCCCCAGCGCCGTTGGGCCTTGACAAGAAAGTGAGCAACCACTAAACTTCGCAGTGATGGCCACTGCTGCGGAGACTCGACTCCGGTCCGCTGGGCGACAATCGACGCGGCAGAGCGCCGCCGAGCGCCGGGAGTCGGTGCTGCGAGCCGCGGTGGTGGAGTTCGCCAGCACCGGCCTGCACGGCACCAGCACCGAGGCCATCGCGGCGCGGGCGGGGATCAGCCAGCCCTACCTCTTCCGGCTGTTCCCCTCCAAGAGGGCGCTGTTCATCGAGGCGGTAACCCGCACGTTCAGACGGGTCCGGGAGCACTTCGAAGCGGCCGCCGGTGAGCTGTCGGGCGAGGAGGCGCTGGCGGCCATGGGCGCGTCCTATAGGAGTCTGCTCGTTGACCGGACCTTCCTGCTCGGCCAGCTCCAGGCGTACGCGGCCTGCGAGGACGCCGAGGTCCGGGCCGCTGCCCGGAGGGGCTTCGCCGACCTGTGGTTGTGGGTGGAGCAGGTGACCGGTGCGCACGAGGAGCGCCTCCGAGAGTTCTTTGCCATGGGCATGCTGCTCAACACGGTGGCCGCCCTGGACCTGCCCTCGCTCGACGAGCGCTGGGCGCTGGGTTGCACTCCCGGCGTGGGACGATCGCACGCGGGCGAGGGATGAGGGACGGCGCTCGATCTTTTTTTTCGCGATTGAAGTTAGTAACTAATCACTACACGAAAGGGACGGACCAATGAGTGAGACCAGCCTCCGCCCGGTGGTGGCATGGACGTTCGTGGTGACCTCGGTGGCGGCCTTCATGGTCGCCCTGGACAACCTTGTGGTGACGACCGCCCTGCCCACCATCCGCCACAGTCTGCACGCCGGGCTATCGGGCCTGGAGTGGACGATCAACGCCTACACCCTGACCTTCGCCGTGCTGCTGCTCACCGGGGCGGCCCTGGGGGACCGCTTCGGGCGCCGGCGGGTGCTCAGCGTGGGCATGGCCCTGTTCACCGCCTCCTCTGCGGGCGCCGCCCTGGCTCCGAGCACCGCCTGGCTGGTGGCGGCCCGCGCCGCCCAGGGAGTGGGCGCCGCCCTGGTGCTGCCCCTCACCCTCACCATCCTCTCAGCCGCCGTGCCCGCCTCCCGGCGGGGTGCCGCCCTGGGCGTGTGGGGGGCCATGGCCGGCCTGGCAGTGGCGGTGGGGCCGGTGATCGGCGGGGCGGTGACCCAGGGCCTGGCCTGGCAGTGGATCTTCTGGCTCAACGTCCCCATCGGGCTGGCCCTTCTGCCCATGATCCGGCACCTGGACGAGTCGGTCGGGCCGGTCCGCCGCCTGGACCTGGTCGGCGTGGCCCTGGCCAGCCTGGGCCTGCTCGGGGTGGTCCTGGGGCTGGTCCGGGGCAACGCCCACGGCTGGACCAGTGCCGGAGTAGGCGGTCCCCTGGTGGCTGGCGCCCTGGTGGTCGGCGCCTTCCTGGCCTGGGAGCGCCGGGCGGCTCAGCCCATGCTCCCGCTGGGGCTGTTCGGGAACCGGGGATTCTCGGCCTCGAACGCGGTGGCTGGGCTGATGTCGTTCGGGATGTTCGGCTCGGTGTTCCTGCTGGCCCAGTTCCTCCAGACGGTGCAGGGCTACAGCCCGCTCCAGGCCGGCCTGCGGACCCTGCCCTGGACCGCCATGCCCATGGTGGTGGCCCCGCTGGTGGGGCCGTTGTCGGACCGCATCGGCGGGCGTCCCCTGCTGGTGACCGGCCTCGGCCTCCAGGCGGTCGGACTGGCCTGGATGGCCCTGGTCGTCTCCACCGGTGTGTCGTTCCTGGCCCTGCTGGCGCCCTTCGTGATCTCCGGCGTGGGCATGGCGCTCTTCTTCGTCCCCATCGCCAACGTGGTGTTCTCGTCGGTACGGCCCGATCAGGAGGGCATCGCCTCGGGCGCCAACAACAGCCTGAGGGAGCTGGGCGGGGTCTTCGGCATCGCAGTGCTGGCGTCGGTGTTCTCCGCCCGCGGCGGGTACACCAGCGGGGCCAGCTTCGTGCACGGCCTCACGCCGGCCCTGTGGGTGGGCACCGGCTTCGTGGTTGCCGGCTTCCTCTGTGCCCTGGCCATCCCCCGCCTTCGCCCATCCGGGCTGGCGCCTGCCCCGACAGCGGCTGAGCCAGCGGGTGACCTGGTGCTGGTGGGCTCGGATGTGTGAGGCCCGGACGCCGTTCGAGCCGCCGCGGCCGGGCCGCCCCGGGTCTTGGAAAATCGGTGGCTCGGCACCCCCGCTGCTGGCATGCTGGGACCATGGCGATGGTCATGGTCCGCCGTGTCCGCCGCCGGGCGGACCCGCTGGGGCTACCACCAGCTCACTGATCCCTGGGCCGCCAGGCTGATCAAGGGCGCCGGTATCGGCCCGGGCGACCTGGTCGTCGACATCGGGGCCGGGAGGGGGGCCCTGGTCGCGCCGCTGGTCCTTGCCGGGGCGCGGGTCATCGCGGTGGAGTTGCACCCGGGCAGAGTGCGGGCGGACGCCGCCGACCTCCGGCTCCCCCGCCAGCCATTCCGGGTGGTGGCCAACCCGCCCTTCGGCGTAACCACCGCCGTCCTGCGCCTGCTCCTGGCTCCGGGTAGCCACCTGTGGTCGGCCGACCTGGTGCTCCCCGCCCAGGTGGCCGCCCGCTGGTCGGCCGGCCGAGGAGCCGGAGGGCGGCGGTGGTCTCGCACCTTTCGGGCACGGGTGGTGACACGGCTACCACCCGGAGCGTTCCGGCCCCCAGCGACCGTGGCTACCGCCGTGCTGCGAATAGAGCGCCACGGGGCGGGCGGGGCCGACCCACACGCCCCGCCGTGGCCCTCGCTCGCCTCTGCGCCTGGCCCGGCTGGCTAGCAGGTGCTGGTTGGCCAGGGTGGTCGTGGCAGGGCCCAGTAGCCTGTCGCCCTACCGTGCCGGAGGCAGAGCTTCAGGCGGGATCCGACCGAGAGGGGCGCCCAGCGCACGCCTCGACCAGCGCGCCGGCCGCCACCAGGTCCTCCTCGCCGCCGGGTGGGCCAACCAGCTGCAGGCTCGCGGGCACCGGGCCAGCGCACGGGACCGGCAGGGCCAGAGCCGGTAGTCCGGCCAGGTTGACCGGTCGGGTGGCAACAGACAGCGGAGCCAGGTAGGCGTCGCCCAGGAGGGGCGGGAACCCGGTCATGGTCGGCAGGGCCACCAGGTCGACCCGGGCCAGCAGGGCCAGGAAGGCCGACCTCCACCAGGCCTGGAAGGCCCTGGCCTCCTCGAGCTGGGCAGCGGTCAGCCGGCGCCCCTCGTCCAGCCTGGCCGCCACGGCCGGGTCCAGCCGCTCCAGCTGGCCGGCCAGGTGGGTGTTGGAGACGGCAGCCTCGGCCACCAGGATCCGCCCCGCCAGCTCCCACGCCCTATCCCATTCGGCCAGGCCCACTTCCACCACCTCGAGCTCGCTGGTAGCCAGGGCAGCGTCGACAGCCCCCTCGATTGCCGGGTCGGTGCTCAGGCGAAGGCGGCCGAGGCGCCGCGGGGGCGAGGAGGCAGGGGCGAAGCCCGGCTCCAGCCAGCCCATGCCCAGGACCAGCCCGGCTACACCAGCTGCCATCGGGCCGATGGTGTCCAGGCTGGAGGCCAGCGGCCACACCCCGGTCACTGGGATACGACCCCAGGTGGTCTTGAGCCCGGCTGTGCCGCAGCACGCCGAGGGAATCCGGATAGACCCGCCCGTGTCGGTGCCGAAGGCCACCTCCGCCTCGCCGGTGGCGACCGCCACGGCCGACCCGCTGGAAGAGCCGCCAGGGATGAGGCGGGCGTCGAGGGGGTTCACCGGTGTGCCGAACCACGGGTTCAGGCCGGTGGTACCCAGGGCCAGCTCCACCAGGTTGGTCTTGCCCACCACCCGGGCGCCAGCCTGGCGGGCTCCCTCGAGGCAGGCGGCGTCGGCCAGAGCCGGGCGGACCGTCTCGGCCACCACCGCGCTGCCGGCGGTGGTAGGAACCCCGGCCACGTCGATGACGTCCTTGACCGCAAGGCGAGGCACATCCGCCCCGGTGGCGGCCCGGTCCAGCCGGGTGATGAAGACGCACACGGCAGCCAGGCTACGACGGCCCGAGGAGCACCCCTCGAGGCCCCAGGCACCAGTGCGTCGCCTCAGCGACGGCGACTTCGCCGCCGGGCACGACGTGCAGCACGCCTGGAACGATCGCGTCCCGGTCCCTGGGGATCGCCAGGGTCGGGGCCGCTGAGGGCCGCCTCGAGTGGCCCGCTCACCGAGCCACCGACGGCCCCGGCGACGCCAGGGTCTACCCCACCAAACACTGGGGTGGTCGCCGGAGATAGTCCATGCGCCGGACTACGAGGTCCGGAGCCGGGGGCGTTCTCGATCAGCGGTCTGGGCGGCCAGGCGCTCTCCTCGGCGCTTGGCCCGCATGCCGTAGACGGTCATCCACACGACCA
Source organism: Acidimicrobiales bacterium (assembly GCA_039583615.1). Classification (GTDB taxonomy): domain Bacteria; phylum Actinomycetota; class Acidimicrobiia; order Acidimicrobiales; family QHCF01; genus QHCF01. Next base: position 7,562 of record JAVKSQ010000017.1, read on the forward strand.
GGGCGGCGGCGACGACATAGGGGCCGACCTTGGAGATGGCCAGGGCGGCACCGGTCGACGTGGTCTCCACGATGGCCACCCGTGCCGCCGCCTCGAGGAGGTAGACGACTGCCCATACCGCGGTGATGACCCGGAACGTGTGACGAAAGCCGGCGTAGCGCCATCGATCGGCGAAGTCATGCCCCCTGGAGGTACCCGGTCCGAGGAACTGGAGGGCGAAGCGGAACATCAAGGGGCGTCTCGACCACAGTGACGCCAGGCACACCGCACCGAACACCGCGGTGGGCACCGATCCCTCGAGGAGGTACAACCGGGCGTTGCCGCTGGCCAGACCGACGACCGTGCCTACCGCGATCCCAAGGAGCACGACGGCGCCAACGACGTCCAGGCGCCGCCGGAGCACGAGCCCGAGGACCACCCCCAGGAGCGGGAACATGCCGCTCACCACCAGGGCGGCCACCTGTCTCCAGCCGGCCGAGCGCAGCAGCGAGTAGACGACCAGCGGCCCAGCGATGTCGAACACCGTGATGGCCGCCAGCGCCTGCAGGCGACTTCGGCCGGCGACCAGCGCCTGCAGGCGACTTCGGCCGGCGACCGGCCCTGCATCTCGGCCGGTCGCCTCGGCACCTCTGCCAGTTGGCGAGAGCCGCCGGCTTGACCGGCCAGCCTTGGCACTCCAGTCCGTCACAGTGTGCATGATAGCAGACGGGCGAGCGGAGTTCTACACTATGTTGATGGGACTCTGCGGATGAGCAGGCAGGCGGACCTCTCGCCGCGGGTAGGCCTCGTGTGCTTCGCGTTCGGCGTTGCCCAGGTGGGCCCGGGCCAGCCCCTGGACGGTCCCGTCCTCATGCGCCTGCTGGCCGACCTCGGCCTTTCAGGTCCAGCGGCCCGCTCCCTGCTGCTGCGCATGCGCAGAGAGGGCTGGCTCAGCTCGCAGCGGGTCGGGCGCCAGGCCAGGTACCGCCTGGACCCTGTCCTCGATGCAGCCCAGGCTCGGCTAGAAGGCCAGTTGCGGGGAAACCGGCCGAAATGGCGCGGCTCGTTCAATGGCGTTCTCTACTCGATCCCCGAGCACCATCGAGCCTTTCGCGACCGGCTTCGGCGCTCGGCCCAGCTGATGGGCTACGTCACGCTGCGCCCGGGCCTGGTGGTGGCGACCACCGACCGGTTCGACGAGCTGACCTCTCTGATCCCCGCCCAACCGGCCGGTAGCCAGGTCCTCCGGATGGCACTGACGCTCTCCCCGGAGGACAGCCGCCGGGTGGCGGCCGACCTGTGGGACCTCGACGGGCTGGCCGCCCGGTACCGGGCCGCGGCGGCCGACGCCCAGGCTCGCACCACCAGAGCCGAGAGGCGTCCGCCCCAAGGCCCGGTGGCCTTCCGGGCCTTCGCGGCGGCGACTCTTCCTATCTACCAGGTCGGCGCCCAGGACCCCGACCTACCGGCGGAGCTGCTCCCGCCCGACTGGCCGGGCCAGCAACTGGCTCCCACTCTCGAACGGGCGTTCCGGGTGTTCGGCCCGTCGCTGCAGGACTACCTGTCCACGCTCCTCGCCCACCCAGCATCCGGCGCCGGCCCAGACCCCAGCCGGGAGACCACCCATCTCGATCGCCGGTGACCGCCAGCCACGGGGCAGCTCAGCGGCAGCACCCGCGGCGCGCCTCAGTGGCGGCGCCAGCGACGCCACCAGGAGACCGAGGCGGAGGCCACCGACGACCGCTGGCGCTCCTTTTCGACCTCGGCCACGATCCCCGGTCCAATCGAGTTGACGATGTCCTCCGCCTGGTCCAGCAGCTCGGCCACCCCTGGGCCCGGCTCGCCGGGCTCGTCCTCTATGGCCGGCTCCACCAGGCTGCCGTGGGTCCAGCCGGCGTCGGCCCACCGCCGCTGGTAGGCAGGGCAGTTCTCGGGGCAGCGCCACGGCGCCTCAGGCGCCAGGTCCAACACGCAGAAGCGGGCCACCTCGCCCGACGCGTAGGTCCGGCTCTGGAAGTGCTTGCACTCCTCCCGCATGGGCATGGCGTTGGTCGTCCTCCCTGCTCCCGGCGGTCCCTGACGGGCCAAGTCTAGGCTGGCCCCAGTGTTCGAGCGCTTCACCGACCAGGCCCGCCGGGTCCTCGTCCTGGCCCAGGAGGAGGCCCGCAGTCTGCGGCACGACTTCATCGGCACCGAGCACATGCTCCTCGGCCTGGTCCGCGAGGGCGGCAGCTTGGGGGCTCGGGCGCTGGCGGACCTCGGGGTCACCCTGGACGCCGCTCGGGCCAGGGTCATGGAGAAGATCGGTCCCGCTCCAGGACCCGCTGGTGACCCAGCCGATGACCCGCCCTTCACCCCCCGGGCCAAGAAGGTCCTGGAGCTGTCGCTGCGGGAGGCTCTCCAACTGGGGCACAGTCACATCCGGGCCGAGCACATCCTCCTCGGCCTGGTCCGCGAGGCCGAGGGGGTGGCCGCTCAGGTCCTGGTCGAGCTGGGCGCCCAGCTCTCAGAGGTCCGCCACAAGGTCATCGAGATGCTGCTGGAGGATGCGACAGCCGGGCACCTCGACCAGCCATTGGTGGAGGACACCGACACCCCCAGCACCGGCGGCCAAGTGGCGGCGGAGACCCCGCCCCCGGCCTCGCCGGGTGACCCCCCCCGGTGCCCCCATTGCCGGGCCGGGCTGGCCGACCAGGCCGCCTACCGGACCCTGAGCGTCCCGGCCGATGCCGAGCACGCCGAGCTGCACACCTTCGGGGTGGTCTACTGCCGGGCGTGCGGGCGGGCCCTGGCCTTCAGGCCCGAGCCCTGACCGCGCTGCTGCCCGGGTCATGGCCGCCCGGGCCAGCAGCGTCAGCCTACCGAGCCCTCCATCTGGAGCTCGATCAGGCGGCTCCACTCAACCGCGTACTCCATGGGAAGGGTCCGGGTGACAGGCTCGATGAAGCCGTTAACGATCATCCCCATGGCCTGCTGCTCGGACAGGCCCCGGCTCATCAGGTAGAACAGCTGGTCGTCGCCCACCTTGGAGACAGTCGCCTCGTGGCCGATCCGGGCGTCGCGCTCCTCCACCTCCATGTACGGCAGGGTCTTGGAGCTGCTGTGGTCGTCGAGGATGAGGGCATCGCAGCGCACGAAGCTCTTGGCCTGGGTGGCGCCCTCGTCCACGTGGACCTTGCCCCGGTAGGTGGTGATGCCGCCGTCCTTGGAGATCGACTTGGACACGATGGTGGAGGTCGTCTCGGGAGCCACATGGAACATCTTGGCCCCGGCGTCCTGATGCTGGCCGGCCCCCGCATAGGCCACCGAGAGGACCTCGCCCGAAGCCTTGGGCCCCATCAGGTAGACGCTGGGGTACTTCATGGTGAGGCGGGACCCGATGTTGCCGTCGATCCACTCCACGTGGGCCTCGGCCTCGGCCCTGGCCCGCTTGGTGACCAGGTTGTAGACGTTGTTGGACCAGTTCTGGATGGTGGTGTAGGTGATGCGGGCACCAGGCAGGGCCACCAGCTCCACCACCGCCGAGTGCAGCGAGTCGGAGGTGTACACCGGCGCCGAGCAGCCCTCGATGTAGTGGACCTGGGCGCCCTCGTCGGCGATGATCAGCGTCCGCTCGAACTGGCCCATGTTCTCGGCGTTGATGCGGAAGTAGGCCTGGAGCGGCATCTCCACCTTCACTCCCGGGGGCACGTAGATGAACGAGCCGCCCGACCACACCGCCGAGTTGAGGGCGGCGAACTTGTTGTCGTTGGGCGGGATCAGCTTGCCGAACCAGCGCCTCACGATCTCGGGATGCTCCCGCACCGCGGTGTCCATGTCGCAGAACAGCACGCCCTGGCGGGCCAGGTCGTCGTGGTTGTGGTGGTAGACGACCTCGGACTCGTACTGGGCGGTGACCCCGGCCAGGTACTTTCGCTCGGCCTCGGGGATGCCCAGCTTCTCGTAGGTGCTCTTCACCGACTCGGGCAGCTCGTCCCAGGCGTCCACCTGCTGGTTGGTGGGCTTGATGTAGTAGAAGATGTCGTCGAAGTCGATGTCGGGCATGTTCACCGCGAACCAGGGGGCCATGGGCCGGCGCTCGAAGTGGCGCAGGGCCTTGAGCCGGAAGTCGCGCATCCAGTCGGGCTCGCCCTTCATCCAGGACATCTCGCGCACGATGTCCTGGTTGAGGCCCTTCTTGGGCTTGAAGACGTAGTCCTCCACGTCACTCCAGCCGAGCTTGTACCTACCGAGATCGAGTTCGGTGGTGGCCATCAGGCACTCCTTAGCGGATAGGCGAATTTCTCCTACCGCCATAGTAACAACCCAAGGTCGGGGCCGGTGCACCGGACCGGCCGGTGTCAGACAGACCGGCCCGTGTCAGACAGACAGGCTGGCATGTCATCCTGGGGCCCATGCCCGAGCCGCCGCCCCCCATGCCGGCTCGCCGACCCCAGGTCCTCATCGCCCACGGAGACCGGCGGGTCGACGACTGGGCCTGGATGGCGGACCGGGACGACCCGGCGGTGCTGGCCCACCTGGAGGCCGAGAACGCCTACGCCGAGGCCGTCAGCGCCCCCACCGCCGCCCTCCAGGAGCGCCTCTATGCCGAGATGGTGGCCCGGATCCAAGAGACCGACCTCTCGGTACCGGTCCGCAAGGGCCGGTGGTCCTGGTACACCCGCACCGAGGAGGCCAGGCAGTACGCCATCCACTGCCGCCGCCCGGCCCCCCCAGGGGGCGCCCAGGATGGGGTCACCCCGAGGGGGGACGCCCAGGAGGGGGTCGAGCCACCACCCCCTCCGGACGAGCAGGTCGTCCTGGACGAGAACCAGCTGGCCGCCGGCCACGGCTACTTCTCCCTCGGTGGGCTGGCGATCAGCCCGGCCCAGCGCTTCGCGGCCTGGGCCACCGACACCACCGGAGCCGAGCTGCACACCGTTCGCATACGGGACCTGGACACCGGCGAGGACCTGCCCGAGCTCATCGAGGGCGTCTACTACGGGCTGGTCTTCGCCGCCGACGAGGCGACCCTGTTCTACACTCGGCCCGACGCGGCCATACGCCCGTACCAGCTCTGGCGCCACCGCCTCGGTACCCCGCCGGGGGACGACGTGTGCGTGCTCACCGAGGAGGACGAGGCCTTCCACGTCGACGTCGGGCGGACCAAGGACGACGCCTTCGTCCTGGTCAACCTGGCCAGCAAGGTGACCAGCGAGACGTGGTTCCTCCCGGCCGAGCGCCCCGACGAGCCCCTCAGGGTGATCGAGCCCCGCCGCCGGGGCATCGAGTACGTCCTCGAGCACCACCCCGACCTGGAAGGCTCCGACTGTCAGGGCGCCGGCCGGTTCCTAATCGTCACCAACGACCAGGCCGAGAACTTCCAGCTCATGTCCGCTCCGGTGACCAGTCCCGGCCGCCCGCGGTGGTCCGAGATGGTGCCGTACGACCCGGCCGTCAAGCTGGACGGCATCGAGGTGTTCGCCGGCCACCTGGCCCTCTTCGAGCGGGCCGAGGGCACCGCCCGGATCCGGGTCCTCGACTTGGCCGACAGGGACCTCGCCGACTCCAGCCTGCACCCCATCGAGGTGCCCGAGGCCGTCTCCACCGTCTGGGATGGTCCCAACGCCGAGCTGCGCTCCACCACCTTGCGCTACGAGTACTCCTCCCTCGTCACCCCCCGCTCGGTCTACGACTACGACATGGCCACCCGCACCGCCATGCTCCTCAAGCGCCAGCCGGTGCTGGGCGGCCACGACCCGGCGCGGTACCGCAGCGCCCGGGAGTGGGCGAAGGGGGCCGACGGGGTGGAGGTCCCGATCTCGCTGATGTGGCGAGAGGACACGGCGCGAGACGGCACTGCGCCCGCCCTCCTCTACGGGTACGGGGCCTACGAGCACAGCGTGGACCCCACCTTCTCGTCGCTGCGCCTCAGCCTGGTCGACCGGGGCTTCGTGTTCGCCCTGGCCCACGTCCGGGGCGGGGGGGAGATGGGCCGGCCGTGGTACGAGGCCGGTCGCCTGGAGCGCAAGGCGAACACCTTCGCCGACTTCATCGCCTGTGCCCGTCACCTGGTCGACGCCGGGTGGACCAGCCCGCAGCGCCTGGTGGCCAGGGGCGCCAGCGCCGGCGGAGCGCTCATCGGGGCAGTGGCCAACCTGGCCCCCGAGCTGTTCTGCGCCATGGTGGCCGAGGTGCCCTTCGTGGACTGCCTCACCACCATGCTCGACGACACGGCGCCGCTCACCGTCCTGGAATGGGACGAGTGGGGCAATCCCCGGGACGACCCGGCCGCCTATGCCTGGATGAAGTCGTGGTCGCCGTACGACAACGTCGCATCCCGCCCGTACCCCCGGATGCTGGTGACCGCCGGCCTCAACGACCCCCGGGTGAGCTACTGGGAGCCGGCCAAGTGGGTGGCCAAGCTGCGGGCCGCCGACCCGGCCAACCAGGTGCTCCTCAAGTGTGAGCTGGGGTCCGGCCACATGGGACCGTCGGGGAGGTACGAGGCATGGAGGCAGGAGGCCTTCGTGCTGGCCTTCGTGCTGGCGTCGGTGGGCATCGACGAGTAGCCGGCGACAGATCAGGCAGACCAACCTTGACTAGTCAAGGTAGGCTGGCAACATGCCAAGGGTGGTCAAGGTGCAAGAGGCAAAGACTCGCCTGTCTGCGATCCTCGCCGAGGTCGAGCGGGGAGCCGAGGTGGTGATCTCTCGGGGCGACACCCCGGTGGCTCGCCTGACCCCGATCACCGAGGTTGCGGCCAGGGAGTGGGGCTTCGTCCCCTACCAGGTTCCGCCGTCGTTCTTCGAGCCACTGCCGGAGGCCGAGATCGTTGCATGGCAGCGCTGACTCCACGTCGACTCATGCTGGACACCCACGTGCTGTTGTGGACCCCTTCGATCGGATGATCGCCGCCCAGTGCATGATCGAGTCGCTGCCGCTCGTGACCGCGGACAAAGCGTTCGGGACACTTGCTGGAGTCAGTGTCCTGTGGTGATCAAAGCGAGCAGCGCCCGCGACCAGGCGATGGTATCAGCCCGCCAATCGGCGCCGATCCCGCCGGGGAGCTGGCGCGAGGAACCGGAAGCGGTCCTCGGCACCCGAACAGGCCGCCTACCCGTCGTCGAGCATGGCGTCCACCAGGTGGTCCAGCAGCTGGCGGTCCCGGTGGTTGAGACGGGCGATCTTGCGGACCAGGAGGGTCCGCTCGTCCTCCGGCTCGGCCGCCTGGGTCCCCGGGCGGGCAGGGCCCGGGCGGCGACCGGCGTGGCTGATCACCTCGTCCAGTGGGATGTCCAGGCACCGGCCCACCTTCTCGAGGACGTCACTGCTCGGGTTGGGGAGCACCTTGATGGCGGCGAAGGACTCCTTGAGACCGGACTCGAGGTCTCGCCAGGTCTCCTCTGGCACCTCCGACTTGGCGGCCGCCTCCTCCACGCTGAGACCCTGGGCCTCCCTGCGCCCGGTCAGCCACCTGCCGAAATCCACCCAACGCTGCGACTCGTCCACCCTGCAAGACTGGCCGCCGCAGCGTTCCCCGTCCAGCCGGGCCGGGCGCTCAGGTGCGCAGCCCGTACGCCGGGCGACTACCTGGGCCAAGGTCTGCCCGCCGGGGGTTGGCCCGGTCGCGCTCGGAGACGGTCGGCTGGCCCACCCCCCAGTCGGCGCCGACCTCGGGGTCGTCCCAGGCGACCCCCAGCTCGTCGGCCGGGTTGTAGTAGCTGTCGACCAGATAGGTGAGGGTCATCTCGGACAGGGCGGCGAAGCCGTGGGCGACCCCCGGAGGGATGAACACTCCCCGGTCGTCACGGTCGCCGATCTCCAGGCCCAAGGTGGCCCCTTCAGTGGGGGATCCGGATCGCAGGTCGTGCAGGACCACCCGGGCCCTGCCCCTGGTCACATACCAGTAGTCAGCCTGGTGCAGGTGGTAATGGAGGCCGACCAGCGCGTCGGCTGACTTGTCCGACCTGCTGGCCTGCACCATCTCCCGCCCGAGGGGGAACCAGGAGCGCCGGTAGGTCTCGATGAAACGCCCCCGGCCATCGGTGTGGACGTCCGGCTCGACCACCACCACATCGGCGATTACCTCCGAGGCGATGACGCGGGCCACCCCGGCACGCTAGCCGCCCCTCCTCCGCTTCCAGGCGGCCCTATTCCTCGAACCGGCCATAGCCGCCCCGGTAGAAGAGCAGCGGACCACCCTGGCCGACACCGAGGTCCAGCACCTGGCCCACCACCACCACGTGGTCCCCCCCGTCGTGCACCGCCACCAGGCGGCACTCGACCCAGGCGGCCACGCCGGCCAGCACCGGGACCCCGGCCGTGCCCGGCCGCCAGTCCACTCCGGTGAACTTGGCGCCGCCGCGGCGGGCGAAGCGGCGGGCCAGGTGCTCCTGGCTGGCACCCAGCACGTTCACACCGAAGGTCCCGACCGCTTCGATCAGGGGCCAGCTGGTGGACGCCCGCGAGGGTGCCAGGAGGACCAGTGGCGGCTCCAGGGACAGCGAGGCGAAGGCCTGGCAGGTCAGGCCGACCGGCCGGCCCGAACGCACGGCGGTGACCACGGTGACGCCGCTGGCGAAGTGGCCCAGGACGTGGCGAAATTGGGCCGTTCCCCACCTGGGCTCCTCCCCCCGTTTCCGGTGGTCGTGATCGGGGTGGCTGCTCAGGTGGTGACCGGGGGCCGGGTGGTGAAGCCGAGGATCCAGGACTCGTCGGTCTCCCCGTCGATAGTCAGGCGCCAGCTGTAGCGAGCTCCGGCAGCCAACGGCACGGGACCCAGGTTGACTGCCAGCGCCACGTCGATCGGGGTGCCCTCGGGGACGCCGGGGGGCCTGCCTACCTGGAAGTCACCCCGGACCTCGATCGGGTGGTTGCCCTCGGTCGTTTCTACTGTGACGTCCCGCCCGTCGGCGTCAAGGAGGAACAGCTCCCAGTGATGGGGCAGCTCGGCCTCGTTCCAGCCCACCTCGATCTTCATGGCGATGGCCGACGGTGTCGGGTCGGGGCCGATCATGCTCCAGCCCCCCCCGAGGATGAACAGCTTCCCGTCGGCGACCTGGGCAGCGTCGCACAGCATCATGGTCACCCTCACGGATGCCTCATCTCAGAGCAGCCCATCTCAGATCGGGAGGCTCCACAGCGGGAACCAGCGGCCCAGGTCCTCCTCGATGGGCAGGCTCTCGTCAGCCAGCATTCCCCGGATGCGGAGCTCGAGCGGGTTGTCCCGACGCTCTGCCCCCGCCGGGGCAAAGGGGTAGAAGGTCCCCCGTTTGAACAGGTACACGAGGTACAGCTTCGCCGAGCCGGACGAGCCAGCGAAGCCGAAGACCGAGCACAGCAGCCCGGGACCGAAGCCGTGCTCGTCCAGGGTGGAGTTCACCAGGTGGACCCGATTGACCAGGTTGGCCGGGTCGGCGTCTTGCAGGACAATCCAGTGGTAGCCGTACTCGTCGGCCTGCTCGTGCAGGAACGGGCTGGTCCGGGCGCTCCCGTCGGCTTCGCCGGCGTCCAGGCGCAGCAACTGGTCGAGCTCGTCCTTGGCGGCCTGGAAGGACTGCCCGGTGACCGGCTTGTAGCAGACCGTCGCCTGACCGGTGGGCGCCAGCCCCGCCTCTGTCTCGAGGGTGACCGCTGCTCCCGGTAGGCCGAAGAGGGCGTCCAGCTTGGCCTGCACCGGCCGCGACCGGCCGAGGAGGGCGTCGAGGAGCTTCATGCCTGATGGCCGAGCTCGGCCTCTATGCGGCTCAACTGGGCCAGGCGGCGCTCGAGGGTGGGATGGGTCGAGAACAGGGACGAGAAGCTGAACCCTCCGGCCCGGGCAGGAGCGAAGAAGAAGGCGTTGAAGGGCTCCGCCGAGCGAAGGTCCCGCGACGGGATCCTGGCGATCTCCCCGCTCACCTTCACCAGGGCGGACGCCAGGGTAGAGGGACGGCCGGTGAGCACCGCCGCCGACCGGTCGGCGGACAGCTCGCGATAGCGGGAGAGGGCACGGGTCAGCAAGAAGCTGATGGCGTAGACGATGGCCGACACCGCCACGACGGCCAGCATCATCGCCGCCCCGCTGTCGGCCTCATTGTCGTTGTCGCCGAAGCCTCCGAACATGCCGGCATAGAGGGTGAAGCGGGTTATGAGACCCGCCAGCATGCCGAGGAAGCTGGCCACCGTCATGACCACCACGTCACGGTGGGCGACGTGGGAGAGCTCGTGGGCCAGCACCGCCTCCAGCTCCGGCTCCTCCAGTCGCCGCATGATCCCGGTGGTGGCGCAGACCACGGCGGTGCCGGGGCTGCGTCCGGTGGCGAAGGCGTTGGGCAGGTCGCTCTGGGCTATGGCCACCCTGGGCTTGGGCATGTCGGCCAGGGCGCAGAGCCGGTCGACGATGCCGTGGAGGACGGGAGCCTCCTGGCGAGAGACCTCCCGGCCGCGCATGGCGAACAATGCGATCTTGTCGGAGAAGAAGTACTGGGCGAACAGGAGGAGGCCGGCGATGACCACCACCGCCACCAGGGAGATGCCGACCTCGAACAGCACGGTGATGAACACCGCGTAGACGACGACCAGGAGCAGGCCGGTGACGAACATCCGGGTGGTGAGGCCCCGGTCCTGGGGGTAGCGGTGCTGGGTGGACATCAGTCGGGTATCAGTCCTTCCTCGTGGAGCAGGCGGTGCACTTCCTCCAGGCTCGCCCCCTGTGGGGGCAGGACCAGTTGGGACGGGCCAAGGTAGTCGGCCGGGACCGGCGTGCCGGTCGAGCGAACACGGGCCAGGGCCTGGGTCAGAGCGGGGGCGAGCGCATCCTCGTCGTGCGCCCGTACCGCCTCGTACATCACCTGGTCGAGGCGCTCCAGCTCTTCCAGGCGGTCGTCGGGCACGTCGAACTGACCCTCTTCGAGGATGCGCACGATCACGACCCGGTCCCCTCGGCGGTAGCGGTGGGAGCCGGGCCGGCCTCTGCCGGTAGGGCCGGGGCCGCCTCGCCCTGGCCCAGCTCCCCCTTGAGCCTGGCCAGCTCGGCCTGTACCTGCCCGCTGGCCGCCGTGCGGTCCAGCTCGGCCTGGAGTGGGTCGTTGGAATGGGTCAGGTCGTCGAGGGCTCCGGAGGCCAGCAGCTCGTCCACCGCCCCGGCCCGGGCCTGCATGGTGGCCACCTTGTCCTGGGCCCGCTGCATGGCCATCCCGGTGTCGCCCATCTCCTCCGAGATGCCTGACACCGCCTCACCGATCTTGGTCTGAGCCTCGGCCGCGGTGTAGGTGGCCTTGATCGTCTCCTTCTGGGTACGGAACGACTCCACCTTGGCCTGCAGTCGCTGAGAGGACTCGATCAGCTTGGCCTCCTGGGCGCTGAGCTGAGAGTGCTGGTTCTCCAGGTCGGCCAGCTGGCTGGCGATGCCGGAGCGACGGGTGAGGGCCTCGGTGGCCAGGTCCTCTCTTCCCTGGCCCAGTGCCTGGCGAGCCTGGCTCTCGAGCTTGGCTGCCGTGGCCTTGAGCTGGTCGGCCTGCAGCTCGATCCGCTTGCGGGACGTGGCCACGTCAGCCACGCCTCGACGAACCTTCTGCAGCATCTCCAGCTGGCGCTGGTAGGAGTAGTCGAGGGTCTCCCGGGGGTCCTCGGCCTTGTCCAGCAGCTTGTTCGCCTTGGCCTGGAATATCCCCGTAACCCGCTTCATCACGCTCATAGCGCCCACCTCCGGGCTCCTCGGCACCTGTGGGACCCAGCATACGACACCGGTCTCCGCCGTTATCCTCTCCCTTCCAGTGACCGAGCTGGGACTTCGCAACGATGTGTACCGCCGTCCCCTCGCCACCGCCCTGGAGCGTCTGGGCCTGGCCGAGGGATGGAGCTGCGTAGACGTCGGCGCCGGCGGTGGTGACGTCAGCGTGGCCCTGGCCGAGATCGTGGGCCACGACGGCCGGGTCTACGCCACCGACATCGACCCGGGCGCCCGGGACCTGGTTGCCGCGGCGGCGGCCACCCACGCCCAGGTGGTGGCCATCACCCAGGCGGGTGAGGACCTGCTGCTTCCCGAGTTGGTGGACCTGGCCTTCTGCCGCTTCCTGCTGATGCACGTGATGGACCCGAGGACGGTGATGTCGCGCATGGCAGGGGCGGTGCTACCCGGCGGTTGGGTGGTGGCTCAGGAGCCGATCACCTCGGCCGGCCGGGTAGGAGGCGTCCCGCTGTCCATGCCCGTGGCCCGCCATCCGGACGTGGGCGCTCTCCTCCCCGGCTTGGCCCTCCAGACCGGCTTGGAGCTGGTGGACGCCTGGGCCGAGGCTCCGGCCGGAGCCGGGCCTGGGCCAGTGGCTGACTACCTCGCCACTCTCACCGAGGTCGACCCCGGTGACGATCCGGTGGTGCTGCCGCCGTTGGTGACGGTGCTGGCTCGCCGGCCGGCGGTCGCACCATGAGCCCCCGCCAGTAGAACCAGTAGGTCCGCCACCGGACCGCACCGGTCATGGGCAGGCCCATGAGGGTCCAGAACATGTTCCAGGTCTGTCGCCGGCCCTCGCGGCTGCCCAGCTTGTCCCGCTTGGTGCGATGGGTGACCCCGTCCATGATGCAGGCCGCGGTGCGCAGCCGGCCCTCGGCGATCACTTCGTTCATCATTATCTCCATGTTGTAGCCCTGCTGGCGCCAGGACGGGACGGCTTCGAAGACCCATCGAGGCACCACCCGCTCGCCGGTGGTGGGCGGCATGCGCACGACCAGAGGGTTCCACCCGCCGTAGTCGAACCATCCCACCGACATGTCCGCCACTCCCTCCAGGAACGGCTGGCAGATGGCGTCGAGATGGGCACCTGTCAGGCCGAGCAGGTCGGCATCCACGAACAGGAGCGCGTCGGCGTCGCTGACTGCCACGCCCGTGGCCATGGCGTGGGCCTTGGAGCCGGGCGGTCGCCCTCGGGGGCCGGGCGGCCGTCCTTGGGACTGTACAGCGCGCTTTTCGTCGCGTCTGCGTCCAAAGGACGACCGAGAGCTGTCCTGCGCTGGGCCACCGAGGGCCCGGCGGGCTGGGCCACCGAGGGCCCGGCGGGCTGGGCCACCGAGGGCCCGGCGGGCTGGGCCACCGGGGCCGGCACCAGATGAGGGACAGTCACCTGGCCGGCCGTCCTGCCGCCCGGTGCGGGACCCTTCCCACCCGGCTCTGGTCACCACCTTGGCTCCGGCGGCGGTCGCCAGCGCGGCAGTTCCGTCGACCGAGCCGTCGTCCACCACAATGACCTCCCGGACCACCGAGCTGGCCCGGCACGCCCCCACCACAGCTGCCACCGTGGATGCCTCGTCACGGGCCGGGATGACGGCGTCGACGACGGGCGCGGGCAGGGTCGGTGCGGGAGCCGCTCGTGACACCACTGGAGCCTACGGGAGTCGCCCGGCAGCCCCCAGGTCAGCCGGGGTGAGCTGCTCATCCAGCAGGCGGCCAAAGCGGTCGCTGCGGCCCCCCACGAAGGAACGGCACAAGGGCAGGCCTTCCACGTAGCAGGTCACGTAAGCGCGCCATGTGGGGTCAAGAAGGAAGCTCACCACCTTCTCCGCCCGCACGCGCGCCAGCAAGGCCCAGTAGGCCACCTCGCCGACCACCACCTCTGGGTCGACGTGGTCCTCGTGGAGGCGAAAGGCAGCGTTGCCGCGAACCTTCCCCAGCGCCTCACCCGCCTGGGCGACGGCAGCCACCACCTCCGCGTCATAGGGGATCCCCAGAGGCACCAGGTGCTCGGCCACCGTCGCCTCCGGCCGGCGTCCCATGACCACCTCCAAGCCCAGGTCAGCGAGGCCTTCAGCCATCAGGCACTGCGGGGTCCCGACCAGGAAGATCGTCTCCTCCAGGCGCTGATGGCTCCTCACCAGGCCCACCTCCTTGCGGCTGTGCTCGGTGTGGTGGCCGGGATAGGCCTCATGGGCAACCAGGTGGGCCAAGCCGGGACTGAGGATCGGGAGGTCGACGTTAACCGCCACTCGGCTGCGCAGGTTCCCCAGGTAATAGTTGAAGCCGCTCCACGGCTTGTCCGTCACCAGCTCGAAGTCCACCCGTTCCCCCGGCGGCAGACCCCAACGCCGGTCGGTCCGCTCCCGGAGGTCCTCGCACAACGAGTCAATGGCCGCCCTCAGGCGGTCGGGCGGGACCACCAGGGACTCCCGCCAGGTCACGTAGCGCTCGGCCAGCGCGCCCCTACCGGGCAGGACCTGGTCCAGGCGGCGGTGGGCATCGGCCAGGACCTCCTCCGGCACCCGCTGGGGGCGCACTCCGTAGCAGGCCTCGACCTCGTCGGCGTAGCCGATCGGTTCGCCGGCCAGGAGCCGAGCGGTGGTCAGCGCTCCGACAAGCTGGGCCCTCAGCCAGCGACGACGCTGGCCGTCGGCACCTGCGCCCCGGCCACCGCTTGCGTCGAGGGGCAGTCCGGCGTCGAGGTCGGTCAGCAGCCGACTGGCTTGCTTGGCCAGCTCGGACGGCGATGCGGGTGCATCGGACGCCGCCGCTCTGGCCAGCTCTGATGGCCCGTAATAGGCGTCTACCAAGCCATCGACGTGGCGACCCATGCTCAAGCCCAGACCAAGGTAACGCTCGACCAGGCCAGAAGCGCCTGCCTCGCCGCTTCCGGTCGGCGCGCTCAAGCCAGTCGGGAGCGTAGGAAGCCCACGGTGCGCTCCCACGCCCGGCGGGAGGCCTCGGGCGCGTGCTGGTCTGGACGGGAGTCGTTGAAGAACCCGTGCTTGGTCCCGGGGTAGAGGAACACCTCGGCCTCTTTGCCCATGTCCGCCAGCTTGGCCTCCAGGTCACGGGCGGCCTGGGGACCGGCAAAGTCGTCGTGCTCGGCGTAGTGGCCCTGGAGCGCGGCTGACATGCGAGCGTAGTCGGGCTCGACGCCGGGCCACGGGACCAGACCGTAGAAAGGCACCACCGCCCGGACGACGTCGGGCCTCTGGGTGGCCAGCACCAGGGCCAGTCCCCCGCCCATGCAGAAACCAACCACTCCCACTCCGTTGCCCGACGACCGCTGCCCAACGGCGTCAACCGCGCCGCTCATGTCCCGGGCTGCCTGGTCGAGGCGCAGGGCCATCATCTGCTTTTGTGCCTCGTCGGGCTCCTCGGTGGTCTGTCCCTTGAACAGGTCAGGAGCCAGAGCTACAAACCCCTCGCCAGCCAGGCGCTCACAGACCTCTTTGATGTGGTCGACCAGGCCCCACCATTCCTGGATCACCACCACCCCCGGGCCGCTGCCACCGGCCGGGAGGGTCAACCAGCCCTGTCCGGTGCTCCCATTGCTCGGGAACTCGATCAATTCACCCATGAGCGAACGGTACCCGGACGTCGAGAGCAGCCCGGCGAGTCCTAGCCCGTAGGACGGAGCAGCTCAGGTGGTACCGGGCAGTCGGCTCGACGCCAGGCATCACCCGGGTCCTCCGGTCCTGCCGGCCCCACCACCTGGTCGACCAGCTCGATCGGGACCACCTCGTGCGACCTCTCCCATGGCCGCGTGCCAGTCGTCTCCAGCCGGCTCACCACCGTCTCCCAGAGCCGCGCCGGCAGCACCCGACCGACACCGGCCACTGCCCACACCGCCACCGACGGCGAGGCGGTCCGGGCCACCGCGGCGGCCGCCCGCGACCCGCACTCGGCAACCAGGCCTCCCGGTCCCAGGGCCCAGGCCTCCACCAGGACCACAGCCGCCTCGGTCGTCGCCGGGCCGAGCCCGGCCGGGGGAACCTCCGTAGCGTCCAATCCGGCCGCCACGAGCCTGCGGACCAGTCCGGACCCGTCGCCCACGGTGTCGACCACCAGGACTGCCAGGTCGCCGCGACGGCGTAGGGCGTCGCCTGCCAGCTGGGGCCAGCCCACTACCACCACGGTGGCCCCGGCCGGCAGCGAAGCCGCCAGCACGGCTGCCGTCGGGTCTCCATCCAGGTCGTCCAGCGCCTGCCAGATCTCCGCAGTGGGCTCAGCGGCCGCCAGCGCTCGAGCCGCCAGCCACCACATGGGGCCCACGGCCACATGCCGGTCGACCAGCCGCCGGCAGGCAGTCACCAAGGTGGCCGGGTCTCCGGCCACCCCAGCGAGGGCCTCGGCCGCCTCCCGGGCCAGCAGCGACGGGGCGGCCCCTTCGGCCCGGGCGACGTGGCGCAGCCGCTCGATCGGGTGCACCCGGCGACCATACCCTGGCCCTGGCGGCCGTACCCTGGCCGTTGCGCTCCAAGCCCCAGGGGTAGGTAGACGGCATGGGAACCTTCGACGTGGTCGTGCTGGGCGCTGGCTCTGCCGGAGAGTGGGTAGCCAAGAGCCTGGCCGATGCCGGGCGCTGCGTGGCGCTGGTCGAGGCCCTCCGGGTGGGCGGCGAATGCCCCTACGTGGCGTGCATGCCCAGCAAGGCCCTGCTGCGCTCGGCCCAGGTGCGCCGCCTGGTCACCCGGACCGCCGAGTTGGGCGCCACCTCGGCGGTGCTCGATCCGGGCGACGACGGCTCGGCCTTCGCAGCCGCCGTGCACCGACGGGATGCCATCGCCCATCATCGCGACGACACGCCCAAGGCGGATGACGTCCGGGCGGCCGGGGTCACCCTGCTGCGCGGCCGGGGACGGGTCAGCCGGCCCGGGACGATCGGCGTCGGGGATGGGGCAGGCGACGAGGGGGAGCACCGGTGGACCGAGCTGGTGATCAGCACCGGGTCCACTCCGGTGCACCCCGGGATCGAGGGCCTCCACACGGTGCCCACCTGGACGAGCGACCAGGCTCTGTCGTCAACAGACCGGCCCGCCTCTCTGGCCGTCCTGGGTGGTGGCCCGGTCGGCTGCGAGCTGGCCCAGGCCTATGGCCGCCTCGGGGTTCGAGTGATTCTGGTGGAAGCGGCGGCCCGCCTGTTGGCCAGGGAGGAGCCCTCCGTAAGCGCCGCGCTGGCCGGGGTCCTGGCTGCTGACGGGATCGATCTTCATCTGGGGACCAAGCTCGCCAGAGCCGAGCCCCAAGCAGGCGGGGCCCGCCTGACTCTCTCGCCTGCAGATGCCGGCGGCACCACCAGGAGCAGGGACAGCACCGTGGTGGTCGACCGGGTGCTGGTGGCGGTCGGGCGCGCCCCCGCCACCGCTGGCATCGGGCTGGAGTCCCTCGGCATCAGCCCGGGTCGGGCGGGGGCGCTGGATACCGACGAGCACTGCCGGGTGGTCGGCCAGGACCACGTCTGGGCGGCGGGCGACGTGACCGGCATCGCCCCCTTCACCCACACCGCCAACTACCAGGCGAGGGTGATCATCGCCAATCTCACCGGGACGCCGGCCAGCGCCGACTACCGGGCCATCCCCCGCGCCGTGTACACCGATCCCCCGGTGGCGGCGGTGGGCATGACGCCGGCCGAGGCGGCCGAGGCCGGCATCGAGGTGCTCACCGCCGGCATGGACATGGGCCAGACGGCGCGGTCAGCCACCGACGGCGAGACCGCCGGCCGCCTGGTCCTCACCGCCGACCGGCGAGGAGGCACCCTGGTGGGGGCGGCGGCAGTTGGCGCCCACGCCGACGAGTGGATCGGCGAAGCCACCATCGCCATCCGGGCCGAGGTGCCCCTGGCCGTCCTGGCGGACGTGGTCCACGCCTTTCCCACCTTCGGCGAGGTCTATGAGCCCCCCCTGCGAGACCTGGCGGCTCGTCTGGCCTGATCTACAGGGCGACCGGCTCAGATCCTCCCGCCCCGGGTCATGGCCGCCACGTCGAGGGCCCTGTCGGCCTCGGCCTGCGACATCAGGCCCATCTCGACCACGACCGTGCGAAGATCTCTTCCCTCGACCAGGGACCTCTCGACCACCCGGCCGGCCGCCTGGTAGCCGATGTGGGGACAAAGAGCGGTGGCCAACGCGGGCGAGGAGAGGGCATTGGTCCGGCACTGCTCCTCGTTGGCTTGCAGCCCGGCAACGCACCGGTCAGCCAGGATCCGGCTCACCGCCGCCAGCAGGTTGACCGACTCCAACAGGTTGCGGGCCATCACGGGCATCATGGTGTTGAGCTCCAGGCTCCCGGCCGCTCCCCCGAAGGCCACCGCCGCGTCATTGCCCACCACTTGGGCCACCACCTGGCAAACGGCCTCGGGCACCACAGGGTTGACCTTCCCCGGCATCATCGAGGAGCCCGGCTGCACCGGGGGGAGACGGATCTCCCCCAGACCGCACCGGGGCCCACTGGACATCCACCGGAGGTCGTTGGCCATCTTGTACAGCGAGATGGCCACAGTCCGCGCCGTACCCGACGCCTCCACCAGCGCGTCACGGCTTCCCTGAGCCTCGAAGTGGTTCCTCGCCTCGGTGAGGGGCAGCCCCAGGTCCTCAGCCAGCCGTGAGATGACCCGGGGGGCGAACTCCGGGAGGGCGTTGAGGCCGGTCCCCACGGCGGTGCCGCCCAGCGGCAGCTCGGCCAACCGGGGCAGGCAGCCCCGGAGACGCTCCGTCCCGAGGCGCACGGCGGCGGCGTAGCCTCCCAGCTCCTGGCCCAGGGTCACCGGGGTGGCGTCCATCAGGTGGGTACGCCCCGCCTTCACCACGCCGGCATTGGCCTCCGCCCTGTCCTCGAGGACCGCCGCCAGGTGCTCCAGGGCAGGGATCAGGCCGGTGACGACCTGGCCGGTCACCGCCAGGTGGATGGCCGACGCGAAGACGTCATTGGAGGACTGCGAAGCGTTGGGCTCCTCGTTGGCCAGGATCGTGCGCCCCAGGCGCTCGCTGACCAGGTTGGCCAGGACTTCGTTCACGTTCATGTGGGACGAGGTCCCCGAGCCGGTCTGGAAGACATCGACGGGGAACTGGTCGTCCCAGTCTCCGCCGGCCACCTCGCCAGCCACCTGGTGCAGCACCTCAGCCACCTGGTGGTCGATCACACCCAGACTGGAGTTGACCACGGCGGCTGCCCCCTTGATGAGGGCTAGGGAGGAGATGACCGCACGGTCCAGGCGGAGCCCGGAGATCGGGAAATTCTCGATCGCTCGCTGGGTCTGAGGACCCCACCGGGCGCCTGCCGGGACCCGGACCTCGCCCATCGAGTCACTCTCCACCCGAGCGGCTTCCCCGCCGCCAGCCTGTGTCCGGTCGCCCATGATGTGGGCACGGTAGTGCAGGCCCGGGCCATGTCGGGCAGGTCCCGCAGCTAATCGGCCAATTGCGAAAAAAAGTTTACCGAAGGTCCTTGCGCCGAGTTCGCCCATGGGTTAGCTTTCGCTCCCGTTGTGACCTCTTCCCGGCTTTTGTCAGGTCGCGCCGCACCCCGACACCGGCTCAGCTCGTCGTCCCGCCGGCGAGGCGGCCGAGTCGTCACCCTCATGGTGCTGACTGCTGGGTTCTACCCGCTGATCCTCGCCCCTAAACCGGCGGGAGCGGCCCCCACCATAGCCAGTGACCAGGCCCAGGCCGCCCAGCTGGCGTCCCAGATCGACGCCCAGGGAAATCGAATGAGCCTCCTGGCAGAGCAGTACGACCAGGCCAACATCAATGCCTCTCAGGTGAACAGCCAGCTGGCCCAGGCCCAGACCGCCCTGGCCCAGACCCAGGCTCACGTCAATCAGCTACAGGGCGAACTGCGCAGCCAGGCGGTAGCTGCCTACGTCCAAGACGGTTCGGTCTCCCAGATCCAGGCACTTCTCCAGAGCAACCAGTCGAACGTGGCCCTGAAGCAGCATTACCTGGCCACCGCGGCAGGCGACGAGCAGAGCACCATCGACAGCCTCCACCTGGCCCGCCAGGCCCTGAGTGACAAGAAGGCAGCACTGGACGGTGCCAAGTCGGCAGCCGACAAGGCGGTGGCAGCAGTGTCCGCCGCCCAGCAGTCGGCAGCCGGCGAGGCAGCCCAGGAAGAGGCCACCCTGTCCCAGGTGAAGGGCAACCTCGCCACCCTGGTGGCTCAGGCCCAGGCCCAGCAGGCGGCCCAGCAGGCCCAGCGGGTGCAGGCTGCCCTGGCCGCCCAGGCTGCCCAGGTGGCCGCCGCCCAGGCGGCCACCCGTAGCTCGGCAGCCACCTCGGCCCAGGGCGGCGGCCAGAGCAACGCCAGCAACAGCAACGCCGCCAACCCGGTCGGCAACCTGCTGCGAGGTGTGAACAAGGCAGTGTCCAACGTCGGCAACGCGCTGGTAGGGCCCAGCGCCAACGCCGGGGCCGCTTCGGGACCGCTTCCCCCACCCTCGGGCGGGGCGGCGACGGCCATCGCCTGGGCCCAGCGGGAGATCGGCACGCCGTACGTGTTCGGCGGAGCCGCTCCTGGTGGCTTCGACTGCTCGGGTCTCATGATGTTCGTCTGGGGCAAGGCCGGCGTCTCCCTTCCCCACTCGGCCGCCGGCCAGTGGGATGCCACCACCCGCGTCCCGATGAGCCAGATCCAGCCGGGCGACCTGGTCTTCTACTACCAGCCGGTCGACCACGTCGGCATGTACGTGGGAGGCGGCCAGATGATCGTGGCCGACCACACCGGGACACTGGTCAGGTACGCCTCGATCGACCGCCCCGGCCTGGACGGAGCCGGCCGGGTCAACTGATACCGGCTACAGCAACCGGCTCCAGCAACGTCCCCCGAGCAGCGCCCGGCTCAGCGCCGGGCGGCCCAACCGGCGGCGCCCGCAGCCGCCCCACCCGCCGCCAGCGCAGCCACGGCACCCAGCCGGGCGGCCCGGCGGCGCACCGACGGGACGGGCTTGACCCCGCAGTAGCGGTGCTCCGGCTGGCCACCGGGGGTGCCCTGCGGGCCCTCCTCTCGGGCCATCTTCATCACCTGGGCCACATGGAGGGCCTGTCGTCCGGTGGCGGCCTGGTCTATCTGGGTCTTGCAGGAGAAGCCGTCGGCCACCACCAGGGTGTCCGGATCGGCCGCTCGCACCGCCGGGAGCAGCGCCTGCTCCCCGCAGTCCAGCGAGATGGCGTACTTGCCGTCCTCGAAGCCCCATGACCCAGCCAGGCCGCAGCATCCCCCCTTCAAGGAGTCGACCTGAACCCCCATCTGGCGGAGGAGGTCCTCCTCTGGCTGCATCCCTCCGGTGGCCCGGTGGTGGCAGTGGCCCCACACCAGGGCCTTGCGGTCCAGGCGGGGAGGCTCTATCCCGAAGGCCCGAAAGAACTCGGCGAAGTGGTAGGCGTTGCGGGCCAGCCGGGCGGCGTCGTCGTCGTGGGGGAGCATCTTGGTCAGCTCGTCCTTGAACACCGCCAGGCAGCTCGGCTCCATCCCCACCACCGGCGTACCCGCCCTGACCTCGTCCCGCAGCTGGTCCAGGACCCTGTGGAGGTAGCGCTCGGCCGCATCCAGGAAGCCGTAGTCGTACAGCGGCCGGCCGCAGCAGACGTGACCCGCAGGCATGACCACCTGCCAGCCGGCTGCCTCGATCGCCTCCACGCACGCCACCCCGACGTCGGTGTGCAGATGGTTGTTGAAGGTGTCGGGGAACAGGACCATCCGCTTCCCCAGCGGGTTCGTGGTACCGCCCCGCTGGCGGAACCACTCCTGGAGGGTGAGGGGGGCGAAGCGGGGCAGGCTCCGGCTCCGGTCGATGCCGCCGGCCAGCTTGGCCAGCCGGGACAGTCCTGGCGCCCGGGTGACGAAGTTGACCGCCTCGGGCACCCGGCAAGCCAGGCGTGAGGCCTGGTCGATGAAGCCGAAGGCATAGGCGTAGCGGGGACGCCAGCGGCGAGGGGACCGGTAGTGATGGTGGAGGAACTCGGCCTTGTAGGTGGGCATGTCCACGTTGACCGGGCAGTCGTTGGAGCAGCCCTTGCAGGCCAGGCACAGGTCGAGAGCGTCGAAGACCTCCTTGGACTGCCAGCCATCGGTGATGACCTCGCCCTGGAGCATCTCGAAGAGCAGCCGGGCCCGGCCCCGGGTGGAGTGCTTCTCCTCCCTGGTCACCTGGTAGCTGGGGCACATGGTGTTGGTGGCCTCAGGCACCCGGCACTTGCCCACCCCCACACAGCGCAGGGCAGCATGGGCGAAGTCGCCCTTGTCCTGCGGGTAGGAGAACCTGGTCTTGGGCCGGGGGGGGTTGTAGCTGGTCCCGAGCTTGAGGTGCTCGTCCAGCTTGAAGGGATCGATGACCTTCCCGGGGTTCATGCGCCAGTCGGGGTCCCAGATGAGCTTGAACGCCCGCATGGCGTCCATCAGCTCCGGCCCGTACTGGCGCTCCAACAGCTCGGCCCGCTGCTGGCCGTCGCCGTGCTCCCCCGACAGGGAGCCGCCGAAGGACACCACCAGGTCGGCGGCCTCCTCCATGAAGGTTCGGTAGACCCTGATGCCATCGGCATGGCGCAGGTCGAAGCTGATGCGGGAGTGGATGCAGCCCTGACCGAGGTGCCCGTAGAACGCGCCGTCCAGGCCATGCTTGGCGTACAGGCGCTTCAGCTCGGTGAGGTACTCCCCCACCCGGGCCGGCGGCACCGCCGAGTCCTCCCAGCCCGGCCAGTGGTCCTGGCCGTCGGGGGGAAAGGCAGTGGACCCCAGCCCGCTCTCCCGGATCTCCCAGAGGTCCTCGCTGCGGCCCCCTTCCTGCTTGCTCAGCATCTCGGCCATGCGGTCGGCCTGGTAGCCCTTGCTCGCCTCCAGCCATTCCAGGAAGGCCCGAGCCTGGGACTGGGAGTCCTGCGCCGTGTCGGCACCGAACTGCACCAGCAACCAGGCGCCGGCCGACTCCTGACGGGGCAGCTCCTCGAGGTCGGACACGTTGAGGTGCAGCTGCTGTTGGTCGTTCACCAGCTGTCGGTCGACGGCCTCCAGGCCGATCGGGCGCCAACGGTCGATGATCTCGGTGACGTGGCTTCCCGCCTCGGCGATACCGTCGTAGGCCACCACCACCAGCGTCCGCTCCAGCAGGGCCGGCGTGAGCTTGAGGACCACCTGCAAGGCGGTGGCGCAGGTGCTCTCGGTGCCCACCAGCGCCCGGGCCACGCTGAAGCCCTTCTCAGGCAGCAGCTCGTCCAGGTTGTAGCCGGACACCCGGCGGGGCAGCTCCTCCACCGACGGGTACCCCTTGCGGATGGCATCGGCGTACCGGTCCCGCAGGTCCCGTAGCTGGGCGTAGATACGACCCTTGCGGCCCCCAGCGGCGATTAACCCGGCCAGCTGGTCTTCCTCGTCGACCCCCACCCAGAACCGCTCCCCGTCATAGGTGACGATCTCCAGGGCCTCGAGGTTGTCAGAGGTACGCGGTCCGGGCCCGTACAGCTGGGCCTGGACCGAGTGGATGCCACAGGAGTTATTGCCCACGTTGCCGCCGATGGTGCAGCGGGAGTGGGAGGACGGGTCAGGGCCGAAGACCAGGTTGTCCCGACCCGTCTTGATGTTGACCTGCTCGTTGATGGCCCCCGGCTCCACCGTCACCAGGCGGCGCTCGGCGTCGGTGTCCCCGATCTTGGTCAGGTACTTGGAGTTGTCGATGACCACCGCGAAATTCACCGTCTCCCCCGAGAGGCTGGTGCCCCCACCCCGGTTGACGATCGGCGCCCCGAGGCGGTGGCACACCCGGTGGGCGACCACCACGTCCTCCAGGGTCCGGGGGACCACCACCCCGATGGGCACCTGGCGGAAGTTGGAGGCATCGCTGGCGTACATGGCCAGCGAGGCCGGGTCGAAACGGACCTCGCCGGCCACCTCTGCCTCCAGAGCCCGCCGCAAGGCCTCGACATCGACGGCAGCCGAGCCGTATATGCCTCCCGGAACGGACGGGTCGGTCTTGACTGGTATCGTCCGCCGCCGGCCATTCAGCTGACCGGCGGCGGAGCCACGCGCCCCGCCGATGATCGCCACGTCAGCTGCCGGCGCCGGGCAGGTGGTCCTTGATCCCTGGGAGGTGCTCCTTGATCTCGGCCCACTTGCCCTTGATGCCCTCGGTGGCAATGCCGGCGGCGTCCTCGTCGCCCTGGACCAGCCCCTTGGCCGTCTTCTTGAGCATGCTCGGTCGCACGTGCGGCGGCAGCGGTGGGACCTTGGGATCGGTGACGAACTCCAGCAGCACCGGTCCGTCGGCCTGGAGGGCCTTGTCCCAGGCCGGGCCCACATCCTCGGGCCTGGTCACCTTGACGCCCTCGAAGCCGAGCAGCTTGGCCCAGTCGGCCGCCGGCACGTAGGGCACGGTCTGGGTCATGGGGTTCTTGGGGTCGGCGGCGAGCACCCGCTGCTCGTAGGAGACCTGGTTGAGATCCTCGTTGACCAGGACGCAGAAGATGAGGGTCGGGTTCTTGGCCAGCAGCTGGTCGGCGTAGTGCCTCACCGTCAGCAGCTCGTTCATGCCCAGCATCTGGAAGGCACCGTCCCCGGTGAAGGCGATGACCGGCCGGTCCGGGAAGGCGAACTTGGCTCCGATGGCGTAGGGGACTCCGGGCACCATGGTGGCCAGGGTGCCGGACAGCGAGGAACGCATCCCCTCCCGCATGGCCACCTGGCGAGCCCACCAGTTGGTGGCCGATCCGGAGTCGGACGTCATTATGCAGCCCTCGGGCAGGCGCTGGTTCAGCTCCCAGAACACCAGCTGGGGATTTACCGGGTCGGCCTCCTGGTGGGCGCGGTCGTCGAGCACCTTCCACCAGGTGGCCACCTCGGCCATGATGAGCTCCTGCCAGGAGCGGTCCTCCTTGCGCTCGAGCATGGGCAACAGGGCCTGAAGGGTGTCCCGGGAGTCGCCCACCAGCGAGACGTCGTTGGGATAGCGGACGCCGATCAGCGAGCCGTCGATGTCGATCTCCACACACCGGGCCTGGCCCTCCTCGGGAAGCCACTCGGCGTAGGGGAAGCTGGTCCCGATCATGAACAGGGTGTCGCAGCCCATCATCATCTTGTTGCTCGGCTCGGTACCGAGCAGCCCGATGGCTCCGGTGACGAACGGCAGGGTGTCGGGGATGGCGTCCTTGCCCAGCAGCGCCTTGGCCACTCCGGCGCCCAGCAGGTCGGCCACCTGGACGACCTCCTTGGCAGCCACCCGGGCGCCCTGGCCGATCAGCATGGCGACCTTCTGGCCGGTGTTGAGTATGTCTGCGGCCTTGCGCAGCTCGTCGTCGTAGGGCACCGAGTGAGGCCTGGCCCAGCCCACACTGGTGAACACGCTGCCGTGCTGGCGGGGCGGGTCGGAGTACTCGGACTCCTGGACGTCGTCGGGGACGATGACTATGGACGGCCGCCGCTCGGTGAGGGCCGACTTCATGGCTCGGTCGAGGACGTGACGAGCCGAGTACTGGTCCATGACGGTGGACACGAAGCCGCCCACGTCCTTGAAGAGGACCTGGAGGTCGACCTCCTGTTGGTAGTGGGCCCCCACCGACTGGCGCTTCTGCTGGCCCACGATGGCGATCACCGGTTGATGGTCGAGCTTGGCGTCGTACAGCCCGTTGATGAGATGGACGGCCCCCGGCCCGGAGGTGGCCATGCAGGCGCCGATCTGGCCGGTGAACTTGGCGTGGGCGCACGCCATGAAGGCCGCCATCTCCTCGTGGCGGGTCTGGGTGAAGAAGGGATCCTTGTCCACCTTCTCGAAGGCGCCCAGGAAGCCGTTGACCCCGTCGCCGGGGTAGCCGTAGACGCGGTGCACCCCCCACTCCCGCAACCTCTCCAGCATGAAATGGGCAACGTCAGGCATCGGCATCCTCCTGGGGTGTGGGACTCTGGTCCTGGGTAGGGCATACCCAGCGGTGCAACGGACAACACAGTGAGGAGGGATGCATCGTGCCCAAGACCAAGCCGTCAGGCAGCCCCCAGCCCGACGAGCTGCCGTCGACCCTGAGGAGGTCGCCGGCCAAGGCCCAGCGGACGTGGGCCAAGACCTACGACTCTGCCGCCGAGGAGTACGGCGACGGGGAACGGGCGGCGCGCACCGCCTACGGGTCGCTCAAGCACAGCTTCGAGAAGGTGGGCGACCACTGGGAGCCCAAGGACGTCCGCGGGCCGTCCGACGAGCAGTCCGAGAAGGGCGGCGCCGGCAAGAGCCGCCAGTTCCCCTCGGCCGAGGGGGTCGACGCCAACGCCTCCAAGGCCCACCTATACGAAGTGGCCAAGAGCCTGGACGTGGCCGGACGGTCCAAGATGGGCAAGGAGGAGCTGGTGGAGGCCATCAAGAAGGCCAACCGTCGGGAGTCGGCCAAGTCCCGGGGCTGATCCGTGCTCGCGGCCGTGGTCGCCAACGACGAGGTGGCCCTGGCCCGGCGGCCCGACCCCGTGCCGGGTCTGGGCCAGGTCCTGGTGAAGGTGATGGCAGCGGGGATCAATGCTGCCGACCTGCTCCAGAGACAGGGTCGCTACCCCGCCCCGCCCGGGAGCCCCCCTGACGTGCCCGGCCTGGAGCTGGCCGGGGAGGTGGTGCAGGCAGGTCCCGACGCTCACCGATTCGGGCCGGGCGACCGGGTCATGGCGCTGGTCGGAGGCGGGGCCCAGGCCGAGCTGGCGGTGGTCCACGAACGGCTGGCCATGCCAGTGCCCGACGGGGTCGACTGGCTGGCGGCCGGCGCCTTCCCCGAGGCGTTCACCACCGCCCACGACGCCCTGTTCACCCAGTGTGGTCTGGGCCTGGGTGACCACGTCCTGGTCCAGGGAGCGGCCGGCGGGGTGGGGACGGCGGCCGTCCAGCTGGCGGCGGCGGCGGGGGCCAGGGTCACCGGCACGGTGCGCCGAGCCGAGCACCGCCAGGCGGTCGCCGACCTGGGCGCCGACGTCGTTGTCGGCCCGGACCGACTGGCGAGCCAGGATCCCAGTCCCGCCTCCCGTGGGGACCAGAGGTCCTTCGACGTGGTCCTGGAGCTGGTCGGGGGGCCCAACCTGGCCACGGACCTAGAGGTGCTGGCCGTCGGCGGCCGCATAGCCGTCATCGGGGTGGGGGCGGGGAGGCGGGCCGAGCTTGACCTCTCCCAGCTGATGTCCAAGCGGGCCCGGGTCTGCGGCTCCACCCTGCGAGCCCGGCCGCTGGAGGCCAAGGCAGACGCCGCCCGCCGGATGGAGTCTCACGTCCTGGCCCTGCTCGGCGCCGGCCGGGTCACGGTGCCCATCTGTGCCACCTTCGGGCTCGGGGACATAGCGGCTGCCTACGAGCGCTTCGCCGCCGGAGGCAAGCTGGGCAAGGTGGTGGTGGCGATGGCCGGACGATGACCAGGCGCCCGGCAGCCGTCTGGGCGGCGGTCGTCCTGCTCAGCGCCTGTGGCCTCAGCGCCTGCGGCCCGGCCGCCTCCACCGCCAGCCGGGCCGCCACCACCCAGGGGCCCACCTCTGTGGCCAACACCCCAGCCGGGGCGCCGGTCCCCCACGTGATGCTGATCGTGCTGGAGAACCGCGAGGCGTCAGACGTCGTCGCCAACCCGGCCGCACCCGAGCTCAACTCCCTCGCCTCCCACTACGGTCTGGCCACCCAGGCCTACGCCACCACCCATCCCAGCCTCCCCAACTACCTGGAGCTGTTGACCGGCTCGACCTTGGGCGTCACCTCCGACTGCACCAGCTGCTCGGTGGACGGCCCGACGCTGGTCGACCAGCTGAGCGCCCGGGGCCTGCGCTGGCGGGCCTACATGGAGGGCATGCCGGCTCCGTGCGACCAGGCCGCCAGCAGCCCGGCCGGCTACGCCAAGAAGCACGACCCGTTCCTCTACGTGCGCCATCTGGCGGCCAGCTCCGCCGCCTGCCACCAGGTGGTGCCGGCCGGGCAGCTGGCCGGCGACCTGGCGTCGGGCCAGGCGCCGTCGTTCATCTGGTACACGCCCAACCTGTGCCACGACGGCCACGACTGCCCCACCGCCACCATGGACCACTGGGTGGCTGGCTTCGTCCCCTCGGTCCTGGCGTCGGCCTGGTATGCCCGCGACGGGGTGGTGATCATCACCTTCGACGAGGGATCGTCGGACGCCGCCTGCTGCCGGATCGCCCACGGTGGCAGGATCGCCACCCTGGTGATCTCGGCCCGCACCGGCCCCGGCGCCCGTCTCACCAGCCCCGTCGACCAGGCGGGCATCCTGGGCACCATCGAGGACCTGTTCGGGGTGGGCCGCCTGGCCGACGCCGCCTGTGCGTGCGCCGGGAGCCTGCACGCGCTGCTGTGATGCCGTAGCCCCGATCCAGCCAGCGGGCTCCCGGCCGAGGCCGGACCCGTCCGCTCCGTATACTGGAGCGCCGTGGTCCCAGTGAGGCCAGCTTGAAGCCCATCCCCGTCGCCTTCCACCTAGGTCCTCTCCAGGTCCACACCTACGGCATCGGGCTGGCCCTGACCTTCTGGTTCTCCTACTGGTACTTCGTCAGGAGGGCCGACTCCCAGGGTGAGCCGACGGAGTGGGTGGCCAGTGCCTTTCTGTGGATCGTGGTCGCCTCCATAGTCGGTGCCCGGGTGGTGAGCGTGGTGGCCAACCTCCACTACTACGCCCACCACCCGGGTGACATCCTGGCGGTATGGCACGGCGGCCTGTCATCCTTCGGCGGACTGGCCTTTGCCGTTCCCACCGGGGTGGCGCTGGCCCGGCGCCGCTGCCCCGAGCTGGTGATAGCCCGAGGCCTGGACCTGGTGGCGCCGGTGCTGATGGCCGCCTGGGGAGTCGGGCGCCTGCTCGGGCCCCAGCTCATGATCGACGGGGGCGGGCATCCGACTCACGCCTGGTACGGCATGGCCTACGCCGGGCAGGTGGGCGACCGCATCCCCGTCCCACTCTTCCAGTCGGCCGAGAGCTTCGGGGTCTTCGTGGTCCTGATCCTCATCGAACGGCGGGTGAGGAACCGGCCGCCGGGGTTCCTCCTCGCCGGACTGGCCGCCTTCTGGGGAGTGACCCGTTTCTTCGACGAGTACTTCTGGCTGGCGGTGCCCCGGCTGTGGGACGCGGTGGAGGCCTTCTCGCTCCTGCTGTCGGCCGCCGGGTTCGCAGCCATGGCGATCATGTGGGCCCGCCACCGCCGCCGCCAGCGGGGCGCCCGGCTGCTGGAGGGGGGGGCCGGGCCGGCCCTGTCCCAGACGGGGACGGCCCCGGCGCGAGACGACACCGCCCAGCCCACCGGTACCGGCGACGGGGTGCCGGCGCCGGCCTGACCGACGGTGGGTGGTGGCGGCTGAGACCGACCCAAGGCAGTACCGCCCTCCTCACCGACCATTACGAGCTCACCATGGCCGACGCCGCCATGCGCTCGGGCGTGGGCCGGCGCCGGGCGGTGTTCGAGGTGTTCGCCCGGCGGCTGCCGGCCGGCCGGCGCTACGGCGTGGTGGCGGGACTGGGGCGATTGGTGGAAGCGATCGAGGCCTTCCGGTTCGGGCCGGCCGAGCTGGACGCCCTGCGCCGGGGCGGGGTGGTCGGCGACGAGGGCCTGGGATGGTTGGCCGGCTACGCCTTCTCCGGCTCCGTGGATGCCTACGCCGAGGGAGAGCTGTACTTCCCGTACTCCCCGGTGCTCACGGTAGAGTCCACCTTTGCCGAGGCCGTGGTGCTGGAGACACTGGTGCTGTCGGTGCTCAACCACGACTCGGCAGTGGCGTCGGCGGCGGCCCGGATGGTGGCGGCCGCCGGTGGACGCCCGGTGCTGGAGATGGGCAGCCGGCGCACCCACGAGGAAGCGGCTGCGGCGTCGGCCCGCGCCGCCTGGGTCGCCGGCTTCTCGGGAACCTCCAACCTGGAGGCCGGCCGGCGCTACCGGATACCGACCAGCGGTACTGCCGCCCATGCCTTCGTCCTGGCCCACCCAGACGAGCGATGCGCATTCGCCGCCCAGGTGGCGGCCCTGGGCCCCGGCACGACCCTGCTGGTCGACACCTACGACATCGCCAACGGCATCCTCACCGCGGTCGAGGTGGCCGGCCCCGGGCTGGGGGCCATTCGGATCGACTCCGGCGACCTGGCCACAGAGGCTCGCCGGGCGCGGTCCCAGCTGGACTCCCTGGGCGCCCGCCACACCCGGATAGTGGTGTCGGGCGACCTCGACGAGTACGCCATCGAGGAGCTGGCCCCCGAGCCCATCGACGCCTACGGAGTGGGCACCCGGCTGGTGGGCGGGTCGGGAGCGCCCACCGCCGACTTCGTCTACAAGCTGGTGGCCATCCAGGACAGGGGGGAGGCGGCCCTGCGGCCGGTTTCCAAGCGCTCGGCGTCCAAGGTCAGCCCGGGTGGGCGCAAGGACGCCGTCCGCCTCCTCGACTCCGACGGCATGGCCGTCGAGGAACGGGTGGTGGCCCGGCAGGCGGCGGGGGGACCGGGCGCAGGGCATCCTCCGTCGAGCGGTCAGGCCCACCAGCGGTACCTGCAGGTGCCGGTGATGCGCCATGGCCAGGTCGTCCACCGGCCCACCCTGGACGAGGCCCGGGTCCACCATCGGGCGGCCCTGGCCGAGCTGGCCCCCCTCTCGCTCATGAGCGTGGCCGGTCCACCGGTGCTGGATGCCACCCCAGCCGTCCCCCAGCCTGCCCCGCCGGCGGTCGGCCAGGCGCCCGGACCCGGCCAGTGACCGAGCAAGCGGTGGCGGTGACCGCTGACATCGTCGTTCTCACCATCCGGTCCGGCCAGCTGGTGGTCCTGCTGGTCCAGAGGGCGAACCCCCCGTTCCAGGGCTGCTGGGCCCTGCCGGGCGGCTTCGTCGAGCCTGACGAGACCCTCGACCAGGCTGCCCTCCGAGAGCTGGCCGAGGAGACCGGCCTGGAGGCGTTCCCCGGTCACCTCGAGCAGCTGCGGACCTACGGGGAACCCCGGCGGGACCCGCGGATGCGCGTCGTCAGCGTCGCCCACCTCGGTCTGCTGGTCGACGTCCCGGCACCGGCAGGAGGCAGCGACGCAGTCAGCGCCCGGTTCTGGCCGGTGGCCGACCTCGCCCTCCCGCACCGGCCAGCCGGCGGGTCAGGTGGTCGACCAGCTCTGGCCTTCGACCACCACGCCATCATCACCGACGGGGTGGAGCGGGCCAGGGCCAAGCTCGAGTACACGCCGTTGGCCACCGCCTTCCTGACCGAGCCCTTCGCCCTGGCCGAGCTGAGGCGCATCTATGAGGCAGTGTGGGGCACCGGGCTCGGCGCGGCCGACTTCCGCCGCCAGGTCCTGACCACCGAGGGCTTCGTCGTCCCCCTCGGCCGGGCGGCACCGGCCGGGCCCGAGGGTGGCCGTCCGGCCGAGCTCTATCGCCGGGGCCCGGCCACCCTGCTCCACCCGGCCATCCTCCGGCCGGGGGGACCGGGGGGTGAGAGACAGGTCGTTCCCGGGTACATTCCGTAGTGCAACAGCGCGGACCGGTTGGGTGGTTGCCACCACCGGTAGCGACCAGAGGGGCAGCAGAAGGAGAAGAAGAGAGATGGCAAATCCAACTGCCGATACGACGCAGGTGCCCACCCAAGGCAGGGACTACAGTCAGGCACCTGGGACTTCTGGCAGAGATGGACGAAGATGGGCGGAGCGCGGAGGCGTGAAGAGGGTGGCCGACCGCTCGGCGGGCTTGGCTCTGGCCGGCCTGGGCACCCTGATCGCCGGTGCCTGGGGGGGGATCGCCCCGTACATCGGGCCCGCCTTTGGCTACAAGTTCGCCAACCTGAGCTCTTTCCAGTGGACGGAGGCGAACGCCCTGCTCAGACTGGCCCCGGGTGCGGTGTGCGTGCTGGCCGGCCTGGTCATGCTGGTCGGAGGCACACGCCTGGGAGGAACGCGCTTCGGGCCGGGCTTCTTCGGCCTCCTGGCGGTGGCCTGTGGTGCCTGGTTCGTGATCGGACCGGCCGCCTGGCAGCTGCTGGGTAAGGCCAACCCGCTCATCCTGGGGCTTCCCTCCAGCGCCGGGACCTTCCTCAACCAGGTGGGATCCCAGCTGGGAGTGGGTGTCCTGCTGGCCTTCTTCGGGGCCAATGCCATGGGCCTGGTGGCCAGGATGACCCGCACCATCAGAAGCTGAGCGCCAGCTGGGGCGACCGGCAGGCGTCGCTCAGAGGTTGGTGGGCGAAGACCTCGTGCAGGTAGTGGTCATTTTTTTGCCAGACGCCGATTGCCAATGACTAACAGGAGGAGGACGAGGACATGGCAGATGAGCTGAAGGGTCGCCGGGTGGCCTTCATGGTGGCCAACGAGGGCGTCGAGGAGCAGGAGCTCACGGCCCCGTGGGATGCCGCCAAGTCCGCCGGGGCGCAGGTGGAGCTGCTAGCTCCCAGGCAGGACAAGGTCCAGGCCTTCAACCACTTGGACAAGGGTGACGTCTTCCCCGTCCAGCGCACCACCTCCGAGGCTCGGGTCGAGGACTACGATGCCCTGGTGCTCCCGGGCGGAGTGGCCAACCCCGACCAGCTGCGGATGGACCAGGCGGCGGTACAGCTGGTCCGGCAGTTCTTCGAGGCAGGCAAGCCGGTGGCTGCCATCTGCCACGGGCCTTGGGCCCTGGTCGAGGCGGGGGTGGTCAAGGCCAGGACGCTCACGTCCTGGCCGAGCCTCCAGACCGACATCCGCAACGCCGGAGGCACCTGGGTGGACGAGGAGGTCCGGGTGGACGGGAAGCTGATCACCAGCCGCAAGCCGGGAGACCTGCCGGCCTTCTGCGCCAAGATCATCGAGGTGGTCGGGGCCCAGTGAGGCGGGCGGCCGGCTCGGCCCCGCGCCTAGGACACGTACTGGCGAGCCGAGGAGCTGAGCTGGGGGCCGTCCAGCAGCCGTAGCCCCCGCTCGACCTCGGGTGGCACCACCCGCCGGTGCCGGAGCACCCAGGGGATGCCGGCCACTGCCTCGGCGACGGCCTTGGCCGAGACCTGGTCCACGGGCAGCGACCGCACCAGCCGGGCCGTCCGTCGAGCGGCGCTCAGCGGTGGTCGGCGCAGCCAGGTGGTCCATAGCGTGTTGCGGATACCCTGCCGGCGTCTCAGGTCCGGCTCCCTGAGCCTTGAGGCGCGGTGGTGGACCACGCAGGCCGGGACGTAGGCCATGGCCCACCCTCGGCTGGCCAGGTCGCTGGCCAACAGCTCCTCCTCGCCGCCCATGAAGAGGTGGTCGTTGAAGCCCCCGGCCTCCACGAACGCCGTCCGCCGCAGCACGGAGGCGCCAGCCAGGAAGCTGAGAATGGGCCGGCCGGGCAGGTCGGAGGGCACCGGCAACGGCGAGGACTGCATCTCGGCACAGATGGGGTCGTCCTGGCCGCCCGGCTCCACCAGGATGCGGGCGGTGACGACCGCCAACCGGGGATGGGCGTCGAGCAGGTTGGCGGCCCGGGAGATGCAGCCCGGGTCCCACCAGGTGTCGTCGTCGCAGAAGGCGACGTAGGGAGTTGACAGGTGGGCCACCCCGAGGTTGCGCCCGGCCGCCCCCAGGTTGCGCCCCACGCTCAGCAGCGTCATCTCCGGGAACTGCTCGGTTACGCCTCGACAGGTACCGTCCGAGGATCCGTTGTCCACCACCACCACCTTGGGCCGCTCGGGCAGGCGGCGCAGGCGGTCCAGGGTGGCGAGCAGCTCGCGCACCCGGTCTCGGGTGATCACCACCACCGCCACGCGGGCGTCGGGGCCGTCGGCGGCCGGGCCTTGGCTCTCCGAGCGGGCGGCGTCGCTCACCCGGTCGGCCTGGCGTCGAGGGTGGGGCGGCGTCGCTCAGCCGAGCGGATCCGGCGCCGGCTCGCTTGCACCCTCGCCGGGATGACCCGGCGCTGGCGGTAGACCCACGCCAGCCCACCCAGCGCCTGGGCTGCCCCCCGCCAGGCGCCAGGCCGCCAGGCGGCGCCTCCCAGGCGCTCGACGGTGGCTCTCACAGCCGCCGGCCCGGGAAGGCGCAGCCAGGCCACCCACAGACCGTTGCGAGCCAGCAAGCGGTGGCGCTGGGCCGCCTGGCGGGCGGTGGATGGGTGGTGATGGCACACCACGTCGGGCAGGTAGGCCAGCTCCCAGCCAGCCGAGGCCAGGTCCAGGGCCAGCAGCTCCTCCTCCCCGCCGACCCCGAGGCGGGGGTGGAACCCACCCACGCTCAGGTAGGCCGACCTTCGGACCACTGCCCCACAGGCGAGGAAGCCGAGCACCCGCCGGGCACCGGGCGCCACCTCGCTGGGATCGCTGGCCTCCATCAGCAGGCTGGTGGGATCCACCGTCTCAGCTGGCCCCACCAGCACCCGGGCGGCAACCAGGGCCAGCTGGGGGTGACGGTCGAGGACGTCCACCGCCCGGGCCAGGGCGCCCGGCGCCCACCAGGAGTCGTCATCGCTCAGGGCCACGTAGGGGGTTGCCACCTGGCCGGCGCCGACATTACGGGCGGCGGCCCCGCGGTTGGCCGGGAGGGCAACGACCTTGGCGGCCGGGAAGGCCGATCGCACGGCGCCGGCCGAGCCGTCCCGGGAGGCGTTGTCGACCACCACCACTGGTGGTCGCTCCGGGAGGTCGCCCAGGCGGCGCAGGGTGGACAGGAGCTCGGGCGCCCGGTCTCTGGTGGCAACGACCACGGAGACCCTGGATGGCGCAGGCACCCCGGAGGACATCGGGGAGGTGCCTACCCCCCCGCCGTACCTCCCACACGCTTGGGCGGGCAACGGCACGGACCTCGCCGGCAAAGCACCTGCACGAAGTTTTCCGCATGAAACTTCGGCTATTGGGGTAGGTGCCCCGGATCCCAGGGAAGGCAGGATCATGGCCCGCGTGCTCGGGATCAACTCAGTGTTCCACGACCCGGCTGCCGCGCTCGTGGTGGACGGACAGATCGTGGCTGCCACCGAGGAGGAGCGCTTCAGTCGACGCAAGCACGGCAAGCTGGCCGTCCCCTTCTCCACTTGGGAGGTTCCCGAGCAGTCGGCCCGGTGGTGCTTGGACAGGGGCGGTGTGGCGCCTGAGGACCTCGACGCGGTGGCCTACTCCTACGAGCCCGCCCTGGCGCCCCCCGCCGGCGACGATCTCACCGCCGACGGCTGGGAGCCGCTGCGTACCCTCTACGCCCGCCGGGCCCCGTCCTTCCTCAGCTCCGCCCTGCCGGGCCTCGACCCCGGCGCGGTCCAGTTCGTCCCCCACCACGTGGCGCATGCCGCCTCGGCCCATCTGGCTGCTCCCTACCCGGTGTCGAGCGTGCTGGTGCTCGACGGCCGGGGCGAGACCGCTTCGCATCTGGCTGGGCGCGGCGTCGATGGCGGCCTCCAGGTGCTGGCCGCCCAGGAGCTGCCCCACTCGCTCGGCCTGTTCTACGAGGAGGCAACCGAGCATCTGGGATTTCGACGGTCGTGCGATGAGTACAAGGTCATGGCCATGGCGTCCTACGGCGAGCCGGTGCACCTGGGTGAGCTGCGCAAGCTGGTCCGCGCCACCGGCGACGGCGGGTTCGTCGTCGAGCCCATCGACTGGGGGGCGTTCGTCAAGGCCCGGCAGCCGGGGCCGGCTTGGCAGGCCGACCACGCCAACCTGGCGGCCAGCGTGCAGGTGCGCCTGGAGGAGGTGCTGCTCGAGCTGGCGGGCTGGTTGCACCGCCAGACCGGCGACAGCTGCCTGACCCTGGCCGGCGGAGTGGCGCTCAACTGCGTGGCCAACTCCCGTCTGGCCCACCAGGGCCCGTTCCAGACCATCTGGGTTCAGCCAGCGGCGGGGGACGCCGGCACCGCCCTGGGGGCGGCGCTGTGGGCGGCCCAGGACCTGGGCGACGAGGCGGAGCCCTTCACCTCGGCTGCCCTCGGGCGGTCGTGGGAAGACGACGAGCTCGAGGCTTGGCTGGTCTCGGCAGCCATCCCCTACCAGCGAGTGGACGACGTGGCCGAGGTGGTGGCGGCGGCCATCGCCGACAACGCGGTGGTGGCCTGGTTCCAGGGCCGCAGCGAGTACGGGCCCCGGGCCCTCGGACACCGCAGCCTGCTGGCCAATCCCTCCTTTGCCGACAACCTGGACCGCCTCAACCGGGTGAAGGGCCGCGAGCAGTTCCGCCCGGTGGCTCCGATGGTCCCGGTCGAGTGGGCGGCCCAGATCTTCGACGGCCCGGTCCCCAGTCCCTACATGGCCTTCACCCACCAGGTACGTCCGCAGTGGCGCCCCCGCATACCGGCCGTGGTCCACGTCGACGGCACTGCCCGGGTCCAGACGGTCGACCGCCGAGAGGAGCCCCTCGTCCATCGGCTCCTGGCGGCATTCGGGCGCCGTACCGGCGTCCCGGTGCTCGTCAACACCAGCCTCAACACGGCCGGTAGGCCCATGGTGGACGACCCCCGAGATGCCCTGGAGTGCTTCGGCTCGGCGCCGGTGGACCTGCTGGCGCTGGGCCCGTTCGTGATCCGCCGCCCCGGTAAGTCGGGCGCTGGCCTCGGGTCGGGCGCCGGCCTCGGGTCGGGCCACTCGGGCCAGGCGCGTTGAGCGCTCACCGCTTCACCGTGGTGGTGCCGACGGTGGCGCGGCCATCGCTGCGAAGGCTGCTGCTCGCCCTGGCCGAGAGCCCTGGTGAAGTGCCGCCGATCGTGCTGGTCGACGACCGGCGCCGGCGGCCCGGCCCGCTCCTCCCGGAGGGCGACGACCTGCCTGGCCCTGTCGCCGCCCAGCTGGCCGTGCTGCCCGGCGGGGGCCGGGGGCCGGCGGCAGCCCGCAACCGCGGCTGGAGGGCAGCGACCACCGAGTGGGTGGCCTTCCTGGACGACGACGTGGTGCCAGGACCGGATTGGCTGGTCCGCCTGGAGGAGGACCTGGCGGGGTTGGACGAGTCCGTCGGGGGCAGCCAGGGCCGGCTGGTCGTCCCCCTGGTCGCTGACCGCCCGCCGACTGACTGGGAGCGCAACGTCAAGGGCCTGGAGGAGGCCTGCTGGGCCACCGCCGACCTGGCGTACCGGCGCTCGGTGCTCGAGCAGGTGGGCGGCTTCGACGAACGGTTCCGGCGCGCCTTCCGAGAGGACTCCGACCTCGGGCTACGGGTCGGGCGGGCCGGCTACCTGGTCGTCCAGGGCGAGCGGGTCTCCCAGCATCCGCCCCGCCCGGCCGGCTGGGCCGTCAGCCTGCGAGCCCAGGCCGGCAATGCCGACGACGTCCTAATGTGGGGCCTGCACGGCTGGGGTTGGCGCCTGGACGCAGCTGCCCCCGCCGGCCGCCTCGGCCGCCACCTGGCCACCACCGCCGCCCTGGCCCTGTTCGTCACGGCAGCCGCCCGCCGCCACCGGCGCTCGGCGGCCCTCGGCGCAGCCGGCTGGGCGGTGGGAACAGCCGAGCTGGCCTGGGCCAGGATCCGACCCGGGCCCCGAAGCGCGTCAGAGGTGGCCCGGATGACTGCTACCAGCCTGGTGCTCCCGCTGGTGGCCGTCGGGTACCGCGGCGTCGGGCTGGCCCGCCTGGCCCGCCTCCACCGATCAGCCGACCGACCCCCGCCAACGGCTCCTGCGGGGACCGTCTACTGCGCCACTGCACCCCCTCCCCGGGCGGTGCTGTTCGACCGGGACGGGACCCTGGTGGTGGACGTGGCCTACTGCGCCGATCCGGCCAGCGTCCGGCTCATGCCCGGGGCCAGGGAGGCGGTGGAGCGGCTGTTGTCCAGTGGCGTGATGGTCGGCGTCGTCTCCAACCAGAGCGGGGTGGGGCGGGGCCTTGTGGCCCCCGACCAGTTGCATGCGGTGAACCGGCGGGTGGAGGAGCTGCTGGGCCCCATTGCGGTTTGGGCCGTCTGCCCCCACGGGCCCGACGAGGGCTGCTCGTGCCGCAAGCCGGCACCCGGACTGGTCACCGAGGCGGCCGCCGCGCTGGGTGTCGAGCCCTCCGAGTGCGCGGTGGTGGGCGACATCGGCACCGACGTGGAGGCGGCCCGGGCCGCCGGTGCCCGGTCGGTGCTGGTCCCGACGGCGGCCACTCGAGCGGCCGAGGTGGAGGCCGCCCCGGAGGTGGCGCCCAGCCTGGCCGCGGCGGTGGACCTGCTGATGGGGGCCTGTCGGTGAGACCTCACGTGCTGGTGGCCAGGTTGGACAACCTGGGCGACGTCCTGCTCTCGGGACCGGCCGTTCGGGCGGTGGCGGCCGGCGCCTCCCGCGTCACCTACCTGGCGGGGCCCCGGGGAGGGGAGGCCGCCCGCCTGCTGCCGGGCGTGGACGAGGTCATGGATTTCGCGGCTCCGTGGATAGAGGCTGAGCCCCAACCGCTCGACCGCGCCTCGACGATGGCATTGATCGACGAGCTGGCATCTCGGCGGGTGGACCAGGCCGTGATCCTCACCTCCTTCCACCAGAGCCCCCTGCCCCTGGCTCTCCTGGCCCGCCTGGCCGGGATACCGGTGACGGCGGCCACCAGCGTCGACTACCCGGGCTCGCTCCTCGACGTGCGCCATCTCCCCGACGGGGACCGGCACGAGGTGGAGAGGTCGCTGTCGCTGGTGGCCACCTTGGGCTACCGGCTCCCCCCCGGCGACCGGTGTCGTCTGGAGGTCAGGCTCCCCCCTGGGGCCCTTCCCGCCGGGATGCCCTCGCCGCCCTACGTGGTCGTCCACCCAGGGGCCACCGTGGCCGCCAGGACCTGGGCACCCGAGCGCCATGCCCAGCTGGTGCAGGCTCTGGCGTCTGGCGGACGGCACGTCGTGGTCACCGGCACGCCGGCGGAGAAGCAGCTCACCGCTCTGGTGGCCGGTGAGCCGCGCCCGGCGCTCGAGGGGGGTGCCGAGGGATGGCGGCTCCCGGTGACCGATCTCGGCGGCCGCACCAGTCTGGTGGAGCTGGCCCTGGTCCTGGCCGGGGCCCAGGTCGTGGTGGCCGGGAACACCGGCCCCGGACACCTGGCGGCGGCAGTGGGGACCCCCGTCGCATCCCTGTTCGCCCCTACCGTCCCCGCCCGCGTTTGGCACCCATGGGGCGTTCCGCACCTGGTGCTGGGGAACCAGGACGTGGTGTGTGCCGGATGCCGGGCCCGCGTGTGCCCGGTACCGGGCCATCCCTGCCTCGGTGCCGTGGCCGTCGAGGACGTGGTCGGTGCGGTCGAGCGCCTGGCCGACCGGAGTCCGGGGGTCCCTGGGGCTCCGGGGGTCCCTGGGGCTCCGGGGGTCCCTGGCGCCAGGAGCCTGGCCGGGGCCGGCGCCATGGAGGCACGGACCGGATGAGGGTGTTCTTCTGGCATGTCCACGGCTCGTGGTCAACCGCTCTGGTCCAGGGCGGCCACGACTACCTGGTACCGGTGCTGGCGGGCCGGGGCCCCGATGGGCTTGGTCGCGCCCGGACGTGGGACTGGCCTCCGAGCGTCGTCGAGGTCACGCCGGAGCAGGCACGTCGGGCCGAGGTGGACGTGGTGATCCTCCAGCGGCCCCAGGAGCTGAGCCACCTGGCCGAGGAATGGCTGGGGCGGCGCCCGGGCCAAGACGTTCCTGCCGCCTACCTGGAGCACGACCCGCCAGCAGGGATCGCCGACGGCCCACACCCGGCAGCCGATCGCCACGACCTGACCGTCGTGCACGTCACCCATTTCAACCGCTTGATGTGGGACACAGGGTCCACCCCTACCCGGGTGATAGAGCACGGCGTCGTCGACCCCGGCCCGCTGTACCAGGGCGACCTGGCTCGCGCCGTGGCCGTCATCAACGAGCCGGTGCGCCGGGGACGGGTGACCGGCACCGACCTGGTTGAGCGGTGGCAGAGGGACGTGGCCATCGACTTGTTCGGCATGGGTTCGGAGGCCCTCGGCGGCCGAGACGTCACCCAGGCCCGCCTCCACCAGGA
Source organism: Acidimicrobiales bacterium (assembly GCA_039583615.1). Lineage (GTDB taxonomy): Bacteria > Actinomycetota > Acidimicrobiia > Acidimicrobiales > QHCF01 > QHCF01. The sequence continues at coordinate 47,034 of JAVKSQ010000017.1, forward strand.
GATGGCGCGCCGGAGGGTCTACGTGCATCCCTTTCGCTGGACGTCGCTCGGGCTCTCCCTGGTGGAGGCCATGCACCTGGCCATGCCGGTGGTGGCCCTGTCCACCACCGAGACGCCCGAGGCGGTACCGCCAGGGTCGGGGGTCGTCTCCAATCGGCCCGACGTCCTGGTCGGCGCCATCCGCCGCCTGCTGAGCGATCCGGCGGAGGCTCGAGCCATGGGCGGCGCCGCTCGGGCGGCGGCCCTGGCCCGCTACGGCCTCGGGCGATTCCTCGATGACTGGGACCACCTGCTCAAGGAGGTGACGGAATGCGCGTCCGACATGAGAGCGTCCCCGACGTGAGAGTCGCCATGGTGTCCGAGCACGCCAGCCCGCTGGCTGCCATCGGCGGCGTGGACGGCGGAGGCCAGAACGTTCACGTTGCCGCCCTGGCCACCCACCTTGCCCAGCGGGGCGCCAGGGTCACCGTGCATACCCGGCGCGAGTCGCCCGACCTGCCGAGACGAGTGCCCATGGGCGCCCAGGTGACGGTTGACCACATCACGGCCGGCCCCTCTGTCCCGGTACCCAAGGACCACCTCCCGGCCCACATGGATGTCTTCGCCGACGAGCTGGCCAAGGCCTGGGAAGCCAGCCCTCCTGACGTGGTGCACGCCCATTTCTGGATGTCGGGCAAGGCGGCCCTGGACGCCGCCCGGCCCCTCGGCATCCCGGTGGTGCAGACCTTCCATGCCCTGGGGGTGGTCAAGCGCCGCCACCTGGGGCGCCTGGACACCAGCCCCGGTCAGCGCCTGGTCGAAGAGCACGGCGTGGTTGTGGCAGCTGACCACATCATCGCCACCTGCACGGACGAGATGTTCGAGCTGGTGCGCCTGGGGGCCGACCCGGCTCGGATCAGTGTGGTGCCCTGCGGTGTGGACCTCCGCCTCTTCGCTCCGGACGGCCCGGCCGTTCCCCGCCGCCCCGGCTGGCATCGCCTGGTGTACGTCGGTCGGCTGGTGCCCCGAAAGGGCGTCGACACCATAATCTCGGCGCTCCCCCGCCTCCCTGACACCGAGTTGGTGGTGGCTGGCGGGCCTCCGCCCTCCCGGCTGGCATCCGACCCCGAGGTGGGTAGACTGATGGAGCTGGCCACCAACCACCAGGTGCTGGACAGGATCTCCTTCCTGGGCGGTGTCTCCCGCCAGGAGCTCCCGGCCATGGTCCGCTCGGCTGACGTGGTCGTCTCCGTGCCGCGCTACGAGCCGTTCGGCATCGTGCCCCTGGAGGCGATGGCCTGTGGGGTGCCGGTAGTAGTCTCCAGCGTGGGCGGCCTGGTCGACTCGGTGGTCGACGGCCTGACTGGGCTTCACGTCCGTCCCGGTGACCCGGTCGAGCTGTGCCGGGTCCTGCGGTCGCTGCTCAGCGACCCCGCACGCCGTGGCCAGCTGGGCCAGGCCGGCCTGGCCAGGGCCAGGCGGCTCTACGGCTGGCCCAGGGTGGCCGACGCCACCCTTCGGGTCTATGCCGGCCTGGTGTCAGCCGCCGAGCAGACGTCGGCCGGCCGACCGGCGCCAGTGGCCGGGGGGGCGTCAGGCGGCGGACCGGCGGCAGGGGACGGACGGGCGTCGAGCGCCGAGCTGGTCAAGGAGGGGCTGCGTTGATGCCGCTGACCGCCTCGGCGGTCGTGGACGGCGCTCGCCGCCATCTGGCCAGCCTGGGTAAGTGCATCTCCCAGCTGGAGGCCGAGCTGGAGCGCATCGAGTGCTGGGGGGCCTACCTGGCAGAGGTTCTCGGCGGGGGCGGCCGGCTCCTGGTCCTCGGCAACGGCGGCAGCGCAGCCCTCGCTCAACACCTCACCAGCGAGCTGGTCGGCCGTTACCTCGACGAACGACCGCCGCTCAGCGCCATCGCCCTCCACGCCGACAGCTCCTCCACCACTGCCATAGTCAACGACTACGGGCCCATCGAGGTGTTCGCCCGTCAGGTCCGGGCCCACGGTCGGTCTGGCGACGTCCTCATGGCACTCAGCACCTCGGGCCGCAGCGCCAACCTGATGAGCGCGGTGGAGGCAGCCCGAGATGCGGGACTGGTGACCTGGGCGCTCACTGGACGAGCACCCAACCCACTGGGTCGGACCTGCCACGACTCCCTGGCGGTGGAAGCTCCAGCCACCGCCACCGTCCAAGAGGTGCACCAGGTTGTCGTCCATCTCTTGTGCGCGGCGGTGGACGCGGTGGTGGTGCCCGCTGGCTGAGCAGCCGGCCGAGCCCTGCCAAGGACCTCCCGGCCGATGAGCCCCCGGCCCCGCCTGGTCGTCCTGCGAGCGCTGGGCCTGGGCGACTACCTGACCGGCATCCCGGCGCTGCGAGCCTTGGCCGCCGCCTTTCCCGATCATCGCCGGCTGCTGGCCGCCCCGGCTGGCCTGGCCGGGCTCGCCGGTCACGTTGGCCTGGTCGACGCGGTGGTGGACACCCCGGGACTGGTGCGGCTGGCACCGGAGCTCCAGGAGGCGCACGTCGCCGTAGACCTTCACGGTCGCGGCCCCGCCAGCCAGAGGCTGCTGCTGGACGCCCGCCCAGCCCGATTGATCTCGTTCGCCCACCACCAGGTGCCATCGACGGCTGGTGGCCCCAGCTGGCGGGCAGACGAGCACGAGGTGACGCGCTGGTGCCGGATGTTGGCCGAGAACGGGATCCCGGCCGATCCCGGCCGCCTGGGAATCGAGCCGCCCCTGCGCCCGGTGGCGGCCCACGTGCGGGGTGCCACCGTGGTCCACCCCGGGGCCGCCAGCCCGGCCCGACGCTGGCCGTTGGACCGGTGGGCGGCGGTGGTGCGATCGGAGGTGGTTGGCGGACGGCGGGTGGTCATCACCGGTAGCCGCAGGGAAGCCCCGCTGGCTGGCCAGCTGGCCTCCATGGCCGGCCTAGGCCCGGACACCGTGCTGGCCGGTCGCACCGACCTGGTCGACCTGGCTGGCGTGGTGGCGGCGAGTGACCGGGTGGTCAGTGGTGATACGGGCGTGGCCCACCTGGCCACCGCCTTGAGCACCCCGTCAGTCGTCCTTTTTGGGCCCGTCTCCCCGGCCCGTTGGGGGCCGCCTGCTGATCGGCCGTGGCATCGAGCCCTCTGGGCGGGCCAGACCGGCGACCCCCACGGCCAGCAGGTCGACCCCGGACTGCTGACCCTGTCGGTCGAGGAGGTCATCGACACCCTGGCCACCCTGCCGGCCATCACCGGAGAACGGGCGGCTTGCCCGGCGGCCGGCCGGTTCTGCGAACCGCAGGGCGGGTAGATAGCACGCCCATGTCGCTGCCCCTACCCCACCGGCTGGCCAACCAGCTCGGGCGCGCTCTGGTCCTCGACAAGCTGGCCGATCCAGTTGCCGACCTGGTCCGCAAGCTGACCGACCACCGGCCAGTGAAGAATGCGCTCTCAGGGTCCTGGCTCGGGCACCGCCTCCATCCCCTGCTCACCGACGTAGCCATCACCAGCTACGTCGGGGCCGTGCTGGCCGACCTGCTGGCCCCCGGCGACGGCGGCCAAACCGCAGTCAGGCGTCTGACCGGGGCTGGGCTGATCGCCACGTTGCCCACCGCCGCAGCCGGGCTGTCGGACTGGACCGACGTCTATGGCGACGCTCGGCGGATCGGACTGGTCCACGCCGGAGCCAACGTGGCCGCCACCGGGATCTTCCTCGCCTCCCTCCTCCAGCGCTCTCGGGACCGCCTGGCGGCGGGCCGCGCCCTCTCGTGGCTCGGACTGGGCGTGCTCACCGCCGGCGGCTACCTCGGGGGGCACCTCTCCTATGTCCTCGGAGTCGGGGTCGACCACACCGGGTTCCAGCCCCGCTTGGAGGACTGGGTCGATGTCGCCGCCAGTGGCGACGTGCCCGACGGCGGGGACCCGGCGGTCGCCGACGCGGGCGACTTCGAGGTGCTCCTGGTCCGCCGCGGCGGACGCCTGCATGCCCTGGCCAGGCGGTGCAGCCATGCCGGGTGGGGCATGGAGGGCGGGGAGGTGGCCGGCGGCTGCATCACCTGCCCCTACCACGGCAGCACCTTCGCCCTCGCCGACGGCCAGGTGAGGCGGGGACCGGCCGCCACTCCCCAGCCCGTCTACCGCACCCGGGAGGCCAATGGCCGCATCGAAGTTCACTCCTGAGCCCCGCCCGACCGGCACGCTCGTCTAGCCTTCGAGGGTGACCGGCCAGACCGCCTGCCGGCCGGCGGCTGTTCCCGAGCTGGTCGGGGTGGTGGTGCCCGCCCACGAGGAGGAGGTCCGGATCGGTGCATGCGTTGCCTCGGTGAGCCGGGCCCTGCGCCACCCAGCCCTGTCCAAGCTGACCACCGCCATGGTGGTGGTCCTGGATGACTGCGCCGACCGCACCGGTGAGCGCGCCTTGGACGCACCGGGCAGTTGTGCTCCCACCGTTGTCGAGATCGCAGCCCGCAATGTCGGCCTCTCTCGCCAGAGGGGCATGGCCACCCTCATGGCGGCGGCGGCCGGGCTCCAGCCTGACCGGGTATGGCTGGCCACCACCGATGCCGACACGCGGGTGGGCGAGGACTGGCTGGCCAACCAGTTGGCCTGGGCGGCGGCCGGCGCCGAGGCGGTGGCCGGCACGGTCATGGTGGATGGCTGGCACGAGCAGCCCTGCCGGGTGCGCCGGCTGTACGGAGCCCACATGTCCGCCCTCGGGCAGGGACTGGGTCATCCGCATGTGCACGGGGCCAACATCGGCCTGACCGGTGAGGCCTACGCCGCCGCCGGTGGGATGCCGGCGCTGGCAGGGGGCGAGGACCACGCCCTCTGGGCCGCCCTGCGCCGGGCCGGCCGGCGAGCCGTGGCGGTCGGCAACCTGCCCGTGACCACCAGCGCCCGCCGGGAGGGCAGGGCCCCTCTCGGCTTCAGCGGCCTGCTTCGTCGCCTGGACGCCATCTCCCATCGTGCACCCGCCTACGGCCTCCGGTAGCGCCCCTGCCACACCGCTGGGCGCCTGGTGCGCCGGGCGACCCGAGCCCGATTGCCCGGGGCCGGCCCTGGCCCAGGCCGCCCGGACCGGTCTGCTGCGCCTCCCCCTGCCGGGCGCCGGCTCCAGCTGGGCCCGCTGGCTGGCCCTGGCCGAGCTGGCCGGCCACGACCTGTCGCTGGGCCGGCTGGGTGAGGGCCACGCCGACGCTCTGGCCGTCCTGTCCGAAGCCGGGCACCCCGAGCCCCCGACCGACTGGGTGCTCGGTGTCTGGGCGGCCGGGCCGGTCGAAGCGGTGACGGCTCATCGCCCCGGCGGATCCTGGCGCCTCTCCGGCCGGCGGCGCTGGTGCTCAGGAGCCTCATCCCTCACCCACGCCCTGGTCACGGCCGCCATCGATGGCGCCCACCAGCTTTTCCTGGTCGACCTCGACCAACCCGGAGTCGTCCCCCGCCGCGGATCGTGGCCGGCGGTGGGCATGGCCGAGTCCGACAGCTTGGACGTGGACTTTCGAGAGAGCCGAGCCGAGGTAGTCGGCGATCCGGGGTTCTATCTCGGTCGGCCGGGTTTCTGGCACGGGGCCATCGGGGTGGCCGCCTGCTGGTGGGGAGGCGCGGTGGGTATCTCGCGGGCCCTGTGGCGAGCGGCCGAGACCCAGGCCACCCCCGAGCGCCTGGCCCATCTGGGAGCGGTGGATGCCGTGCTGTGGTCCATGGAGACCACGCTGCGCGCCGCCGCCACGCTGGTCGATGCCCGTCCCGGCGACGGCGATGGGGGGCGGTCCCTGGCCCTGCGGGTCCGCCACCTGGTCGAGCAGGGAGCCAGCGAGGTCATGAGCCGCACCGGCAGGGCCACCGGGGCCGGCCCCTTGAGCCACGATGCCGCCCACGCCCGCCGGGTGGCCGACCTGACCGTCTACCTGCGCCAGAGCCACGCCGAGGCCGACCTGGCGGCGCTGGGCCGCTCCCTCCTGGGCGAGCCCGACTAGCTGGCGGTCTGCTCCTCCGACGGTTGGATCCTAGATTTGGCGGTCCTGCGGGCCCGGGCGGCCTTCTTGGCCGGCCTGGGCGCCGGCGGCGTCTCGGCGGGAGTGGGTGCCTCCGGCGCCTCGGGTGCCTCGGGTGCCTCGGGTGCCTTCGCCTTGCGGGCCCGGGCGGCCT
>JAVKSQ010000018.1:0-52241 GCA_039583615.1 Acidimicrobiales bacterium
TCATGTGCTCTTCCTCCTCTCGCCCTATCAGTCATCTGCCGGGCCGATCCCGGCGCCCCTCAGTTTGACACGTAGGGTTTCGACGTCCCACCGATCCGGGTCATTGCTCAACCACTGCGTGACCGCGTCTTCATACAAGACGTTCCAGTCCTCAGAGACGCTCGGCCCTCCGCTCACCGAGGAGCTTATCCAGATTCGGCTGCGTGGTCAGGCGCCGGCGAACGGATCCGTCACGTCAAGGACGCCGGCTTTGCGATCCCGGACCCACAAGGCGATGTCGGGATCAAGAGCAGACCGTCTCGCCGCCAGGCGCAGCTCCAGATGATCCAGCGTCCTGTCCGCGCAGCGCCGAGTCACCCTGACCATTCTCTCGGCGAGGGTCAGCGCCTCCGGGGCCATCCGCCCGGCTGTCCCTGGACGACGATCCCGGTCGGGACCCGAGCGGGCAGCGGGTCCCTTGGTTGACAACCTCCGCCACTTGACGTCGTTGGTGATCGTCACCGGCCCCCGGCTCCCTCGGTCGTCGCTCAAGCAGCCTATGCGCTTCTTTAACCGCGCGCTGCGGATAGACCCGGCGTCAGCTCGGCCCGCAGGAGGGGCCGGCGTGCTTCGTCCCAGCGAAACGGCGGGCTCTTCGCACGTTCAGCTATTGCCGAGGTCCCCACAGACCCTCGTGGTCAAACCGGCTATCCGGATGACCAGCTCCTCCAGGCCGGCAAGTCCTTGCTTGTACAGGTCCACCGTAATGATGGTGACCGTAACCCCATTGACGCGGAAGGTGACGTCGACGTCCCGGCCACCTTGGGGTAGACGAGCACACCGGGACACCCGAAGCTCAGTGCATAGAAGGCGACCTGGCAGACGTGCTCGTTGTGGAACGACCACCCTCCGTACTGGTTGAGCGCCTCAGGTCTTGCGTACTTGGTGTCGACCACAAGGAGCGGCGGGCGTACCCCGACGGTGATATCCGGCACGATCGTCAGCGTTCGAGCGGGTTGACCCTCCACAGGCTGGTATGCCCGGGAAGACTGTGAGGCGACCTGGCCCAGCCGCTCCTTGAGCAGGGCGCTGACGGCCTCCTGGAACACTATCGCCATCGGGAAGAAGAAGGCCGGGGCGCTGATATCTCCGGCATCGAGCTCCACACCGCTCTGGTCCAGGAACAGCTGGCATAGCTGCACTGCCGACCGGTAGTGCTGGTTGAGCCGGCTGATCCGACAGGCGTCCACCAACCGCCGGGTGGGACGAACGAGCGACACTGCCGCGAAGCTCCGGAGCACCCGCTCCGCCCGAGCCCGCAGCCCGTGGCAGCAGCCGCCGGGTGCCGAGGGCCTCCAGCGTGGCCCGGAGGAGGCGGTTCTCGGCGGTGTCTGGCAGGAAGTCGGCGAACTCGCAGAGAGCCAACCCCGGTCGGGCCAGGGAGGCCGTTGCCTCGAAGCGCAGCCTTCCCCGGACGTACGGGAGCGCCTCCCCCACGACCACGTACTCCTGGCGCAGGCCACCCCCGACGACTGCCTCCAGCTCGGTGACGAGCAAGACAGCCAGCCAGTCCAGTTGGGGCTCGTTTGATGCCAATAGTGCCTCACCCCACGCCGGGGGGAGGGGATGCGTGCGGTAGGCCAGACTGGCCAGCCCGAGCACGTTGGCCACCGGCACCTTTGTCGTCACCCTCACGGTGGTGGCCTGAGAGAGGGCGACGCTGCCGACGTGGCCCCGGGAGAAGACACGGGCCGATCCGTTCTCTGTCCATTCCACCCCGAGACGATCCGACGCACGAGCCAGCGCCCGCCGCTCCGCAGTGTCCACGGAGAGGAACATGCCGGTCCGGTCCAGCTCGTCAATCTGGTGGACCGTCACGGACCAGCCAGGAAGGTGTCGCGCAGCTTGGCGATCTCAGCGGGCTGGTTGAACAGATGCTCGCGGAGAACGGGCTCGATGTCCTCCTCCCATGCCTCCAAGCCGACCTCCGCCAGGTCCTGCCTCATGAGGTAGGTGTGGCCGATGAGGCGGTCGGCGTCGAGCAACTCCAGTAGCTGCACATTGAGACCAACTAGGGATCGGGTGGCCCGCTCGGCCAGGTCGCCGAGGTCGTGGTCCGACAACCAGGCTCTCAGGACTGAGGGGTCGGGGGCGAACTCGACGTGGCGAAAACGCCGGCGGACGGCCGCGTCTACCAGGGCGATAGAGCGATCGGCGGTGTTCATCGTCCCGATGAGACAGATGTTGGCCGGGACATAGGTCTCTGCGCCCGAGTACGGCAGCCGGAAGGGATGCTCGGGCCCGCGGTACTCCAGGGCGTAGAGGAGCTCGCCGAACACTCGGGGGAGATTGGCCCGATTGAGCTCGTCGACAACCAGGAAGAACGACGCCTCCGGAAACTCTCTGGCCCCGTCGGCCAGCCTCATGAAAATCCCCTTGCGGATCTCGTAGGCCAGGCCGCTGCCCTCGGTGACACGGGGCCGGATACCTTCGACGAAGTCCTCGTAGGCGTAGGACGGGTGGAACTGCACCACCTCCAAGCGACCCTCTTCGTCACCGGCCAACAGCCCAGCCAATGTCCCGGCCACGAAAGTCTTGCCCGTGCCGGGCGGTCCCTGGAAGAGCAGCTGGCGCCAGCGCTGGGCCAACGACACCAGGAGCCTGGCTCGTTCCTCGGGCCAGTAGGTGGCGCGGGCCAGGTCCTTGATCACCAGTTCCGGATCGACGCGGCCAGCCGGCGGCGCAGGCGCCGATTCCGATAGAGTGCGGATGGCAGCGGAGGCTGGGCTGGCTGGTAGCTGAGCCACAGGAAGCTCTGGGCGTCGATGAGGTCCTGGACTGGCGCGCCCTTGGCTGTCAGGCAGGCGGCAACGGCTCGGACGAAGCCGCATACCTCGGCGTAGATCTCACCCATCGAGCCCTTGGGCCACAATGCTGCGGGCATGAAGCGCTCGTACCCGGAGCGGAGGACGCCCTTGGCGTAAAAGGTGTAGGCAGCCGGGCCATAGCCGCCCAGCACCAGGGCGACGAAGGAGGCCGCCGGTCGGAAACGTCGCCAGGTAGGTAGGAACCCACCCCTGGTCTCCAACTTCCCCTCGACGACGTCCAGCTCGTCTCGGAAGCGCTCGACCCGCTCAGCCAGCGGCTTGGACACATCGACCAGGCCCCGAAAGGCGTCCGCGACCGGTGGGCCCAGCCCGAACTCGACGGCCCGCGGAAGCCAGGCGAACTGGGCCAGGCCCCACTTGCCGCCGGCCAGGTTGCCCATGGCGCTGCGAAGGGCGCCATTGCCGAAGGCATCGGTGGTCGCCTGCCTTACGAACGCCTGTTCTGCGGCGCCAAGCCGAGCGTATCCCTGTCGGGCAGCGAGGTGCCGACGACGTTGGCGATCAGGTCCCCGAGATCGTCCCGGTTGGCATTGTTCTCGGAAAGCAGGGCAGCCAGCACCAGGTGGACGGCCCACTTGTAGTCCCGCTCTTCCTGGCGGTGCTGCGGTGTGGCCAGGGTCTGGGTGAAGGCAGCCGCCTCGGCGTCGGGGATGCTCAGCGGTGGGTGCACGCTGGGTCCGATGGCGGCGGGTCGAGGGGGCTGTGGTAGGCGACGCCGGCCTGGGCGGCCTTGGCCATGGCGTCGTAGGCCTCCAGGACCAGGCGGCGGATCCGGTACTCGCCCCAGGCAGCCTGGTCCTTGCGGGCCACGATGGGGAAGGTGCCCATGACGTACTCCACGTCGTCGCGCTCGATGCCGTAGAGATGGAAGAAGGCGGCGTCCAGCTCGGCCCGCAGGAGGGGCCGGCGCGCCTGGTCCCAGCGGAACGGCGGACCCTTCCAGCCCAGGTCACAGGCGAAGCCCCGCAGGTCCCAGGCGGTGTAGGTCAATTCCAGCACCCGCTCGGCCAGCCAGGCATCCAGCCGGCGCTCGGGGTCCCAGGGGGCGGCCTGGTCGTAGGTCTCCGGCGGTAGCACCGGGAGCTGCTCGGCGATGAAGAAGTTGAGATGGGTGCCGCCCACCTTGAAGCGCGCCACGAAATCGAGAGCAAAGGAGCCCAATGAGGCTCCCAGCAGTGCAACCCGTGCCGGCGGGGCCGTGGACACGACGAGGGGGAGGTTGTTCCCTGCCGCCGCACGGGGGATGACCACCGGCACAACCGTGCGTTCATTGGTGGTGCTGGTGATGTCGCAGATGCCCAAGAGCCACTGGTGTTTCCAGACGGGGAGTCGAGCGGCTACCTCTTCCTCGGTGACCCAGCCGTGAGGTATGGATAGCCGCGCAGGATCAGCGTGCTCGAGGGCCGACAGGTATCGAGGCTGCCTCTGCCGGACGACAGCAGTGGCGCTGATTACGACGTCAGCGGCGCGGTGATCGAAGAAGTTGACCATCTTGGCCTCGTAGAGGGGCAGCATCGCCTCGGCGCCCCGGACGAAGGTGTTGCCCTCCAGGGCCCAGCCCTCGGACTCCAGCTCCGCCCGGGTGCGGAAGAGGTGCGAGTCGTTGGTCATGTGGAACATGGTTGACAACCGCACGCCCCAGGGGTTGCGCTGGGGCGGTCCCTTGGACACCAGCACCGGGACCCGGCGGTAGACGGCCTTGGTCAGCTCGGCGTCGCGCCGGGAGCGGAAGACCGGGGCGGTCCGGGTGTTGGGATTGAGCAGGGCCAGGTCCGCCGCACTCAGGGTGAAGCGCCGCTGCGGGTCGGCCAGGTCGGCCACCTGGTGGCAGAAGAAGGCGAGCTCCGGCCCCCCGACCACCGGCCGGCCGGGGCCGCTCAGGGTCAGCAGGCAGAACTTGACCCTGCTGTCGACGGCGGGGAACAGGCCCTCCCGGTTCTCGAAGTCGTAGAGGCTGGCCAGGCTGGCCCGCTCCACCAGGTCGGCGAAGAAGGCCTTGGTAGTGTCGTCGGTGGCGATGCCGGTGGGCACCACCACCCCGGCCCGGCCGGCCGGCCCAACCGCCGCCCGCATGGCCTCGGCGAACACCGCGTAGGTGTTGACGTCGCCCCGCCCGCACAGGGGGAAGCGCCCGGAGGAGCGCAGCAGGTGGCTCTCCCCGTCGGCGTGGCGCAGGGCCGCCCGGTACTCCCGGTAGAGCGGGGCGTCCTCCTGGGCCAGGGCGGCGATGGTGGCCCGGCGCCTGGAACCGGAGGCAGCTGCGATGTCGGGCGCCCGGGTGGCGAAGAACTCCTTCTCGGCCAGCTTGACCTTCTCCCACGGCGGGTTGCCCAGCACCACGTCGAAACCGCCGATGTCCCCGGTCGGGGAGGGCCCGAAGACCTCGGGGAAGGCCAGGTGCCAGTGCAGGAACCGGTACTCACCGGCAGGCGGCCCACCTCGTCGGCCACGTCGGGCGCCAGGCCGGCGGTCCCCCGGGTGGCGGCCCGTGCCACCACCACCTGGGTGATCACCGGCGCCCCCCTCACCTTGGGGGCCACGAAGGCGGCGCACCAGGCGTCGGCGGCCAGCTTTGTCCGGGCCGCCTCCTCGGTGCGCTGGAGCTCCTCCCACCGGGCGGCCTTGGCCGCCACCGCCTCGGCGTCGTGGTCGGGCAGGGCCTCGATGTCGGCGGCGGCGGCAGCCAGGCGGGCCAGGTCAGCATCGGGGTCCACCCCGAGGTCCAGGGTGGCCTGGCCGGCCCGCTCGGCCTTGTTGTGCTTGCGGAGGGCGGCGGTGACCTTCTTGTCGTCGCCGGCCAGGGCCACGAAGGCGCCGTCGGGCACGCCTGCGGCCAGCAATGCTGGCGTGGTGCCCAGCAGGGCGTCGCCGCAGGCCAGGTGGTGGTCCAGGAAGGACAGGGGCCGGCCGGGGTCCAGGGCCTGCATCCACAGGCTCACCTTGGTGAGCTCGATGGCCATCTCGTTGCGGTCGATCCCGTAGAGGCATCCACCGATGACGTCGCGCAGGGCGTGGTGCAGGGTGACCAGGTCGGGCTCCTCGTCGCCGGAGCGCACCCGGGCCAGGCGGCCGGCGATGCGCCGTCCGGCGGCCACCAGGAAGTGGCCGCTGCCACAGGCCGGGTCCACCACCTTGAGCCCGAGGATGGCGGCCTCAGGGTCTGCGGCCCGGGCCGCCTCCTCCAGCACCGGGTCCAGGGCGGTGGAGAGCAGCTGGTCGACCAGGGAGGTGGGGGTGTAGTAGCTGCCGGTCGCCTTGCGTTCGTGGCCGAGGGTCGTGAGGCGGAAACGGGCATCTTTCGCGGCCAATTCGGGGGAGAGCTCGAGGAGGGACTCGTAGACCGCCCCCAGCTCCTCGGCCCCCAGGTTGGCGTAGTCCACCCGGGCCAGGGCGCGGTGCTCCTGCGTGAAGGCCAGGTGGCGCAGGGCACCGAGCAGGTCCCGGTTGGCCAGCTCGGCCGCCATTAGGTGCGGCGAGGCGGCGCTCGACCACAAGAAGCCACCCAGGCCGGGCAGCCCGAGGGCGGCGAGGCCCTGGCCGGCCAGGGCAGCCATGGTCACCCGCAGGCCCCGCCACAGGTCGCCGTGGGCGTCCCCCGAGCGCCGAGCGGCAAGGGCGCGCAGGCGGTCCAGGGAGTAGTGGTCGAGGTAGGCGGCCCGGGCCTCCTCGCCGGCGGCCGGGACCAGGAGCAGGTCGCGGTCCTCGGCCACGAACAAGAAGAGCAGCCGGTAGACCAGGCGCAGCAGCTGGCGGTAGTAGTCCGCTCGGTCCAGGGCGCCGGTGGCCAGCGCCGCCCGCAGCTGGTGGTTGGCCCCGTGGGCGAGGAACCCCTGGCCCAGGGCGACGATGGCGGCCTCCACCCCGGCGCGCAGGCGCTCCAGGGCTCGGGCCCCTTGGGACCACGCCTCGTGGTGCCAGCGCTCCAGCCAGCAGGTCTCGGGGAGGGCGGCCTCCACCCGGCTCTGGTGGCAGATCAGCCAGAGCAGGGCGAAGTCGGCGTAGGCCTGGCCGGCCATGATGGCCTGGAGGTCGAACTCCAGGTAGGCGGCGCCGGTCAGGCTGGCGTTGTCACGCAGGACCCGCAGGCGCGCCCCGTTGACGCAGATAGCCCACAGGTGCGCCTCCGAGCGGTTGAGCAGCTCCTGGACCATGGCGTGGGGGGCCATCGACCTGGAGACCCTGGCGGCCGCCCCCGCCGCCCCCCGGCTGCGCCGGTCCAGCTCGACGCCCGCCCCCACCAGATGGATGGGGACCGCCCCCCAGGCGTGGGAGACCGGGTAGGCCTTGGCCTCGATCTCGACGGGCCGGGCCGGCTGGAGGCGCCCGTAGCCGAGCTCGGCCATGAGCGGGAGCAGCCAGCGCTCCCGGGTGAGCCCGGTGGCCGGCGCCCCGTCGGCCTGGGCGGCCCAGGCGTCGGCGAAGGCCGCCCAGACCCCGACCAGGCGGTTCCAGGACCGGCTGATGGCCTCTCCCAGGCGCTCGCCGGCCAGCAGGTGGTAGTCGGCCGGCGCCGTGCCGGCCAGGGTGGGGTCCAGGGCGCCCACCCGGCCCAGCAGGGCGGGGGGCAGCAGGCCGCCCTCGGAGCGCACACAGGGATAGGCGCTGGTCGGGGACATGTCGAGATGCTACGAGTGGAGCGTCGAAGGCCGTCCAGCGCCAGCCGGCTGGTCTAGCTGGCCTGGGTGCGTTCCAGGTAGTCGTTGACGGCACGACGGATCACGTCGGCCTCGGTGCCGTGCTCGGCTTGGGCGCGTGCCCGAAGCTGGTCGCGCATGTCAGGTGGGAACCGGACCGAGATATTGCCTGCCGGTGCCGACCCGATCAGCGGCCGGCCGCCAGGTCTACGAACGAGCTTCGCGGCGTCAAAGCCAGCCTCGGCCTGGGCTGCCGCTTGCTGGATCGTCTCCTCGGTGATTGGCCGGCCGTCGACTGTCAGATTCGGGCGCTTCGTGGTCATCGTGGTGATCTCCGTTCTCCGGGCCACAGGTGGGCATACTTCGATCTCATCGGTCGTCCCCGACATAGGCCGGGTGGGACAGGACATGCCATATGTCGTCGTCGTTGATCCCGTGGCGACGAGCGGTGGGCTCGATCCACCAGCTCCGACACCCAAGTATTGTACCGCGAAATATCGGGCCCCGGGCTGGCAGTCTCGTCACCTCGGCCGGAGGAGGCCTCAGGGCCGGAGAGTCTGCGCTCATCTCCAACTGTGACGGCCTGACATCACGGGGCTCATCGTGGTGCAATTGGCGCGTCCGGCTCGCACTGCCGCACCAGGGACGCCACGATCGCCCTGGCTTAGGCTCCAGGGATGATTAACACCCCGATGACTGAGCTGGTCGGCTGCTCCGTCCCGATCCAGCAGGCCCCGATGGGTCCCGTCGCGGGCCCTGAGCTGGTGCAGGCCGTGGCCGAGGCCGGCGGTCTTGGGACGCTCACTGCGCTTGGAAGGTCTGCCGAGCAGCTCGCTGAGGTGCTTGGCGGCATTTGTGCCAGAACCACCGGTGCCATCGCCGCCAACTTCCTCACGGACAACATGGATCGCGAGTGCATCGAGGTGGCTGCGTCGCTGGTGCGGGTCGTTGACTTCTTCTGGAGCGATCCTGATGCTCGCCTAGTGGAAGTCGCTCACGCCGGTGGCGCCCTGGCGATCTGGCAGATCGGGTCAGTGGACGAGGCAAGGGCCGCGGCCGACGCCGGATGCGACCTGATTGTAGCCCAAGGAACCGAGGCCGGGGGCCACATCCGAGGCGACCTTCCCCTCCTCCCCCTTCTGGGCGGTGTCCTCGATGCCGTCTCCGTCCCGGTCCTCGCCAGCGGCGGTATCGGGACCGCCCGTGGGGTCGCCGCCGTCCTTGCGGCGGGAGCTGCCGGCGTGAGGATCGGCACCAGGTTCGTCGCCACGGAGGAGTCGGACGCCCATCCCGCCTACAAGCAGGCTCTCGTCTCGGCCCGCGCCGGGGAGACCGAGATGACCGACGCCTTCTCCGTGATGTGCCCGCTGTGCGCGCAAAGACCGCGCGTTCGAGTTCTCAGCTCCGCCCTGTCAGCCGCCCAAGCGCTGGAGGGCGACATTGTCGGAGAGACGGACATGGGCGGGCAGCGGACCGCCCTACCCAAGTTTGCCGGTCTCCCGCCGCACAAAGGGATATCCGGATACGTCGAGGCGATGGTCCTCTACGCTGGAGACTCCGTCGATGGCGTCAACGAGGTCACGACGGCCGCCAAGGTCGTCCACCAGCTCGCCGATGGAGCGGAGCGCCTCCTGCGAGCCTGGTAGGTCGGCGGCCGTCGGAGTGGGCGGTCGGCGGAAGGCTTCCTTCACCCCCAGGCGAACGGCTGGCGATCGTGCGACGCTGGCGGCGTGGCGACAGCCCTCAGCCTTCGCGAAGATTTGAGCGTTGACATCCGAGGGCGGTAGGCCGGCAGGCGCTCGGCTGACTCCGTCCACCTCCGGTTCCATCCCGGAGGCCCGGCTACCGCTCGTCGGTCGAGCATTGGAGTTGGGCCGCCTCCAGGCGTTGGTAGCCCAGGCCGGGGAGGGGCAGGGCCACGTCGTCTTCATCAGTGGCGAGGCCGGCATCGGCAAGACCCGGTTGATAGACGAGCTTCGCCAAGCACTCTCCGGCGGACCTGCATGGTTCCTCACGGGCTCCGCTCTCCTTGATGATGCGAGCCTTGCCTTCACCCCAGTGGCGGAGTCGCTGCGCGGTGCCCGGCGACGCCAGCCCGGGCTGTGGGAGGCAGCGCGCGAGCGCTCCTACGTTCTGTCTGCTGTCGTGCCCGAGTTGAGCACCGAAGGCGCTCATCCAGTGCCTGGCGGCCCAGCCAACCTACCCGTCGTGTTCGAGGCGCTACTCGACGTCATTGAGGAGCTCAGCATGGGCGGCCCGTGTGTGTGGGCGCTCGAAGATCTGCACTGGGCGGACCGTTCAACCTGGGAGTTCATCAAACACGCGACCCGACGGGTGGGAGAGCTGCCTGTGATCATCCTCGCCACCTATCGCGAGGAGGAGGTCGGCATCGCCCGCGCCCGGTGGCAACGCCTGGTCGCCGTCGGGGGACCCGCCGTCGAGGTCGTCCGCCTGGCACGGTTGAGCGACGAGGAAGTGTCGGCCATAGTTGCCATGCTGGCACCGAAGTTGTCGGCCAACATGGCCCGAGAGGTGGTGGTTCGCAGTGCCGGCACGCCGCTGTTTGCCGAGGAGCTGGTGGCACTGGCCGGATCGGTTGGAGGCGTACTCCCGCCGGTCCCTGACATCGTCCGTGTGACCTTCCGGGATCGGGCCGACCGGCTGTCGCCATCTGCCCGGGAGCTGGTCGACGTTGTCGCAGTGGCGGGCGGCGATGCCACCGAGGATCTCCTCCTGTCGCTCGATCTGCCAGCCATCGACGCTTCCCTAGATGAGTGCCGTTCGAGCGGACTCCTGGTCCGAGGCGGCCAACGAATGGTCGCGTTCCGCCATCCGCTCCTCCGCGAGACAGCCTATGTGGAAATGGCCCCCGCAAGGCGAGCACGACTACACGACCAGGTTGCCCGAGCCATCGCCGAGCGACACCCTCAGGCCGCCGAGCGGGTGGCCCGCCATGTCGAGCACGCCGGCCGGTCAGACGAGGCGCTGGCCACCCTTGAGACCGCGGCCCAAGAGGCCCGGCGGGCCGGCAACGTCGGTCGAGCGGCCTCGCTGCTCAAGGCCGCACTTGACCTGGTGGACAGCGACACTGCGCTTGCCCACCGCAAAGAGGCGCTCGTGACGATAGCGATTGGCGACCTCTTTCGTGCCGGCCGCTGGAGCGAGCTCGATCCGCTCATCCGGGCCCGTTGGACGCGACGACACCTCCTCGGAGTGGCCGAGCGTGCCTGGCTGGCGAGCCTATTCGCCCTCCACTTGTTCTGGACCGGTTCGATCCGCGAGGCCGGAGCCGTCGCTGGCGACGAGATCAGCCATCTCAAGTACGCCGGCCAGCTCGATGCGGGGGGGATGTTGCTCGCCCAGGCAGCGTTTATCGGCTGGTTCCGGGGGAACGGCGACCAGGTGCTCTCCCTTGGCGCCCAAGCCCTTGAGATAGGCCGTCGGCACGGCGACGCGGAGACCGAGTGCCGGGCCCGCAACGTCCTGGCCAATGCCGCCTTCGGCGTCGATCGGGATCGCAACTCTGCAGCCGAGGCGCACTGGGAGAACGCCAGGTTCGCTCGGGCCCACGGATTCGCAGTCGCCGAGGCGAACGCACTGTGGAGCGCCTCGCACTTCTCCCCGACCACCGAGTGCTACGAGGCGGCCGAACGGGCGGCG
This sequence comes from Acidimicrobiales bacterium, assembly GCA_039583615.1. Lineage (GTDB taxonomy): Bacteria > Actinomycetota > Acidimicrobiia > Acidimicrobiales > QHCF01 > QHCF01. The sequence continues at coordinate 11,162 of JAVKSQ010000018.1, forward strand.
GACCAGGCAGGGACCTGGTACGGCGTGTTGGCGCGCGTGTGGAAAGGAATCCTTCATGTGGTCGAGGGTCACCCCGACTATGCCGAGGAGAGCTTTGTCAAGGTCGGCTCCCAGGTTCGCCACGGTGTCCCGGCCATGAGGGTATGGATGGACGCTGTCGAGGCATGGCTGCACCTGCACCGCGGGGATCTGGAGGAGGCTGCCAGGCTCCTCCAGGAGCCGGCGGTCGATGACGAGACCGCACACCTGGCGATCTGGGCCGACCAGCGCTCGGCCGCCCAAGGGTGGCTGGCCTGGGAGGAGAGCTGCTGGCGGGACGCGGCCGAACACCTGGGGCGGGCCGAGCAAGAAGGCCGGCGCGGCGGTTACCACCTCACGGTCGGAGGCCCGATCTTGCTTCCCCTCCATGTCGATGCTCTTCTGCGTATCCGGCGCAGGCGCGAGGCCGAGGCAGTCGTCGAGGGCGTCCGTCGGGCCCACTCCGCACCCGACCGGTTCTTTCGTGGCGCCCTCAGCGCCGCCGCTTTCCGGCTGCGCCCCACCAGGCCCGGGGCCGAGGAGGCTGTTGGACATGCCGACCAGGCGCCCTGGCCGTGGCTGGCTGCTCTCACCCTGTGCTGGCAGGGCGAGCTGCTGCGTGATCGTCGCGCCGCGGGCGCCGCCCGCCAGCGGTTCGAGGGGCTTGGTGCGCACGCCGGCGTGCGCCGGGCGGACGCCCTACTCGCGGTGCTGGGCGGAGCCAGACCGTCATGGCATTCCTCGCCGAGTGGCCTTTCGGCCCGCGAGCTGGAGGTCGCCGAGCTCATCGCGGCGGGCATGACCAACCCTGCCATCGGTCGACGCCTCTTTCTGAGCCGCCCTACCGTTGCCAGCCATGTCGGCCACCTTCTCACCAAGCTCGGATTCTCGTCGCGGTCGCAGGTGGCGGCCTGGTTCGCTGACCAGCAGGCAGCCGGCCGGGGCCAGGAATCATCCAGATGAACGATGTCCGCCCGCACGTTGAGTGGGAGAGTCATCTCCTCGGTCAAGCGATCGGGAAGCCGGTGAGCGCGATGACCGGGATGACAGAGCCCCGAACCGGAACCGTGGAGGTCAATGGCGCCCGGCTCTACCACGAGGTGCGTGGCACAGGACCGGCCATCGTGTTCGTCTCGGGCTCGACAGGTGATGCCGGCCACTTCGAATACGTCGCCGATCTCCTTGCCGACGAGTTCAGCTGTGTCACCTACGACCGCCGAGGCAACTCTCGTAGCCCCCGCCCACCAGGATGGTCCCGGACCTCGCCCGACGAGCAGGCGGACGATCTGGCCGGGTTGATCTCGGCCCTGGGAATCGGCCCTGCAGCCGTGTACGGCACCAGCGTCGGAGCCGTCATCGCCCTCGACGCGTTGCTACGCCACCAGGAACTTCTCCGCACCGCGGTCCTGCATGAGCCGCCCCTCATGTCAGTCCTGGCCCATCCCGACCAGGCCATGGCCGTCATCCAGCCCATCGTCGAGGCCGGCATGGCTCATGGCGGTCCTCGGGGAGCGGTCGAGGCCTTCCTCGCTTTCGCAGCCGGCGAGGCGCTTGCCTCGCTACCATGCGAGACCGTCGAACGCATGCTGGACAACGGCGAGGTGTTGTTCGGAGTCGAGTTCGGGGCCCTGGAATCGTGGCGTCCCGACGACGAGGCATTCGCAGGTGTCACGATTCCCGTCCAGGTTATGGCGGGCCAGCAGAGCGCACCGTTCTTCGCCGAGGCCAGCCAGTGGATTGCCGGGCGCCTGGGGATCGACATCGTGCCCGCGCCGGGCACCCATGTGCCCAACTTCGACAGACCCGACGAGCTCGTCACCTCCATAAGGGTGGCACTACGAGCCAGATAGGCAACAGGCCAGAGTGGGTGGAGGGTCCAACATCGCAGCGGGGGTTTCCTGCAGGGCACAGCGTCAGGCTGGCGGTTGGTACACGGCGACAACACAAAAACCTTCCCCAACATCGTCGTCCCAACCAGGCGGCCTTGGCGACACCGAAGTGAGCCTGACCAGGCTAAACATGCCTTCCCAGGCAGGCCCGGACCTAGGTCGCTTGGCTCAACGCGCGGCCGGTGCGGAATATGGGGCTGGCCGGGCGGCGGGCCAAGCTCAGGCCCCCGCTGGCAGGTAGACGTATATTCCGAGCACGTCGGGGGGCTGGTGGCGCACCCGGATGCGCCCGGCCTGGGCTCGGGCGGCGGTGCGAGCCCGGCGGTGCAGGTCCAACAGGGCGGCCGCCCGTCGGGCCGCCTCGGCCTCCAGGGCCGGAGCCAGGGCCGCTTGGGCGGCGATCACCTTGGTGAGGAACGAGGCGGCCTGTTCCGGGGCCACGTTGGCGTCGGGCTGGGCCTCCAACAGTTCGGCCACCTCCGCGTCGCCCAGCCAGGTGGGGTCCTCGGGCGAGCCCTCGAAGGCGACCAGGGCGGCTTCCTCGGCCAGCAGCGTGGCCTCCCCGGTACGGGCTCCCTGCACCAGGTCGTAGCGCAGCCGCAGCAGGAGCAGGGTACGGCGGCGTCCCACCGCCTGGGTCCGCATCACCCCGGCCCGCCTGGCGGGGGAGGCCGAGAGTGGGTCCAGCGCGCCGTCGAGGACCTGGGCGGCCAGTCCCTCCACGAACGGGTGGGCCCGGGACAGATAGGCCTGGCCAGCCTCCAGCGGCAGGGCGTAGCGGCCGACGAGCTCGAGGCCGGAGCCGGCGGGGGAGCCGGCGCCGGAGCGGGGGCCGGAGCCGGGGCCGGCCAGCTCCTGGACGGCGGGGGGCGTGCCGGTAAGCGAGATGCGCACGGGTGGCCCGTCCCCGAAGCCGTCGCCGGCGACCCGCCCGCCCCAGGCCCGTACGGCCCGGGCCACGAAGCCGGCCACGTCGATCCCCGTCCCGATGGCCTGGCCCACCGCCACCAGGTCCTCGGCCACCTCCTCGGCCTTGATCCGGGCCTGGGCGAAGCGGCTGCGGCTGGCCTGCTCCCGGGTGGCGGCCTGCTCCCAGGCCAGGTCGAGGCGGGCCTGGGCCGGGCGCAGCACCTCGTCCAGGTCCAGTTGGAGCTGGTCGCCGCGCTCCTCCAGCAGCCGCTCGAAGATGGCCTCGATCACCTCCTCGGTGCGCCCGGGCACGGGCACGAAGATGCCCAGCCGGTTGCGGATGGCCCGCTGCTTGCGCAACAGGACCTTGAGCACCACCTCGTCGATCTGGTTGTCGGTGCCGTAGATGGTGACCAGGCGCACCTTGGGAGACGGCTGGCCATAGCGGTCCACCCGCCCGTCGCGCTGCTCGTGGCGAGTCGGGTTCCAGGCCAGGTCGTAGTGGACGACGGCGTCGAAGGACTCCTGGAGGTTGACCCCCTCCGACAGGCAGTCAGTGGCCACCAGCACCCGGCGGGCGGCGCCGGCCAGCTCGGAGACCCTGGCCTCCCGCTCGGTGGGGGTCAGGCGCCCGGTCACCGCCGCCACCCCCACGCCCGGGCCGAGGTGCCGACGAAGGGCGGACGCCACGTACTCGGCGGTGTCGATGAAGCGACAGAAGACCACCGGCGAATAACGGTCACGTACCAGGTCGGCCACCACCTGGATGCCCAGGGCCAGCTTGGCGTCAAGAGGTGGGACGGCGGGGCCGGTGGGTGCCGGGCTGGCGGCTGCCGGGCTGGCGGCGGGTGCCGGGCTGGCGGCTACCGGGCTGGCGGCGGGCGCCGGGTGGGTGGCAGCCGGGCTGGCATCGGCGGCCAAGGCCCGAGCGGCCCTGGCCATGTCACGCAGGCGCCGGCGGACGCGGGCCTGGTCGTCAAGGGCCTGGTCGTCAGCGGCGTGGTCGTCAGCGGCGTGGTCGTCAGCGGCATCGTCGGAGCCATTGGCGCCACCGGCCGCAGCGGTGTGCTCGGGTGTATCGGTGACATCGGCGCCGGGGGTGACGTCGATGACCTCGCCGCCGTCGTCGCCGAGGTCGAGCACCGCCCTGGAACCGACCGCGTCAGCCTCGGTGACCGTGGTGGTCCCCACGGCGTCGGCCCGAGCCCCCAGAGTGGCAGCAGCAGCAGCCGGGCTGGAGGCCAGGGCCCGCAGCAGGGCCAGCACGGCCCACCACCGGACCCGCTGGCGATGGTGGCCGCCGGCGGCATCGGCCACGCTCTCTCGGGCGTAGGACAGGGCCCGGCGGACCAGGCCGGCGTAGTCCGGGTGGAGGCGGTAGGTGGCCTCGGCCTCTTCCCGCACGGGAAAGGGCGTCTGGCCCAGGTAGGTGGCCAGGTCAGCCCGGCGCCGCTGGACCAGGTGGTTGGCCAGTCGGTCCCTGGCCGCCGGGTTGGCATCGTCGGCCAGCGGGCCCACCGCCTGGCCCAGCGCCGGGTCGAGCAGTCCCACCAGGGAGGCGAAGGCCCCCTCGTTGCCCGAGTGCGGTGTGGCCGTCACCAGCACCAGGTGGCGAGCGGGGTCGGCGGCCAGGCCGGCCACCAACTGGTGGCGCTGGTGGCGAGAGCCCCGCAGCGGATCGGCCGCGCAGGCATGCGCCTCGTCCACGATGACCAGGTCCGGGCAGGACCGCACGAACTCGTCCCGACGGTTGTCGGACTTGATGAAGTCGAGGGAGACGACCGTGTGGGGAAAGCGCTCGAAGATGGTCTGTCCCGGCGGGCATGCCCGATCGAGGCGGGCCGCGGTGGAGGCCAGGACGGCCTCGGCCTCGATCCCGAACTTGGTGGCCAGCTCTGCCTGCCACTGCTCGGCCAGGTGCGGCGGGCACAGCACGACCAGGCCCCGGGCCCGTCCCTCCTCCAATATCTCGGTCGCCACCAGGCCGGCCTCCACCGTCTTGCCGATACCCACGTCGTCGGCAATGAGCAGGCGTACGGGATCGAGGCGCAGGGACATGAGCAGGGGCACCAGCTGGTAGGGGCGGGGCTCGAAGGCCAGGCGCCCGAAGCAGCGAAAGGGACCGGCCGAGGACCGAAAGCCCAGGCGCAGGGCGTCTCGCAGCAGCCCAGCGCAACGGGCGTCGCCGAGGTCGTCCGCCGACGGCCAGGCGAAGCTGGCCGGCTCGACAGCCTCCAGGCAGGTGAGGATGCCGGTGGCCTCGTCCTGGGTGCCCCCCAGAGGACGCAGGAGGGCCAGCTCGTCGGTGGTCTGCGGCAGCACCACCCACTCGCGGCCCCGGGCCCGGACCAGGGATCCCACGGCGAAGCCCATGGCCGCCTACCTCAGCCCGGCCTGGCCGCGCTGGGCCCGGCGGTGGGACCGGGCGGCTGGCCGGCTGGCCGGCTCGTCCCGGTCGTCCCGGTCCGACCGGTGCCGAACACCCCAGGATGGGCGGCCAGGATGGCGGCCCAGTCCCCCCTGGCCGGAAAGCGCACCACTTCCCAGCCCAGGTCCTCCAGAGCCGCCTCGGCATTGGCATCTCGCCTGGCCCGCTCCGGGTAGTCGTGCGCCGGGCCGTCCACGTAGATGGCCACGTGGGCGGCGTCATAGGTGAAGTCGGGGCGCGTCCCCGCCGCTTCCAACAGGCGCTGGGCCTGGTCGGGCAGCCGCCAGCCGCCGCGGCCCAGATGATCCAGCCACTCCCGCTCCAGGCTGGAGCCGGCCAGGCGACCAACGAGGCCAGGTGCTGGTCCCGGCTGGCCAACCCCGGCGACACCTCCACCACCGCGGTGGTCAGGGCCAGCAGGTGATCGCGCACCAGGTGACGGTCCAGCACCAGGTGCTGGACCTGGTTGGCGTAGCTCATGAGGCAGTCGTAACAGGCCGCTTCGCAGTCCTCCGACGCCCCCGGAGCGCGGCGGCGGTCCGCCCCCGAGACCGGGTCGAAGTGGCACTGGTCGAGGGCTCGGCGAGCCACCTCGGCCAGGGCACCGGCGTCGTCCACCAGGTGGCGCAGCACACCGGCGCCCCCCTCGGCCGCCTCGTAGACCAGCAGGACCCGCGGCGCCGGGCCGGCCAGCACCCAGGATCCTTCCCAGTCGTCGGCCACCGGGGGGCGGCGTAGGCTGGCCGGGGAGACGTCGGGCAACAGCTCCAACCCGAGCTCGGCGTCCTCCAGGTCGTAGGCGGCCTGCACGCCGTGCTTGAGGGCCGCTCCCAGCGATGCCGCCTCGGCCACGCTGAGTGCGCCGGCCGGCTCCACCAGCAGGCAATTGCGCCGGTCCTCGACGAAGGGGACGACCCGGCGCAGGTTGGCCCTTATGGGCTCGGGGACGTCCTCGCCGTCCTCCTCGTCGGGCCGGCCCTCCCACTTCCCCTTGTCCAAGTCGAGGTAGAAGCCCTCCTCGGCCTTGTCCTGGCGCCTGGTCCAGCCCACGTTGATCCGGTACAAGGTGGCGGCATGCGCATAGGACAGGCGGGACAGGGCCTGGCCGTCGGAGACTGACACGACCCCGGCACTGCGCACGACCGGGTGGCCGTCCACCTCGGCGAAGCGGTAGGCGGTACGCAGCTCGTAGCCCTGGCGGCGCCGCTCCTCCTCGTCGGAGTTGATCCGTGAGCGTCGCCGGGTGGACACGCTCACCATCCGGAACAGCTCGGGATAGTCGTGGCCGAGGGCCGCCCCACAGCGCTGGCAGCGATCGGGGGCCATGCCGGCAGTCCTGGGGTGAAGGTAGCCGCACTTCTCACAGGCCATTGCCGCCTCGGTGAGAACGGCGAGCTCGTCGGTTCCCTGATCGTCCCCCAGGCCGGCGGGCAGCATGACCCGGTCGACCGCATATACCGAGCCTTCGTGGTAGATGAGGTTGCCCGGCCCGAACTCGGAGACGGCCAGGAACCTCGGTCGGGACAGGTACTCCTGGTCGCGACTACGGCGCCGCCCGGGGATGAAGGCGGACAGCGGCAGGCGAGGGAAGTTGTAGCCGGGCAGGAAGCCCTCCGAGGCCAGGTACCGGTAGGGGTAGAAGTCAGCCTGGCTGAGCGAGCCCTCCTGGTTGAGCAGCAACTTGAGCTGGTTCTCGGCCTGGTCGCGCAGTCGCCTGGCTGACTCCTTGTCCTGCCGGGAACGAGAGGCGTCCCCGATCATCCGGTTCTGGGCCACCCGCTGGCCGTTGGCCGCCCGGTACAGGGCCCGCCAGCGTTCGCAGGCGCCGTCGAAGCTGGCCCTCACTTGCCTCAGAGTCTGGTCCAGCCAGGCCGGCCCGTACCAGTCCGACTCGGCCAGGTCCTCGGCCAGGTTGGCCAGGACTGCCTGGCCCCGGGCCCTGGCTCGGCCCTTGGCCCCGGCGTCGTCGAGGGCGTCGGCCACCGAGGCCAGCACTTCGAGCGACGGCACCTCGCCCGAGCAGTCCAGGATCTCGTTCATGGTCCGGCCCAGCTTGAGCCCCGTCTCGGCCAGCCACAGGGCATGCACGTGGGCCCTGGTGAGATCTTCGTTGGCCAGGTCGAGGCGAGGTGGGCGAACCGCTCCGGACACCATGAGGGTGGGACGCCGAAAGTAGTACTGGTCGTGGCTGGAGCCGGTGGAGCAATAGGTGGTGATCAGGGCCGGCTGGCCGGAGCGGCCGGCGCGCCCGGAGCGCTGGGCATAGTTGGCCGGGGTGGGGGGCACATTGCGCATCCCCACCACGTTCAGGGTGGCGATGTCGATGCCCAGCTCCATGGTGGGCGAGCAGAACAGGGCCTTGAGCCGCCCCGACCGAAATGCCTCCTCTCGCGCCTGGCGCACCTCGGTTGGCACCTGGGCGGTGTGCTCGGCGGCCCGGATGCCCTCCAGCTCCCGGGTCGCCTGGCGGTAGAAGCCGACGAAAAAGGGGTTGACCCGGCTGCCCGCCTCCGGCGCCCTGGGCACCCGGAGGGGATCGGAGGCGGCGGCGGTCCCGTCGCCTGCCACCCAGCGCAGCGAGTCCGCCGCCACCTGGTAGCCGGCCACGTCACCGGCGTCGCGGGCCGGTAGGGCAGCTACCACCTGGCCGCCCACCACCAGGGCCTCGAAGACCCCGGAGATGACCTCGTCCACCTCCTCCCGGGTGAGCAAGTTGTCGATGCTGCCAAAGGCCCGGTGACGCAGGTACCAGCCGAAGCTCCCCATGGGCGAGACAAACACCCAACCTGGGCTGTCGCCCCGTCGCCGGGGCCGGGGGAAGGCCAGGGTGGCGCTCTCCAGCAGCTCGCCCTCGTCCAGGGCCCAGGGCGGGACCAGGCGCTGGTAGGACCGCTGGCGCAGGCCCTCCTGCCATTCGGGGCTCAGGTAGGTGACCCGGATGGCCAGCTCCCGGCGGAGGTGGTCCAGCAGGGCCCGGCACAGGACGCCTCGCTGATCGGGACTGGCCCCGGCGAGCACCTCGTGGCTCTGAGCCCAGACCTGGGCGTCCCGGCACACCTCCTCCAGGGACGGGTACTCGATGCGGACCAGGCCCACCTGCTCCAGGTTGGGGGCGGTCACCCGCCAGCCCCGCCGGAGGTCGGCGTAGAGGCGGTAGCCGAGGACGTCGCGCAGGGCCTGATCGGTCTGGGCCAGCGCCTGGTAACGAGCCCCCGGCTCCAACGCATACCCCTCGGCGGGCAGGGCCAGGGCGTCGAAGACGGCCAGCGCCAGGCGGTCATGGTCCAGCCCGTGGGGGGCGGCCTGGAGGGCCCGGGACAATGCCGAGCGAAGCAGCGATACCTGGACGAAGTCGTTGAAGTGGCCGGCTTGGAGGGAGGCGTCCTGGCGATTGTCGGTGAAGGTGAGGACCTTGGGCTGGATGGACCGGTCGCCCTGGCGGTGAGCACCCAGCTCCGCCAGGATGGCCAGCGAGAGCATGGTGGTGGCCGTCGAACGTCCCTCCAGTCCCAGCGTGGAGAGCCGGGCCAGGTCTGACGAGCGGCCCCTCAACTGGTAGGCCACGCCGCAGGACAAGCACGTGCGAAATGGGGCGGGTACCCAGTGGGCCGAGGTGCCCACCTCCAAGCCCCGCTCGCCGCGGGGGTACAGCCGGCCGTCAGGGCAGACCACCACCGGCGCCGGCAACCAGTCCCGGCGGTCGGCCCGCACCCGGCGGCCGCCGCCAGCCTCCTCCAGCCAGTCCTCGGGCAGGCGGGCCATCACCTCTTGGGGGTCCTCTGGCCAGGGATCGGTGCCCGATAGGTACAAGAACCCGAGCCGGCGGGTGTGGGCTATGTGGTCCCGGTCCCCCACCTCCCGCCCGATGACCGCCTCACGGTCGGGGCCTGCGCCCTCCTGGGCGCCCGAGACCCGCTCGACCACGTAGTAGTCCTGGCCACATTCACCGCAGAAGGCCAGGGGCAGGAGCACCCGGTCACGGTCGTGAGGCACGAACGTCTGGGCCGCGAGGGTCACATGGCGGCTGGCCTCGGGCTCGAGGGAGGCCAGTGGGGCGGAGCCCCGAGAGAAGAATTGGTGCAGGCGGAAGGCGAACAGCGCATCGCCGGTGTCGGCCTGCCTCGCCTCTGCCCCCCCCAACAGAGTGGTGCCGATGGCGCCGGCGCAGGTAGCTGGGTCCAGGGCGGTGAGGCTGGCCAGCTCCTCGGCCGCCCCGCCGGGTCCCCCGATGCGCCGGGGGGCCGCCCGGCAGAGCCGACCCTCTGCCTCGACGACCCCCAGGGTGGACTCCAGCCAGCAGGCCAGCGGGTCCGCAGCCAAGTCCTGCGCATTGCCGGCAGGCGGGCCCAGCGTCACCCGGTCCCGCAGGGCGTCCAGCTCGGCCGGGTCGTCCAGGTCCTGGCGCTGGGTGGCCCGCCGCAGCGTCTCGGTCACCACCCGCTCGGGGCGGACCGCGGTACCGAACAGGCGGCTGGCGGCGGCGGCAATTGCCCCGGCCCGCTCGGCGGCCGACCCGGCGCTGGCCAGGGTGGCCGAGGTCCCCACGCACTGCAGGGCGGGGGCCGCGCAGGCCTCCCGCACCCGGCGCAGCAGCAGGGCGACGTCAGCTCCCTGGCGCCCCCGGTAGGTGTGCAGCTCGTCGAGGACCAGGAACTGAAGGCCCTTGGCCTGGCGCACCAGGGGGCGCTCCTCGTCGCGGGTGAGGATCAGCTCCGCCATGACGTAGTTGGTCAGCAGGATGTCGGGCGGGTCGGCCATGATGGCCCGTCGCTCGTCGTCGCTCTCCTGGCCGGTGTACCGGGCGAAGCGCACCGGGCCCTCACCGTCGGGGTAGCCCAGGCGAAGGAACTTGGCCAGCTCCTCGTACTGGCTGTTGGCCAGGGCGTTCATGGGGTACACGACGATGGCACTGAGCCGTCCACGGCCGGGGCGGTTGCGCAGCACCCAGTCCACGATCGGCACCAGGTAGGTCAGGCTCTTGCCTGAGCCGGTCCCGGTGGTGACCACGTAGCTCTCCCCGGTACGGGCCGCCTCGATGGCTTCTACCTGGTGGGTGTAGAGGGCAATGCCCCGGCCCACGGGGTCGTCGGGCGACTTGGCGCGGAAGATGCGCCCGCACTGCGGGTGCAGGAGACCTCGTTCCACCAGCTCGTCGACCTGGCCCCCTCGTTCGAAGCTGGGGTTGAGGCTGACCCACGGCTCGGGCCACAGCGCCCCAGCTGCCAAGGCCTCCTCCACCACGCTGGCCACGCCGGGGTCCTTGATGGTGAGGAACCCCCGCACGTAGGCGGCGTAGTCCTGCACCGCCCGGTCTCGCAGCTCGAAGACATTGACCGGACCGGCCCTGGCCTGGCCCGGCTGCCCCCCTCGTCCCTCCTCGGCCACGCCTTGCCTCCGGCCGGCATTCTCCTGGTGCCGCCCCGCCGGCGATTGGCGACCTCGCAAGGCTAACCACGGCGCGTGACACCGATGTGGCGATAGCCGGATGGGTACGCTCGGACGGTGGACAACAGGACAGGGAGGTGCGCAGGTGAAGCTCTCCAAGCTGGAGACTCTCGATCCCCGGGCCGTCTGGCTGCGCGAGGCGCATGACTTCACCCCATGGCTACTGGCCCACGCCGACGCTCTGGGAGAGGTGCTGGGCATCGACATGGAGCTGACCGCCAATGAGCACCCGGTAGGCAGCTTCGCCCTTGACCTGATCGGGCGGGACCTTACAAACGACTGCGTGCTCATCGTGGAGAACCAGCTCACTGCGACCGATCATGGCCACTTGGGCCAGATCGTCACCTACGCCGCCGGTGCCGATGCCGGCACCGTGGTGTGGATGGCGACGGCCTTCCGGGAGGAGCACCGTCAGGCCCTCGATTGGCTGAACAACCTGTCCGAGGGCAACGCCCGCTTCTTCGGGGTGGAGATCGGCGCGGTGCGGATTGCCGACTCGCCCCCTGCTCCCCTGTTCAAGCTGAGGGCCCAGCCCAACGACTGGCACGCCCAGGTTGCCGTCGCCGCCAAGGTGTCGTCCCGGTCAGCTGGAAAGGGCGCTATCTATGTGCAGTTCTGGGCTCGGTTCATCGAGAGGGTCCGTGCCGAGCATCCCAGTTGGACGAACTCACACAAAGCCGGCCCGGACAACTGGTTCAACATGCCGTGTCCTTTCAAGGGTGGTCCTCACTTCTCGATCAGCTTCGCAGCAGGCGCAAAGCTGCGCTCGGAGCTCTACATCGACTACCCGTCCCCAGATACGGTGGCCAACCTGTTCGATTTCCTCACCGAGCGCAGGGCCGAGATCGAGTCAACCTACGGCTCGCCGCTCACCTGGGAGGAGCTGCCGGGCAGACGAGCCAGCCGGATCGCCGATTACAGGCCCGGGGATGTGGCCAACGTCAAGGAGCACGATACCTATATCGACTGGTTCTTTGACACAGGCGCCCGGCTCCGACGGGCCCTGTCCGCTCCCGCGGCAGCTTGGGCACGCAGGGCGTAGAGCGGCGGCTAGAAAGCGTAATTGAGACCATAAGTATCTCCTCACCATAAGCACAGTGCTTATACTGGGCTGTGTGCTTATGGAGGTGGTGAAGTGGCTCCGGGAGGCGGGGGTCGCGGCGGAGCGCCTCGATCTCGGCCCGCAGCGTGGTTCCAGTCGTCCGGACACCATCCTGGCTATTGATGTCGCCGGGAAGACGGTGCCCTTCGCCGTGGCAGAGAAGCGGCGCGCGCCGTACCCAAACGAGCTTCCCCGGCTCCACTCGTTGCGGCAGGGGTTGTCCGAGACCGGACTGCCGCTACTGGTGGTGCCATTCGTGTCCGAACCTCTCGGGGCTGCCCTCAGCGCCGCCGAATGGTCCTGGGCTGACGCGCAGGGGAATTTTGAGCTACGTGCGCCGGGCCTACTACTGCGACAACGGCGTGCGCCAACGCCGGGGAAGCCGAGGCGTACCAGCCTACCCAGAGGCGTAGGGAGCCTTGCGATCATTCGCTCCCTCATCCGCTTCGGGCAGGGAGAGGAGGATGAAGCGAGAACAACGACCCTCGCTGCCCAAGCCGGCGTCTCCCAGCCCCGCGCCTCACAGGTGCTCCATCAGTTGCTGGATCTGGAGTTGGTCGAACGATCGGTACGGGGCCGATGGCGGGCCAACCGTGAGCCGTTGCTCGACCGGTTCCTCGCCGAGTACCGGGGGCCCCGAGGATCGGAACGTCACCTCCACAGCCTCGACTCACCAACCGAAGTCGCGGTTCTCGCCGCGCAACTTAACCTTGCGCAGTACCCGGTCGTCGTCTCAGCCGACGTCGGCCCTGACCTGATCCTCGGGTGGCGCCGTCCGACCGTCGTCATCTTTTATGCCAAGCGCGAGGTGTCGGTGGGCGGGCTCGATCTCGTCGAAGCCCAGGGCCGACACGACGCCAACGTGATCATTCGTATCCCCGATGATCTGTCAGTCTTTCCGGCCCCCAGGATGGTCGGGGAAGTACGCGAGGTGGAAGTTCCATTGGCCGACCCGACACAGATGGTCTGGGACCTTGAGGAGCTGGGGGGAGCCGACCGTGTCGAGGCTGCGGGGATGCTGCGCCAATGGCTGCTGAGCCGCCCCTGAGCCGGCTCGTCCTCGCGGCAACGTCGGTTGCTGATGATCTCGGCTTCGTCGCTCTTTCTGATCTCTCCCGCCTCCTGCAGACCGAGGAACCGACCGACTACCGAGTGATTGGCGGGCACATGGTCACCGCGCTGGTGGCCCGATGGCGCCTCGGCGCCCAGCTTTACCGCGAGACTGGAGATGCCGATCTCGGTGTCCCGCCGATAGTCGTGCGGGAGCATCGTCTCATCGAGAGACTCATGGAGTTGGGATACGAGAAGGTGGCAGGGAATCGCTTTGCGAGGACGATGACCGACGTCCCCGTCCGGGTGACAGGGGAGCGCGAACCGCCCCGTCAGGCCGTCATCGACGTCCTTGTCCCCGCAAAGACCAGCCGGGCTCGCCACAACCGCAGGATTGGTGAGCAGCTGGTCACCACCGAAGTGCTTGGCCTGGCCACCGCATTGAATCGTGCGCCCGTCAACATGGCCCTTCACGTCCAGCGGCTCAACCGAGAGAAGCTCCAATTCGAGCTCTCATTTCCCGACGAAGACAGCGCCCTTGTGCTAAAGGCACTTTCCACCCAGGTCCGGAAGGTGGGAACTGATGTCGTGGATATCTGGCGGTGCCTGGAGGTGGCGTTTGCGGCCAATGTTGACCCAGCCGAGTTCGCCGCCGGCAGCCCGGCCGATGCCGCCGCCGTGGTACGGAGGCTGTTTGCCGACCGACACGGCCCTGGGATGACATCGATGGTCGATGAGCAGCGACTGACGACCCAGGCAGCTGACGAACGATTCACCCGACTGCGGGCGCTCATTGGGCGTGTCCTCGTCTCAGGAGTACCACGGCATAGGCTCTGAGTCGTGAAGTTCGGGGCAAAACCAGCTGCAGCCAGCCGCTAGCGTCCTGCCGGGATGGCCTACACAATGGATGACCTTCTGGGTGACGTGACGTTGGAGGAGGTGGACCAGCAACAGATTGGCTGGGACCGTTCAGCCTGGCAACAGTGCTGGACCACCAAGGGCCTTCCACGACTCGACGCAGTTGATGAGGTGGCCGACGAGTACGAACAACATGGCACGATCCGGCGGTCCTTCATCTATGGCCAGCGAGAAGACTGCCTGGGCCTGTTCATCGCGGCCATGGCTTGGGGATTTGGCAACCGGGCCTACGGTCCCTCTCGGGTGGCCAAGATGTTGACGACTTGCCGTGGCTCCTCCTCGCCGGAGCGGGCCATTGGCGAGATCGTGAAGAAGGTGCAGGAAGCAGGCGCGAAGGATGGGTTCTCAGCCTTGTTCGATACCCGGGGGCGGACCAAGGTGTTCAACTTGGGGGTGGCCTTCGGAACCAAGCTGCTGCACTTCGCCGCTTACGAGGGCGACAGTCCAGGGCCACGGCCCCTAATCCTGGACGTGAACGTGTGGAAGGCCAGGTCGGTTGCTGGCGCTCCTCATGTGCCGAACCCGCGGCAGTACGTCAGTGCGGTCGCCTACCTCCGTTACTGCGAGGAAGCGGCGGACCTGGCACCCGAGCCACTGGGCCCAGTAGCCGTCGAGTATGCGCTGTTCCACCACGGCAGGGAGCTCTAGCGAGCTCGTACCTCTGCGTGGACCAAGAGGCTCAACGCGTCGGCCCCGATTAGCCCGAGGGTGAAGCTTTGGCTAGGGCACCACCTTGACATAGTGGTCAGATGGGTCCCAAGTGCGGTGATACGCCCTCCGGTAACGAAGCGGCGTTCGATGCGATAGCGCCCTGGGGTCATGTCGGGGATCTCCACCTTGACCGGTCCTCGCAACCCGATGGCCTGTACGGCCATGACCTCCGTGGGAGGCACCGTCCTCGGACAAGTCCTTGCCCCGGTTGGTGAGAACATCACGTGGGTCGTATGCCAGCTCCCGTCCTCCTGTTGGGCCTGGAAGTAGCTGTCGACGCCGGCCGAGCGGATTGGGGATGCCGGGAGCCACGAGAGTGAGAGTGACCACGTCCCCCGGACGTACCTCATCTTGGCTCACCAGGAGATGGGCCTCGGTCCCGTCATCAGGAATCATCGGTGGGAGATTTCGACCCTGACAGGATCTTGCCGCCCCTGCTGCCTTCGACGCGCATTGACCTTCCATATCGAGCTTACAGAGGGAAACTATGCCATACCCCAACCCGCGACGAAGAGGGGGGCCCACGCCGACGCTCACTGCGACCGATCAGGGCACTTGGGCCAGATCGTCACCCTCAGCCGGCGGGAGCTATGCGGCGGTGACGGCCCGCAGTGCGTTCTCCGGAAACGAGATGTCTGACTCGTCCAGTGTCTCCCCAGAGGGACCGCGGGTCAGAACCCTGACGAGGACCGACCGTCGGGCCGGCGGACCGTAAACGTCGACAACCACACCGACGATCTCGTCAAGACCCCAAGGCACGGCCACCTTGTCTCCCGCCTTGACCCGCTTATGTCCTGCCATAACGGGTTCCTCACCATGGACTTGGCCGGCCGAAGAGCCGGGCAAGTTGGGCCCCGACCTCAGCGTCCAGGTTACCTGCCAAGGCGTCGAGATCATGGCGCCAACGCTGATATGTCCTCAACACCAGGGGGAAACCTTCGGATCGCAGGGCGGCCATCGCCGCTTCGTCTGCATGCGCCAGAGCGTTGCGAGCGGCGTTCAGTCGGTCCAAGGACTGGTTGTGCCTTGAGGACGACGAGTCTCGAAGCGCCAATGCGGGCCAGACCTCGAAGCCGAACCTGCCGAAGTCCTTGCCGATAGACCCTGGGTGGGCATTGCCTCGATCAAGATCTCGGCCCTCCCTCAGCCTGCTACGCACGACGTGCTCAACGGCGGGGTTTCCCTGAACGGTCCACGCCGCGAACACATCGCAGGCGGCGTCGTGAAGGTCGCTGGCGAAGCCCTGGAACTCAGCCGCGAGGCGCAGAACAAGGGCCTCGTTCAATCCAGCCGTCCTCCATCGCCGACCACGTGCCGGGCCGCCGACGAGGCGGTGGGCAAGGAGCAACTCGCCAAGATGCTGGGTACGTTCGTCACGCCACGATCCGAGGGCGGCTGACGTCACCTGCGAAACCGTACTGGCGGATGTGACTCCCTCTCTGGGCGGACGGCCCCGGCGGGATTCCCGTACCACCATCGGTGTACTACTACTTGCGCGCGCGTCTGCTGTCACCGCCGGGCGACGAGGTCGAGCTGCATCCGAAGCGGCCCGCTGATCCTGACCCCGTGGTCGACCTGCGGGGGGATCGGCTGGGAGTCCCCGGCGCCCAGGTGGCGCTCGACGGGCGGGGCGGTGTCCATCCAGAAGCCCACCGAGCCTTGCAGCACCCGCAGGCATCCCCAGGTGCCAGCGGGGACGCGATGGGCGCGGCGCAGGCCGGCGGGCACCGTCGTCTGGTCGAACGGCCCGGCAGTCCGGACCACGGCCAGCCCTTCGGGCAGCTCGGCTCGGTCGCAGAGCGGGCAATCCAACTCGGAGCCGACGCGCCCCTCCCGTCCGGTTTCGCTGGTCACCCAGGGACGCTCCTGGAACGGCGGTCGGTGCCGGACGTGCTGGTTGTGCAGGCAGTCCAGGAGAGCGACCCAGTCGCCCTCGTCGTCTTGATGGAACCCGGCGATATGGCGCAGCATCGAAGCCCGATCATGCTAGATGGACTGGCGATAGCCGAAGAGCTCATGGTCGGGTTGTAGCCGTCGTAGCCCCCTCCACCTCGCGGAAACGGGCGACAGTCGATCCCGGCCAACCACTTGACCTGCTGAAACTAGCTGCAGCTCGCTACCGCCGCAGTGGCACCCTGCCCGTAGGAGAGGCATTCGACGTCATGGCAGCCGGGCCTTGGACGTATCCAGCCGGCTGGCTGCACCAGTCATGGTCGCTTAGCCTGGTGGCCAAGTGCCGATCTCGTTCGCCGCCTCTTCCCGAGCCAGTCTCGGCATCGAATGGGAGCTGGAGCTGGTCGACCTCGAGACCCGGGAGCTCTCCTCCAGGGCCTCGCAGATCCTGGGCCATCTCGGCACCGGGCATCCTGGGGGTGTCCATCCGAAGGCCAAGCACGAGCTCCTCGAGTCGACCATCGAGGTCATCACCGGGGTGTGCTCCACCGTGGCCGAGGCCACCTCGGACCTGGCCCAAAGCGTGGCCGAGGTCTCGGCGGTCGCGGAGGTGATCGGCCTGGGGCTCATGTGCTCGGGGACTCACCCATTCACCCACTGGTCCACGCAGCAGATCAGCGACACTCCTCGCTATCACAAGCTCGTCACCCAGATGCAGTGGCTGGCGCGCCGGCTCCAGATCTTCGGTGTTCACGTCCACGTCGGAGTAAGGGCGACAGAGAAGGCCATTCCGATAGTCAATGCCCTCACGGCTTACATCCCCCACCTGCTGGCCCTGTCAGCCTCCAGCCCCTACTGGATCGGCACCGACACAGGTCTTGCGTCAGCCCGCAGCAAGGTCTTCGAGGGCTTGCCCACCGCCGGCCTGCCCTACCAGCTGTCCGGATGGGACCAGTACGAGTCGTACATAGAGACCCTCATCTCGACCCGGACCATCAAGACCATCCGGGAGGTCTGGTGGG
The DNA here is from genome assembly GCA_039583615.1 of Acidimicrobiales bacterium. Classification (GTDB taxonomy): domain Bacteria; phylum Actinomycetota; class Acidimicrobiia; order Acidimicrobiales; family QHCF01; genus QHCF01. The sequence goes on from JAVKSQ010000018.1 coordinate 28,547, forward strand.
ACATCCGCCCCCATCCCAACTTCGGCACGGTCGAGATACGAATATTCGACGGCTTGCCCACCTTGTCCGAGGTGGGGATGGTCGCGGCCCTCGCTCAGTGCCTGGTGGAACAGCTCGACATTCAGTTGGACCGCGGCTACATCCTCCCCGTCCCCAAGAGCTGGACGGTACGGGAGAACAAGTGGCGGGCCGCTCGGTACGGGCTCGACGCCCAGATCATCATCGACGACCGCGGGCGGACCGCCCCGGTGCGAACCTCGCTCACTGAGCTGGCCGCCGAGCTGGCCCCGCTGGCGGCCCGGCTGGGCTGCTCCAAGGAGTTGGCTCGGATCGAAGAGATCGTCGGGCAAGGTGCAAGCTATCAGCGCCAGCGGATGGTTGCCGCCGCCAATGGAGGCGATCTCAGGGCAGTGGTCGACGCCTTGGTGGTCGAGATGAGGACCGGTTGGCCCAGCTATGGCGATCGGCATCGTTCGTGACGGGGAGTGACAGGGGATCAGTCGACGGCCCGCTGCGCCAGGTGGCGCTCCTGCGCGGAATCAACGTCGGGCGCAACAAGCGCGTCTCTATGGAGAAACTCCGCCAGCTGCTGGGGGACTTGGGTTGCACTGAAGTCGTCACCCATCTGCAAAGCGGTAATGCCGTCTTCACCACCACCCTGGCCACCGCAGCCATTGGCGAGGCCATCGAGCAAGCTGTCAAACGTGAGCTGGGCATCGACTCCAAGGTGGTCGTGCGGACCCACTCCGAACTGGTGGCGGCCGTGAACGCCGATCCGCTGAGCGAAGTGGCGACCGATCCGGCTAAGCACCTCCTCGGCTTCTTGTCCGATGCCCCCGACGAGGAGCACCTGGAAGTCCTCACTGAGCTGATCGGTGAGGCCAAGACGGGCTCGGACCAGTACCACGTCGCCGGCAGCCATCTGTACCTATGGTGTCCCAGGGGCGTTCACGACTCGCTGTTCGCCAGGGTCGATTGGAACAAGGGGCTCGGTGTCACGACGACCATGCGCAATTGGAGAACCGTCACCAAGCTCGTCGAGCTGACCCGCGAGTGACAGGGGGCCACGGGTGATCGCCCCGTCATCGATCCTCCGGATCGCCGTATGATGAGGAACCGAAGCCGGCTCTATGGAGTCCTGATCCCCCTGGGCGTGACTGTGTTCATACTGGTGGCGGCCGGGCTGGGGGCGTTCATCTGGACCGCTGTCTATGTCAATTCGGTGGCATCCGGCGCTCAGCAGAGCCACGCCCAGGCGTCGAAGTCGGCCGGCAAGCGGCCCGGGCAGCCCCCCTCACCCACCAGCCAGGCGACCCTGTCCTCCCTGCTCGGCAAGGTCCACGCCGCCGTGTGGGCGGTGGACACCTTCGACGCCAACGGCCGGACGACGGCGGGCTCAGCCTTTGCCGTGGTCTCCAACTCTGACCAGACGCTGCTGCTCACCTCCTACTCGGTGGTGAGCGCGGCGGCCTACCAGCCGGCGCCCACCATCCAGGTGCACCAGCCAGGCGGCGCCAACAAGCTGGTCACCCTGCGCACCTGGGACCCCGCCCACGACCTGGCTCTGCTGGTCCTCAATGAAGGCAACGACCCCGTCCTGCACGGGGCCAGCACCCCGCCTCAGCCGGGCCAACAGGTCTACGTCGTCTCGGGGTCAGGCGGACCGGACGGCACCATCACCACGGGGAAGCTGAGGGCGGTGGCCACCACTAGCGGGCTGGTTGACGATGCTCCCCAGGACAGCGCCTCCCGAGGGGGGCCGCTGATCGACATCGATGGCAACGTACTGGGTGTCGACTCGATGGCCTTCGTGCCCCCACAGCCGACCGCCTCAATGGCCGGGACCCACGTGGCTGTGCCTATCCAGGACGCATGTGCTGAGGTGCTGGTCTGCCCGGGCAACACCTTCCCATCCAGCTGATCAGCCGGTCCCCGGCGGCGAGGTGGACGGGGTCGTGTCGGTGCTGTACGGCGGCGGCGTCGTGGTGCTGGTGGCGTAGTAGGGAGGCACGGTGTCGGGTGGCAACGTGGTGGTGGTCGTGGTTGTCGTGGTGGGTATGGTGGGCGGCGCCACCGCTATGGGGGGTGGGACGGGCGGCGGCGAGGGCCCGCTGTCACCAGTCGACAGGGGGGTCTGGGCCGGCCCTGCTTGGAGGCCCTGCAAGACGTTGGCTGGCACGTCGAGGGGCGGAGGATTGGCGAAATTGGCCGGTGGCACACCGGCGAGTGACGCCGTCATGAAGTCGTGCCAGGCCTTGGCCGGGTAGGTGGCCCCGAAGACCTGCACGCCTTTGACGTCGAGCATGGGAGTGCTGTCGTTGTTCGAGTAGCCCATCCAGGCCGCCGCCGACAGCTGGGGGGTGTAGCCCACGAACCAGGCGTCGGTTGGCCCGTTGGCAGTACCCGTCTTGCCGGCGGCCGGCCGGCCGATCACCGCGTTGGGGTAGCCGGTTCCGTGCTGGATCACGCCTTGGAGGATCTGGGTGACGGTGTCGGCCACCGACGCACTGATGACCCGTGTCCCCTGGGGGTGGGAGTTGTCGAAGACCGTCGCTCCCTGGGCGTCCACTGCCCGTACCACCGGCGAGGGCGGGAGGTAGGTCCCCTGATTGGCAAAGGTGGCATAGGCAGAGGCCATCTCGATAGGCGACACGGGGTTAGTGCCGAGGGAATACGAGAGCCCGAAGTCGCTCTCGTCGTAGGCTGACCACACGCCGAGGCGCTGGGCCATCTCGGCCACCGTCTTGATCCCCACCTGCTTGAGAACCTGCACGTAGACGGTGTCGATCGACTGCCAGGTGGCGGTGGTGAGCGTGTAGTTTCCAGCGGCGCCGCCTTCGGCGTTACGGATCACACATACCCCGCCGCATCCGGGGGCATCGTAGGCGGCCGGGCCGTAGTAGCTGGCCTGGGGCGATATCCCGGCGGCCAAGGCGGCAGCCAGCGTGAACGGCTTGAATGTGGACCCGGCGAGACGGCCCGACCCGCCGCCCAGGACGGTCGAGTTGGGGTGGGCCTGGCAGGTGGCCTGGACTATGAGCCGAGCCGGAGGTGCCTCGGGCTGGGGGCAGCCCCCCAGCGCGATGTCCACCTGTGAAACGCTGAAGTCCCGGCCGCCCACCAGGGCCGACACATAGCCGGTGGCCGGCTGGACCGACGCCAAGGCCATCTGCAACGGTGGCTGGGTCCCGTCCAGCTGGCCGGCGATAGCCGACTGGGCGGCCTCCTGGTCCTTGGGGTCCAGCGTGGTCTGGATGCGCAGGCCCCCGTGGTACAGCTCGTCGGAGCCGACGTGCTGCTCCATGTACTGGCGGACGTAGTCGAGGAAGTAGGGATACTTGACCGCAGGCTCCTGGAGTGGGTACACGAGCGTCACCGGGCCTTTGGGAGGTGAACCGGATTGGGCGCGTGCCAGCCCCTCCGCCATGGCCTGCTGGTACTGGGCGTCTGTAAGGTAGCCCTGAGAGTGCATCAGTCCCAGCACCGTCTCCCGGCGCTGCTCGGCCGCGTCCAGGTTGAACAAGGGGTCGTACTGGCTGGGGGCGGGGAGCAGGCCCGCCAGCATGGCCGCCTGGGAGGCATCCAGCTTGCTGACCGGCGTCCGGAAGTATGCCTGGGAGGCGGCACCCACCCCGTAGGCCTCCTGGCCGAAGTAGACGATCGACAGGTAACGGTCGAGGATCTGCTTTCTCGTCAGCTTGTGGCCGATCATCCTGGCCAGCACGACCTCCCGGAACTTGCGCCCCAGGGTACGGGATCCGTTGGTGTAGACATCCTTCACATACTGTTGGGTGATGGTGGAGCCGCCCTGCACCGGAGCCCCCGAAGTCAGGTCGGCCCACGCCGCCCGTATCAGGTCCTTGACCGATACGGGCCCCTCTTGGAAGAAGCCGCGGTCCTCCGACGCCACCACGGCATCCTTGACCAGCGCAGGGATCTGCGAGTCGTTCACCGGCACGTTGCTACCACCCGATGCGCTTAGCTGGCCGATGATCTGGCCGCTGGCGTCGTACACGACGCTCGGCGGCGTGCCGAAGTTCGCCCGGGCGGGCTGCGGAAGAGACGACGGCACCGGCAGGTAGAGAAGGGTGACCAGCACCGTCACCGCCACGAGGACAGGCGCACCGACCACCGAGGCCACCCCGGCGACCACCCAACGAAGCATGCGGAACATCTCGCCTATCCTCCCGCGACGGTGGTGGGAACAGTGGTCACCCCGGGAACCGTGGTGGACCTGCCCGAGGTCGTCGGAGGCGTGATCGGAGGCGTGATCGGAGGCGTGATCGGAGGCGTGATCGGGGGCGTGATCGGGGGTGCCACCGGCGGCGGAGCGAGGCAGTCCGCCACCTGGAGCGTCACCGTCTCAGGGCCGGGCGCCGACGGGCCCGATGATCCGGGCGGGGCGCTCAAATCGGCCTGAAGGGGTTGGTTTCCCTGGGCCTGACAGGTCGCCGTCCAGACCGCTCGACCCTCAGGGTCGGTAATGGCAGGGTTGGGCGGGGAGATGACCCAGCCGCCACCGATCAGCTGGGCGGGAACCCCGACGTCGGGCTGAGTGGTCAGGCTGCCGTCGGCTTGGACCTGGCGTGAGTCGGCCTGTACCACCACCTGCGTCGGCTCCCCCACCAACGGCGGGTCGGGGGCAACGGCTGACTGGACGAGCGGCTGCGCCAGGTTGGCCAGATCGAGGGTGACGACGCGGTCGGTGCCGTCCGCCAGGAAGAATGTGGTGGGCGAGGTCTGGGCCAGGCTGGGCGCCAGCCAAGCTCTGATGGCATAGCGACCGCCCAGGACCTTATCCAGATGCCACGTGCCTCCCGCGTCGCTGGTCAGCATGGCCCGGCCGGCGCTCGTCCCCACCAGCCGCTGGACCTCGATCGTGGCCCCGCTCACCGGCCCGGTGGGGCCCTCCACCGTCCCCGACAAGCTGGCTCGGCCAGGACCGATCGTCGGATCACCGTTCGACGCAATGCCAACCGGGCCGGCGGTGGTAGTGCTGGTGGTCGAGGTCGGATACTGCGCAGATGGCGAAGGTGGCTGCGTGCACGCAGCCGCTCCCAGCACGACCCCGAGCGTCACTCCGGCCCACCAAAGCCTGCCAGTCAAGCCGGCCCTTCGAAAGATCCTCGGCACGGCCGTCAACTGCGCAAGACGAACGCCCCGGCCAACGTAATACCCCAAACAATACCCGCCCAGGCTCGAAAGACCATTCACCTCCCGGCGCCAGGTGGTCAGGACCGAGGGAGCTGGCCCGAACCGGTGACCTGGTCCACCAGGCAGTCCCCGAAGCGGCGGGCGGCATCGGCGCTGAAGAGGCGCCGAGGGTAGCGCAAGACGAGATGGAGCCGCCCGGACAGGGTCACCGCTCCGACACAGAGGGTCATAGGTGTCCGGGCAGGCAGGGAGAACCATACGTGGACGGTCTCGCCGGCACGCTCCCCGAACGACGGCGCCTCTTCCAGATGCCCGAGGTTGGCCAGCAGCGCGGTGTCCACCCGGTGGTTGCGAGTCACGGGCTGAAGCACGACCCGGGACTGCTTGGACCACAGCGGCAGTAGGCCCGACCGCTCCAGCCCGGCCAGCAGGGCGATCCCGGTGCGCGTTCGTTTGTTGCGGATGGTCTGGGCGGCCACCGCCCGTAGAGCTGATCCGACATCGCGGCGGTGGCGCCGGCTGGTCGATACCCTCGCAGTGACCGAGAAGTTGCCTATCCTCCCCTCCGGCCAGTCAGGTGGCCGGAGGTCGATGGGGGCCAGCACGCCGACCCGTCGACCAGGCGCGCCGTGTTGGGCATTCCATTCGCCAATGGCGCGGTGAAGGCCGGCAAGCAGAAAACTGCGGCTGGTGGCGTAACGGTCGAGGCTCACCACCTGACGGCTCTGCTCCGCCGAGAGGCACACCAGGTGGAAGCCGAAGCCTGGATCATCCCGGTCCTCGTCCACAGCCAGCTGTGCGGGTCGGGCGAGAAGGTCCCGCAGCCTCTCGACGGCGGAACGGTAACGCGCCGCCCAGACAGACACCGGGGCCGAGGCTGGCCGCACCGGCAGCTCGTAGACCGCCGGGACGTCGAACGGCGCCTCCGGGGCGGTGCCCGAGGCGTAAGAGGAGGCGATTGCCTGCAGGAGCCGCAGGGCATCGAAGCCGTCGCAGGCCGCATGATTGATGTTGAGCATGAGCAGGTCACCAGCCGGGTGGCGAGCCAGCGCCGCCCGTAGGGGCGGCCAGTCGGTCAGCCCGGCCGGGTGGCCCTGGAGCTGGGTTCGGGCGGCGTCAAGGTCGCTCTCCTCTGGACAGGGGACCACCAGCAGTTCATGGTCAGGGTGCCGGTCACCGAGCACCGCTCTCAGCGCGCCCCGCAGGCGCGTCTCGTCCAGCATCCCGGTTACCTGCGCTTCTACTTGCACGCTCCATGCCGAGGTGGCGCGATCAAGCAGGTCAGCCTCCGAGAGCAGGTCCGGCGACAGCTCATGGAGCCACTCGCAGTCGAGCGCTGACCGGTGGTCGCCTTGGCGACCGCGCACCAGTCGAACGAAGTCCTGGGCCATGCCATCCAGGTTGTGGGCGGCGGCCCGCCGCAGTGAATAACGCGACGGGCGCTCCGGCCGGAGACCGAGGGGGGACACCCGGTCGACGTGGGCAGCGATGTGGTTGCCCTCGATCACCACATGGAGGCTGTTGCTCGGGATGTTCTCCCGCAACGAGACCCGGCCAGGGTGGAAGAGGCGACCGAAGCCGGTGTCCCGGTGAAAGCGCCCGCTCGCCTCCAGGTGGCGGAACAAAGCGACAGGGTCGGCGATGGATGGGCGGCTGGCGCCCGCCTCCCGGCCGCCTGGTGGATCACATGAGAGCAGAGCCTGCAGGCTGGCCGGCTCCTCGCCTCCCCCGGCGCCAACCTGTCGAGACCTCAAACCCTCAACCACCTCAGGAGCGTAGGGCTCGGGCCGTCCGTCCTGGCAAACCGTGCTCCCCCGGTGGGCCGCCCGGGTCTCGAACCCGGCTCGAGAGATCGCCCAGACCGCTATGCCTAGTCCCGCGCCACCACTATGGATGTTGACGATGGAGTGCAGCCAGCGGTGCTATCCGTGAGACGCGTCACGTGGCTACGCCTGTTGCCAACTGGTGATCGGCAAAGCGGTCGGATAGAGCGGCGATGGTGAATGACGGATTAGGTCCGACCGGGCCTGGCATGACCGAGCCGTCGGCGATGACAAAGCCAGGGTAGCCGAAGACCTCGCCGTAGCTGTCGACCACGCCCTGCGCTGACGAATCGCCCATCGGGCAACCGCCGACCGGATGGACGGTGACTACCTTCTTGTGCAGGTACCAGAGTGGGTCGATCTCAAATCTGGCGTCGAGATGGCTCGCCACCGTGTTCATGGTGTCCATGACTCGGTCGAAATAGGCTCCAGAACGAGCGGAGGTCCAGTTGAGGGCCAAGAACTCCTTGTCATCGAGGGACATGACGCCATCCGGGGTGTCCATGCCCATGCCGAGCAGGGGCAACAGGCTCGCCGAGCGGTGGGCGTCGCCCAGGAGCGCTTGTACCTGAGCGTCGATGTCGGTCTGCGGGCTGTGGGTCAGGTGGGCGAGGATCCGGTCCTCGACGAAGTCCAGGACCCGTCGAAGCGAACCCATGGCGTTGCTAGCCTCGACCAGCCAGTCGACGAAGCCGGGATAACCGCCGTCTTGTACGTAATAGCCTGGGCCGTCGCCGCCGTCGGCACGGTCCGGCACCCGGACCGCCGAGGTGATCACGCTGCCGCGACTGGGCGCCAGCACTCGGGTGGTGCGATCCCTGCCGATGCGTTGGTGGGCGTCGAGAATGAAGCCCAGGAGGTCGCCATTGCCGGAGAAATATCGACCCAGTGTGTCGCTGAGGTTGGGAAAATTCCGACGGTTCTTAAGCAAGAGGAATGTACTACCGAAGGTGCCCGCGGCGAGAATCAGTCGCTTGGCCTTGATCTCAACGGTCGGCAGCTGTTTTGTATCGGTCGGGGAGCCTTCGTCTTCGGGGTGATGTTCGACGTAGCCAACCGTGTAGCCTCCCTCGTCGGCCGGTGCGAACGTCCGGACTTCACAACGGTCCCGGATGGTCACGCCGAGCTTGGAGGCCTGGGTCAGGTAGTTGTAGTCCAGAGTGTTCTTCGATCCATAGTTGCAGCCGATGTCGCATTCGCCGCATAGCCGGCAGGTGTATCGGGTGCGCTGGTGGATGTTGTCCTTGCTGCCGACGATGGGTTCGCCCGGGACAGGCCGGTCCGGCGGGTCCCCGAAGGTGACGGCCAGCTTTGGCAGCAGCCAATCGAGGCCGGCCGCCCGCGAGGCTTCCTGGAAGGCCCGAGTCTTGGGTGTGTCGCTGTAGGGCTCCTTGTCGAAGGGATACTGCTGGGGTGCGAGCATTGCCTCGACGCGGTCGTAATGCGGGTTGAGCTCAGCCCGGCTCACGGGCCAGGGGTCGTAGCCGCCATCCGAGCGCCGTCGGATGAACCAGTTCTCATCCTTGCGAATAAGAACATTGGCGTAGATCAGTGAGCCCCCGCCGAGCCCGGCGGACACCAAGCCGTCTATACCATCGAATCGCCATACCTGGTACAGCCCGTGGCTCCCTAGGCTCGGATCCCAGAAGTTGGAGCGCATCTCCACTGGAGATCTCGCAAACGAACCGGGCGGGTAGCGTTTGCCTCGCTCAAGGAGGCAGACCTCAAGGCCCGCCTGGGCAAGCCGGTAAGCCATCACTGACCCACCAAATCCTGAGCCAACAACTATGGCATCGAAGTGCTGGGTGGTTGGCATTGCATGCGCCTCCGGAAGCCTTGGTCTTGATACCGCTATTGCTAGCCAGAGGTCAATGAGGCCTTGGCTAACGATATCAGGCGTTAGAGCAGCTCTGTAAGGTGACCATCATATAGGACAGCAGCGGGCTCATTATTGACGATAGCTGACCCCTTCGCTCAGGATACTCCTCCTCACTGACTCATGCTCAGGTCTTCCCCGCGGGACCCCGAGGGACTCCAAGGTCGCCAAACGCTGCTGCGTCCCAGTCCAGTGAGCATCCGGGTCCTGGTCATGAACTCCCGGCTGCTGGGATTGATGGCCAGCGTGGCCACCTCGGCCATCCTCGGCTCCCCGAAGGCCACGACCGGGGTGGTCCCGGGGACCACGCAACAGTCCTCCGGCGGGTCGCGGCGCACCATCGCCGCGACCCGGTCCCAATAGCCGGCGCCCTCGTTGGGACCACCTGCTTCGCTGGGCTCCCGCGATTGCGAGGCGACCATCAAGGCACCTCCTCGTTGAAGAACATGAGGTCAAAGCTGGAAATCTCACATCCACAATGGCGCCACCGGCGGCTTTCAACCTTCCGAGACGTAGGCAACCCCCGCCACCGCACCTCGGCGAGATCCGGGGATTCACGACCATCCACCGCAAGCGAGTCGGCTGGTGGTCGCAGTGGGTCGCGCTCGGAAACGCCCCCGAGGAATCCGGCACCGATCTTGAGCGCCTGTACCAAGAACGAGCCGCTTCCCGCTATGGCGAGAGGGCAATCGAGATGGCTGCTGAGGAAGTAGCCCAGGCGCTCGACCATGTGCGCCGAGTAGTTGACCATGCCCGGGCAGCAAGCCACGATACGCGCATGCCCTCTCGTCTCGGGGGGGGGTGGGACTCTGGCCAGCGCCCCACTCCCGCCAGCCCGGCGGCCGGCGGCGGGTGCCCGAACTGCGCAATGGTTGGCGTCTGCTCTCCCCCGGCCAAGCCCGGACGCTCCTGAGATAGGGCTGATTTCCAGCACCGCGACCGCGGTCTCGGCCGGCTTAGCGCCTTACGAGCAGCCTCCGCACCTGCGCGGCCCGGGCGATCAGCCACTGTATGCTTATTTGCATGCAATCGACGAGTGTGCGGATCGATCCAGAGACCCACGAGGAGCTGAAGCGACTGGCCAAGGACTTGGGGACGACGGTGGGCCATACCGTGACCCTGGCTGTCCGAGCACTTCGGCAGGACCGTATCGGCGACCAGCTCGCCCGGCCGTTGCGAGACGACGAGACGGCGTGGCTAGATGCCGACCTCGGGTGACGTCGTCGATCTCGACCTGGGACTTCCGCAAGGCCACGAGGCCTGCTTCAGCCATCCCGCAGTGGTCGTTACCGCCCAACGCATCTTGAACGCCGAGCCGTCGGTCATTCATGTCGTCCCACTCACATCGACCATCCGCGGCTTCGACTCGGAGATCAGCATCCAACCCGACGACCGTAACGGCCTCCGTGTCACATCGGCAGCTCAGTGCCAGCACCTGCGTGCCGTCTCAGTCATGCGGGTCGCCTCCACCCGCGGCAACGTCGGAGCCGCCATCCTGGCCCAGCTTCGCGAGGCCATTTCGACCGTCCTTGACCTCCCTATCTAGGCTCCCAGCTCCACCATGCCTTCAGGCGTGGGAGCAGTCAACGACTGATATCCAGCACCTCGATGGTGGCGTCGGCGCGCCGCAGCGCAGCCCGGCCAGATTCCAGTGCCTGCTTGGCCTGGGCGATCAGTGTCTCGACCTCTCCCGGGGCCAGGCGGCCCTCCTCGAGGCGCTGGCGAACGCCGATCAGCCCGGCCAGGGCGGCCGCGTATTCACTCTCAGCCATCACGCACCTTTCATCCACACGAGCGCCAGTACCACCGACAACACCAGCGCCACCACACCGACGGCCAAAGCCACTTGGCGGGCCCGCCGGGCTCCCATCACTGCCGCATCGGCCTCAGACCGCGCCGCCTCCGCCTCGCCCAATTGAGCCAGCGTGGCGTCAATGGCCCTGGCCTCTGCCTCCAGAGCACTCCCAGCCACTGCTTGCGTGCTGCGGGCAGCTCCCGCCACACCAGCTGCCTCGGCGACTAGTGCACCATCAGCGTCCGCCACGATCGCTGGGAGTCTCTCGGCAGCCGCCGTTGGGGTGGGCACCGAGGCATAGGCGCACTCATCGGCCAGGCTCCGGTCGCTGGTATGCCCGACGGCTACCATCACGGGGGCCGGCGAGCAACACACTGCCCGGGCCACCTCCTCGCTGTCGTAGGCGGTCGTGGCGCCTGCGCCGCCTTCCGCGGGCCAAGATCACCGGATCACATCGGCCTAGGGCGCTGTTGAACAAGGCCCTTCCCGGCCCACCTGACCGGGCGTAACCTTCTTGCGGGCCCTCGGGGGTAAGCCCGCACCGAAGAGTCGGAGTTGAGGGTGTAAGTCCGGCCGCGCTGGACTTGGCTTTGAGCCAACAGGTGTCGTTCCCTCCTTGGGACGCTCCCGAGGGCCTCTATATGCCTGCGAGCACCCAAGCGTCGCCTCGTCTCGTGTGCCCGAGCACGGTCAGCTTGCGCAAGTTGAGCGCCGCCACGCGGCGGTGCGCCCAGGCCTCGTTGCGCTAGAAGCCCGGACGAGCACTTATACCGGTGGGCCGCCCGGGTCTCGAACCCGGCACCTTGGGATTAAAAGTCCCCTGCTCTACCCGCTGAGCTAGCGGCCCGGTGGGTCGGCGGGTGGTCGGCGAGGGCCAACCCGCTGGACCGTCGGGAACCACGCTACCTGGCGGGCGCCGGTCCGACCGGTAGCATCCTCTGGATGGATCCGGACCACGCTCGCCAACGCCTTTCCCAGGAGCAGGGTCGCCTCCAAAGCGTCCGCGGCCAGTTGGTCGAGGATGGCCTGACCTCGGAGAGCGAGCAGGAAAGCCTCTCGGAGCTCTCCTCGGCCGACCAGCACTCGGCCGACCAGGGCACCGAGACCTTCGACCGCGAGCGAGACCTTTCGATACTCGAGCAGATCGAGGCCGAGCTGGCCGACGTCGAGCATGCCCTGCGGCGCCTGGACGAGGGCACCTACGGCATCTGCGAGGCCTGCGGGCGACCCGTCGGCGACTCCCGCCTGGAGGCCATGCCGGCCACCAGGTTCTGCGTCGAGGACCAGGCCGGTGCCGAGCGGGAGGTCCGCCCCCCGTCGGCACCGACCTGATGGCGATCAGGCGGCTTCGCCACCAGGGACGCCGCCCTGGTCGGCGGGTGATCGACACCGGCCGGGGCCTGGCCGAGTGGGGCCACAAGTACGTCCTCGCACCCCGCTACCGACGCTCGGAGAAGCTGTCTCTCACCAGCGGGGACGGTACCAAGCTGGCCGGCGCCCGGCTGGCCGGTCCACCCGACGCCCCGGCGACGGTGGTGTTGGTGCACGGCTTCGTGAACTGGTCCCGCACCCCCAAGGTTTTCGCCTTCGCCCACATGCTGGCCCGCCACTTCCACGTGGTCGTGCCCGACCTGCGGGGCCACGGCCGCTCGGGAGGCACCTGCACCCTGGCCCGGGAGGAGCCCCTGGACGTGGCCGCGGCGGTGGCCGCCGCCGCCCCCCACCTCCCGGTCGTCACCATCGGCATGAGCCTGGGAGGGGCCTCGGTCCTGTTGCACGCGGCCCGCTTCGGCGGAGTGGCCGGGACAGTGGCCATCAGCGCCCCCGCCTGGTGGGGGCGCTACGAGCGCTCGGGCTCGGCCCGCGTGCAGCGGGTCATCGCCTCCCCTGCCCGCCGGGCCCTGCTGTCGGTGTTCACCCGCACCCGCATCCTGGCCGACTGCGAGGGGGTCCCGGATGCCAGCGCCCTGGTAGCCGCCATCGCCCCGGCGTTCGTGGTCGTGGCCCATGACCCCGACGACTCCTATTTCGGCCCGGACCATGCCGAGCGCATCTACGAGTGGGCAAGGGAGCCCAAGGAGCTCTGGTGGTACCCCAACTCTGGCCACGGCACCGACCTGTTGACCCCCGACCTGGCCCATCGCCTGGCCGGCACCATCAACACCCGGCTGGGCACCTGACCCGGCGGCGCCGGGCAGCACCAGCCGGCTAGGGATCGGCGACCACGGTGCTCGGCGCCGCCACCTGGACACCCAGCCGCCATTGGGTCGCGCGCTCGATCCAGCGCCCGGACAGGTTGGGAACGGTCAGAGGAGGGGCGCCCAGATGCTGCTCGACGGCCCGGATGACGCCGCCATGACAGACCACCAGCACCTCACGGCCGGGCCAACGAGCCCTGAGCCTATCCAGGCCGGCGGTGGCCCGGGCCAGCAGCTCGGCGGTGGACTCCCCGCCCGGCGGCCGATCGAGCCTGCCCTCCCGCAGGGCCGGCACCTGCCCCGGCCAGGCCGACTCGATCTGCTCCGTGGTGAGGCCGGTCCAGGCACCCACGTCACGCTCCCGCAGGCCGGCATCGACCACCACCGGCCCCACGCCCAGCCGGTCGGCCACCGGGCCAGCGGTCTGGCGGGCCCGGCGCAGGTCGGAGGAGACGACCGCCGCCATCCCGGGCCAGGTGTGGCCCAGCCAACCGGCCACCGGGCCCACCTCGCTCACTCCCTCCGGGGACAGGGGTGGGTCGCCCCACCCCTGCCAACGACCCTCGGCGTTCCAGGTGGACTGGGCGTGGCGAAGGAGGAGGAACCGGGTGGTGCTCACCCGCCCCATTCAACCCCACCGAGGAGGCGGCCCGCCGGCGCCCGGCTCCGGGGAGCGGCCAGCGCCTCGGCTAACGTGGTGGCCGGTCGTCGCCCTGAGAGGCGATCGGGCAGATTGGGCTGGGGCCGTGGGCTCGGCTTGGCTTCCGGCCGGGCCGGGGGGGGCGGCTGGCTGCCGACAGGAGGAGCAGATGGCGCTGACGCTGACCAAGCCGGGGACCGCCCACCAGGGAAGCCCCCAGACCATCGATCCCGGGCGGGCCAGGGCCTATGCGGCAGCCACCAACGACGACAACCCGGCGTACCGGTCCGGGCGCTGGGCGCCGCCGGTGTTCGGGGTGGTCCCCAGCTGGGAGCCCATCCGCCGGGTGGCGGCCGAGATGGTCCCCCCGCAAGCCAGGAGCATGATCGTCCACGGGGAGCAGGACATGCACTTCCACCAGCCCCTGGTCCCCGGCACCACCCTGGTGACCAGGGCAGTGCCGCACAGCGTTCGGGTGGGCCCGTCGGGCACCCGCTGCACCATTCGTTCAGACAGCCGCGACGCCAGCGATCGAGCGGTCCTCGAGCAGTACGTCACCATCTTCGTACGAGGTCTGACCGGCGGTCGGGAGGCGGGGCCCGGCAAGCCTGACCACAGCTTCCCGGAGTCGGCTCGATCGGCACCCATCGGCTCCATGACCATGCACATCGACGCGGACCAGCCCTTCCGCTACCGAGAGGCGTCCGGAGACGACAGCCCCATTCACCTGGACCCCGCCTTCGCCCGCCGGGTGGGACTGCCGGGGATCATCGTCCACGGGCTGTGCACCATGGCCATGGTGAGCCAGGCCGTGGTCAACCTGGCGGCCGGCGGGGATCCGGGGCGTTTGCGTCGCCTGGCTGCCCGTTTTGCGAAAATGGTCGCTCCCGACAACGATCTCTCGGCCACTCTCTACGACGCCGGGGGACGTGAAGGCTGCCGGCACGTAGCCTTCGAGGCGCTCATCGGGCAGGACAAGGTGATCACCAACGGGTGGGCAGAGGTGGCACGGTGAGCCGTCCCGCCCTGGCCCCCAGGAACCTGGCCCCCAGGAATGATGACGAGGCCCTACGCCAACCCTGAGGCTCTTCGCCGCGGCCCGCGAGGCGGCCGGCACCGGCCGGGTGTCGCTGCCCGGGGTGACCGTCGACCAGGTGCTCGGGGAGGCCAGGGCCCGCTTCGGCGAGCGGTTCGCGGCGGTCCTGGCGTCCAGCCAGGTGTGGGTGAACGGCCGCCCCGCCCCACCGGCGACCGCGGTGTCCGACGAGGACGAGGTGGCAGTGCTGCCGCCGGTGTCGGGCGGCGTGGGCTGAGACGGTCCGGGCTGGCCGGCTCCCCACCCGTGCGGTCCGTGTCGGCGGGATCGCCCACCGGTCCAGAGGTGGAGGTGGCCGTGCGCTCGCCCACCGGGCCAGAGGTGGTCGTGCCCTCGCCGACCGGGCCCATCACGGCGGCCGACCGCTCGCCCAACGGCTCGCGCCCGGCACCAGCCAAGCGTCTCCCGGCGACGACTGCCCTGGAGGCCACCGGTGCCTGGGCCCGCCTCGGAATGGCGCCCGTCGATACCAACGGGCCCAGGATCCGCCTGAGCCTGGCCTGGACAGCGGTGACGGCATGCGCCATCCTGGCCGGGCAGGCGTGGCTCGGCGTGTGGTTGGCACTGGTCTGTGCGGTAGCCGCCGCCCAAGCCTGCCGAACCTGGCGCGCCGAGCGACGCCCTCCCCCCGTGCTGGCCGCGGTTGGAGCCTTGGTCATGGTGACGTCGGTGTTCGCCGGTCGGCTCACCCCTGCCCTGGCCGCCGGGGCCATCCTGGCGGTGGCCGGCGCCGCTTCCCTGGTCCCCTCCCTGTCACGCCATGCGCCCCTGCTGACCGGCACCGTCGCGGTGGTCATCGGCGGCTGCGGGGCGGCCATGGTCGCCGCTCGCACCCACAGCGCCCTGGTGGTCATGGTGCTGGTGGCCATGGCTGGCGCCTACGACGCCGGCTCCTACCTGGTGGGCGCCGGCGCAGGCAACTCCTGGGAGGGGCCGGTCGCCGGGGTCACCGCCGTGGGGGCCGTCACTTTGGCTCTGGCAGCCGCGGTCGCCATCTCCAACCCCGGGCCTGGGCCGTGGGCGCTGGGAGGCCTGGCCGCCGTCCTCGCCCCGGCCGGGACCCGGGTGGCCTCACTGCTGCTGGGCAACCCCGCCAAGAGCGCCGGGGTGGTTCGTCGCCTGGACAGCCTCATCCTGCTGGCCCCGGCGTGGGCGATCATCGGCCCCCTGATCCTCGGCTGAGCCGAGAGCCTCCCGCCCTACTTCTTGGTCTCGGTGAAGATCTTGTCGATCTCGCCGATCTGGTTGAGCAGGTCGTCGGCGACGGACACGTCGTTGGTCTTCTTGGCCTCTCCGGCGGCCTTGGTCGCCTTCCAGAAGAGCTCGTGCAGCTGGGGGAACCTCTCCAGGTGGTCGGGCTTGAAGTAGTCGGTCCACAGCACCCAGAGGTGGTGCTTGACCAGCTCCGCTCGCTCCTCTTTGATGGTGACCGCCCGCGTCTTGAAGACGTTGTCGTCGGACCCGTGGAACTTCTCCATGCAGCCCTTGACCGATTCCGCCTCGATACGAGCCTGGGCCGGGTCGTAGACTCCGCACGGGAGGTCGCAGTGGGCCAAGGCCACCTGGGGGGGGTACAGGCGGTCGGCCAAGACGAGGAAACGGGACACGATGCTCATTGCCGGGCTCCTTTGTTCCAACGTTGTTCGATACGGTCGGCTCGAGCGGTCAGCTCACGACCGGACACGCTCGGGCGCGCGTTCCCACCTTAGCGCCGGACGCCGGATCCTGACCCCGGAGACCACCAGAGCGGCCCGGTGGGCGGCGGTGATCGGCGGGCTGGCGGCGTGCATCGGACGGGGCTTCCTGCGAGTCCAGGTATCGGGGAGCAGCATGGGGCCCACCCTCGATCCAGGCGACCGCCTGCTGGTGGCCCGATGGCTGGGAGTGCGCCCGGGGGACGTGGTAGCCATCGTTGATCCCCGTGACGCCTCCCGCACCCTGGTGAAGCGGGTGGCTGGGGTAGGCCCTGGCGGCGTGGAGGTGGTGGGCGACCGACCGCAGGCGAGCACCGACAGCCGGGCCTTCGGTCCGGTGCCCCTCCGGGCGCTGCGGGGCAGGGTGGTCTACCGCTACGCCCCCGCCAGTCGGGCCGGGGCCTGGCGGCGGGCCGCCAGGTGACAAAAGAGAAGGCGAAGCCAAGGCTTCGCCTTCTCTCACAAGCTTCCGCACCGCCATCACCTGAGCGGTTGCCGGCAACGGTAGGGAACCACCTTCGTCTGCTCGCCTCGCTGAGACGGTGACCACGCGGTTCAGTGGCCGGTCGATCGGTGACAGCGGCTCCGAATAGCCCCCGGCTGACCGGGAGCCCGTCTAGTCGGGCGGACCGATCTCCTCGGACGAACCCGTCGGTTTGGTCAACAAAGGCCTCCTTTCGGGTGTCGGCATCAGCCCATCAATTATTTGCGAAGCTGCTCGCCCTGTCAAGACACCGGACGCAGCTTCCCAGTTGCCTCGGTGGCTCCGGGCCCGGGTCTGGGTGACCAGGGTCGTGCCCCCGATCGCCACCACGGCCAGGATGACGAGCACCAGGGGCAGGCCGATGCTGTCCAGGTTGGGAACGTGCAAGCCGGTGGCCCAGCTGAGGTCGGCCAGGTAGGGGAAGGCCAGGCCGAAGATCCCAGCCGCCACGAAGGCGGCACCGCCCCAGGTGAGGGTACGGGCCGCCGTGATCAGGGCCACGTGGCGCACGGCCTCGGCTGAGAGCCCGAGGCGGGCCGCCACCCATCCGAAGGTGGCGCCCATGCCCATCTGCACGAGGGTCGTGCCCAGCCCGAACAATGCTCCCGGCACCCATCCGAGGCCAGCCGAGGGCATGGCTGGTGCCAGAACGGTGTAGATGATGATGGCGAAGGCGCCGAATCCCCAGCCGGCGACGAAGCCGTGCACCGCCGGCATCCACGGTCTGGGGTCCCTGAGCCAGCTGTCGGGGTCTTGGTCTCGGGCCTTGCCCGGCTGGCCGGGGCGGCCGCGGCCGGGGAGGTGGTTGTGGAGGTGGAGGTGGAACGAGCGGCCACGGCCCACGATGAGAAGACCGGCCGCCGCCATCAGGACCCCGACCACCAGGTAGATGACGTTGTCGAGGGATCTGAAGGTGAAGAGCCGGGACAGGCCGAGATAGGCCAGCTCGCTGGTGAGTGCCCGCTGGACGGTGAAGGCCAACGAGAAGATGAGCCCCGCCCGCAGTCCCCGGCGGGTGGAGTAGCTCCCGACGGCATAGCTGAACGTGATGGGCCAGGTGTGCTCGTCCGGAGTTATCCCGTGGACCATCCCGAGGAGGACGGCGATGACCAGGACGGTCAGCCCGGTCACATGGGAGGGGTTCCACAGGCTGAGGGCGAAGAGGCTCATCGGGGCCTGCCCTGCGTGCCGGGAGTCGTCGCATCGCTGGCACCCGTGGTGCTCGGGACCGGGCCAGGGCCGGGCTCGTGCTGGCGGCACCTCGGGCAGGTGCCGGTGAGGACCAGCCAATGCCCGCTCACCGCGAACCCCGTGGCCAACTCGACCTCGGCCAGCGCGCTGTCGACCATGGAGCATGGCACCGGCGTCACCTGACCGCAGCCCTGGCAGCGGAGGTGGTCGTGGTGCTCGCCCCGGAGCTCGAAGCGGGCCCGACCATCGTCCAGCTCGACCCGGCGGACTATCTCATGGCCCTCCAGCTTGGCCATGGCCCGGAAGACCGAGGAGAAGTCGGCAGGGGTGCCCCTTTCGACCAGCGCCGCCTGGAGGTCCTCCAGGGTCCAGGCGTGGCCCTCGTCCTGGCGCATGAAGCTGGCCAGCTCACCCGGTACCCACGGTCGTCGGCCCATGGCGACATGTTACCCGATTTCACAACTGAGTTGCGCAACGCGCTTGTACAATGCCCGGTGTAAGCACATCATGGCTGAGGAGCCCGACTACCGCCACGCGTCGCTCGACATCTTCGTCGACCCACAGTCGTGCACGGGCGCGGTGTCGGGCGTGACGCCGTGGGCAGCCTCGCCCGCCATCTGGTGAATGACCGGGGCCATCATCGACTGGTCATCGATCCCGCGGTGGACAACGAGCCGGCTATTCGCTGCTACACGGCGATGGGCTTCCGGCCGGTCGGAGTCATGCGCCGCTACGAGCGGACGCCGACGGCGAGGGATGGCACGACGGGCTGCTGATGGACGTTTTGGCCGAAGAGCTCGACCCTCCTCGTTGACATCGCGGCCCGTGCCCTAGCGGGATCGGCTTGCGGGAATCGCTGCGGGCCTGCAGATCGGCGCTGCGTGGTCGGGTTGATCAGCTGTCCGCGGTGGAGTGGTCGTCGTCTGTGATGGCGCTGCCCATGGTGACGCGCGTCCCGAAGCGCTCCAAATCTGCTTCGTCGGCGATGAGCTGTTTCAGCTCGGGACCGATCTCGTCGTCGGTGGCGGGCCCAAAGACAGGCCGAGCGGACCGGCGACTCCCCACCCCGAGGCGGCCGTACTCGGGGAGCACCGGGAGCTGACCGAGGTGGGCGTGGCCGTCGACGGTTTCGAGGCGGGCGAAGCCGACGGGCGGGCACCCGGCGACCAGCGTGGCGGCGGTGCGCGCCTGTTCTGCCGCCTTGGCGGCCGGGTCGGCGGGTGGGAGCGGCCAGGCGCCGAAGGGCTCGAGGAGGCGGTCGGAGGAGGTCTCGATACCCGCCACCAGGTCGTCTTCTCCGGCTCCGGCGGGCCGGACCGCCGAGTCGAAGTGTGCCAGCTCGTCGATGTGGGCGATGGTGGCGAGGTCGACGGTGTCGCCCGCCCGGGGCGGGTAGTCGCGGTGCTTGAGCCGCTGCGCCTCCGCGCTCAGACACACGATCCGTCTGGCGGCCACCACGCGCTCGGTCCAGCCCCAGGCGGGGAAGATCTCGATGTCGCCGGTCGCGTCGGCCTGCACGCCGTGGCCGTCGGACCGGTAGGCGATCCCGCCGAGGTCGACCTGCTCGTCCGAGGCGGAGCCGAGCACCATCTGGCACGGGCCCTTGTCGATGACCACCTCGAAGCCGGCACCGACGAGCCGCCCGACGGCCTCGCCGAGTCTGTCTACCGCCACGAAGAGGTCCATGTCGTGATGCGCCCGGGTGACCCGACCGGCCAGCGGATCGACGCCCCAGCCGCCACCCACCCGGACATCGGTGCCCGCCAGACGCTCCAGCACGCCGAGCAGCGCAGCGAACCCTCCGGCAGAGTCCTGGCCTCCGGCGGCGGCGGTCACCACAGCCACCTGCGGTAGCGCAGCTCCTCGACGCTGAGCGCGCCCTCGGGGTGCCATCCAGATCCGATCTCCTCACACCGGGCGGCGCCGTCCGAGTGCCATCCGTCGTTGCGGTAGAAGCGCTCGGCCCTCGAGTTCCCAGCCAGCACCCACAGCACCGCCTCGGCGTGACCGCGCTCGGCCAACAGCCGCCGGGCCTCGCCGACCAAGGCGCGTCCGACACCCCGGCCCCACCAAGGCGGATCGACGTAGATCGCGTACAGCTCGCCCGCGTCCTCAGCGTCGGCGTCCCTGGCGGAACCCACTGTCGCGAACCCGCAGATCATCCCGCCGGCGACCGCCACCGCGGTCAGGGGGACCTCTGGTCCCTGGTCGGCGAAGCTGTAGCGCTTCGCCCGTCCGACTGGGTCGAGCCGGGCCAGATAGGCGTCGGGCAGCAAGCCTCGGTAGGCCGCCCGCCACGATCCGACGTGCACCTCCGCATCGACCACGGGAGGCTGGTGGCAGAGGGCACCCCCGACGAGCTGAAGGCGCGGCTCCCTGTAGGGCATATCCGACTGCGCTTCCCCGAAGAAGCGTCGCTCGTCGCCGCGCAGGCCGTGTTCGCCGACGCCAGGCGCTCCGACGACGGTCTGTCGCTGACCCTGGCCGCCGCCGGCGACGTTGGGGCTCTACGGGCGGTGCTTGATCGCCTTGAGGCTCATGCGCTCCCGGTAGAGGCCTTGTCGGTGTCGGCTCCCGACCTCGACGAGGTGTTCTTCGCCCTCACCGGTGCCGGTGGTTCCTCAAGGGTCGGGGGCGTCGGCCTGAAGGAGGCCCGATGACCCCGGCCGCACCCGCGCTGGTCGACTCGGCGCCCTCGGGCCGCCCGACGACCGGTACCGCTCGTGTCTTCGCCGACTCGGTGACCATGGCCCGGCGTGACGTCCGCCATGCGCTGTTCGGGCACGTCAGTAAGTGTTGTGCATGAGCCGGCGGACGTCAGCGAGCGTGGCGGTGGCTATCTCGCGGGCCCGGTCGGTGCCCTCAGACAGGACGTGGCGCAGGTAGGTGAGGTCGCCAGCGAGCTGCTGGCGTCGCTGACGGAGCGGCCGTAGCCGTTCGTTGAGCGCCTCAGTAACGACTGCTTTCAGACCGGCCGCGCCGCCGTCACCGATCTCGTCTGCGACCTCCTCTGGTTGGCGTTCCAGGCACAGGGCGGCGAGGAGCACCAGGTTGGAGACCTCGGGACGGCGCTGGGGTTCGTAGGTGACGTGGCGCTCGCCATCGGTCTTGGCGGCGCGGATGAGCCGGGCGGTTTCGTCCTCGCTGGCGGCCAGGGCGATCGCGTTGGCCCGGCTCTTGCTCATCTTGGCTCCGTCGGTGCCAAGGAGCAGCGGCGCCTGGCTGAGCAGGCCTTCCGGCTCCGGAAAGTAGGGGCCCTCTGGCGAGTAGCGGCCGTTGAAGCGTCGGGCGACGGTCCGGGTCAACTCCAGGTGGGGCAGCTGGTCTTTGCCGACCGGGACCAGGTTGGCGTGGCAGAACAGGATGTCGGCGGCCTGGTGGACCGGGTAGGTGAACATGAGAGCGCTGGTGGCCGCGCCGCCGCCGGCCGCGATCTCCTCTTTCACGGTTGGGTTGCGCCCTACCTCGGCGACGCTCACCAGGGAGAGGAATGGAACGAGCAGCTGGTTGAGTGCCTCCACCTGGCTGTGCGCGAAGACGGTCGACCGCTCCGGGTCGACGCCCACCGCCAGGTAGTCGGCGACCAGGCCGAGCACGTCGACCGGCAGGCTCTCGGGTGCTTGGCGGTCGGTGATGGCTTGGTAGTCGGCGACTAGGACCATCACCTCGACGCCCAGGTCCTGCAGGCGTACCCGGTTGGCGAGGGTGCCGAAGAGGTGGCCGACGTGTAGGGGGCCGGTGGGCCGGTCGCCGGTGAGGACCCGGAAGCGACCGGGACGTTGCGAAATGTTGGCTTCCAGCTCGACGCTTCGAGCCCTGGCAGCCTCCAGCGTGTCGCTGGTCTGGATGGCGGACATGGTGGGGAGCCTCCTGGATCGGGCCTCCAGGCGGCACCCTCCTGACGCGAGACGAGCCGCCCGAAGGCGGCCCGGTACGCACACGAAGCGAACGGCCGCCCTAAAGCGACCACCACCAGCACGTGCACGACCGTCGAGTCATCGCCGGTGATGGTAGCTGGCGGTTACCGTGGCCGCCCGCTCGACCTCGTTCGATCTCGTCACCTCGGTTGCGTCCCTGCACCACATGGATGCCACCACGGCGTTGCTGCGCATGCGCGATCTGCTCCGACCCGGCGGTGTCCTGGTCGTCGTGGGACTCACCCGATCCCGCTTCCCGGAGGACCTGCATCACGATGCCGCGGCGATGCTCCTGAACCGCTGCCTCCGGCTCTCCAGGCCCTACCGGGAGCACCCCTCGCCTACGGTCTGGCCGCCCCCGGTCACCTTCCCGGAGATGGCAGCGCTCGTCCGCGGGCTCCTGCGGAACGGCGAGGCGACCTGGCTGCCCCAGAACACAGACCTCCTGCCCCGGAGACCTCGCCCACACCGTCGGTACCGAGCGGTATCGGGGGTTGTGGCTAGGAGGCCTGCTGTCGTAGGTGTCGCTGCAGGTGTGCGAGGTGTCGCTGGGCGGCGTGCAGTTCCGCTTCCGCATCGTTGAGCCCGGTTTGCTCTTCGCGGATTCGTTCGACGATCCACGACCGGGCGAGGGTGGATCCCGGCACGCCGGCAATCTCGGCCAGAGCCTGGAGCGCGGCTACCTCTTCAGGGTTGAGCCGGATGGAGTAGACGGTCGAGCGTGACCGATTCGGTCGACTGATCTTGGCGTCGTCAGGGATGGGCGCGTCGCGGTCGGACTCGGAGGCGTCGGTCTCTTCTTCGATGATCTTCTCGATCTCAGTCACGTTCGCTCCTCTCTGTAGCGGCGGGTGTCGGTCTCATTCGACTTCCAACCCGCTCACTCCATAAAGTCACCCCTGCCTCATGGACGGTGATGACGGTGATGAGGCAGCCGGCCTGGCTTGAGTAGCCAATGGTCCTGACGCTGCGGCCCGACTTGCTGGCCGGATCGGGGTCGATTCGCAGAGCATCGGGGTCGTTGAGCACCTCGTTGGCCCATTCCACTTCGATTCCATGTCGTTCTCGGATGTAGTCGGCCCGGTAGGTCCAGTCGACTTCCACACCCTGAGTGTACTACAAAGTAGGACAACCAGTCGAATGGCGGTTTCTGGGTTCTCCTGACCTAATGTGAACGGCTGTGGTTTTGGCTGCTGAATCCTCTTAGGCCAGGCAGTCCGTGCATGTACCTCACGCAACGTTGGCTTTCGCCATTTCCGCTGCCTCGGCGTCGCGCAAGCCGACCGGTCAGCGGTCGTCGTCCAGACTGAGTTGGCGACGGAAGGCGACCATGGGACGCCCAGGACCGTTGTAGTCAGCCATGGGTTCGCTCACACTGAAGCCCAAGCCTTGGTGGAAGCGGATCGAGCCGGTGTTGCCAGGAGCGGTGATGGCCCGCAGCTCCGTACACCCGTGTTCCCGGGCGTACTGGGCGAACTCTTCGTAGAGCTCACGCGCCAGTCCGCCCCCGCGGTGATCAGGCCGGACGCCGACGAAGTGCACGTACGCCAGGTGCGGCTGGGACGGCGAGAGGAAGCCCACCAACAAGGCGGCCAATCCTTGCTCATCCTCGGCGATGCGGCTCGTTGAGTAAAAGTGGTCGAGAAAGAGCCGGAGCAGCGACGGGCCGACGGAGCGCCCCCACCAGTCGTCGACCGCGGCGACCATGCGGTCGTAGTCCTCGGGGCGAGCCACTCGCACACCCGCCAGCTGTTGACCGACGTGCGGGTCGAGCATGGCGGCGACACGTTGGGTCAGGATGTTTGATGCTCGCGGTGTCGGCGCAGG
>JAVKSQ010000019.1:0-51136 GCA_039583615.1 Acidimicrobiales bacterium
ACCGTCGAGGCGGCCGGCCGCCTTCTGGATGGTCGAGACGCAGAACGAGCAGGACATGCCGCCGATCTTGAGCTGCATGCTGTCCCGGCCCCGCTCGGGCGCCTGGCCGTCGCTGTGGGCCGCGGCCGTCCCAGGCGGTGGTGAATCAGTCGACGGGGTCATAGCCCACCTCAGCCAGCGCCCGGCGGAGCCGGGCCTCGTCCACCTTCGCCTCGTCGTATTGGACCCGCACGTCGTTGCGGGTCGCGTCTGGCTTGACCGTCCGGACCCCGTCGAGGCGCGATAGCGCTACCCGGATCGTGTTCTCGCAGCTCGCGCACTGTACCTCCTTCACCGCGATGGTGGTCGATGCCATGTCCTTTACCTCTTCTCCGATGCTGGGCTGCTCAGCAACACCAAGATCACCATGAACCTTCCATACCTCTGGAAGGTCAAGAGGATTTCGGGGGGCGCGCCGATCGGCTGGCAGTTCGCGTTGACACCGACGCGTTGAACCGCTGCCAGCCCCGGCGTTCTTCGCAATGATCCCCGCGAACCCGGACGCATCCTCGCCGGCTATCCCGCCGTCGGTGTCGAGGGCATCCGCGCCGGCGCTGCCTACGGTGCAGCTCTGGCCCGAGAGGAACTCGTGCTGCTACGCGAACCGTGACGTTCAAGCTGGACGAGAACGTCGAAATACGGGAAGTCGTAGTCGAAGATGCCGGCTGCACGGTGATCGTCGGCGGCGTCAGAGCCTCTCTGGCGGCGGATCTCAACGCGATCGGTTGGCCGTCCCGTCTGATAGCGGCCGTGCACCGTCGAAGACACGCCCATAGGCATCGCTCTGCCGAGGCAGCCGACGAAGCATGTCTCGCGCACGGCGGCCTCGGTCCGATCCAGACCGAGACGGCCTCCACAGCGTGGCCAGTCGGCTGCTCGTGGGGGACCCATTGGGGATCGCTCCGGCTGGGCCGCCCTGGCTCAGGTATCGGCCGGTAGTGTCTGCTGGTCGCCCGACTCGTCCGGCTGGGGGTCCCCCCCGGGCGGAGCCCCGTCGCTCACCTGCTCGGCCTTCCCGAAGAACGAGGTGGAGGCCTCCTGGAACTCCTCGAAGCTCTTGTAGCGCAAGGCCATGGCGTCATGCTAGCGGGAGCGGCACGAACGCCCGATCCCCGTAGGTCCAGGGCGTCGCCCGGGCGGTGAGTATCCACCATCGGCCGCCGGCGTCCCTGCCGCCCGGCCGGGTGAGCGCCCTGTACACCGTCGTCGCCGGGTTTGGTGGCACTCTCAGAGCTGGGGGCGGTGCGCGAAGCTGGCGGCGGTGGCAGCTCCCGAGACGGAGTCGGTGCGTCGACGTCCGAGCGCACAACTGCGGGATCTGGTGGCCTGGTACTCGGGTTACCGTCAGGTCGGTCTGCCGTCGGGGACCCATCGGGGCCTGCCTTCGCCGTTCCTGACGTTGATCTTGACGTTGGACGACCCGCTCCTGATCGACCGCCACCCTGACCCTGCTCAACCGGCCGCACGCTATGACGCCCTGGTCGGCGGGCTGCACACCACTCCGGCGATCATCGTCCACGACGGCCACCAGTCGGGGATCCAGGTTGCGCTGCACCCGCTCGCAAGCCCGGCACTGCTGGGCTGCCCGGCGGGGGAGCTCGCCGGCCAGGACCTCCCAGCGGAAGCGGTCCTGGGGGCTCGGACGGACCTGCTCCGAGAGAGGATCCTCTCCGCCGGCACGTGGGATGAGCGCCTCGCGGCGCTCGAGGAAGGCCTCGTCGGCCTCCTGGCACAGGATCGGGCAGGCCCGCCGCCTGCGCTGTGGCATGCCTGGGGGTCGCTGGTTGCCACCCGTGGTCAGATGAGCGTCGAGTCACTTGCCAGAGAGGTGGGCTGGAGCGACCGCCAGCTGCGCGCCCAGATGCTGCGCTGGACTGGGTTGTCGCCCAAGGCCGCCGCCCGGGTGATCCGCTTCGACGCCGCCCGGCGGGCACTGGCCGTACGGGTCGCCGCCGGGCGGCGCTGGGGGCTCGCCCGCCTGGCGGTGGAGCGGGGCTACTACGACCAGGCCCATCTCGCCAGGGAGTTCAACGCCCTGGCCGGGTGCGCGCCGAGCCGCTGGGTGGCAGAAGAGCTCCGAAACATCCAAGCGGGCGCCCACGCCGAGGCAGGAGGATCAACGCTATGACCGACACCACCGAGACGCAGGCTGCCGGCGGCCGCGACCCTGGCCCCCAGGTGTGGCCGACCCTGCGAGCCAGAGACGCCAGAGCTCTCATCGCATTCCTCGTTGCGGCGTTCGGCTTCGAAGAGACCGTCGTCTACGAGGAGGGAGACCACGTTGCCCACGCCGAGCTGGCCTGGCCACCCGGCGGGGGCGTCATGCTCGGATCGATCTCTGCCGAAGGTGCCGAGGACGACTGGGCCCACCGGCCGGGGACCTTCGCCGCCTACGTGGTGACCGCGGATCCGGATGGGCTGTTTGCCCGCGCTACAACAGCAGGTGCCGAGATCCTCCGGCCGTTGCACGACACCGACTACGGGTCCCGGGACTTCGCGGTCAAGGACCCCGAGGGCAACACCTGGTCGTTCGGCACCTACCCGGGCCACGCACGTCGGTGATCGCCCGTCATGCTCGGCACCGAGGAGATCCCAGCGGTCGCAGCCGCCCATCAGGGAGTCTGCGACCCGTTCCGATGGGGTCGTGAGCTGCGCTGCTCAGGTAGGCCTGACACGAGCGCCCGAGCAGCTCGTGGACCCTCTCATCCTCCGGGTGGCCGGGGCCATCGTGGCCACTGTGGTGAAGACCTGCCGGCGCCTGTGGCGTGGGGGCTGCGGGCTTGGCTGAGCCCACCTGGTGGTGGTAGGTGGTGAAGGTGCACCGAGCGAATCATGTCGATGCTCGGTTTGATGGCGAAGAGCACCGATCCGATCAAGAAGAGCCAGTCGGCAGGCACCGTCGTCGACCTCGAGAAGAAGAGTGCGCTACCGATTACGAAGCACGTGGCAGCGCCGAAGTCGACGGCCGTACGGACCACCTGATACCGCCAGTAGATTTCCAGGTGTCGTGGGCTGAGGTCGGCCAGCACCGGGTCCAGTAATTTCATGGTGGCCGGGCATACCCTCGGCTCGAAGAAGCAAACGATGGGTCACTACCATCCAGCCGATGGGTCACTACCATCCAGCGTTCAGCGTCGACAGCCGCTTCCCACGCTACGCCGTGGAGCTCCTGCCCCTCAGTTGGCCCTCCCGGCGAGCTGGCATGCCGACCGTAGCGTCATCTCCGGTAGGACAGGCGAGGGTCGGCCCATCGGACCAGGGCCGTCGACACCAGGGCCACCAGCACCGCCACGGCGGCGGCGCCGAGCCACGCCACCGGGGGAGCTCGCGCCGGCTCTGGACCGCCGGCCGAGGGGAGGGCGCGGACCGACTGGGGAGGACCCCAACCCGACTACCCGCCACCGGCCCCCCACCATGGCCAGGCGCACCGACCCCCGTCGTGTGCCGCCTGGGCTGGCCACCCCTTGCTGGTGCAGGAGGAAGGGCACCTTGGCGGTGCGGCCCGACACCACGGCCCGGCCCACCTCGTAGCCGGCGAAGGCGGCCTTGGCGCCCGGGTGGGGCGGCAGCAGCGACCTGGCCTGGGCCAGGGCGGCGGGAGAGCCGGTGGCCAGCGCCCGGCTCTTGGCGTCGGCCTGCACGCCGGCGCGGGTGGTGTCGCTCACCGCGGTGAGCCACGTGGCGGCCACCCCCGAGGGGCGGTCCCGGCCGGTCCCGAAGGCCAGCACCAGCCCGCCCAGGCCCCCGAGCACCACCAGGGTGGCCACCAGGCCCTTGGCGAAGGACCGGGCCAGGCTGGGCCCGGCGGCGGTGCTCACTCCACCGTTCCCGTCGGAGCCAGCGGGATCTCGCCAGTCAGCTCCTCCAGCCGGCGGCCCTTGGCCTCGGGAATGAACCGCCAGATGAGCCACAGGGCGGGCAGCCAGACGAACATGAGCAGGCTCACGGTGTCGCCGATGTTGCCGATGGCCCCCGAGGTGGGGTCGCCCAGCACTCCGACGAGGGCGGGTCCGAGCCCCAGCCCGACCACCTGGAACCAGTTGCGCAGCCAGGCCGAGGCCTGGCCCCTGATGTTGGTCGGGAAGAGCTCGGTGGCGAAGGACGACAGCACCGGCGCGATGCCCAGCCCGAAGAACACCGCCAGCATCAGCAGCACCAGGCCCGTCACCGAAGCGGCGGCCTGGAACACCAGCACGCCCGCCACGAAGCCGCACGAACCGTAGAGGAGGGCCGTGCGCCGCCGCCCCACCCGCTCCATGAGCCGTCCGCAGCAGTAATAGCCGAGCACGCCGAAGGCGTAGCCAGCAGTGACGAACAGGCCGACGTCGTGGCTGGAGAGCCCGCGCTCCACCTCGGCGTAGTCGGCCCACCAAGCGGTTGCGGCGGCGCTGGGCAGCGCCGAGAGGAACCAGATGATGCCGACCAGGACGATCCTGGCCCGCCAGGCAGGCTGCCAGGGGGACAAGAAGGCCGGCACCTCGCCTGGCCGGCGCCGGCTGACCGCCTCGAGCTGCCGACGGGTCTCCCGCAGCCTCCGCCTCATCACCGCCAGGATGACCAGCGGTCCCAGGCCGATGAGGTAGAAGCCCCGCCAGCTGAGCGAGGTCTTGTCGAAGCCCGCCGTCAACAGCAGCCCGACGGCAATGGTGCCGAGCGCCTCGAAGGCGAGCAATGTGCCCAGGGCTCGACCCCTGCGGTCCTCCGGGAACTCCTCGACGACCATGGTGAGGGCTACCGAGTACTCGGCGCCGAGGAAGGCGTTGGCACCTACCAGGAAGCCGGTGAACGACCAGATGTCCCAGGACACGGCCACCAGGGTGGTGAACACGATGAAGCCGAAGATGGACCAGACCAGCACGGTGCGCCGGCCGATCCGGTCGCTCAGGCGAGCGAGGAAGAAGGCCGCGACGGCGCCGGCTTGGACCGGGATCCGCACCGCGCCTATCACGGCGTCGCTGGCATGGAAGCTGGCCTGGATGTCCGGCAGCAGCAGTCCCAGGACGGAGTCGTCGTAGCCGACGAAGAAGGCCGTCGATACGATCAGGACGAGCAGCAGCCGGAGGTAGCGGTCCCTTACCAACCTGACCCGCTGCCCACCTGGCCGTGCCGGCGCCTGAGCGCTCTCAGGCGGGCGAAGGCGGCGGCCCCGGCGGTGAGGACCACGAACCCCGGCACGGCCACGCCAAAGGCCAGGAAACCGCCTCCGGAGAGGGCCTGGCCGAAGAAGTGGTGCTCGCCGGCCGCCTCGGTGAGCACGGTGGCGATGACCAGGAAGCCAACGAAGCCGGGGACGGCCAGGACGGCCAGGTAGCGCAGCAACCACACGGGTGGGGGGTACCAGGAGCGCCGGCCGCGGCGCGCCCGGCGGGCCCGGTCCCGGCCGGCTCGTGGCCCGAGCTTCACCAGCACGGCGAGGAAGATCAGGTAGACCACGAGGAGAGGCAGGATGGCCGGGGCCAGGATCCGGCCGAACCCCGATCCGCCGCTCCCCAACTTGTGGGCACCCGGGCCCGGGCCGCCCAGGAAGAACTGCCAACCGCGGACGAAGAGGTGCCAGCCCACCCAGAGCCACACCGCGAACAGGGCCCATCGGCCCGGCACGGGCCTCACCACGACCCGAAGCAGGTCGCTCAGGCTGGGCCAGCCCTGGGGCGCCTTGGCCAGCGTGACCACCTCCCAGACGAGGACGGCGGCCACCACCACGCCCCATCCCACCAGGCCCCAACCTGCCCCGGGACCGAGTCCGTTCGATGCCTCCTGTAGTGAGCCCGACGATGTCATCTCGACCTCCTCGCCTGCTTGACCGGTACTTCGCCGGCCGTCCTTGGGCTGCGGGTGTCGGCCGCGAGGGAGCTGGCAGAACCGGCCCGGTTCAGCTCGGCAGCCGGGCGGCCTCCACTGCCTCCAGGGTAAACCCAGCACCCGGCGATGAGCGGTTCAGCCTTCCTCGGGTGGAGAGCTAAGGCGAGTCCACTGGCGAAGTAAGCTGGTCGGATGACCACCGGGTGGGGGCGGCGACTGACTGGCGTGGCCCTGGCTGCGGCCCTGGCCCCGGTGGCGCTGGCCGCCTGTGGCGGCTCGGGGAGATCGGCCAGCGCCAAGCGGGTGACGCCCATCAGCTCGTCCCCCATCCCCTCGTCGGTGTCCACGGTCACCACCACGCCGGGCACGTCGACGTCGTCCGGGTCGGGTCGCAGCACGACCACGCAGGCCGGCTCGGCCACTATCACCACCAGCGCTCACCCGACCCCCGGCGGGCGCTGCCTCAGCAACCAGCTCCAGGGGGCACGAGGTCCGGGAGGGGGAGCGGCGGCAGGGCACATCGTTGCCAATTACGTGCTGCGCAATGCCTCGGCCACCACGTGCGCCCTGGACGGCTACCCCGGCCTTCAGATGCTCGACGCCCAGGGCCATCCGCTGCCCACTGTGGTGGATCGGGGTGCGGCCATGGGGCTGGCGGCGGTCCCGCCCCGCCTCGTCACCCTCCCTCCAGGTGGGTCAGCCTCCTTCTCGCTGGCCTATGAGGACGTCCCGTCGGGAGGGGAGACCACCTGCCCCACGTCGGCCCAGCTGGAGATAACGCCTCCCAACGACTTCGACCACCTGGTGGTCGGCGCCAGCCTCAGCCCGTGCCGCGGTGGGGCGATCACCGTGTCTCCGGTGGTGGCGGGGGCCAGCGGGATCCAGAGCGGGTAGGCCCAGAGCGGCGAGGCCCAGAGCAGAGAGGCGTAGAGCAGAGAGGCGTAGTCACTTCGGGCTATCCCGGATTTGGTTATCGCAACCAGCCCGACCCGCAGTTAGGATATGATGAGACAGGGTCCCGGGGGATGGCGTAGCTGAGGCGGTGTTCCCCAGCCACTGCCGGTGCAGTCATCCTCTGGGTCCCGTCCTCGCCAGCCGATGTCAGCCGATCAGGCCGTCATCTCCTTGACCTTGGCGGCGGCCGCCATGGCGGCTGCGTCGGCTCCCCCCGGCTGGAGCACGGCCTGCAGGGCCATCAGCTTGGAGATGTCGCCCTCCGCCTTGATCCTCCCGCTCATGAAGGCCTGCATGCCGCTTTGGATGTTGCCGTCCACGTAGAGGTCCTTGGCCGTGGCGTAGTCCATGGTGAGGGTCACGTCGGGCCCCTCCAGGTGGCCGAGCTCGATGAGGACCTCCCCCGAGGAAGTGTCCAGGTGGGCGTCGAGGCTGCCGCTCCCGAAGGGAACGCCGGTGATGACCTGGTTCATCCTGACCTCCGGGTGGGCCAGCGATGGCGTGCCCCCCCGGTACTCCTGGTGGATCTTCTTGGCCTCCTCGATCCACTCGGGACTGAGGAAGAGGTATTTGGCCACGCCGCGGTGCTCCTTCGCTGAGCTCGTGGCGCACCCTACCCCGGTGGCGGCTGGTGCCATTATCCTTCCAGTCGTGCCTGCCCCCGTCATGGCCGGGGCCGAGCCGCTGTCCGTAGCCGGCGGCCCTCAGGGGGTCCTGGTCCTCCACGGCTTCACCGGCAACCCGCAGTCGATCAGGGGAGTGGTAGACGCAATGGCCGATGCCGGCTTCGCCGTCGAAGCCCCCCTGCTGCCTGGTCATGGCACGGCCATCGAGGACATGGTCCCCACCCGATGGTCGGACTGGTCGAGGGCGGCCGACAGCGCCCTGGTCGCGCTGGCCGGCCGGTCGGCCAGGGTGGCCGTCGTCGGGTTGTCGATGGGCGGGTCCCTGGCCTGCTGGCTGGCCACCCGACACCCCGAGATAGGCGCCCTGGTACTGGTGAACCCGATGCTGGATCCGCCGGCGGACAGCTTTCGCGACATCTTGCGGGGGCTGCTGGACGCAGGCATCGAGGTGGTGCCCGGGTCCGGCTCCGACATCGCCCAGCCTGGCGTCACCGAGCTGGGCTACGACGCAGCACCACTGGCTGCCGCCCTGTCTTTGTTCGAGGCCCTGGACGACCTGGCCGCTCGACTCGACCGGGTCCGCTGCCCGGTGCTGGTGTTCTCCAGCCGACACGACCACGTCGTGCCCCCCGAGTCAGGCGACCTGGCCGTGCGCATGGTCGGCGGGCCGGTCGAGCGGGTGTGGCTGGAGCACAGCTCCCACGTGGCCACCCTGGACCAGGACCGGGCCGAGCTGGAAGCGACCGCGGTGGGCTTCGTGAGCCGGGCTCTGGCTGACCTGCCGGGTGCCCGAGCTGCCACCGGCTGGCCGGATGAGCCTACCGTCCCCGCCGAGGGGGCCCTGTGGCCGCTGGAGGGTTCCGGGAGGGCGAAGCCCGAGGATTAGCATGTCGAGGTGCCCGGTCCGATAACCAGAGCTGATGTGGCCCATGTGGCTCGGCTGAACCGCCTGGCCCTCTCCGACGACGAGCTCGACGCCTACGCCGGCCAGCTGAGCGCGGTGCTCGAGTACGCCGCTGACATCGCCGCCCTCGACACCTCTGGGGTCTCGCCGACCGCCCATCCCCTGCCGGTGGGCAACGTCTGGCGGGACGACGTGGCGCGCCCCGGGCTCGATCGGGCCGAGGTCATGGCCCAGGCTCCGGCGCCGGAGGGCAACTGTTTCCGGGTGCCTCCGATCCTGGGTGAGCTTGCGTGACCGCGCTCGAGACGGCGGCCGCGGTGCGCTCCGGGGCGCGCTCGGCGCGAGAGGTGGTGGAGGGGCATCTGGCCACTATCCAGGCCAGGGAAGGCCAGATCCACGCCTTCAACCTGGTCACCGCCGAGCTGGCCCTCCAGACGGCCGATGACATCGACCAGCAGGTGGCCCGGGGTGAGGACCCTGGCCCACTGGCGGGCGTGCCGGTCGTCCTCAAGGACAACCTGTGCACCCGCGGGGTCCCCACCACCTGCTCGTCGCGCATCCTCGACGGTTGGGTGCCTCCCTACGACGCCACCGTGGTGGTCCGGTTGAGGGCAGCCGGGGCGGTGGTGGTGGGAAAGGCCAACCTCGACGAGTTCGCCATGGGCTCCTCGACCGAGAACTCGGCGTTCGGCCCCACCCGCAACCCGCGGGACGTCGGCCGGGTACCGGGGGGCTCGAGTGGGGGCAGCGCAGCGGCGGTAGCGGCCAATTTCGCGCCCATCGCTCTCGGATCGGACACGGGCGGGTCGATCCGCCAGCCGGCCGCCCTGTGCGGGGTGGTGGGGGTGAAGCCCACCTATGGCTTGGTGTCGCGCTATGGGCTGGTGGCCTTCGCCAGCTCCCTGGACCAGGTCGGGCCCCTGGCCGGCACCGTGGCTGATGCGGCCGCCGTCCTCGAGGTGGTGGCAGGCCACGACCCGGCCGACTCCACCTCACTGGGCCAACCGGCCCCGGCTCTGGCCGGGGTCCTGGGCCAAGGGGTTGCCGGGCTGCGCATCGGGGTGGTGAGCGAGCTGATGAAGGGCTCGGTCGACGTCGATGCCCGGGTCAGGGAGGCGGCCGGCGCCCTGGCGAGGGCGGGAGCGGTCGTCGAGGAGGTGTCGGTGCCGGCCGTGGCCCACGGCCTTTCCGCCTACTACCTGATCGCCCCGGCCGAGGCCTCGTCCAACCTGGCCCGCTACGACGGTGTGCGCTACGGCCTGCGAGTGGATGGTCCCGACGTGACCTCCATGTACGGCGCCACGCGGGCGGCCGGCTTCGGCGCCGAGGTGAAGAGGCGGATCATGCTGGGGGCCTACGCCCTGTCGGCCGGCTACTACGACGCCTACTACGGGCAGGCCCAGCGGGTGCGGACCTTGATCATCGACTCCTTCGCCGCCGCCTACCAGCGCTTCGATGCCCTGTTGGCGCCAACCTCACCGACGACTGCCTTTCGTGTCGGTGAGAAGGTCGGCGACCCTCTGGCCATGTACCTCTCTGACGTGTGCACCACCGCGGCCAACCTCACCGGCCATCCGGCCATGAGCGTGCCTTATGGGGTCGGCGACGACGGGCTGCCCGTCGGCGTCCAGGTCCTGGCACCGGCCCTGGGCGAGCCGGTGATGTTCAAGGTGGCCGCCGCCCTGGAGCGGGCGGCGGGCGGTGGCGGGGGAGCACCCGGAGCAGGCTCCGGCGGGGCGGGGATGAGCACGGCCGGGGCTGGGGTGGCCGGGGCTGGCGCTGGGCGAGCCGGCGGCAGGCCAACCGACGGCATCGTCGGGCCGGTGGGGACTCGGTGACGGCCGGGGCTGTCCCGGGCTGGGACTTGGTCGTCGGCCTGGAGGTGCACTGCGAGCTGTTGACTGCCACCAAGCTCTTCTGCTCGTGCCGCAATGCCTTTGGCGACGAGCCGAACACCAATGTGTGCCCGGTGTGCCTGGGCCTGCCCGGGTCCCTGCCCGTGCTCAATGCCAGAGCCGTCGAGCTGGCCGTTCGGGTGGGCACCGCCCTTCGCTGCGACATCCGCCCGTCCATCTTCCACCGCAAGAACTACTTCTATCCGGACATGCCCAAGGGCTATCAGATAAGCCAGTACGACGCTCCCATCAACCGCGGGGGATGGCTCGACCTGCCCGGCGGGGAACGCATTCGAATCGAGCGGGCCCACCTGGAGGAGGACACCGGCAAGACCACCCATGTCGGCAGGAGCGGCCGCATCCACCAGGCCGGCCACTCCCTGGTGGACTACAACCGGGCCGGTGTGCCACTCATCGAGACGGTGAGCGCTCCGGACCTTCGCTCCGCCGACCAGGCCCGCGCCTACGTGAGCGAGCTGCGAGCGGTGCTGGTGGCGGTTGGTGCCTCGGACGGCAAGATGGAGGAAGGCTCCCTCCGGGTGGACGCCAACGTGTCGGTGATGGTGTCCGGCGCGCCGGGCACGGCATTGGGGACCCGCTGCGAGATCAAGAACCTCAACTCGCTCCGGTCGCTGGGCAGGGCCATCGAGTACGAGGCAGCCCGCCAGACGGCCGTGCTGGAGGCGGGGCAGGCGGTGGTGCAGGAGACTCGTCACTGGAACGAGGCCGAGTCCCGGACCACGCTCATGCGCTCCAAGGAGGAGGCGTACGACTACCGCTACTTCCCGGAGCCGGACCTGGTTCCCATCGTCGGGGACCAGAGGTGGCAGGTGGCGGTGGGAGCCGATCTACCAGCTCTGCCGGCGGAGCGACGGGCCCGCTTGTCCGACGCCCTGAACGGCGTGGGCGAGGCACCTTCGCCGCTGCGCAGCGGTGCCGGCGGTGATGGGCGTGAGGCGGTGGCGACCCTGGTGGAGCTGGACCTGGACGGGCTGGTGCTGGGGGCGGTGGCCGCCGGTGCCGACCCGCGCCTGGCCGTCAACCGGGCGCTCAACGAGGCGGCGGCCGACCTGGTCGGTGCCCGGCGACTGGATCCGGGTGCGTTCGCACGCCTGCTGGCCATGGAGGGCGATGGCCGTTTGAGCGCCACCCAGGCCAAGGCAGTGCTGGCGGAGATGCTGGCCGGCGGGGGCGATCCGGTGGCGATTGCCCAGGCCAGGGGCTACCAGGCGCTCACCGCCGAGGCCCTGGAGGCGGCGGTCGACGAGGTACTGGCCAGCTACCCGGACGAGTGGAGTCGTTACCTGTCCGGCGATGTCAAGGTCGGCGGCTTCCTGGTGGGCCAGATCATGAAGTCCACCCGAGGCAGGTCGGACGGCAAGGCGGCAGCCGCTGCTCTCGAGCAGCGCAGTCGGCGCTCAGCCAAGCGCCCTTTGCCAGGTGAGAGCGGGTCAGGCAAGGGTCGCCTGTCAGGCAAGCGGTAGCAACCTCCGTCTGCTGGCCAGGGTTTCGGCCACCATGGGGGTGGGCACGTCTAGGCGCGTGACGGCATTCGGGTACACGTTGATGTGCGAGCAGTCGGGCCCCAAGGAGCTGGTACGCGATGCCCGCCTGGCCGAGGAAGCGGGCTTCTCCTTTGCGGTCATGAGCGACCACTACTTCCCATGGCTGGACGAGCAGGGTCACTCGCCCTACGCCTGGAGCGTGCTCGGCGCGGTATCCCAGGTGACCGAGCAGATGGAGCTGATGACCTATGTCACCTGCCCCATCAAGCGGTACCACCCGGCGGTGGTGGCCCAAAAGGCAGCGACCATCCAGATCCTCTCCGACGGCCGGTTCACCCTGGGCCTGGGATCGGGGGAGAACCTGAACGAGCATGTGGTGGGGGGAGGGTGGCCGCCGGTCAGCACCCGTCACGAGCGCCTGGAGGAGGCGGTCGAGATCATCAAGGCCATCCTGGGCGGTGGCTACGTCAGCTATCGAGGCAGGCACTACGAGGTCGACTCGGCCAAGGTCTGGGATCTCCCGGACGACCCGGTGCCGATCGCCATCGCCGCTTCGGGCCCACGATCGTGCCGGCTGGCGGGCGAGAAGGGCGATGCACTGATCGCGGTGGAGCCCAATGACCGGCTGGGCAAGCTCTTCGACGCCGCCGGAGGGAAGGGCAAGCGGCGGGTGGGCCAGCTGCCCGTGTGCTACGACCCCGACAGGGACGCGGCGGTCGAGCGGGCTCACCAGCAGTTCCGGTGGTTCGCCGGAGGGTGGAAGGTGAACTCCGAGCTGCCGGGGCCGGCCGCCTTCGCCGGGGCGTCCCAGTACGTGCGCCCCAGCGATGTCGTCGGGTCGATACCCTGCGGGTCAGATGTCGAGGACTTCGTGGAAGCCGTCCGCGCCTTTGTCGACGCCGGCTTCACCCACGTGGCCATGGTCCAGGTGGGAGGAGAGAACCAGCGCAGCTTCATCGACTGGGCGCGGGCCGAGCTGCTGGGAGCGCTGGCTCAGATCTGAGCGGGCCGGGGCCGGCGGTTTGCCGGCGTGACCGTTACCATTGACGCTGGGGAGGACGTCCTGGCGGTGAGGCGGCTGGTCGACCGCGGCGGGCGCAGCCGGCCCTGGCAGTGAACCGGCGTCTCGGGCCGGTGCGAGAGCACCGCATCTGGATCCCCTTCCGCCTCCCGCTCAACGGCATCGAGGGTCGGGAGGCGGTGCTGTTGGAGGGGGCGGCCGGCTGGGGTGAGATCTCACCTCTGGCCGGCTATGCATGCCCGCCCAGCTCAGCCCGGCATGCCGCTACGGAGGCAGCCCAGCGAGGCTGGCCCCCATCGCTCCGAGATGTCGTCCCGGTCAACGCCATGATCCCTGCGGTCGCTCCCGAGCAGGCGGCTGGCCTGGCCCGAGCCGCCTGCCGGGCTGGCTTCGGCTGCGTCAAGGTGAAGGTCGGCAGCGGTGACGACGTGGGGCGGGTGAAGGCGGTGAGGGAGTCGCTGGGTCGCCGCTGCCGCCTGCGCCTCGACGCCAACGGGGCGTGGGACCTGGAGACCGCCGGCACCCGGATCGCCGCCCTGGCGCCCTTCGACCTGGAGCTGGTGGAACAGCCGGTCGCGACTATCGATGACCTGGCCCGGCTGCGGTGCCGGGTGGACGTCCTGCTGGCCGCCGACGAGTCGGTGCGCAGCATCGAGGATGCCCGCCGCCTGGCCAAGCTGCGGGCGGCCGACATCGTGGTGGTCAAGGCCCAACCCCTGGGCGGGGTGCGCAGGGCCCTGGAGGTGGTGGAGGCGGCCGGCGTGCCGGCCGTGGTCTCTTCCATGCTGGAGACCTCGGTGGGACTGGCCGCCGGGTTGGCCCTGGCCGCCTGCCTACCCGAGCTCCGATACGCCTGCGGGCTGGGTACGGCGGCGCTGTTGGCCGCCGATGTCACCACCGAGCCCCTTGTTCCCCACGACGGTGCCCTGGTGGTTCGCCAGGTGACGCCCGATCGGGGGCTGGTCGACCGCCTGGCCCACTGGCGTGGCACCTGAGGGCAACCCGGCGGCGCTGTCCGGCATCTGGGACCGCCACCTGAGCCACCGGCGCGCCTGGCGGTCCCAGAACGCTGGGGCCGCTCTCGGCCAACCGCCTGCCTGGCACTCCTCAGACCAGCTGGTGGCGGGCGACCTTGCCCAGGCTGGTTCGGGGCAGGTGGTCGACCAGCACCAGCTCTCGGGGAGTGGCGAAACGCGGCAGGTCCTCAGCCACCCGGGCTCGAAGGGCGCTCAGACTGGGCGGGTCTGAGGGATCGGTGGGCACCACCCACGCCACCACCCGCTGGCCCCACTCGGGGTCCGGGCGCCCGCCGACCGCCACCGCCGCCACCCGCCGGTCCAGCGCTATGGCCCGTTCGACGGCGGCCGGCCATACGTTCTCGCCGCCGGTGATCACCAGGTCGGTCAGCCGCCCCAGCACCGACAGCCGGCCGTCACTCGACACCACCCCCCAGTCACCGGTTGCCAGCCACCCATCCGGTGTCCGAAGGGCGTAGTCGTCGACCGGGCCAGCCCCGCCCGCCCCTGCGTCGCATCGACGGTAGGCCCGCGCCAGCATGGGCCCCCGGAGGTGGATCTGTCCCCCGACCCCCGGCGCCGCCCCGACCCCCGGCGCCGCCCCGACCCCCGGCGCCGCCCCGACCCCCGGCGCCCCCCCAGGCGAGCCGACCCTCACCTCGACACCGTCGAGCGGCCAACCGTCGTAGACCACCCCGCTGGCGGTCTCGGTCATCCCGTAGGTCGTCACCACGTTGGCGGCCAGGTCGGCCGGCGGAGCACTGCCGCCGAGCACGATCGTGCGAAAGATGCCCGGGTCCACCCGCCCCAACGCAGTGCCCACCAGCGACACCAGGGTCACCCCCTCGTCCCTCACCGCCCCGGCTGCATCGGCCGGGGAGAACCCAGGGTGCACGGTGAGCGGGGTACCGGTGACCAGCGCACGGGTGACGACCGAGAGGCCGCCCACGTGGGACAGCGGGAGGCAGGCCAGCCATCGGTCGGCTCCCGGGTCGACGCCGAGGCGGTCACTGGTGGCCCGGGCCGACGCCTCCACCGCCGCATGGGTGAGCACGCAGCCCTTGGGCTCGCCGGTGCTGCCGCTGGTCGCCACCACCAGGGCGTCGCCGGGCTCGACCGGCACGCCCCCGGCCAGGCGCCGCCGCTCCCCGTCGGC
The DNA here is from genome assembly GCA_039583615.1 of Acidimicrobiales bacterium. Classification (GTDB taxonomy): domain Bacteria; phylum Actinomycetota; class Acidimicrobiia; order Acidimicrobiales; family QHCF01; genus QHCF01. Next base: position 14,919 of record JAVKSQ010000019.1, read on the forward strand.
CGCCACCACCACGGCCGGGCGCAGGGCCGCCATCAGCCGGTTCACGGCCGGCGAAGGTAGCCGGGGATCGAGAGGGACGACCGCGTCCCCGGCGTCCCACGCTTGCTGCAGCTCGCCGACGAAAAGTGGCCCTCCCGCCATGGCGAGCGCCACCAGTGACGCCATCCGGCTACGGTAGCCGATCATGCGAGTGATCACTCTTGGAGTTGCTGATCCGGACGTCCCGGGCCGCCCCGGCCCCCACCACCTGCCAGCGGTGGGCTGGCGGGGAGTGGAAGGCCGATGAGCCCGTCGTCCGGCGTCCCCGACGCCCCTCCGAGCTGGGTTCAGTCCGGCCAGTACAGCGACATCCGCTACCAGACGGCCGAGGGTATGGCCAAGATAACGATCTGCCGGCCCGAGGTGCACAATGCCTTCCGGCCCCAGACGGTGTCCGAGATGGGCGAGGCCTTCAACGTGGCCCGTGACGATCCGGCCATAGGGGTCGTCATACTGACCGGCGAGGGGACCGAGGCCTTCTGCTCGGGCGGGGACCAGCGGGTCCGGGGCGAGGACGGCTACCGCGACAGCCAGGGTGTCGGGCGGCTCAACGTGCTCGATCTCCAGATCCAGATACGCCGTACGCCCAAGCCGGTGGTCGCCATGGTCGCCGGCTACGCCATTGGCGGCGGCCACGTCCTGCATGTGGTGTGCGATCTCACCATTGCCGCCGACAACGCCCGCTTCGGTCAGGCCGGCCCGCGGGTGGGCTCCTTCGACGGCGGCTACGGCTCGGGGCTGCTGGCGCGCACCGTGGGCCAGAAGAAGGCGAGGGAGATCTGGTTCCTCTGCCGCCAGTACGACGCCCAGGAGGCGCTGGCCATGGGACTGGTCAACACGGTGGTGCCGCTGGAACGCCTGGAGGAGGAGACGGTCGCCTGGTGCCGCCGGATGCTCCAGCACTCACCGTTGGCCCTGCGCCTCATCAAGGCTGGATGCAACGCCGCCGACGACGGGCTGGCCGGCCTCCAGCAGCTGGCCGGGGACGCCACCCTGCTCTTCTACCTCTCCGAGGAGGCGCAGGAGGGCCGGGATGCGTTCCTCCAGCGCCGGCGCCCGGACTTCACCCGCTTCCCCCGGCGGCCCTGACTGCCGGTTATGAACCGGTGGGTGCTCGGCGCCCGGCCGCGGACCCTGCCGTCGGCGGTGGCGCCCGTGCTGGTGGGCACTGCGGCCGCCGCCAGTCAGGGTCCGGTGATCGCCTGGAGGGCGGCCGCCGCTGTGGTGGTCGCCCTGTCCCTCCAGATCGGGGTCAATTACGCCAACGACTGCCAGGACGGCGTCCGGGGCGCCGACCTGGACCGGATCGGTCCGCCCCGCCTGGTCGGGTCGGGCCTGGCCACGGCCCGGGCGGTGCGCCTGGCCGCGCTGGCGTCCCTGGGGGTGGCGGCGGCCACCGGGCTGGCTCTGGCCCTGGTCGTCAACCCCTGGCTGGTGGTGGTGGGGGCGGCCTGCATCGGCGCCGCCTGGCTCTACACCGGCGGCCCCCGCCCCTATGGCTATGCCGGGCTGGGGGAGCTCTTCGTGTTCGTGTTTTTCGGCATCGTGGCTGTGACCGGCTCGGCCTACATCCACCACTCACGCCTGTCCGCCCTGGCGGTGGCCGCCTCGGTGCCGGTCGGCCTGCTGGCGGTGGCCCTGCTGGTGGTGAACAACCTGCGGGACCGGCCGTTCGACGAGGCGTCCGCCAAGCACACCCTGGCCGTAAGGCTGGGGGACTCTCCCACCCGGAGGCTGTATGCCGCCCTGGTGGTCCTCGCCCAGGCCTGGCCCCTGGTCCTGGTGGCGGCCAGGCCGTGGGCGGCACTGGCGTTGGTGACCACGCCCCTTGCCGTCAGTCCCGTCCGCCGGGTGCTGGGCGGAGAGTCGGGACCTCGCCTGATCGGTGTGCTGGGTGACACCGGACGGCTCCAGCTGGGCTTCGCCGTGGCCCTGGCCGCCGGTCTGTGGGTCGGATGAGGCGACTACCGAGGTCCACCGGCCCGAGGAGCAGGGGCTCACATCCAGCTGCGCCACTCCAGGAACGGACGGACCACCGCCGTGAAGGTGTCGGGCCTCTCCAAGTGGACGGCATGGCCTGCTCCCTCCACCAGGGCCAGGATGGCGTTGTCGCCGATGGCGCGGGCCATGGCCTGGCTCACCGGCACCTTGGGGTCACGCTCTCCCGCCACCACCAGGACCGGCATGGCCAGCTCGGGGAGGCGGGACCAGAGCGAGTCCTGGGCGCCGGCGCCGGCCAGGCGCAGGCTGGCGGCCAGGTCCACCGCGGTGTTCTCCAGGCGGGCGTCGAGGCCGGCGGCCAGCGGATCGAGCCCGGCGAACATCGGGTTGGCCAGCCACCGGTGCAGGAAGGCCTCCAGTCCCCCCCGCTCGAGCTGGTCGGCCAGTGCCTCATCGGCCAGCCGCCGCTGCTGGCGCTCGGCCGGGTCCTCTATGCCCGGGTTACCGCCCACCAGGACCAGGGCCACCACCTGCTCGGGGTCGGCCAGGGCCAGGTGGAGGCACAGGCGAGCCCCCATCGAGTAGCCGAGGTAGGCGGCCCTTCCGCCCGTCTCCGCCAACCGGTCGGCGCCAGCCCACATCGGGCAGGCCGGCCCCGACCGGCCATGGCCGGGGGCGTCCACCCGGACCACCTGGCGGTCGGTGGCCAGGGAGGTTGCGACCGGTTCCCACGAGTGACAGGTCTGGGTGAAGCCATGGACCAGGACCAGCCGTTGTCCCTGCCCCTCCACCTCGGTATAGAGCACGAGCAAATTCTGTCATGGCGGTCCTGGGGGGCATGGCCGCCGGCGGGGCCATGGCGGTCGGGGGGGCCATGGCGGTCGGCGGGGGCATGGCCGTCAGCGGGGCCATGGCCTTCGGCGGGGCCATGGCGGTCGGCGGGGCCATGACGGTAGCGGCCACCTTCGCCGCCACCTTGGTGGACGAGTGGTGCCGGGGGGGCGTGACCGACGCCGTGCTGTGCCCCGGCTCCCGCTCCTCGCCGATGGCCCTGGCCCTGGCAGCCGAGGCCCGCCTGCGCCTGCACGTGGTGTTGGACGAGCGCTCGGCCGGCTTCTTCGCCGTGGGGTTGGCCCTGCCCACCGGGCGGCCGGCCGTGGTGCTGACCACCAGCGGCACGGCGGCGGTGGAGCTGCACCCGGCGGTGGTGGAGGCCCACCAGGCGGGAGTCCCGCTGCTGGCCTGCACCGCTGACCGCCCGCCGGAGCTCCAGGACGTGGGCGCCCCCCAGGCCGTCGACCAGGACCGCCTGTACGGCTCGGCGCTTCGGTGGTACTGCGGGCCAGGCGTGCCTGACCCGGCCTCCGCCGGCGCCTGGCGCTCGCTGGCCTCCCGGGCGCTGGCCGAAGCCATGGGCTGCGGTGGGCGGCCGGGACCTGTGCAGCTGAACCTGGCCTTTCGCGAGCCGTTGGTGGGCGAGCCCGAGTCCCTTCCTCCCGGTCGACCGGGCGGCCGGCCCTGGCACCAAGGCCGGCGGCACCGGGGGGTGGCCAGCTCGCCGGCCCTTGGTGGCGACGCAGTGGCCGAGCTGGCCCGCCAGGTGGCGGGCCGCTCCGGAGTCGTCGTGGCCGGCGCCGGGGCCGACCATGGGCCCGGGGGCGGGCCGGCGGCCGTCCACCGCCTGGCCCGGCTCCTGGGTTGGCCGGTGCTGGCCGACCCCCGCAGCGGCTGCCGCCTGGCGTCTCCGGTGACGGTGGGAGCGTTCGACGCCCTCCTGCGTCACGCCCCGTTCGCCGCCGCCATGGTGCCCGAAGTGGTCCTGCGGCTGGGGGCGCCGCCGGCCTCCAAGGTGCTGAGCTCCTGGCTGGCCGCCGCCGGTGGGGAGGAGGTGATGGTGGAGCCGTGGGGAGCCTGGCTGGACCCGCAACGCTCGGCCGGGGTGGTCGTGGCCGACGATCCCGGGCCGGTGTGCGCCGCCCTGGTCGACGCCCACCCGGCCCCCGGCCCTGCTGGTTGGCTGCAGCGGTGGGCCCTGGCCGAGGGCGCCGCCCAGTCGGCGTTCGACCAGGTCCTGGCGGCCCACCCCGAACCGACCGAGCCGGGGGTGGCCAGGGCTCTGGTCGCCCGCCTACCTGATCGGGCCACCCTGGTGGTGGGGTCCTCGATGCCCGTACGGGACGTGGAGTGGTACGGCCGGCCCCGTGGTGGGCTGCGGGTGCTGGCCAACCGCGGGGCCAACGGCATCGACGGGACGGTGTCGACCGCGCTCGGAGCCGCCCGCTCCGGCCGGGACGTCCCCACCGTCGGCCTGCTCGGCGACCTGGCCTTCCTCCACGACTCCGGGGGCCTGGTGGGCGCCTCCCGCCGGGGCATCGACTGCCCGCTGGTGGTAGTCGACAACGATGGAGGCGGGATCTTCTCGTTCCTGCCCCAGGCCGCCACCTTGGCCCCGGACCGCTTCGAGCTGCTGTTCGGGACTCCCCACGGCATGGACCTGGCCGCCCTGGCCCGGGCCCACGAGCTGGACGTGGCCGAGCTGAGCCAGGGCGCCGACCTGTCGCCAGCGGTGGGTGATGCCCTGGTCAAGGGAGGCGTGAGCGTGGTCCTGGCCCGCACCGACCGCCAGTCCAACGTGGTCGTCCACGACGACCTCCACGCGGCAGTGGCCGACGCCCTGGAGCGGTCCTTGTGATCAGCTCCTCCAGGCGAGCGCGCTGGGCGGCGAGGACGTCGCAGGCCGCGATGGCAGGCCACTCGCCGCGGCGGCGCAGCTCCTCCAGGCGAGCGCGCTGGGCGGCGAGGCTGTCCGGCCGCCCACCCGTGGACCTCGGCCTACGGGCGCACTATGGCACCCAGCATGGACTGGAGCTTGAGCTGGGTCTCGGCCAGCTCGGCGGCGGGGTCGGACCCGGCTACCAGACCGTTGCCGGCGAACAGGCGGGCGCGGCTGCCGGACAGCTCGGCCGAGCGGATGGCCAGCGCCCACTGGCCGTTCCCGGCGGCGTCGACCCAGCCCACCGGGCCGGCGTAGCGCCCGCGGTCGATCCCCTCCTGGGCGGCGATGAAGGCCAGCGCGCCAGCCCGTGGCACTCCCGCCACCGCCGGGCTGGGATGGACCGCGCCCACCAGGGCGAGAACCGAGGGGACGGGTGGGTGCAGAGTCCCCTCGATCGAGGTGCCCAGGTGGGCGAGGTTGCCCAGGGCGACCACCGAGGGACCATCGGGCACGTCCACGTCCCGGCAGTAGGGAGCCAGGCTGGCCACGACGGCGTCCACCGCCAGCCAGTGCTCCTCGCGCTCCTTGGGCGAGGCGAGCAGCTCCAGGCCCCAGCGCCGGTCGGCTACCGGGTCACCGGACGCCAGGGTGGTGCCGGCCAGCGGATGGGAGCGCACTCTCTGGCCCGCCCGTTCCACCAGCAGCTCCGGGCTGGCGCCGACGAACCCGCCAGCCGCGAAGATCATGCAGGAGGGGTGCAGGACGCGCAGGCGGCGCACCACCTCGGTCACCGAGAAGTCCCGGTTGGCCACCACCTCCACCTCTCGGGCCAGCACCACCTTGGACAGCTGGCCGGCGGTGATGGCCCTGACCGCCCGGCGTACCAGCTGGCACCACTGGGCATGCGACGGCCTGGCGGCCAGCGAGAACTCGTCGGGCGGGCTCGCCAGCTCCGCCGCTGCCGCCTCGCCGGCCAACCGCTCGGTTGCCGCCGCCAGCCCGTCGGCCGCCACCGGCGACCCGGTGGGGCTCATGACGGTGAGCCAGCAGGAGCCGTCCGGCTCTCGTCGGACCAGCATCTCGGGGACGATCAGCTCCCCACCGGCGGCCGGGGAGAACGGAAGGGCCCCGAACGCCAATGGTCCCAGATCACCCTCCACCTGCACGGCGGCCAAGACCGCGGCCACCTGCTCGCTGGCCACAGCCATGGCGCCAGGAGCCACCGGGACCCGCACGGCAGCCCCCCGGCCGGCGAAGCCGACGCCGTCCTGCTCCCACAGCACTCCGTGGCGGCCGGCGACCCAGGCCAGGTCGATGCTCCGGTCCAGCCCGACCGTGCGGGCGACCAGCGTGGGGACCTCAGTCAGCCCCGCTCTCATCGGCGCGTCCCTACCAGCAGCTGAGCGATCCCGCCGGTCAGCAGCTGGCGGCGGGCATCGGGGAACCCGGCGTCGGCCACCATGGCCAGCAGGGTCGGTGGAGGTGGAAGGTAGGCCACCGACCTGGGCAGGTAGCGGTAGGCCGGCCCGTTGGACAGGGCGGCTCCGATGCGGGGCACCACGTTCGAGAAGTAGGCGTGGTGGCCCCAGCGCAGGAGAGGGTTGGGGGGCTCGGCCACCTCCAGGAGGGCGATCCTGGCGCCGGGCCGCACCACTCGCGCCAGCTCGGCGAGGAACGACCCCAGGTCGACGACGTTTCGCAGGGCGAAACCGCAGGTGGCCCCGTCGAAGCAGGCGTCGTCGAAGGGCAGGGTGCACACGTCGGCCCTGACCAGCGGCACCCCGCCCCGACTGGCGGCCAGCATCCCGGCGGACAGGTCCACTCCCACCGGACGAAGTGCGAGGCGGCGCAGGGCGAAGCACAGGTCCCCCGTTCCACAGGCCAGGTCGACCACGTCGGCACCGGGCTCCAAGCCGAGGGCGGCGACGGCCCGGCGGCGCCAGCCGATGTCGAGCCCCATGGTCATGATCCGGTTGACCAGGTCGTAGCGAGGGGCGATGGCGTCGAACATGGCCGTCACCACCCGCGCCTTCTCCTCACCCCTGGGCAGGGAGGCGCGGCCCAGGGCCAGGGAGGCGCGGCCCTTGGGCGGGGAGGGGCTCAATCGTTCACCGCCACGGCCGACTCCAGGCGGTGGAGAGCCTCGCTGCGAACGGCGGCCAGCTCGGCCTCGTTGCCCACCGCTTCGATGTGCGCCTGGGCGGCGGCCAGCAGCGTCCGGCGAAACTGGTGGGCCACCAAGGTGACGGTCGCCGGCAGCAGCTGGCGAAATGCCTCTACCACCCGGACGGCCGCCTCGGGCTCTCGCAACCCCGAGCTGCGCAGGGACTGGCGCACATGCTCGTCGAACAGCGCCACCGCCCGTTCCGCCACCGTCTGGGTGGCATCGTGGTACCGGCGGGCCAGCTCGAGCACCTCGGAGAGGGGCAGTCCGTGCTCGAGCAGGTCCAGACCGGCCCGAAGGGCGGCCAGGTCGGCATCGGTATAGCGGGCCTCTCCCTCGTGACGGCGGGGGATGAGCACCTTCTCGGCCTCCAGCGCCTGGAGGAGGGCTATCGGCACCCCCGCCCGCTCGGCCAGCTCGGCCAGGGTGAGGAACTCCTCCAGCCCCGAGTCGCCGTGCTCGTCGGGGTCACCCATCACCGCCTCGACCAGGGCTTGGTCGACGGCATCCAGCTCCCCTCTCAGGATCCGGCCGATCACCACCAGCGGGAACCCCTTGGCCTGGAGGGCGCGGATTCGCAGGAGCCGCTCCAGGTCATGGTCGTCATAGAGGGCGATCCGGCCGGCCCGGCGGGGCTGGCCCATCAGGCCCTTGGACTTGTAGAAGCGCAGCGTGTCGACCGTCACCCCGGCCCTGGCCGCCAGCTCCTCGACCCGATACTCCATGTCCCCACTCTAGGAGTAATCACTCGCATGGTGTGCCTCGCGCCGGACGCCGGGCTGTACCTGGTTGACTGGTGCGGTGAGCCAAACCCTTCAGGCCAACGACCCGTGCTGGTGCGGGAGCGGGCGCAAGTACAAGCGCTGCCACAGAGCCACGGCCGCCCGGGTGCAAGCCGGTCAGGTGAGCCCGTACCGCCCGGTGCCGTCGGGCGTGCCGCGGCCTTCCTACGCAGAGACCGGCCGGCCGGAACGTTCGGAGCCGGAAAGGGCCGTCAAGTCGCCTGAGGTCATTGCCCGGATGCGGCGGGCGGGACGGGCGGCGGCCGAGGTCCTGGCCGCTGTCGGAGCGGCGGTGGCACCAGGTGTCACCACCGACGAGCTCGACGTCCTGGCCCACGAGGAATGCGTCAAGCGGGGTGGCTACCCGAGCCCCCTCAATTACCACGGGTTCCCCAAGTCGCTGTGCACCTCGGTGAACGAGGTCATCTGCCATGGCATCCCCGACAGCCGGCCGCTGGTGGACGGCGACATCGTCAACCTGGACGTGACCATCTTTCTCGATGGCGTCCACGGCGACACCAACGCCACCTTCCCGGTCGGCCAGGTGGACGAGGCTTCCAAGCAGCTGATCGACGTCACCCGCCAGTGCCTGGAGGGGGGCCTCGGGGCGGTGAGGCCCGGCAGGCCCCTGTCCGACATCGGCAAGGCCATCGAAGCCATCGCCCACCGTCACCGCTACAGCGTGGTACGGGCCTTCGTCGGCCATGGCATCGGGGAGTCGTTCCACACCGAGCCCCAGGTGCTGCACTACTACGACCCCGACAGCCGGACGGTCATGCAACCGGGGATGACCTTTACCATCGAGCCCATGATCGCCATGGGCACCTGGCGCCACCTGGTCTGGGACGACGGCTGGACGGCGGTCACAGCCGACGGCCGGCGTACCGCCCAGTTCGAGCACACCCTGGTGGTCACCCCGGACGGCCCCGAGGTACTGACCCGCCTCTAGGGCCCGCCGGGCCCGCCGACGACCGGGCCAGGCGGTGCTCGATGGTGCGGTCGGTGGCCAGGTCCAGCTGCTCCCAGCGCTGCTCGGGTATGGACCCCAGCACGGCGGCTGGGGCCAAGCCGACCAGCTCGGCCCGGCCTATGTCGGCACGGGCCGCCACCGCGTCGTAGACCTGGTCGGGACCGACGGTGACCGGGTCGAGCAGGTTGCACGAGACCTGGGCCGTCCCCGCCACCTCCAGGCCGAGGGCTCGGACCGCCGCAGTGCCCCCCGCCGCCCGGCCGGCGAACACCGAGCGCACCACGCCGGCGGCCTCTCGAGCCACCGCCACGTCATCGCTGGCCAGCCACAGGTTGTAGGCCACCAGCGGTCCCCTGGCCCCCACTGCGGTTGCACCGGCGGTGGGATGGGGCCGGGGCGGGCCGGTGTCGGGAGCCAGGGCGGAGAACGCGGCCCTGCGGACCTCGGGAAGCGACCGGGCCGGACCGTCCAGGAGGCAGGCCGGCGTCAGCGGTCCGTAGAGGAAGCAGGGCAGGCCGAGGGCCCGGGCGGCCCAGGCGGCGAAGCGGTCCCTGGCGACCACCGCCCGGCCCGGGTCCTCGTCCAGGGCCACGAAGGGAACTACATCCACCGCCCCCATCCGGGGATGGGCCCCCTCATGGAGGCGGAGGTCGATCAGCCTCACCGCCTCGGCCGCCACGTCCCGGGCTGCCGCCTCCACTGCCGGCCCGGCCAAGGTGAGGACCGAACGGTGATGGTCCGGGTCGGAGTGCACGTCGAGGAGGCTGGGCCCGCCTGCCTCGGCCAGGGCGTCGATCACCCCGGTTCGCCGGCCCTCGCTCACGTTGACGACGCACTCGAGCACGTGGACACGCTGCCTCAGGCAGCTGGGGCCTCAGGCGGCTGGGGCCTCAGGCCGGCCGGGGCGGTCTCAGCGGAGCTCCATGGTCACGGCCAGGCGGCGGCGCCGGGCGATACGGCGCCGCTCACGCTCGGAGGTACCTCCCCATACGCCGTGGTCGATCCGGTTCATCAGGGCGTACTCCAGGCAGGGCCCCTTGACCGCGCAGTCGCTGCATATGCGGCGGGCCACCTCGACGCCTACCCCGTCGCTCGGGAAGAAGACCGAGGGGTCCATGGCCCGGCACTTGCCATCCGACATCCACTCCGTCTCGTCCACGTCACCTCCGGGGCTACTTCTCTTACCAAAGGACTGTAGTTGTCTTGATACCCTGCTCCGCAGGGGCCAAAAGGGGACAGTGCCCACTCATACCCAGAACTGTCTCCGGAGAAGAGGGCACCAACGGATGACGAAGCGCGACAGTGACGTGACGGCCCCGCCCTGGGTCAGCAATGTTGACGGCCGGGCCATCCCGGCTCCGGGCCGCCCGCATGGAGGCTCGGGAGACGGCCCGGCCGGCCAGCCCGGCGACCCGGCCGCTCCCAGGGTGAGGCGGTGGCGGCTGTGGAGCTGGGTCACCGTGGCCGTGGCGGCCGCCCTGGTCGGGGGGCTGGCTGGGGGCGGTGTGGCCACTGCGCTGGCCCACCGCGACCAGCAGACGGTCATCAAGGGCTTCGCCCCCAACACCAGCCTGCTGCCCAAGGTGGGCGACGTCCAGGGCGTGCTCCAGCGGGTCCTGCCGGCCGTGGTGTCCATTGGCACCAAGGGCTTCAAGCCGGGCAGCGGCCCCCTCGGCCTGGGAGGGCCGGCCCAGGGAGCCGGGACGGGCATGATCATCAGCCCCGACGGGGAGGTGCTCACCAACGACCATGTGGTGGCCGGGGCCACCGCGGTGGACGTGACCGTCTACGGTCAGAAGGACCAGCGGCCGGCCCACGTGGTGGGGACCGATGCGGCCGCCGACATCGCCCTGGTGAAGATCGACAATGTGCATGGCCTGCCCACGGTCACGCTCGGCAACTCGGACGGCGCCCGGGTCGGCGACAGCGTGCTGGCGATCGGCAACGCGCTGGCTCTGCTGGGAGGGCCGAGCGTCACCGAGGGCATCGTGTCGGCCGAGCACCGCAACATCACCGCCGGGGGTGGCGTGGCCGCCGCCACCGAGACCCTCAGCGACGTGATCCAGACCGACGCACCCATCAACCCGGGCAACTCGGGCGGTCCCCTGGTCAACGCCCAGGCCCAGGTCATAGGCATGAACACGGCGGTGGCCCAGAGCTCGGGCGGCAACGCTCCCGCCCAGAACGTCGGCTTTGCCATAGCCATCAACAACATCAAGCCTCGGCTGGGCCAGCTGCGCAGCGGCAGGTCCACGCCGCCCCGGGCCTTTCTCGGAGTGGAGGCCGAGACGCTCACGCCTGATCTGCGTGCCACCTACGGCTTCGCCGCCTCCAAGGGAGCGGTGGTAGTCAGCGTCACCCCTGGGTCGCCAGCGCAGAGCGCCGGGCTGCGGGTGGCCGACGTGGTGACCGCGCTCGACGACAAGGGAATCTCCACCAATTCCGATCTGCTCAACGACGTGGAGGCTCACAAGCCCGGGGACAAGGTGGCTGTCACGGTCATGCGGGGCAGCCAGACAGTGAGGCTCTCCTTGACCCTCGGCTCCCGTCCGCCCGGCCTGTAGGCTGGCCTGGCGGTCGCCAGCGGCGAGCCTGACAGAGCCGGACCGGCAGAGCCGGACCGGCAGAGCCAGACAAGGGAGGCCAGTTGTCCCAGACACCCGAGGAGCTCGGGGAGCCACAGCCACCGCGGGGTCACGTCCGGGTGGTGTACCTGGGCCCGGTGGCTCCCCACTGGGATGTCCAGTCCGACTTCGGTGACCGCGGGCTGATCGAGGAGTTTCGTCAGCGGGCCCTGGCCCGCCTGGTGCTGCTGCCGCCTCACGACCCGCAGTTCCGCCGCAATCGGGAGCGGGTGGTGCGCGACGCCGAGCGGGAGAACCTGCTGCTGGACTGGGACCTGGGCGTTCCCGACCTGGACGAGGGCGACGAGAGCAGCTGACTCGATGGGGAGAGGGCCGAGCTGACGGGCGCGACCACCCGGCTCAGTCAGACAGGCCGATGCGGGCCAGCCACAGTCCGGGGGCGTCCACCTCGGCCGGTGTGGGCAGGCTCTCGGGTGCTGCCCAAAGCGGGTTCAGCCCGTCGTCCCCGTTGCGTTCCAGGACTCCCCGGATGAAGGCGTTGCCGCGGTCGAACTGGTCCTGGCCCAGGTCGAGGCCGAACAGTCGCTCGGCGAAGCGCTCGCCTTGCCCGCGTTCCACCCGACGGCGGCGAAAGGCCTCGCTGAGCGCTCCGTAGGAACCCAGCAGGCGCTTGCCCACCGTGTCCATCACCTGGTCGACGTGGCCCTCCAGGACTGCGGTCAAGGAGTTGAGCTGGGCGACGACCCGGAGCTGGTCGGGGGTGCGGATCTCGCCGAGCAGGGCAGTCGGGTCGCCCAGAGCCGTCTCGAAGGAGGTGGGATCGGTCGGGTCGATGCCGGCCAGGCGATCTTCCAGGTTGGCTGGATCGAGCCGGAAGCCGCTGACGTAGGCGGCGAGCAGCTCCTCCAGGCGAGCCCGGACGTGAGCTCGGCCCAGGATGGCGTGGTGAGTGACCTCGCTCAGGCACAGCCAGAGCCGGACGTCGTCGGGTGGCAGGCTCCAGTCGGTGGCGAACGCAGTGATGTTGGCGGGGACGACCACCACCGTGTCCGAGACCGGGCGCGGGATGGGCAGCTCGTACTGTCCCATGGCCCGCTCGGCCAGGTGGCCGATGGTGGCCCCGAACTGCATGCCCAGCAAGGTCGGCCCGATGGCCTGCACCAGCTTGGCCAGGTCAGGTCCGGGGGGGCTCACGTCGGCGAGGTCAGGCGGGACGGATGGAGGGCCGCCGGACGACAGCGAGTGGGCGAGGGAGTCCAGCCGCGGACGCCAATTTTCGAGTGTCAGGCGCGACCACTCACCCCGACCGACCGGCACGACCGTCAGCTTCCCGCCGGACGAGGTGGACAGGCCGGTGGCGTCGGCCACGTGGAGGTCGGCCACCCTCACCAGCTCCTCCAGGCGGATGCGCTCGGTGGGATCGACATTGGCCTCCGGTTGGCCGCCGGTGGCCACGCCGTTGGCCATCTGAGCAGCGAGCTCCCAGTGCACGGGACCGGCCGACTGCAAGACCTTGAGCAGGTCGCCGAGCAGGTTCCCGAAGAAACCGCTTCCGCCGAACGCTGACGGCCCCTCGCTCACACTGAAATGCTACCGGGGGCCAGGCCCGTTGCCCGCCCTTCTCCCAGGCCAGCAGCCTACTGGCTGGCCAGGGTGGCAGGCAAGGTGATGGCCTGGGAGCCGCGCTGCACGCCAAGCACCACCTTGGTGCCCGGGCTCAGCCGGCGAAGAGCCGCCCGCAGGTCCAGCATGGACGACAGGGGCCGACCGTTGATCGCCTGGATGACGTCACCAACCTGCAAGCCAGCAGCCGCCGCCGGGCTTGCGGGGCTCACCGAGGTGACCTTGGCGCCCGCCGGCTGGTTGGGCCCGGCCGGCGACCCGGCATCGCTTCCCTCGATGCCCAGCCAGGCCCGCACCACGTGCCCGGTGGCCATCAACTGCTGGGCCGTGTCCCAGACCAGGGCGCCGGGAGTCGCCAACCACAGGGGCTGGCCGCCCTTGGTCGACGACGGGGAAGACCCCGAGGGCGCAGAGCCCGTCGAGGCCGAGCCGGGCGAGGGCGAGATGGCGGCCATCCCGATGACCTGGCCGTCCTGGCCGACCAGGGGGGCACCTTCTTCGTCGCTGCTCAACGGGGCATCGGTGCCGACCACGCCGAGCGCACCCGCGCCAGGCAGGTTTCCCTGCTCGCCCAGCGCCTGCAGGGTGCCGATGGAGACCGCTGGCTTGCTCCCCCGCTGACCGGCACTGACGGCCACTGCCAGCTGCCCGGGCGTGAGCGTCTGGTCGTGGGCGAAGGAGGCCGCCGTCAGGTCTCGAGCCGGGAACCGGACCACGGCCACGTCGGTGTCCGGATCCGTTCCCACGATCGAGCCGGACCGGGTCCGGCCGTCGGAGGTGACCACGGTGATGCTGGAGGCGCCGACCAGCAGGCGCTGGGTGGTGAGCACCATGCCGTCGCTGCGCAGCAGCACCCCCGAGCCTCGCCATGACCCATGTGGCGAGCTGACCCGGATGGCCACCACGGAGGGGAGCACGCGGGAGACCAGGCTCATGAAGCTCTGACTGGCCCGTACCGAGGCGGTGGTGACGCCAGGCGCAGCCGGATCGCTGCTCCGGTATGCCAAGGTGGTGGCCACCCCGGGCGAAGCTGACCGGGAAGGCAGTGAGCGCCTGGCCCCTGCGGCAACACCGCCGGTGGGCCGACCCCCGGCGATGACGACGAGCCCGCTGACCACGATGACGCCAACTGCTCCGGCGACGGCCAACAGCGTCCAGCGTCCCGAGCGGCCCAGCCAACCCGAACGCGGAGAGGGTGACGAGATCTCAGAAGGGTGACGCCACAGCCGGTCCTCGGGGGGCAGCCACGGCCGGTACGGCTCGTCGTCGGGATCCTCGAGGTCCCTGCCGTCCAGTGTCATGGTGGTCGAGGATATCGGTGGACCACCTCCGAGAGGCGTCGCCACCGCCGCCGACGGCCGCCGCGGCGGCGGGCGGGTCGCCGGGCAGCTCGCCGGGCAGCTCGCCGGGATGGACAGCTCGCCGCAGCCCTGCTCGTCACTCGACGCCCTGAGCCCCGCCAGAAGACTTAGCATGACGGGGTGACCAACCTGTCTGAGCAGGCCAGCGCGCCCGTCGGGGAAGACTGGGTCGACCTCACGGCGAGCCCCCTGCCGGTGGCCACGCTGCTCGATTGGGCAGTGCGGCCCTACTGTGGGGCAGTGGTGGCATTCAGTGGCACCGTCAGGGACCACGCCGAGGGACGTCCAGGCGTGCTCCGACTCGAGTACGAGGCCTACGGGGAGCAGGTGACGCCCCGCCTGGAGGCGATCGCCGCCAGCGCCCGGGGCCGTTGGCCCGAGCTGGGCCGGCTGGCGATCCTGCATCGCACGGGTGAGCTGGCGGTGACCGAGACCTCGGTGGCGGTGGTGGCGTCGGCTCCCCACCGAGGCATTGCCTTCGAGGCCGCCCGGTATTGCATCGACACGGTCAAGACGACAGTGCCCATCTGGAAGCGGGAGAGCTGGGAAGGTGGCTCGGGCTGGTCGCTGGCCGCTCACCCGATCGACGAGGTGGAAGGAGACGAGGTGGAAGGGACTGCGCCGGCGTGACGAACCTGCTGTACGTGGCAGTCCCCGTGGTCCTGGTGCTGGTGGCCTTTGCCGCCATGGCCGCCCGGGGGCGTAGACCCCGCTCGCTGGAGTCCGGCATCGAGGAGTTCTCCCGGGAGCTGCAGGCCCTGGCGCCCGAGTACCGGTCCCAGGACGATCGGGGCCGGTCCCGCCGTGGAGGTCGGGCTGGCTAGAGACCTGGCCATCGACCTCGGAACCGCCAACACCCTTGTCTATGCGCGTGGCAAGGGCATCGTTCTCAACGAGCCGACCGTCATCGCCTTCAACTCCCGCACCGAGGAGGTGCTGGCCATGGGCCAGGAGGCGTGGCAGATGATCGGCCGCACCCCTGGCTACATCGTGGCCGTCAGGCCCTTGCGCAAGGGTGCCATCACCGACTTCGACATCACCCAGCGGATGATCCGCCTGCTGCTCAAGCGCAGCGGCGTGTCGCGCTACAACCGGCCCCGCGTCCTCATCTGCGTGCCCTCGGCCATCACCGAGGTCGAGCGCCGAGCCGTCGAGGAGGCCGCCCGCCGGGCTGGCGCAGCCGGGGCATACCTGATCGAGCAACCGGTGGCCGCCGCCATCGGTGCCGGACTGCCGATAGACGAGCCGCGCGGGAACATGGTCATCGACATCGGAGGAGGGACCACCGAGTCAGCCGTCATCTCGCTGGGCGGCATCGTCGCCCTCGAGCCCCTCCGGGTGGGCGGCTTCGACTTCGACGGAGCCATCCAGACCTACGTGCGCCGGGAGTACGGCATCGCCATCGGCGAGCGGACGGCCGAGGAGATCAAGCTGGCCATCGGCTCGGCCCGGCCCCTGGAGGACGAGGTCAAGGCCGAGGTCCGGGGCCGGGACCTGATGTCGGGGCTGCCCAAGACGGTGATCCTCTCCCCGGCCGAGGTTCGCCTGGCCACCGACGAGCACATCGGGGCGATCGTCGACTCGGTGGTCAAGTGCCTGGGAAAGGCCCCGCCGGAGCTGGCCCAGGATCTCATCCTCGACGGCATCCATCTCACGGGCGGCGGTGGCATGCTGCCGGGCATGGCCCGGCGGTTCTCCGAGGAGACGGAGACGCCGGTGCGGGTGGTGAAGGCTCCCCTCGAGTGCGTGGCACTGGGCGCCGGACGCTGCCTGGAGGCCTTCGATTCGCTGAAGGTGATGTTCATGGGCGCGGAAAGATAAGGTCCTCGGCGGCCTGGCGCACCTGCCAGTCCCGGTCACCGAGTGACCGCTGCAGGGCCGCCTCCACCTCGGGGCCCTCGAAGGGAGCCAGGGCGATCACCGCCCGTCGGCGCACGGTCGGCCGATCGCGGAGCGCCTCCAGGATGGCCGGGAGGCCTCGTCTGTCCCCGATGGCCCCCAAGGCGGCCACCGAGGATTCCCGGCAGGCCGGCTCGGGATGGGTGGCAGCCAGCCTGGCCAGGGCGGGGACCGATCGCTGGTCGGCTCGCTCGCCGATGGCCCAGGCGGCCGCTTCGACGACTGCCGGGTCCGGGTCGGAGAGGGCCGGCTCGGGGTCGGCGTCGGGCAGGATTGCCGCCAGCTCGCAGGCCCGTCGCCGCACAGCCGCGGCTGGGTCGCCCAGGGCGCCGGCCAGGTCGGCGGCGCTCAGGCGCTGGATGCGGCTCAATGCTCCCAGAGCGGTGGCACGGACTCCCGGGACGGGGTCGTCGAGGTGAGCCCGGGCGGCGCCCTCGTCGCCGCGGTGCCCGGCCAACGCCACCCGGCGTCGGCGCCTGGCCACCTCGACGGTGGCGTCAGTGGGCGGCACGGAGTCAGTAGGCGGCACGGAGTCAGTGGGCGGCACGGAGTCAGTGGGCGGCACGGAGTCAGTGGGCGGCACGGGCGAGCAGCTGCACGAGGAGGACCGCCACCGCGATGAGCACGACCGCCGCCGCCACCCCGACCAGGCCAGCCAATCCCGCCAGCAAGGCAGCCGAGCGCAGACGCGGGGTCATGGTGAAGTTGGCATCCCAGCTCCGGGCCAGGTGGCGACCCTTGGCGGCGGGGGCGGTGGGCCGGTAGCGAGGAGGGGCCGGCTGGGGGATCGGGACCGTTGGCGCTTGCCTTGCGGGCGCCGGCGGGGACGACTCCGGCGGTGGCCCGGCAGTGATCGGCGGGGCCGGGGCCGGCGGGGCCGGCGGGGCCGGGGCCGGCGGGGGCTGTGGCGGCGGAGAGGGGTGCGTCAGCGGGGCTGTCGGGGCTGGCGGGCCTGGCGGGGCCGGGGCCGGCGGGGGCTGCCGTGGCGGAGACGGGTGCGTCAGCGGGGCTGTCGGCGGAGCGGGCGGCGGAGGAGGCGAGGTCGGCGGGCCAGCTGGGCGGGGAGAGGTCCTTGGGGGAGCGGCTGGCTCGGGCGGCAGGACGGCTGGCTCAGCCGGCAGGACGGCTGGCTCGGCCGGCGGGACCGGGGCCTCGGCTGGCAGCAGCGGGGAAGATGGCGGTGCAGATGACGTCGCTGGGGGCCCGGGCGCCAGCATGAGCGGCCCCTTGGTCAGCTCGGATACGAGGATGCTGGGTCGCGCCCGCTGAGCGGGCGGCCGACAGTCGTTGCCTTCCCCCGGCGGCGCCGGGCGCTCTGTCCCCTCGGATTCCGTGTCCATTATGGGCAAGCTGATCCTAATGGGGGCCTAATGGGGCCGCTGGTCCGCTGCGGCAACTGGGCCCTTCCATGGCAGGCTGTCCCCCGGTCGTGGCAGGCCGACCAGGCTCTCTCCTGCCGCTACGACAGAGGAGCAGATCCCAGACGTGAGCACGATTCGACCCGATGATACAGCCCGGCAGGCGAGATAGCGGCCCGTTGCCGCCTCGCCGAAGACGCCGGCTGCGAGCGCTGGTGGCAGTCGTGGTGCTACTGGCCGTCCTGGTGGGCATATCGTTCTCGATCCAGCTCAACTACTACGCTTTGATGCCGGGATCGGCATGTGTCGTGAATACGCTCGTCAGAGCTTCCTATAGTGCCGCATGCGGCGGAGTACCCCTGGTGACGGTGCCGGCGGGCATGGATCATCCCAGCCGGGGGGAGATCCTACTCACTGACGTGTCTCTCAGCCGCGTCCGCCTGGTCGACTTCATCCCCGATACTCTACGATCGGACACTCAGGTCGTGTCGGCCAACGCCATCCTGGGCTCCACGCCGCCCAGCCAGCTTGGCGCCCAGGACGCGCTGGCGATGCTCGATTCCACCCTGTCCGCCCGAGTGGCAGCCCTGCGGCGCCTCGGCTACGCGGTGGGCATCACGCCAGGTGGTGCCATCATCAACCAGGTTGAGCCGGGCTCGCCCGCCGACGGACGCCTTCAGGTAGGTGATGTCGTCACCTCGGTCGACGGCCAGTCGACGCCTTCGGCGGACGACGTGGTGACGGACACCCGTCGCCATTCGCCGGGTCAGGTCATCCACCTCAGGGTGCATCCAGTGGACGGATCACACGCCCGGAACGTGGCCATTACGTTGGGGGCCCACCGGGATCATGGTAAGGAGGTGGCCTTCATCGGCGTGAGCCTCGAGGCGCACAACAGCTACGATCTTCCTTTTCCCGTCAAGATCGACTCGGCCAATATCGGTGGGCCATCAGCCGGGTTGGCATTTGCTCTGGCGATCGTCCAGGAGTTGACACCCGGTGACATCACGGGTGACCATCGCATCTCTGCCACCGGGACCATTGCTCCCGACGGCTCGGTAGGCGAGATCGGCGGGGTGGCCCAGAAGGCAGATGCAGCCCGCGCTGCCGGCGCAACCGTTTTCCTCGTCCCGTCGGCCAACTACGCGCAGGCCAAGGCTCACGCCGGGCCGCATCTGCGGGTGATCTCGGTGAAGTCCCTCGACGACGCCCTGGCCGCCCTCGGCGCCGCGGGTGGCAATGTCCGGTCCCTTCCCGCCCCCCCAGCCACCAGCCGAGGGTGATCCTTGGTGTCCCTTCCCGACGTCGTCTGAGCTGACCGGCGATGCCATCCCCGTCCGTCCAGTTCCAGTTCGCCGCCGAGTTCGCCACCTTCCTGGTATCGGCAGCCGGCCTGGCCGTGATCGTGTTGCGCAGTGAGCTGCTCAGCCGTTCGCGGCTCGGAGCATTGGCGCTGGGGGCCGGCTTCTGCGGCGAGGGAGCCGCCGCGCTGCTGCACGGTTCCCTGCTGGTCCAGCGGGGCACCGACCCGGCGGTGGTGGGCCTGAGGGTGATCGGTCTCGCCTTGTTGGTGGCCGGCTCCTGGCGATGGGACGCCGGCCGAGTCGCTCGTCGGCTGCTCTGGCTCGGGTTGGTCCTCCTGGCCGTAGCCATCGCCCTGGGGGCGGCGGTCGGGCCTGCCGACCTGGCCAGCACCGGCTTGCTGGGGATCAGCGCCTTGGCCTTGGGCGCCATGCTGGTGCGAGCCAGCCGGCGCGCCATTGCGGCCAGGGTGGTGTCCAGCGCCGCCGCCGCCCTGCTGCTGCTGGTGCTGATCCTCTCGGTAGCCCTGTCCGAGGTGCTGTCGTCTACGGTGCGAGACGATGCCGTGCGCCGTCTTGACACCCGCGCCGTCTCGGAGGCTGCCAATGCCACGGCCGTTACCCAGGGTCTGATCGCATCGGCCTGGCAGACCAGGGCGCTGCTGGAAGGCTATTGCAGCGGGGAGGAGGCGGCTATTTGCATCCAGGCGTACCTTCCGCAGGTCTCGAGTGATTTCTTCCCCTTGTCATCCGGCCTGGGCCGGGTCTTCATAGCCAGCGGTGGCTACATGGTCGGCGAGTCACCCACTCTGGCCCCCGGTGGGAGCCTGGGCTTCTCGGTCGCCAGGGGCTTGGCCGGCTCCCAGGTGGTCAAGAGGGCCATCTCCACCCAGACGGAGACGGCAACAGAGGCGGTGGTGGATCGACGTCCGCTGGCCGTGGTCGCCGAGCCGACCGTCATCAACCAGGTGTCGGGTGCCTCTGTGGTCGTCCAGGAGCTGGACGGCAACTACCTCGACGGCCGGCGTCAGGACGACCCGTCACTGTCGCTGGCGCTGGCCGATGCCCACGGGATCCTTAGCCACGGCGGCGCCCTGGTCGGCCAGAGATCGCTCGGCCCCCTGGTCGGGCCGGTGCTCGACGGCAGCACCAAGCAGGCATCGGGAATGGTAGGGGGCCGGTTCGTGGCGGTGCAGCCGGTGTCCCTGACCGGGGGCAGCCGGCCTGTCATGGCTCTGGTCGCATCGACACCCACCGTGGTGGTCGACGAGACGCAAGCCTCGTTGTTCCGCACCCTCTTCCTCATCGCACTGGGAGGGACTGTCCTGGCTCTCCTGTTCACCGCCTTCGTCGGCGACCGGATCGGTGCCGGCCTGCGTCGGCTGACGACTGCCGTGGACGCCGTCCAGCGGGGTGATCCCGAGGTGCGGGTGGGGTTCATCTCCGACGACGAGGTGGGTGTTCTCGGAGGCGCCTTCGACTTCATGGCCGCCTCGATCGAGGACAAGGAGGCTGCCCTGCGCCAGGCGGCCCGTGACGAGGCACGCCTTCGTGACCGGCTCGAGGCGATCGTGGCCGGCATGGGCGAGGCGCTCATCGCAGTGGACGCCGACGGCCTGATCACGGACTTCAACGCCGCCGCCGAGGCACTGGTGGGTACGAAGGCAGCGGCTGCCGTCGGCCGGCCGGTCGACCAGGTGATCCTCATGCGGGCAGACGACCGGAGCGCTTCGGATCAGCCCCTGGGTGAGGTGCCAGCCAACCGGTGGACCGCCCAGGGCTGGGTCGATCGTCCCGACGGTGAGGCGGTACCGGTGTCGGTCTCGGCTGGCCCCCTGAGAGGCTCGGCGTCCAAGCCCGCCGGCGGTGTCTATGTCGTGCGTGACCAACGCCGGGAGCGGGAGGTGGAGCGTATGAAGACGGAGTTCCTGTCGCGGATCGGCCACGAGCTTCGCACTCCCCTGACTGCGATCATGGGGTTCACGGAGCTTCTCTCTCGACGCAGGGTAGATGTGGAGCAGGCCACCGCTTGGCAAGCAGAGATCCTGGTCCAGTCCAAGCGCCTCCTGCGCACCGTCGAGATGCTCGAATTCTTCGCCTCGACGGGCTCCGGGGGCTTCAACTTGAACCTGGAGCCCGTCGACCTCCGGGCCGTGATCAACGACCTTCTGGAGCGCTGGAACGAGCGGCTGCCCAATGGCCAGGTCGTGGTACAGCGGCTCGGGCGGCAGTTGCCGACCCTGCTCGCCGATCGTCGGTGGCTGGCACTGGCCCTGGACGAGCTGGTGGACAACGCGGTGAAGTTCTCCCCTGGGGGGGGCAAGGTCGTGACGCGGGCCTCCCAGGCCGACGGGATGGTGGAGATCTCGGTCAGCGACAAGGGCAAGGGGATGTCAGCCGAGGAGGCAGGCCGAGTCTTCGGCGAGTTCGCCCAGGGCGATGCATCCGACACCCGCCAGCATGGTGGCCTCGGCCTGGGTCTGTCGATGGTGCAGCGGGTGGCGGTCAGCCATGGTGGCCACCTCTCCTTTCAGTCGAGGCCCGGCAGGGGATCGAGGTTCTCCATCGTGCTGCCCGTCGCCGGTGGTGATGCTGGGGAAGCCGGACGCAGGCAGGACGCTGCTGGGGCCACCACGGGAAGCTCGGAAGGCTCTCGGCCAGGGCGCGAGGCGTCGTAGGCTCAAGTCATGGCAGACGAGGACCCCGCCCCGATCCCCCCACCGGCGCTGACTGGCGACGAGGTCGCTCGCCGGACGTTCGCCAAGGTGAGGCGAGGATTCGACACCGGCGAGGTACGTGCCTTCCTGGAGCGGGTGGCGGCCGACGTGGTCCGCAGCGCGGAGAGAGAAGCGGAGCTGCGCCAGCAACTGGGCGACGCCCAGCGGCGCCTGCTCAATCCCGAGTCGGACGAGACCGCCCTGGCCGCCGCCCTTGGACAGGGGACTGCTCGTATCCTCCAGAGTGCGCACGACGCGGCGGCGGAGCTGATGGCCGCGGCCGAGCGGGACAGGGCGGCCGCGGTGGAAGCCGCGACCGGCCAGGCTGGCCGCGTCCTGGAGGCAGCCGAGGCAGTCCTGGCTGAACGCACCGCCGAGGCCGAGAGGGCCGGTGCAGAGATTCGCCGTGCCGCCACCGTCGATGCCGAGGCCATGCTGCGCAAGGCCAAGGAGCAACGGGTCGAGGTCCTGTCCGACCTGGCCCGGCGTCGACGGGTTCTCAATACCCAGGTGGAGCAGCTCGGGGCCGGCCGGGAGACCCTGATGGACATCCTCAGGGAGGGTCAACGCACCCTTGACCAGCTGGTCGAGAACCTCGGCAACGCCGAGACCGGCGCTCGGAGGGCGGCCGAGGCCGCCGCCCGGCGCGCCTCGGTTGAACCGGATGTCACCCCCGAGCAGATGGCCAGGAGCCTCGATCAAGCCCCTGCCTCCCGGCTGGGCCCCAAGGGCTTCGATCGCAGGCGAGAGGGCCAGCCCTCGGCGGTGCTGCTGCCCGGGCTGGACCGACCCGGCCCCGATCGACCAACCGGGGCGCCGCCGTCCGGGACAGACGGCGAGCCAGCTGCATCCAACCAGGCCGGGCCACCGGACGAGCCAGCTGCATCCGACCAGGCCGGGCCACCGCAGGAGGAAGCGCCGCTCGACCAGGCGGGCCCATCGCAGGAGGAAGCGCCGCTCGACCAGGCCGGGCCACCGCAGGAGGAAGCGCCGCTCGACCAGGCGGGCCCCCCGCAGGAGCCCTCCCGTCTCGACCGCGAAGCGCCGCCTGACCACTCATACGCTCGAACCCCCCCCCAGACGGACCGCGATCCCCTCATCGGACCATCTGCCTCGCCCGGTCGAACCGATGTCGACGCGCTGTTTGCCCGCATACGGGCGGCTCAGGCAGCCGAGGTGGTGACAGCCGAGAGGATGGTGGACACCGGTCGGGAGGCGCCTGACGCCTTGGCGCCAGCGGACGAGGATCCGAGCTTGCAGGAACTGACGCCAGAGCTGGTAGACGAGTCGAGTGATCGCAGGGACACCGGCGAAGGTGGCGTCGGCGACGGCAACCTCGCCCGTCCGGTAGGCGCGAATGGCAAACGGGAGGCGCATGCCGACTCCGAGGACGGGGAGGATGCCAGCCAGGAAGGGCACCCTTCCCGGCCCGAGCAGGAAGTCACTGCCGGTGACTCGGTTGATGACCAGCTCCTGGTCGAACGGCGCAACGCCATCGTCGATCCGATCAGCTCCCGCCTGGCGCGTCGGCTGAAACGGGCTCTGCAGGACGAGCACAATGACGTGCTGGACCGTCTACGGGTGAAGGCATCCGCGCCGAGGCGATCAGGGGACCCTGGCGTGGCCACGGAAGCGGCAGCTGGGGGGCTACTGCCCACGCAGGCCGAGCAGGAAGGGCGCTACCGGGAGGTGTCGGTAGAGGCGTTGGGCGAAGCTGCCCAGGCCGGTGCCGCGTTCGCAGGTGCTCCCAAGGAGCCAGACGCCGCTCAGGTCGAGGCTCTGGCGGTGGGTCTGGCCGAGGCCGTGGTGGAGCCACTGCGCCGCCAGTTGGAGCGGGTCGTGGCCGAGTCGTCCGCCGACGACCCGTCCGTCCTGGTCGAGCGGGCAGGAGCGGCCTACCGCGAGTGGAAGGGGCACAGGATCGAGGCGCAGGCCGCGGACGCGGCGTTGGCCGCCTTTGCCCGTGGAGAGCTGTCCGGCACGTCAGCGGGGACCCTGCTGCGCTGGGTGGTGCACGACGGGGGCGGCAAGTGCCCCGACTGTGACGACAACGCTCTGGCCGGACCGGTAGCGGCGGGCGATCCCTATCCGACGGGGCAGCCTCACCCACCCGCCCATGCCGGGTGCCGCTGCCTGTTGGTCCCCCAGCCTCGTCGGTAGGATCAGCTCCGATGGCCCGATCCACCGGCTTTCCGCGCGTGCGTCGGCGAGTGCCCCGGACTCGGCTGGCCATCGTGGCGGCGGCGGTGGTCATCATCGTGGTGCTGCTCTCGCTGCGTGGGCTGGCTGGCTTCTACACGGATTACCTGTGGTTCGGCTCGATCCACCTCACCAGCGTCTGGAGCGGGGTGATCGGAGCCAAGGTGGTGCTGGCCGTGGTCTTCATTGCCATCTTCTTTGCCGCCCTGTGGCTCAACCTGGCCATAGCGGACCGCTTGGCCGGCGGCTTCCGCCCCCTCGGGCCCGAGGACGAGCTGGTGCGGCGCTACCGGGACACGGTTGCCCCCCACCGGCGGGCTGTGCGCGCCATTGTCTCCCTGGTGTTCGCCCTGTTCGTAGGGACTGGGGCCGCCAGCCAATGGAACAACTGGATCCTTTTTCGCAATGCTGTCCCGTTCCACCTGAAAGACCCTCAGTTTCACCGAGACGTCGGCTTCTACGTCTTCGCCCTACCCTTTTTATCCTTCTTGGTAGGCTGGGCTTTCATCACCTTGGTGGTCATCGCATTGGTCACGGCGACCTCCCACTACCTCAACGGGGGAATCCGAGTCCAAGGGCCCGGTCAGCGGGTGAGCCCCCAGGTCAAAGCGCATCTCTCACTGCTTCTCGGCCTCATCGCGCTGGTCAAGGCGGTCGGGTACTACCTCCAACGCTACCAGCTCGACCTCTCCACTCGCGGCTACGTCAATGGCGCGGGCTATACCGATGTTCATGCCCAACTGCCGGCCCTCACTTTGTTGATCGTGATCTCATTGGCAGCCTTCGTAATATTTGTGATCAACATCCGACGCCAGGGTTGGGTGCTGCCGGTAATCGGTGTAGGACTATGGGCATTTATCTCGGTGGTGGTGGGGGCCATCTATCCCTTCTTCATTCAGCAGTTCCGGGTACAGCCAGCCCAGAACGCGCTCGAGGGCCCCTATATTGCCCGCAACATTCAAGCTACCCGATCTGCCTACAACATCTCCAATGTGACCACGACCGGGTTCAGCGGCTCGGCCAGCCTGAGCCCCGACCAGTTGGCTGGACAGGTGCCCACGCTCTCGGACGTGAGGCTGTGGGATCCCAACTTCGCCCTGAAGACCTACGAGAAGCTGCAGGACATCCGCTCCTATTACCAGTTCAACGAGCTGGCGCTGGATCGTTACCCGGTGGGCGGTCAGCCCACCCCGGCCATTGTCGCCGTCCGGCAGCTCAATGCCGCTGACCTGCCTGCCCAGTCGTGGGTCAACCTGCACCTCCAGTACACCCACGGATATGGACTGGTGCTGTCACCGGCCAATACGGCCACTCCGGACGGCAACCCGAGCTTTGACATCTATGATGTGCCGCCCAGCTCGGTGGCCGGGCTGCCCAAGGTCACTCAGCCGTCGGTATATTTCGGTCTCAACAACCCCGGATATGTCATTGCCGACACCAAGCAGAAGGAGATCGACTACCAGGACCGTGCTGGTAACACCAGCGAGAGCAACTACGCCGGCAGCGGGGGGGTACAAGCCGGCTCGTTGTTCCGCCGGGCTGCCTTTGCCCTGCGGTTCGGCGATATCAACCCGTTGATCTCCAGCCTGGTGGACAGCCACTCCCGGGTGATGTTCGTGCGCGATATCGGGGCACGGGTCCGCAAAGCTGCCCCGTTCCTGCAGTTCGACTCCGACCCCTATCCGGTAGTGCTACCCGACGGGAAGCTCTACTGGATCCAGGATGCCTACACCACGACCAGCCAGTATCCCTACTCCCAGTTGGCCAACACCTCGGCGGTGAACCCGAACAGCGACTTGGGTGGTACGTCGTTCAACTACGTTCGCAACTCGGTCAAGGTCGTCATCGACGCCTACAACGGGTCGATGACGTTCTACAAGTGGCAGCCCCACGACCCGATCCTGCAGGCCTATTCCAAGGCCTTCCCTCATCTGTTCACGTCGGCCAGCCAGATGAGCGCCGCCCTGAGAGCCCACCTGCGTTATCCCGAGGACATCTTCACCGTTCAGGCCACCATGTTCGGCCGGTACCACATCACCGGAGCGGCCGCCTTCTTCAATGCCGGCGACGCCTGGGATCTTTCACAGGATCCCGGCTCCGGGTCCCCCTCGTCGCCGCTGGCCACCACCGCGAGCACCAACGCCCAGGGAGTCCAGGTCGGCACGGCGAAGACCCAGCGGATGAGCCCCATCTACCAGGAGATGCGGCTGCCTGGCGACTCGGGCCTGTCGTTCAACATCCTCCAACCGTACGTGCCGGTGTCGCAGAACGACCAGCAGCAGAACCTGAGTGCCTTCCTGGTGGCCCAGAGCGATCCGGCCAACTACGGGAACCTGAGGGTCTTCGTCACGCCTCGCGGCCAGCAGATCAACGGGCCGGCGCTCATCAACTCCATCATCAGCTCGAACCCCTCGATCGCCCAGCAGATAAGCCTTCTGGACCAGCACGGGTCGAGCGTGCAGCTGGGCAGCGTGCTGATGCTGCCCATCGACCAGTCGCTGGTCTACGTGCGCTCGCTCTACACCGAGTCCACCCAGAACCCCCTCCCCGAGTTCAAGTACCTGATCGTGGTGAACGGGAACAACGTGGCCATGCGGCCCACCCTGGCCGACGCCTTGGCCGACGTCCTGGGATCACCGATACCCGGCCTGGGCGGGACGCCCATGGCCGCAGGCGCCGCCACCTCTGGGCCGCCACCCAAGTCGGCCACGGTGTCCCAGCTGATCGGCCAGCTGCAAGCGGCCGAGAGCCAGGCCCAGGCTGCCCTCAAGGCGGGCGACCTGGGTGGCTACAAGGCGGCCAACGACACGATCGCCAGTCTGCTCGGCCAGCTGGACCAGGCCGAGAAGGCGACATCTCCGCCCGCGTCTCCCGGCCCGGCCCCCACCACCACGGCCCCGGCATCGACCACCACGACGAGCGCCCCCGGCGCCACCTCGTCGTCTGCCTGATCCTGCCCGAACGCAGCCGGGGCCCCCGCCGTCCCCGGGCTGGTATCATTGGCGTAGCGGCGCGGGGTGGAGCAGTCTGGTAGCTCGTCGGGCTCATAACCCGAAGGTCGCAGGTTCAAATCCTGCCCCCGCCACCAAGAAAGTGCACTACAGAGGGCTTTTTCAGACTCTTCCGTCCGCCGGTCGTCTCCGTCGGACCCCTCTTGTCAACGATTTGTCAACAAGGGAGGTCTCATGGGAACACATCACACCGATACGGCCGAGGACCGACGTCTCACCGGCCTCGTTGTCCAGCTGGCGGTAGAGTTAGAGATTCACGAGACGCTGGTCTGCGACGCCAATGCTATCGAGGATTTCGACCTGTGGCGCCGTGCGGCTCGCATCGCCGGCCGTCGTCTCAAGGTCCCAGTCCGCACGGGCGTATCTCGGGACGGCCTGAAGGTCTGGGCGATCCAAGAGCCGCACCTTCAGAAGAACGCCTACACCCGCGGTCTTCCGAGTTCGGACGTCGAGGCAGCACAGCAAATCTCGGACCTCATCTTCGATGACCACGATGAGCCACGAGGCACTTGACTGCGTCCCCGGGACCACCACGAAATAGGCCAGACCAAGGATCCGATCTAAAGCGCTGACACCGAAGAACAGGTTCCGATGGACGATAGAAACGAAGAGGTAGAGACCCTCAGACATGCCTTTGCGGCTGCAGGTTGGAACGTCGAGGTACGGGAGAGGCTCGTTGCTCTCACCGCGTCGGCCGAGGGCGGCGCTTTCTTTGCCCTGGTGATAGCGGGTCCAGCCGGCTTTCTCGCTCGCTTCGGCCAGCTTCAAGCCGAGCGAACGGACGAGTGGCTTAGGAAACGCATCGCCCGGATTGGCAGCCAACGTCAGCTCATCGTTACCGATGGCACGATTGACGTGGCCATCGAGGGGAACCTGCCTGCTGAGGCGTACCGTCAACTTGAACATGACTTGCCGGCAGCACCGTCTGGCCGACTGATCTGGGATTCGAACACCCGTCGCTGGCGCGACTCCTTGGAAGGCACAGAGTCATGAAGAGTGAGATCCGAAGTGTGCGTGAGGCTACTGCGCCCAAGGCTGGGAGACGGTGGCGTGTTCCAGTCGATCAGGCGTGCCCTTGGCGGCGAACTCCCGCGGCCAGGCCAAGTGCAGACTGACGTCGACGCCGCCGCAACACAGCCCCCTCCGGATATCGAAGGGGGCTTTTTTCGAGCGCGGCCGTGCCTAGTCCTGGCCAAAAATGAGATCCGACACCTGCTGTGCCGCATCGGCGCCCATGCTGGGGATCGCGTGAGTGTAGACGTCCAGGGTGAAGGAAACGGTGGCGTGACCGAGACGTTCGGACATGACTTTGGCGGGGACCCCGGCAGCAAGCCCAAGGGTGGCGTGCGTGTGCCTGAGATCGTGGAGACGGATTTTGGGGAGGCCGAGTCTGCGCACGGAGCGCTCGAAGGTTTGGGACAGGTAGTCGGGATGGATCGGTGAGCCGTCCGGTCTCGTGAAGACGAAGTCCTGGTCGACGTAGCGCTCCCCGACCAGGCGCTTCAGCTCGGCTTGGGTCTCGCGGTGCTCGGTCAAGACAGCGACGGTTCGGCTGTCTAGAGCCAGCGTCCGCCGGCTTCTCGGCGTCTTCGGAGCGCCCACGACGACGCCGTAGCGAACGTTGAGGACGGTCTGGCGTACTGCCAGCTGACCTTTGGCGAGATCAATGTCTCGCCAGCGAACACCCAGGACTTCCCCGCGGCGCATGCCGGTGGTGGCGGCCAACGTGAAAGCCGCAGCGAGGGAATGGTCGCTCATGCCGCCCAGGAACTGGCGCAGCTGTGGGGCCGTCCAGGTCTTCATCTCGGGGCTGCTTGCCTGCCGTAGCTTGGGCGGGTCGGCGTCCACGGCCACGTTTCGGGTGATGAGGCGCTTGCGGACGGCGTCTCTGAGGGCCTTCTGCAGCAGCGTGTGGACATGGCGCACGCTCTTGGGGGAGAGACCACTGCCAACGACGCCGTTGCGCCGGCCGCTACGCAGCAGCTCAGCGTAGAAGCCGTCGAGCTGGTCGGCCGTCAGGGCTTGGAGCGGGACGTCGCCCAGCCGGGGCATGACGTGCAGCCGCACGATCGTCTCGTAGCTGGAGAGGGTCGACGGTCGCAGGCTGTGCTCCATCAGCGGCAGCCAGCGCTCCATGAGGTACTGACCCAGCGTCAGCTTGACCGGCTCGACATACTCGCCGCGCTGGATCTGCGCCAGAGCCTCGTTGAGGTGGCTCTGCGCCTCCGCCTTGGTGCGAAAGCCGCCCTTGGCGCGCTGGACACGCCGGCCGTCGATCTGGGTGAAGTAGTAGGCGGTCCAGGTGGATCCGCGTTTACGCAAGCTTCCTCGTTGCATGGTTAGTCGGGCTCCTTGTCGGGTCGGCTCCCGCCGGGTTCGGCGGGAGCGCTGTTCCCGAAGGCGGATCCTTCGGAAGCGGCGGCCACGCCGGTATCAAGCAGCCGCTCGAGGGCGGCCGCGGGGATGCGAATCTGCCGACCAAGACGGATAACGGGTATCGGAAAGGTGCCGTCGGCAATCAGGCGATAGCCGGTGGTGCGGTTGATACCAAGGGCACGAAAGGCCTCGGGGGCCGTGACGGTGGCTCTCAGAGTCGAGGTAGTGGGCGTGGATGTAGTGGGCATGGTGACCTCCTTATTGGTAGGGATTAGCTGCATGGTTGGTGCTCTAGGCGGCGACGAGCGCCAAGGAGCGGTGGTAGCGGGGATCGTGACGGGGGACGGGTTCGGTCAGGCCGAGTTCTCTCAGCCGCCGCCGCATCGCCGCCTCGGAGACTGAGAAGTGCCGGGCCAGACGCTTCGGGTCCTGGATGGCCTCGCGGCAGTAGGTGGCCTTGACCCAGGCCTTGGGCATGAGCAGGCAGGCGGCGAAGTAGTCAGCGACCTTCTCGGCCGTCTCCTCCGGCGTCGGGATCTTGATCTCACGGTAGGCACGACCAATAAATGGATGGTCGAGTAGGTGCTTGAATTCGTGAGCCAAGGTGTAACGCTGTCGCAGCGGGTAGTCGCTGCGGTTGATGACGATGTGCCAACGGCCGTTCTCCCACTGGGTGTAGCCGGAGATCGGCAGGTTGTCGGCGTGGTCGACTTCGATGCGGGGCAGCTCGCTGATGATGAGGTTGGGAGTCGGCGCCTCGGTGATGTCGGAGCGACTAAGAAGCCGGTTGGCTTGAAGTTCCGCCACCGTCAGGGCCTCCGCGTAACGCAGGGGCCGGGGCGGCATGAGGGAGCGCAGTTCACTGGTGATGCTGCGCCAGCGGACATGAGTGTTATGGGATTGAGTCTCGGGCATTGGGTTCCTCCTTTAGGATGGTTAGGCGACGGCCTGGTCGTGATCGGTGTCGTCGCTTATTTGTTCATTACGGGAACGGCGTAGGAAGCGGAAGTAGGTCTCGACCTGCGCTGCTTCGTCGGGAGTGGCTTCGTACTTGGCCCTCAGGTACGGCGTGAGGCTGGGAAGGCCTACGGCGTAGTCGGCCAGGGCCATGTAGTCCTCGACCTCGGTACCAAGGGCGGTTGCCACCCGCTGCAGGAGCTCAGGTTTGGGCTGAGCCACGCCGCCCGCCTCGATACGGTGCAGTGAGCCCTTATGAATACCGATCCTGGCGGCCAGCTCCGGCAGGGTGATACCAGCCTCTAATCGGTGTTGCCGGATGAGCTGACCAAGGTCTTTATTTACTGGCATCTTAGTTAGTACTCCTTTCGTCATTTCCATATTGGTATTGTCTGCTTAGTTGAACGAAGATGCAACCATGACCGTTACGCGAACATTAACCAAACAGAAGGCACTACCTGCCGCGTAACTAAGTCAAAGGTGGCAAGACAGCTAAAAGGGGCTGGCGGTGGAGAGTTGCAAAATCGCAACCCTCCACCGCACGGGGACCGTCTACGAGGACTCATCGCCTCCCCTGCGACCGGGGCGGCCTTTGACCGGCCGGATCTCAACGGGCGGGGCAACCTCCGGCTCCTCGCCACCGAAGAGCGCCTGGATCGCCTGACGGCGGGCTGCGCTCTCCCGCTCGATCTCCTCGAGCGCCGCGGCGGCGCGGCTGGCCAGGTCGCCCTCACCACGCTTGGCGGTGATGTGTGTCTGGATTGCCTCCCTGATGGCGTCCACCAGGGTGACCCCATCCAACTGGGCGACGAGCGAGATCTGCGCGTGCAGCGACTCATCGAGCCGGATGGCGATGGTGCGGTAGTTCTTCTCGGACATGGACAACCTCCTCGGTGCTGGTGCGGCCGGTGACCTCTTGAATGGGGTCGACAACCGGCCGCAGGACATCGGTGAGATCTGGGACGTCGACGAACGCCTGTTCACTGCTGTTACACACCCGTGACAGACTCGGCGCATGAACTCGTGGCAGCCGCAGATCGCGGCCTTCCTCAAAAGCCAGCCGTCCGTTCAGCGCCTCGTCCCGATACCGCCCGCAAATCTTGGGTGGTTGGATCAGGCAGGGGCCGGCTACGGCCTCTCTCCCTACGGAGCCACCCCGCCGCCGGCAGCGGAGACCTTGGCCGAAGAGCTCCTGTTGGCCGCCAAGGAGCAGGGTCTCCGCCTGGGCGGCTTCTTCGGCACCGTGGACGGCCAGATCCTCGCCGCCGCCGTAACCGAAGTGATTCCGCCGGAGTACACGCTTGCGTTCGAGCTCGTAGTGAGAGCCCTCTCCATCGCGGCCCAGAAACAGCAACAGCAAGGAGAAGCTGCCGCCCGCCCGTACCTGATCGCCGCCGGCGTGGTGGTCGTCGGGGTCTTCCTCGCTTGGAGCCAGCGAGCCGTCTAGACCAGACCTCTGGACTGCCGCCCGCTCGTACCGAACCGGTGGATCGCCGCCCACCCGTTCCCGCGCCATCTCGGCGTAAGCGCGGCTTAGCTCAATGCCAAGCCAGTCCCGGCCTAGCTCCCGGGCGACCAGTGCCGTCGTGCCGCTGCCCAGGAAGGGATCGAGCACGAGCCCTGGCAGCGCCCGAGCACCGCAGGGGCAGGGCAGAAGCTCTCCGACCTGGCGGAGCGTCTCCCAGCGCTTGGAGAAGCGCAGGACGTAGTAGTCCCTTGGCGTGGGGGCCGTCTCGCCCGTTCGCGTAAGCGTGACCCGTCGCCGCCAGGGTTCTCCGCAGGCGGTGCAGATCGCCTCGGGGCAGGTCGCAAGAATCGGTCGCCGCACCAAAGCCGGCGGAAAAGTGGCGAAGTGCGCCCCCCGGTAGCCGCGCGTGGCGATCGTCCAGACGTCGCCCGGGTTCTTCCCCAGGACATGCCCCGGAGTCCCGGCCTCCCGTGCCCGGCGTAGCCCGTCCTGACTGCCGGCCAGTGGCCCGGCCCATGCCGCCGGGCGGCCGGTCATGGTGCCAGCGGCCTTCGCGGCCCCGGAGCGGTGGGGCTCGCGGATGGCATCGAGGTCGTAGAAGTAGTGCCGGGCGCGGACGAAGTGGTAGACGACCTCCCAGGTACAAGAGAGGCGATCCCCCACCGAACTTGGCATTGGGTTCGGCTTGCTCCAGGTCACCTTGTTTCGCAACACCCAACCGTCCGTAATCAGAGCCAGTGCCAACCGTTCGGGCGCCATCAGCAGGCTCTTTGGCGGGGCGCCGTACTTGTGGTCTCGGGAGTAGCTGTCGCCGAGGTTGAGCCAGACGCTGCCGGCCGGCTTCATTACCCGAGCGATCTCGGCCATGACCGCCCGGAGACTCTCGACCCAGGCCTCGACCGTCGGCTCTAACCCCAACTGGCCCTCCGTCTGGTAGTCCCGGAGTAAGAAGTAGGGCGGTGAGGTCACGACGCAGTCGACCGAGGCGCCGGGCAGTTGCCTGAGGCGCTCGCTCACATCACCGACGAGGATGGTGTTACGCACCTCGCCGCTCACGACTCGCCTCCCAGCAGCAAGGCGACAAGCTCCATCT
This sequence comes from Acidimicrobiales bacterium, assembly GCA_039583615.1. Taxonomy (GTDB): domain Bacteria; phylum Actinomycetota; class Acidimicrobiia; order Acidimicrobiales; family QHCF01; genus QHCF01. The sequence continues at coordinate 47,479 of JAVKSQ010000019.1, forward strand.
GGAGAACCACCCGGAAGAGCTCGGGCTGCCGCCTGGCCGGCGCGGCCAACGCCCGCTCAAGGACGGCGAGCCGAGCTTGGTCGGGAACACTCGCGACCACGTAGGGGTAGATGTTCAGCTCTTTCTGAGCCTGGCCGCTCGCCTGGTGCGCCAGGTACGCCTCGGCCTTCCGGGTGATGACGGCCGGCGCCTCGGTCGCGCGGTCGACCTCTAGGTACCAGGCCTCGTCGTAGGCCTCGTGGCGCACCAGAACGAAGGCATCGGGCTTGATCCAGGCGCGAGCGCCTCCCGGCCCTGTGTAGTGGCGCCAGGCGTCCGGCTCTGCCTCGAAGCGCACCAGCCGCCCCGGACCAGCGGTCAGAACCAGCCGGACATAGGTCTCCGAGATGGCCAGGCGATGAGCCGTGAAGGCCGGTGACGGCGTCCAGGGTCGCCGGGCCGGCGTGCTCCCTCTAGTCAAGAGCCGCTGGCCGGCGACACCGAGCGCCCAGACGATGCCGGACGACCCGGCGCGGACGCCGCCGATACGGCGCTCCAGGGGACGGACCAGACGGGCGTTCCGCAGCCTGGCCATGGTGCGGCGGCAGGCCCGGGCGCCGGCTGCCGGAGTTGCCGCAGCCTGAAAGTGCAGCGCCTCGATCTGAGCCGTGGTCATTAGCCGTAGGCGCGAGAGATCCCCCAGTACGGCCGCGTCCCGGTCGGTGAGGTCGGCGGCCAGCCGAGCGAGCCGGGCGGGCGTGGTGTAGCGGGCCGTCATGAGCGGACTTCTCCGGAGTGACGGACAGTCGTCGCGGAAACGACAAGCCTTACCTGCCCTAGCCAGGGCTGAGGCGAGCGGCGACTCGACGCGGTCGGTCGGGCGAACGGTCGGGCCCTCATGATGACTCTCCCTGGTGGTGAGACCGCCGCCCCACCCGTCCGGGTCCTCCAGGGGCCTCCTGACGGGCGGCCATGGCCGCCTCGACCTCCGCCCGGTCTCGGCCGTAACGGCCCTGAGAGGCCGTTCTAACGGCCTCTGGTCGGGAGAGTGGGGAACCGAGGGGAAGGGTCCTCAGACTGACCGGCCCCAGGACGGTGCCACGGACGCACGGGGAGAGGTAGCCGCCAAAGGTACCCAGGTTCTGGAGATCGCTTGCTGAGAGTTCCCCGCCTAGTTGCACAGCCATCACCCGGGCGTCGTCGGCCGGAAGCTGCAAGACGAGCTTCGACCGGGCGTTGGCCAGGAGACCGGCGCGTAGGGTCGGGTCAAGCTGAGCCAGGTGTTGATTGGCCGCCACCACCGAGACACCGGCGGAGCGGGACTGAGCCAGTACGTCACCGAGGTCGGTCGGCAGGCGCAATAGGTCCTGCAACTCATCGAGATACAAGGTGACGAGGCCCCGCGTCCGCCGCCGTTGAATCTGTCGCCAGCACTGGGATAACAGCAGCGAGCCGAGCAACTGAGCCGCGCCACTGCCGATTTCACCGCGGTTGAGGTTGACGAGGAGAATCGTGCGGCCGTCAAGGACGTCGTCCCAACCCCAGGTCGACTCGGCTTGGCCGAGGACGTTACGCAGGCGCCCGTCACCGAGGAAGGCACGCAGTTTGTTCATGACGGGTGCGATCACGGCCGCCCGCTCGCTCTCCGAGTAGCTCTCGTAGCTCGTCCAGAAGCCGACCAGTAGCGGGTCGCGCAGGCCAGTAGTGAGGCGACGACGGAAGCCGGCGTTAGTGAGCAGCGCCGGTGCCTCGGCCAGCGTCATGCCGCCACTTGCCGCAAGAGTTGCCAGAGTCGCCCGCAGGACATCGCTCGAGCGCGGTCCCCAACTACCGGCAAATAGCTGAGCAACCAGGCTGACGACCTCGTCAACCGTCCGCTCCGGGGCATCGCCGGCCATGGCCAAGACGTTGTAGGGCACCGGACGCTTGCGGTCGGTGAGATCCAGCACCACGACGTCGGCGGTGCGCTCAGGGGGAACGTGCGCCAGCACGGTCTCGACCAGCTCGCCCTTGGGGTCAAGAAGGACCAGGCTTCGCCCGGCCTCCAGATCCTGACGGATCAGCTGGGCTAGCACCGTGCTCTTGCCGGCCCCGGTCGGCGCCAGACACCATAGGTGGCGAGTGCTGTCGCTGGGGGATAGCGCGATCGGCCGCAGCTGCCCGGGCAGCGGGGAGATCCCGAGGACCCGGCCATGGTGAGGGACGGAGGGAGGCGTCGGCAGCAGGCGGTGAGGATGGCGCTCCACCCCCGGAACTGGCCGTACGCCGAGCGGCCAGGTGATGAGGATGGCAAGTTCCGCGGTGTTGAGGACGGCCGGCCACTCGAAGAGGGGAGTAGTCGCCAGCATCAGTCGCCGGCCGACCAGGCCTGATGGCAGGAGGCGCGGCACCAGGCGCACACCGGGTCGACTGATGAGACGCAGAGCCGCGCTCATGGAGCGCACCAGCCTCCGGGCGCGCTCGGGGTTCTCGGAACGCGCCCCGAGCCGGACGGCGACCGCTACCAGCGGTTCCTTCGTCTTGTCGCGCAGCTCCTTGGGCGTTGCCGGTGACTGCGGGACGAGACCGAGGAGGCGCCAGAGGTGCGTCCAAGGCGAAGCGGATTGAGCTTGTGTCCTGCCGGGAGTAAGTACTCCGACCCCGCCCGGATGCGGTGCCACGACCAGCTGTAGCGTGGTGCTGTCCTTCGGCCCGGTACCGGCCAGAGCTGCCAGCAGAGCCGACGTGGCCTGCTCCCCGTCAGTGGTGCGTAAGGGACGCGTGAGGCTGGTCAGGCGCAGCTCCCGCGCAGCCATGGGGACCCCTCCGGTGCCCTCCTTCTCGTCGATCTGAAGGCCGGGGAGGGCGGTTCCGAGCTGGCGCCGCAGAACGGCTACCAGAGGCCGCGGGACGAGAAGCCACTGACTGATCCGCCCGGCAGCGGACTTGGTCTCGAAGACGAGCGACGGCTGCGGGGTCCACGGCCGCCGGAGTGGCGTCATGGAGAGGGTGCGCATCAGGGCGACGACCTCGTCTGGGGAAACGGCCGGCGGGAAGTGCAACTGCCAGGCGATCCGCTGGACGTCCGTTGAGGCCTGCCCCGACAGGCCGGACGCCAAGGAAGAGGTAGCCGCCAAGTCCCATGACGACCAGAAGGACGACGGCGTCGTCGGTCACCGTCATGATGCCCTCCGGCAAGGAAGAGGTGCCGAAGGCTGTGCAATCGCCGCCAAGGGGCGGCGACCGGTAAGAAGATAATTGTATCCGCGACAGGTCATGGCGACCTCCTCTCTTTTCTACCGGTTGCGCAGGCGCAACCTGATAAGCAATGCGTAACAACCGGAGCGGGGCTCTAAACAGTTGTTACCTAATAGTATAGTTGCATGTATGCAACCGGTCAAGAGGATTATTCTATTTATCTCGTCGGTAGCCCCCAAAGGTAATCACTAGGATTAGGAACATGGCAGCGAGGACGACTAAGGGTCCAATTAGCGGCCGGGCGACGAACACTGCCAGCCGCAGTCCGAGGACCACGGCCACCAGCGTCCCGGTGGCCCGGAGCAGTATTTTCGTCACCTGGACCGAGCTTCTTGTTTGGCGATCTCGGACATCGCTTGCGAGCCACGGCCAGTTCTAGCGATCACTGCACGGCAGCAGCAGCGTACAGCTCGGTGGGGCTCTGGTAGCCAAGGCTGCGGCG
>JAVKSQ010000020.1:0-50188 GCA_039583615.1 Acidimicrobiales bacterium
CCGGCCCCCGGCCCTGCGCCCCGAGGTGCGAAGACGCCTGCCGGGCCTGGGCGGCCCGGACCCGCCGGGCGACCCGGACCCGCCGGACCGTACGGGGCTGGACGGCACCGGCTGAGGGGGACGAGCGCATGAAGATCAATGCTCTGCCAGCTGGGCTTGCAGCTCGCTGGGCCGTAGCCCGAGCCCGGCGCCAAGGAGCTCCCGGTCGAGGGTGGCGAGGTGGGCGCCGCGGCGGCGAGCAACTGAGGCGTAGGTGGCGTCGTACAGGGTGAGCTGGTGCTCTTCGGCCAGAGCTGTCGCTTCGGCCAAGTCAGCGATGCTGGGCGTGATGGCACGGCAGATATCGGCCAGCGCGCCAAGCACGGTCGCGACCGCCTCGGTCGAGATGCGGAGCCGTCCGCGCAGCAGGGCGTTGCCTACCTCGTAGGCGGTTAGGTCGAGCACTCGTAGGTGGACAGTGCGCTGGCGATGGCCGGCCAGCAGTTCGCGGGCGGGCTCGACCTCCTCCTCGCCGTCCGAGTGGAACCACTTCAGCGCAACGCTGGCGTCGCTAACGACGTCGATCACGTCTGTCACGGGCATCACGCATTGATCTGACCACCTCGGTGGAATCGAACGCACCGACCTTTGCCAGCGCAGCGCGGCCGCGCCCCAGCGCAGAGTCCAGTACGGCCGGGTCAGGCCACCCGAGCTCGGCCCGGGCCGCTTCTTGCAGGAAAGCGCTGCGATTCGCCCCCCGCCGGTGTGCCTCGCGATCGATTCGCTCGAGCAGCTCGTCGGGTAACGAGATCAGCACCTTGGCCATGGATGGGAGTATATCTGCCGGAGATACGCAGCTGAACAGCCCCCAGGCGGGTTTGCTGTAGCGTGCGGCTTGACCAGCCCAGAGAGGAGCAGTCATGAGTCACCCGGTCGTGCACTTCGAGGTCATCGGCAGGGACACCGACCGGCTCGAACGCTTCTACAGAGAGGCCTTCGACTGGAAGATGGAGCCGGCCATGCCCGGCTACGCCATGGCCAAGCCCGGGGCCGGCATCAACGGGGGCATCGGCGGGGGCCAAGAGGAGAGCCGGGTCACCTTCTATGTGGAGACCGACGATCTGGGTGCCACCCTGAGCAAGATCGACTTCCTGGGGGGCACCACCGTCATGGAGCCGACTGACGTTCCCGGGGGCCCGAGCATCGCCATGTTCGCCGACCCGGAGGGCCACGTGATCGGCCTGGTGCAGGCCGGCTCCACCGCCAGCGGGTAGCCAGGGCTCAGGGGTGCCTACGGGGTGGCCGCTGGGCGCCCCGTCGCCCCTGCCTGGCTGGACTGGTCCCCACCGACCCTGGCCGACCGGGCCTCGTCGGTCTGGCCCTCGGCCGGGGCACCTTCTTCCACCAGCGGCGAGCTGGCCAGCGCCAGCCCGCCGGCGGCCATCACCAACCCCGAGACGATGGCCATGCCGAGCATCCACCCCGTGCGAGTGGGCTCTCGAAAGGCCAGGACGCCCCAGAGGATGGCCACTGCCGGATCGGTGAGGGTGATGCCCGGCTGGGCCGCTATGAGCCGGCCGGCCTGCAGGGCGTTCTGCATCAAGAACATGCCAGCCAGGCCGCCGGCGATCATGGCGTAGGTCTGCCAGGCGGTGAGCACCCCGAGGATGCCGTGGCGGAAGGCCAGGGTCATTCCCTTCATGAGGGCCGCCGTCAGCCCGAAGGTGGCACCGGTGGCGATCCCCAGCAGCGCCGCCCGGTGCCCCGACTGGTAGCGCTGCCCGACTGCCACCATGCCGGCGACGAGCCCGACGGTGACGGCCAGCCCTATGGCCCAGGTCAGCCCGCTCACCTGGCCCTTGCCCTGCTCGGGGGACAAGAAGACGATCAGCCCGGCCAGGCCGAGGGTCATGGCCCCGGCCGCCGCCCACTCCCGGCGGTGGAGCCGGGAGCCGAACACGATGGCCCCACCGACCAGGGTGAGGGGCAGCTCTAGCACGATCACCGGCTGCACCGACGCCAGGCGGCCCATGCCGAGGGCGACCGCCATGAGGACGAAGGAAAGGGTCACCGTCAACAGCCCCGCCAGCCACACCTTGCGGTGGAGGAGGTCCTCGATCAGCTTGGGGCTCATCGACAGCCGGGACGGCTCCTCCCGGTTGGCCTTGCGCTGCAAGACGTTGGAGGTTGCATTCGACACCGCCGCCAGCACGGCCAGGAGATAGGCGAGACCCATGGACAGCTTCCATACCCACCTCAGCGGGTATGGCCCATGTCGATGAGCGCGCTGGCCATCGCCGCCGCCGGGGCCCTGGTGCTGGTGGTGGCCCTGGTCGACCTGTTCCTGACCGTCTTCAACTACGACGGGTTCACCTTCGTCGCCGCTCGCTACCAGAGGCTGCTCTGGCGGGCCCTGGAGCTCGCCACCCGGCCGCTGCCCGACCAGGCCCGCCACGCCGTGCTGTCCATCGGGTCGGCGGCCATGCTGCCAGCCACCGTGGCGCTGTGGCTGGCGGCCGAGATCACCGGGTTCGCCATGGTCTACGACGCGGGCCTGGCCCATCACTCCTTCCACCTCACCCAGCCGCTGGCGGCGGGCATCGGATCGGCCTTCTACCTGTCGGCCGGGGCCATCAGCAGCCTGGCCTTCGGTGACATCATCGCCCGCAACGGCCTGTTCCAGGCCCTGGTGGACGTCGAGACCATCATCGGCCTGGCCACCTTCACCCTTGCCCTGGGCTACGTGGTGACCACCTTTGGCGTCCTGGGGGACCTGGACTCCCTGCACGACACCGTCCGCCGCCACGCCGAGGACCCCGGTCGCCCGTCGTCGATCCTGGCCCGCCACTTCCGGGGCGGCGAGCCCACCGAGCTACCCGACCTCCTCCAGTCCCTGTCGGAGAGCCTGGAGAGCTACGACGAGGGGCTGAGGCGCTATCCGGTCGTCTATTACTTCCACACCCGCCGGCCCTCCCGCTCGGTGCCCCGCGTCTTTTGGATGCTGGGCGAGCTGCTGGCTCAGCTCCGCTGGGGGCTGCCGCCGGAGTCGGCCATGACCGAGGACCCCTGGCTGGCCTCCCTGCTGTCCCAGTACAGCGCCACCATCGCCCGGCTCCAGCGCAGCTTCGCCGGCCCCTGCCCGCGGGACCGTCCCGAGCCGGTGGACCCGGAGGCCTTCGCCGCCGCCTACCGGCAGGGAGAGGGTGACCGCCACGGGGTCGCCTTTCGGGCTCTGCAGGAGCGAGCCCGGGCCGCCGCCGGCCTGGCGCCGCCGCCGGACGAGGACCTGGAGCTGGCGTACCGCCGCTACCAGAGCTGGCTGGACTTCGGCCACCACCGGGAGGTGGTGCTGGCCCGCATCGCCCGCCGGCTGGGCTACCGGCTCCCCGAGGCGGCGGGAGGCTCGTATCCCGGCACCAGCACGACGCCCAGCCGGCCGAGCGCCCGCCTGAAGGGTTCTTAGCGAAGGTCGTCGATGACGTAGGCGTCGGGCCGGTTGTAGGCGGGCTGGTTAGGCCGCAACATGGTGAGACCGTTGATCATCGCTCGGTAGCCACGGCCGAGCAGAGTCCGGTAAGCGCCGTGCCGGGCCGTGTTGACCCCGCCCATCAGCACGGACAGGCCGCGGCCGGCCGCGAAGGCTTCGCAGGCGTCGACCAACCGCTCGAAGCGCGGCTCGGCCCCAGGCCCGGATCGAACGGCGCCAAACTTGACATAGCAGGCCCCGCTTCCAGCCTCGCTGCCACCCCCGCAGTGGCACACGGCGAGTCCCACCAGGCTGTCCCCTTCAAAGACGAGCACGGTGTCGCCGAGACCGTGTCGGTCGGCAGCGAGGATCTCCCGCCTCAGGTCGAGACCCTCGTACACCGTGCCGGTCACGTCCTGACATGACCGCAGGGCCTCTTCGCCCGAGCCCGTTTCCCGCGCCGCGGAGAACGTGTGGTAGCCAGCGCCTCCCGTCCCGACGGAGAGCTCTTTGGCGAGCACCGGGTTGAGCTGCTGGGGCCAGAAGCCGAACTTGTTGTACAGGGCGACGTGCTTGGGGCTCTCCGGGAAGGTGAAAAGGCCGGCGTGGCGGACGCTCCACCGATCGAACAGCTCCATGACAGGCTCCATCAACCGTCCGGCGATGCCGCGGTCCCACAGGTCGACCCGCACGGTGAGCGGGCCGAAGAATCCGAAGCTGCCCCATCGGGTGGCGAAGTTGGAGCCGACCACCTCGCCGTCGAGCTCGGCACAGAACGCCGCGCTGGGGTCGCCGTGATAGCGAGTGTGGACCCAGTCACCGTCTCCGAACACCTCGATCGGGTTGGGAAGCTTGAGGTAGGTCCCGAACGCTATCCGCATGATCCGGTCGGCCTCGTCGAGGTCTCGTTCCTCGAGAGGACGGATCTGAACCCTCGCCATATCCGCCCGAGCCGCCGGCTCGGGGGGGCCCCCTTCGCTGATTGCCATCTCGCTGTCCTTTCCAGACAATGTCGCCGGGTCGGTGGATACGGATCCGGGTCGCTAGCGCCGCAAGATGGCCGCCACCTCGGCCGGGGACGGCATCGCGGCGATGTCGCAGGCCAAGCCTTGCGCGGCCTCCCGGTGGCCGGGCTGGTCGAGGATCGTGCCCACGGCCTCCCGCACCGCCTCGGCTGTCACCTCGTGTGGCATGAGGACGCAAGCGACCCGGGCGGTCGCCAACCGGTCGGCGATGGTGAAGTTGTCGGCGCTCTGGGGCAGCGCCACCGCGGGGAGGCCGTGGGCTAGCACGCCGAACGCCGTTCCGGCGCCGGCATGGTGCACGACACCGGCGCAGTGCGCCAACAGGTCGGCCTGAGGTATGAACCGTGCTATGCAGGCGTTGGCCGGCACAGGGCCGAGCGCGGACGGATCGTTTCTCGCTCCGACGGTGGCCACCACATTGAGCGGGAGGTCGGCAAGGGCGTCCAGCACCAGGCGGAACAGCCCGGTGTTGGCGTTCGAGAACGTGCCCATGGTGAGGTAGACGACGGGTCGCTCCCACAGGTGCGCGGGCAGGTCCGGTGGCGTTCGGCCCTGTGCCGGCAGGGCGACGGGACGCAGCGGTTGGATGTTCGGCAGCCGGTCAGCGGCAGGGTCCAGAGCCGCCGGGCAGATGGTCACCGTGGTGCCGGCCTGCATGCCGGCCGAGGGCGGCACATCGAACCCGAACTGTCGCCAGATGGGGCTGACGGCGTCGGTCACCAGCTCCGCCACCACGGCGTCGGTCAGCGGCCCGACGGTGTGCTGGACGGGACGGATGCCGAGCACCGTGGCCACCAGCGGGCCGGCGTATAGGAGAGGGTCGAACACCAGCAGGTCCGGCCGGAGCTCGCGCGCCACCGCGAGTAGGTCATCGACGACGAGCGCGGTGCCGATCTCGCCGAACAGCCGGGGCACGAAGTAGGCCTCGACCCGCTCAGGCGCCAGGCCGTCACCGGGCCGGCCCCGGGTGCGCGCAGCCAGCGCCGCGAACCACTCGGCGAACGGCGGCCCGACCGGCTGGAACGCCAGCCCCCGAGCGGTTACCGGCTCGGCGGCATCCGCCCCACTGGCCACCAGGACCTCGTCGCCCTGGGCGTCGAACGCCTCGGCCAGGGGAAGCACCGGCAGGATGTGCCCGGTCTGGGGAACGCAGGTGACCAGGACGCGCACTCACGACCGTCCGTGCACGGGACCCTCGGCGTCGAAGGTCATGGCGCGCTGGAAGGCGTCGTGCGACACGAACCCCGGCGCCAACACCGCGTCCGGGTCCGGGAAGCCGGCCTCGTCGGGCTTGTAGGTAGCGGCGATGACCGCCTTGTTCGCTTTCATTGAGGACATGGCAGCCCGGGTCAGACGCCAGCCAGGTAGCGGGCGTCGTAGGCATCGGCCAAGCCACGCAGGGCGCCCCCACCGTCCCCGCTGAACGACGAGCCGTGCATGAGTGCCAGGGTGGAGGGCTCCAGAGCGGCCAGGCGATTGAGTGTGACGGTCGTATCGGGGGCCAGGCAGGTGTAGCGGAACATGGCTTCGGTCGCCATGGCCGGCTCGACGATGTCCTCGGTGACGAGAGCTGGGCCCCGGCCGACATGGCTGAACAGGTCGCCACCCAGCAAGGTGTTGGTGGTCTCCTCGTAAAGAACCCGGGCCTCCCAGGCGTGCGGCACGTGCGGCGTGTCGATGTGACGCAGGCGCTTGCCGCCCAGGTCGAGCACCTCTCCGTCGGCCAGCGCCCGCGGGGGTCGGTCGGCCAGGTCGTTGAGCGAGACCATGCAGCCCACCATGCCATGCGCCACCTCGGCGGCCGGTGCGGCGGCCAGCCAGTAGTTCATCGATCCGCACTCGTCCGCCTCTACGTGGCCGAAGGTGATCCAGCGCAGCCGCTCCACCGGGATGACCCGGCCGACCGCCCCCGACACCAAGGGGAACATGGCCCGGGGGCCGGTGTGGAACAGCAGCGGCTCGTCGGCGACCACCAGGAACTGGTTGAAGGTGAACCCGGCGGGTGGTGCCACGTCCGGGATCCAGGTGGAGATGCGGTAGATGCCGTCGGCGATCTCGTCCAGTGCGGTGTCCATGATCGGTCCTTCCTCTCGTCCGGCTGATGTGTCTCACCGAGCCGGTTACCAGAAGGTTGACAGGAATCGGGGAGCGTCGAATCGGGTGATCCCCCTATTGGCCACCCCTATTGCGGACCGGTCCTGGCGAGGTCGGTGGCGACGCCGGCGGCCTCGGCCCGGCTGCGCACCCCCAGCTTGGTGAGCACCCGGCCGACGTGGTGCTCGGCGGTCTTGGCCGAGATGTAGAGCCGCTCACCGATCTCGGCATTGGTCAAGCCCTGGCGCAGCAGGCCGAGCACGTCACGCTCGCGTGGGCTGAGCGTAGAGGCCGCGGTCTGTGGCCGGGAAGGCCGGTGGCGGTCGCCCAGGGTGCGCAGCAGGGCGGCGGCCCGATCGGCGTACCGATCGGCGCCCAGCCGGGAAAAGAGGGCCTGGGCGGCCCGACCCTCGCTGACCGCCCGGGCCCGCTGACCTGCCTCCTCCCATATCCGGGCCAGCTCGAGGTGGATCACCCCGCACAGCACCGGACGGTCCTGGTCGGCGAGGCGGCGCTGAGCGGTGCCCAGATGCTCGACGGCGGCCGGGTAGTCGCCGCTGGCGGCCGCCGCCCGCCCGGCGGCTAGGGCGGCCTCCGCCTGCAGCACCGGGCTCTCGACCGCAGCGGCCACCTCGGCCAGCCGAACGGCGGTGCCGGTGGCGGCCTGGACCTGGTCCCGGGAGAGGTCGACCTCCACCAACAGCGCCAGCAGCGGACCGGCCCGGACCCGGTCGCCGACCAGCTCCGAGAGCCCCCGCTCGATGACCGCGCCAGCCAGGTCCGCCTCCCCGCGCGCCAAGTGGAGCCGGGCCAACGGTGCGCAGCTGGCCAGGCAGTCCTCGAACGGCGCCAGCAGCACCGCTGCCTCCTCCAGGCGGCCCTGCATGATCCGCAGGTCGGCCAGGTGGGCGGCGGTCTCCACCCGGTGCACCATGGCCTTCGACGCCGTCGGAGAGAGCGCTTCCAGCATGGCCTGCTCGGCCTCTGGCCAGCGCCCGATGCTGCATAGAAGCGACCCGTAGGCGGCGCGGCAGTGGGTGTGCAGGATCCGGGGACGGTCCTGGTGGCGGGCGACGAACTCGGCCACCACCGCGGTCCACTCCTGGGCCCGGCGTACGTCCCCGGCGCGGTCGCAGGCCGACAGCATGGCGCAGAAGCACTTGCCGGCTACCGCCAGGTCGCTCACCTCGCCGGCAGTGATGGCCGCCATTGACTCGTCCAGGCGGGCGAAGCCGTCGGTCATCCGGCCTTGGGCCACCAGAGCGAAGCCGGCCTCCGCCAACGCCCGGACCTCCAGGTCGTGGTCGGCGAACCCGACAGCCAGGTCCAGCGCCAGCTCCGCGTTGTGCTCGACCGCGGTCACGTCCGGCTGGTCGCAGCCCAGGATGGCCAGGGCCAGATAGCCCTCCTCCACGCAGCGCCCCACCCGGCGTACCAGCCGGCTACCGCGCTCGATCCAGCCCCGGCTCACCGCCCGGTTCCCCCAGACACTGACATGCATGCTGGCCAACTCGGCCGCTACCCGGATCGCACCGGCGAGGTCTCCGCCGTCGCGTAGCTGGCGGAAAGCGACCTCCCAGTGCTCCCGGGTGCCGTCGAAGTCGTCATCGGCCATACACAGCCCGCCGAGCAGCACATGGGCCCGAGGCGCGTCGCCCGCCGCGACGGCCTTGGTCAGGGCGTCTCTGGCGGCAGCCACCTCCCCCGCCGCCAGCGCATGGTGGGCGCTGTCCACGAGCTGCGCCGAAGTCGCCACCACCGCCGTCAAGGCTAACGCCTCGGGCAGGCGGCCGGCGACCAATCGGGCTGTCCCTGCCAGCTGTCGCCCGGGCGCTCCGGGATTGGCTCAGCCGACGATCTCGCTGGCGTGCTGGGCGAAGATGGCGAGCAGACGATCGCGCTCCGGTGGGTCGCCGGTGGCGAACAGCTGGCCGACGGCCTCGACCAGGCCGAGCAGGCTTCCGGGCACGAACAGCTCCAGGGCCCGGGCCGCTACCTCGCCCTCGTTGGCCAGGGTGTGGGCGGTCCCCGGCGGGATGTGCAGGCAGGCGCCGGCCGCGGCGGAGACCGTCCGGTCGGCCAGCGGGAACTGCAGCGTCCCTTCCAATATGAAGAACGTCTCGGAGCCCTCGCGGTGGACGTGCCGGGGCGGTGCCGGGGCACCTGGCGGGATCGTCCATTCGATGAGTGAGAACGCGCCCCCCGGTTCGCCGTTCTCGACCTTCACCCTCACATGAGAGGTACCCACCGCAAAGCGGCGCCCCCCTCCCGGTCCGTACAGCCGTTCAGCCGTCACTTGATCTCCCTCCTTCTCCGATGGCTCCTGTCATCCAGACCAGGGTGCGCCGGCAGAAGGCTGGCCGCCATCCCCAGTTCTAGGGGGTGCGATCGCCCCCGTCTCCCTAAGCTGGCCGCTGTGGTCAACCGCACCACCGCCGTCACCGAGGTGATGCGGTTCTGCGCGAGAGGAGTAGATCCGACCGAGCTGCGCCTGGGGGTGCTGGACCGGCTCGCCGCTGGAATCTCCTTCGACGGCGCCTTCTTCGCCCTCACTGACCCGGCCACCCTTCTCTACACGAGCGCGGTGCGCAGGGAGATGCCCGACGGGGCGAGCTCAGCGTTCATTCGGGCGGAGTTCGGCGCCGACGACGTCAACCAGCTTCGGCACCTGGCTCGGGCCGCCGTACCGGTGGGATGGCTCGACCAGGTGACCCGCGGCGAGCGGACCGCATCGGCGCGCTTCCGGGAGGCGATGGCGCCGTTCGGACTGGGTGACGAGCTGCGGGTGGCCCTACGCGCCGGCGGCCAATGTTGGGGGCTGCTGTGCCTGCATCGGGCCGCCCGGGGTACCGGCTTTGAGCGGCGCGACGCCGAGGTGCTGCGCCAGGTCGCGCCGCACCTGGCCGCCGGACTGCGCCGGACGGTGGCCTCCCAGCGGGTCTCCGCCGGACATGAGGACGGGCCGGGTGTCGTCATGCTGGCGGGAGACGGCAGCGTGAGCGCCTCGACACCGGCCGGCGCCCGTTGGCTGGCGGAGTTGGCCGAGCTCGACCGGCCGGCGAGCGGCGCCCTTCCGATGGTGGTTCGCTCCCTCGTGCAGGAGCTGCAGGGCTCGACCGGATCGGTGGCGCCCACGGCGCGGGTGCAGCTCCGCGGCGGGCAGTGGCTCGTCGTGCACGGCGCCTACTTGAACGATGCGGCCGACCGCTCGGTCGCGGTGGTGGTCGAACCGGCCAGTCCGGCGGTGCTCGCACCGTTGATCGTCGCTGCCCTTGGACTGACGCGGCGGGAGGCGCAGGTCTGCCAGCGTCTCCTGGTGGGCTCGCCACGCAAGACGATCGCCTCCGAGTTGCGGCTGTCACTGCACACCGTCAACGACCATGTCAAGGCCATCTTCGACAAGACGGGTACGTCGAGCGCCGGGCAGCTGCGGATGCGGGTGTTCGCCGATCACTTCGCGCCGCGATAAGAGGCCCTGTGGTGGCCTGTGTCATGAGTCTCGCTGGGCGGTTACCCTTCGTCGTGGGTCGCCGGTGCGGGCCGGGTGACGGCCCCTCACCTCGTTGAACGGAGGCAGCGGAGGCAGGCCGTGGTGGCCAGCGGCCGCCGACAGGCCGGGGCTCCGGTGCCCTGGATCTCACCCAGCGGGCTGGAGCATTCTTCAGAGGTAGCAGAAGTGCTACCATACGGCCGTATGGACTCCATCCCGCAAAAGCAGCTGCGCAACCAGGTCGGCGAGATACTGCGGCGAGTCGAGGCCGGCGAGAGTCTTACTGTGACAGTAGCCGGGCGTCCGGTCGCCGAACTGCGTCCAGCCCGCCGTCGTCACTGGGTCAGTGGTCCCGCGCTGGCCGATGTCTGGCACGGCCCGACTCCGAGTGGGCTCGACGATGATCTCGCCCGGCTGAGCGCGGGCCTGGTTGATCCATTCGGCCAATGAGGGCGGTGCTCGACACCTCGGTGCTCATTGGCGGGGACGCTCCTGGCGACGTCGAGGCGGCGATCAGCGTGGCGTCGATTACCGAACTGCACTTCGGGGTCCTCATCGCCGAGGATGACGACGAGCGAGCGCGCCGCGCCGATCGTCTGGCGGCGGTGGAGGCGGCGTTCGATCCTCTCCCCGTCACTGTTGAGGTGGCGCGGGCATGGGGCCGTCTGGCGGCCGCGGTCACCCGGCGGGGCGGCAACCCGCGGCGTCGCCAGATCGACCTCGCGATCGCAGCAACCGCAACCGTGGAGCGGGTGACATTGCTCACCCACAACGTCGACGACCTCGAGATCATCGAGGACCTGGTCGACGCTCGACCACCCTGAGCACCGGCCGTCCCAGCCAGGAAACACCATTGCCAGGCGACACATCCACGAGCATGGCTTGGCTGGCACCGAGCCTTCAAGGCCCAGTTGGCGTAGGCTCGAAGTTAATGCGCGTCTCAGGTCGCCAGCGGGGCGACCTGGGTGGTGTCGTACCGGGCGCACAGTGCGGCGATGGCCTCGGCGTACGGCTTAGCGGATGAACCATCCGGTGCCGCCCACCGGTACGTCGTCGGCGATTCGGGGGACGTGCTGGTCGAAGAACAGCTTGGCGGTGAGCTCGGCCCGGCTGCAGACCCCCAGTTTGGCGAAGATCCGCTTAATGTGGTCGTCCACGGTGTGGGCCGAAAGGGAGAGCCGACGGGAGATCTCGCCGCGGGAGTAACCCGCCGCGAGCAGGCGAACGACCGTCCGTTCCCTCGGGGTCAGACCGTAGGCGTCGGCGACGAGCTCTGCGATCTCGACTGGGCGGGCGGGTTCGATGATCACCGAGATCTGGGTGGGGTCGTCGGCGAGCCGCTCGGCGTGCAGGGTCAGCCAGCGGCTGGCGCGGGTGCAGGTCCTTCCGCGCACCGGCGCCGCCGGGGCGGCGAGCGCTCGGTGGGCGACGGTCATCACCGAGTAGGGCAGACCGGATGGGGCGTCTACGCCGTCGTCGATCTCTGCCAGCCAGCGCACGGCCGCGTCGGTGGCGTTGAGCCTGGCCAGCGACTCATCCAGCAGGAGTAACCCTGGGCCTTCGCTGTCATCGCACCGGTCGATCTCGGTGCGCACCATCTCTTTGCGGATGGCGGCGGCAACCCCGGCGGTGGACCGTTCGATCAGCGCGGCTTCGGCCGGGGAGAAGTCGCGTGCGTCCGACGCTCGGAACAGCACCAAGGCGCCCCAGGTGCCGGAGCCGGTGATGAACATGGCCCGAAGTTCGTGTCCGAGACCCGATGGGGCCAGTACCTCTCGGTAACGCTGGCTGCGCTCCGGGCGGCCAGCGGTGGCCTGGCTGAGTGTGGCCACCCGGGCACGGCCCCGGGACAGAGAGGGGAAGGAGAGGGGATCCTCGCCGCGTGACTCGATCTCCACCAGCTGGGGGAGCCGCTGGCAGGGCACGCCCTCCTCGTGGTAGCCGCCGGTCGGCAACACCGTGGCCGGGTCGATGGTCAGCGCGCACCACGCGTCAAAACCGACCGCTGCCCGGAGCCGAGCGGCGACGGCTCGTTCGACCGCCACCGCCCCGGAGGTTGTGCGACAGACACGTTCGATGCCGTCGGCCAGCCGCTTCTCCGACACCTTCGCCATGACCGCGAGTATGACACCCGCCCCCGCAGGCGCCCGGCCGTCCCCCGGATCCGGGGATGGTGTTGGGCGCAGTGATCGACGATCTTGGTCGCATGACGATCGCGGATAGTTCCCTCGATGGCTTCAAAGGCTTCGTGCTGCGTCCGGGCGACGACGGCTACGAGCAGGCCCGCTCGATCTGGAATGGCGTCATCGATCGCCGGCCCGCCTTCATCGCCCAATGCCGTGTCACCAGCGACGTGGCGGCGGCGGTGCGCTTCGGGGTCCGTCATGGGTTGCCGATCGCGGTCCGCGGTGGTGGTCACAGCATCCCGGGACTGTCCGTCTGCGAGGGCGGGCTGGTTATCGACCTTTCCCCCATGAGGGGCATCGATCTTGACCTTGACCGGAAGATCGCGGCGGTCGAACCAGGAGTGACCTGGCGGGAGCTGGACGCTGCCACCCAGGCCCACCGTCTCGCCGTGCCAGGAGGAGAGGTGTCCAGTACAGGTGTGGCCGGGCTCACCCTGGGCGGGGGGGTCGGCTGGCTGAGCCGCCTCTACGGCCTCGCCTGCGACAACCTTCTCGCCGCTGATGTCGTCACCGCCGACGGGAACGAGCTCCACGTCGACGAGCAGCACCAGCCGGATCTGCTGTGGGGGCTGCGCGGCGGAGGCGGCAACTTCGGCATCGTCACCCGGTTCACCTTTCGGCTCAGCCCGGTACCGGTGCCGATGTACGCCGGTATGGTCCTCCATCCCCTCCAAGATGCCCGGGCGGCGCTGCGAGTGTTCCTCGACCTCGCCGCGGCGGCGCCGGACGCGCTAGGGCTGAACGCCGCGCTCGTCAGCGCCCCACCCGCCCCATTCGTCCCTCCGGCGCTGCAGGGTCAGCCGGTGGTCGCGCTCGCTGCCGGCTATGTAGGCCAACTCGGCGAAGGCGCCGAAGCGGTCCGGGCGCTGCGCGAGTTCGGCCCTCCAGCGGCCGACCTGTTCGCGCCCATGCCTTATACCGTCCTGCAGTCCATGGTCGACGACTCCGTGCCCGCCGGGCTGGCCTCCTATGCCCGCTCGGAGTGGCTCGGCCCCCTCGACGGCGCCGGTATCGACGCCCTCGTCACCGCCGCAGGACACATGACGTCGCCCAGGTCGCAAGTGCTGCTCCGCATCATGGGCGGGGCCATCAGCCGAACCCCCGCAGAGGCCACCGCCTTCCGGTTCCGAACCGCGCACGCCATGACCACCATCGCCGCCATGTGGCCAGACGTCACCGACCCAGGCAAGGATCACCGGAACTGGGCACGAACATCATGGGAGCATCTACGGCCCTGGTCGGCCGGTGGTGGCTACGTCAACCATCTCTGCGACGAAGGCACCGACCGGATCCGAGAAGCGTACGGCGAATCAACATGGAACCGCCTGGTCGACCTCAAGCGCCGTTACGACCCAGACAACATCTTTCAGCTCAACCAGAACGTTCCCCCAACAGGCTAAAGTGGTCCCGGCGCCCGCCTTCACCTGCGCGGCCCCCCGGCATCGCGGCCTACCTCGCCGGGCCGGCAGGCGAGAGAATCGACAGCGGCTTGCCCTAGCCCCCGGGCGATGCCCAACTCATGGCTACGAGCCAGTGGCCCAGTGGGGGGTCTAGGCGCTTGCTGGTGTGGCGTGGGCCTTCGGATCGGCCGGAGGATTGGCTGCCAGACAGCCGAGGCGCCGCAGGTCGTCTCTCAGAGCGTCGCTACGGTCGCGGTGGGCCGGAATCGCCAGGGCGAGGAGGCGCTCGACGATGTGCGGCATATTGACGACGGTGTACTCCTGGACAATCCGGGTCCCGGTGCAGACCGGCTCGAGGCGGATCCGCCACTCGGAAACGACCCGCCAGACCGCGTCTATCGGGGCGTCCGCGACGATCTCGATGCTGGCGTTGCGAGAAATGCGCGAGCGGGCTTCCGGCCTAGGTCTGCCCTCGCCGGTCCACCGCCGGGCGCCCAGCATGCCTGTACGCGCCGGCGGTAGCCCCGGGCGAAGCCGTGGACCAGGACGAATCTTGGGATGGGCGGCACGATCTGCTCGATGACCTGGCGGCGTTCGGGGTCGAGGCCGTCCATGATCCAATGTCCGATCATGCCAAGCTCGGACAGGGAGCGAGGTTTGCCGTTGTGCTCGTCGTCCCATTGCTTCCAGTCGGCCGCGGTGATGCTCATGGCCACGAGCTCCATTCCGGCGGTTTCCTCTCGCTGCAGATGGGGTTCTAAGACTGCCCGAAGCGAATCGATGGCGTCCAGGCGACGTGGTCGGCGATCGCTGCACGCCGGGTGGGATCCGGGTAGGGCGCGGAGGCGAGGGCGGTGTGGGTGCGGGCGAAGTCTCGACTAAGTGCGTCGTGGATGATCGCCATGCTGCGGGTGTCGGGCGGTGCGTCTTTGGATCGGATCATCGGGTCCTCCTTTGCTTGTCCGGCTGCCTCTCGAGCAGCCGGAGGATCGTGTCGGCCAACCAACTGCGGTAGCGGTCGAGCGGCCAGGCGCTGCGCAGCACTAGCAGGTGGTAGACCTCGGGAGAGGTAACGGCCCAGATGCCGTCGCGCTCGACGTCTCGAGCGGGTCTTCCTGCTACGGCTTCTATGCCCGCAGCCACGCTCAGCCGGCGGGTCTCGTCGTTGGCGGACAAGCGTTCTGCCAACGAGGGATCGCCGGCCGCCGCCTCCAGCAGGGCGCACTCCAGGCCGTGGGCGCGGACGTTGATGTCGCAGACCAGGCTGGCGGCCGCCGCCGCCCTCTGCTGGATGTCGCTGGCTGCGAGAGCCTGGAACTCAGGTCGTTCGGCCAGCGGTCGGGGGACATTGTCGCCGACGATGGCCACATCCAGTGCGGCCCTGAGAAGGTCGGCCTTGGATCCGAAGTTGGCGTAGACGGTCTCGACGGCGACCCCGGCTTCTCTCGCCACATCACGCATGCCGGTCGCCGCCCATCCACCTTCGGAGAACAGCCGCGCCGCCGCATCGAGGATCGCGGCTCTGGTCTGGACGGCTTGAAGGGCGCGCCGAGGCGATGAATAGCGCCGGGTCCTTCCTTCGACGGCTGTCTGGCTCATTACAAAGATACTAGTACGTTACAGTAGTGAATGCAAGGGCGTTCTGCCGGGTCCCAGGAGGCACTTCACCGGCACGGCTACCAGCGAGCCGGGACCGGCACCACCTTTCGCAGCGGCTCTTCTTTTTCGAACCGGTAACCTCGGCCGGCGTGGCAGCTGAGCAGGTCCCCGACCAGATCACCGTGTCCCTGCCTGACGGGTCCACCCGGACGCTGGGGCCGGGAGCCACCGGCACCGACCTGGCGGCCGCCATCGGCCAGCGGCTGGCCAGGGCGGCGGTGGCGGTGGTGGTCGACGGCCAGCCGGCCGACCTGACCGCCCCCCTGCCCGACGGGGCCAGGGCGGAGGTGGTCACCGAGGGCTCGCAGTCCGGGCGGGAGGTGCTGCGCCACTCCACCGCCCACGTGCTGGCCCAGGCGGTGCTGGACCTGTGGCCGGGGGCCCACTTCGCCATCGGGCCGCCGATCGAGGACGGCTTCTACTACGACTTCGCCCTCCCTGGCGGCCAGCACTTCACCGACGAGGACCTGCCGCGGATCGAGGAGCGCATGCGCCAGATCGTCGAGGAGGACCAACCCTTCGTCCGGGAGGAGCACAGCGTGGACGAGGGCCTCGCCCTCTTTGCCGACCAGCCGTTCAAGACCGAGATCATCTCGGGCGTCGGCGAGCCGGGCGGGAGTGGGCGGGTGAGCGTGTACCGGAACCGGCAGGATTTCGCCGACCTGTGCCGGGGGCCCCACGTCGGGTCGACTGCCCGGCTGGGCGCCTTCAGGCTGATGCGGGTGGCCGGCGCCTACTGGCGGGGCGACGAGACCCGCCCGCAGCTGCAGCGCATCTACGGCACCGCCTGGGAGTCCGAGGCGGCCCTGGCCGACCACCTCGCTCGCCTGGAGGAGGCCGAGCGGCGGGACCACCGCCGTCTGGGGGCCGAGCTGGACCTGTTCGGGTTCCCCCCCGAGATCGGCAGCGGCCTGGCCGTGTTCCACCCCAAGGGCGGCCTGGTCCGCAAGCTCATGGAGGACTACTCCCGGGCCGAGCACCAGGCCGCCGGCTACGAGTTCGTGGTCACCCCCCACCTGGCCAAGGCCGGCCTGTTCGAGACCTCCGGGCACCTCCAGTGGTTCGCCGACGCCATGTACCCGCCCATGGAGCTGGAGGGGGCCGCCTACTACCCCAAGCCCATGAACTGCCCCATGCACTGCCTCATCTACCGGGGCCGGCAGCGCTCCTACAAGGAGCTGCCGCTGCGCCTGTTCGAGCTGGGCACCGTGTACCGCTTCGAGCGCTCGGGCGTGCTGCACGGCCTGCTGCGGGCCAGGGGCTTCACCCAGGACGACGCCCACATCTTCTGCACCCCCGAGCAGCTGGGCGACGAGCTGGTGAGCCTCCTGGCGTTCGTGCTGCGCCTCCTGCGTACCTTCGGCTTCGAGGACTTCAGCGCCGACCTGTCCACCCGCCCGGACAAGTTCGTGGGCGAAAGAGCCGAATGGGAGGCGGCCGAGGCTGCCCTGGCACGAGCCATGGAGGCGGCCGGAGTGGCGTACGAGGTGGCGGAGGGGGAGGGCGCCTACTACGCACCCAAGATCGACATCCACGTGCGGGACGCCATCGGGCGCCCCTGGCAGATGTCGACGCTGCAGGTGGACTTCCAGGAGCCGGGGCGTTTCGACCTGGCCTACGTGGGGGCCGACAACACCCGCCACCGGCCGCTCATGATCCACCGGGCGCTGTTCGGGTCCATCGAGCGGTTCTTCGGCGTGCTGCTGGAGCACTACGCCGGCGCCCTGCCCACCTGGCTGGCGCCGGTGCAGGCCCAGGTGCTGCCGGTGCGCGACGACCACGCGGCCTACGCCGCCCAGGTGGGCGAGCGCCTCCGGGCGGTGGGGCTGCGGGCCGAGGCGGGGGAGGCGGGCGAGCCGCTGGGGGCCCGCATCCGGCGGGCCAAGCTGGACAAGCTGCCCTACGTGCTGGTGGTGGGGGACGACGACGTGGCCGCCGGGACGGTGGGCGTCAATCCCCGAGGAGCCGAGCGCCCGGAGCGGGGGGTGGCGGTCGAGGACCTGGTGGCCCGGCTGCAGGACGAGGTGGCGGCCCGGGCCTGAGGACCGGCGCCGCCCTCAGGCCAGTACGACCCCTGCGTCCAACTCGACATCGGGCAGGGCGGCAGGGCGGCAGGGGTCGGTAGGCTCTGGGTCCGTGGAAGTGTCCACCACCGTGGCCCAGCCGGACTTGGAGCCGTTCCGCCGGGAGCTGACCGGCTACTGCTATCGGATGCTGGGGTCGGGCTTCGAGGCCGAGGACGCTGTACAGGAGACCATGCTACGGGCCTGGGGCCACGCTGAGGGCTTCGAGGGTCGCTCCAGCCTGCGCTCCTGGTTGTATCGCATCGCCACCAACGTATGCATCGACATGCACCGCCAGGTCCAGCGCCGCGCCCGGCCCATGGACATGGGACCGGCTTCGCCGCCCCAGCAGTCCCTTCTCGGACCTCCCCTTCCCGAGGCCACCTGGGTGACCCCGGTCCCCGACGCCCGGGTCGCGCCGCAGAACGCAGACCCCGCCGACATCGCCGAGTACCGGGAGTCGGTCCGCCTGGCGTTCGTCACCACCCTGCAGCACCTGCCCTCCCGCCAGCGGGCGATCCTCATCCTGTGCGAGGTGCTCCGCTGGCAGGCCGCCGAGGTCGCCGAGCTGCTCGACACGAGCGTGGCCGCGGTCAACAGCGCCCTGCAGCGGGCCCGCGCCACCCTGGGCGCCCTGTCGCCTGAGGTCCACCGCCAGGAGCTGGATGGGGCCGACGCCGAGCTGCTGAGGCGGTACGTGGACGCGTTCGAGCGCTACGACGTCGAGGGGCTGGTGGCCCTGCTCCACGAGGATGCCGTGCAGTCGATGCCGCCGTTCGCCATGTGGATCCAGGGGGCGGCCGACATCGGCGCCTGGATGGTCGAGCCCGGCCCGAGCGCCTGCCGGGGCTCGCGCTTGGTACCCACCTCGGCGAACGGCTGCCCCGCCTTCGGGCAGTACCGGCCGGACCCGGCTGGGGGCTACGCGCCGTGGGCGCTGCAGGTGCTGGAGGGCTCAGGAGGGCGGATCACCGCGATGAGCTTCTTCCTGAGCCTCCTGGACCCCGAGCGGCTGTTTCCGCAGTTCGGCCTCCCCCTCCACCTCGAGGCGTAGGCCGGCACGACCTGATGGACGTGCAGTGCCCGGCGATCTCATCGCCGGCTCGATGAGTAGCGTGGTCGGCCACCGTCCTAAGGGTGACTGGATCGAGACGACAAGGAGCCAACCATGCCCACCCGTGACCATGCCCCCGCCGGATCGCCCTGCTGGGCCGATCTGTGGACCTCCGACGTCGAGGGCAGCCGCCGGTTCTACGCCGAGCTGTTCGGCTGGGTGGCCGAGGAACCGAACCCGCAGTTCGGCGGCTACTTCCTCTTCACCCGCAATGGCCTGCCCGTGGCCGGCGCCATGGGCGACATGGGTGACATGAAGGCCGACGACACCTGGAGCGTCTACCTGGCCACCGACGACGTAGCCAAGACGCTGGAGGCGGCCCAGGCCGGCGGGGCCCAGGTCATCTCTCCGCCGATGGCCGTGGCCGACCTGGGCAGCCAGGCGATGCTCATCGACCCGACGGGCGCGAAGCTGGGTGTCTGGCAGCCCGACACCTTCCAGGGCTTCAGCGTTCTGGGGGAGCCTGGCGCCCCCGGCTGGTTCGAGCTGAGCACCCGGGACCACGACGCGGCCGTGGCCTTCTACGGCTCGGTGTTCGCTTGGGACACCCACGCGGTCGGCGACAGCGACGAATTGCGCTACACCACGATGCGCAACCCTGGGGGCGGGGAGGACCTGGCCGGGATCATGGACGCCGCCGCCTTCCTGGCGCCGGGCGCCCCTTCCCAATGGCTGGTCTACTGGGGGGTCGAGGACGCAGACGCCGCCGTCGCCAAGGTCGAGTCCCTTGGCGGGTCGGTGGTGACGGGCGCCGAGGACACCCCCTACGGCCGCCTGGCCGTCGTGGCCGACCCAGCGGGCGCTCACTTCAAGCTGCACGCGCCCAGGTAGGGTGGACACCATGGCTCAGAACCCGCCGGCTGACATGCCCCGGCTCACCCCTTACCTTTTCTACGAGGACGTGGCCGCCGCCCTGGACTGGCTGTCCAGGGCGTTCGGCTTCGAGGAGCGATTTCGCATGCCGGCGGCCGACGGCAGGATCATGCATGCCGAGATGACCAGCGCCGACGCGGTGGTCATGATGGGCTGCCCCGGCCCCGAGTACCAAAGCCCCAAGAAGCACGGCCACGTGCACCAGCTCCAGTACGTGTACGTGGACCAGGTCGACCGGCACTTCGAGCAGGCCAAAGGGGCAGGAGCCAACATCTTGTCCGAGCCCGAGGACAAGTTCTACGGGGACCGGGCCTACGTGGCCGAGGACCTGGAGGGCCACCAGTGGAATTTCGCCCAGCACACGCGGGACCCCTCACCTGAGGAGATCCGGGCCGCCATGAGCTGAGGGGCGCCTGAGGCTCAGTGGGTTCCCGGCTCGTGGGCGGCGTGGGTGGCCGGTTCCAGCTGGAAGGTGGAGTGCTCGACGTCGAAATGGCCGCTCAGACAGTCCTGGAGCCGGTCGAGCACCTGGGCGGCGCTGCCGTCGGTGAGGCACTGGTCGCTGATCACCACGTGGGCGCTCAGCACCGGCAGGGCCGAGGTGAGGGTCCAGACGTGCAGGTCATGGACGGAGACCACCTCCGGCAGCTCGTGAATGTGCCGCCGCACCTCGTCCAGGTCCATGGCCGCCGGTGTGCCCTGCAGGAGGATGCGGCCGGAGGCGCTCAGCAGCTGCCAGGCGGCCCGCAGCATGAGGGCCACCACCAGGAGGGACACGGCCGAGTCAGCCCGGCGGTAGCCGAGGGTGATGATGACGGCTCCGGCCGCGGCCGTGCCGACGAAGGCGTAGAGGTCGGTGAGGATGTGCTGGAAGGCGCCCTCCACGTTGAGCGAGCCCCGGTTGGCCCTGGCCAGCGCGCCGGTGGCGGCCAGGTTGACCGCCACCCCGACCAGGGCCGTGAGCAGCAGGGCCAGGCCGTTGACCGGTGGGGGGTGGACCAGGCGGCGGACGGCCTCGACCAGTACCAGCCCGCTGGCCACCAGCAGGGTGATCCCGTTGCCGGCGGCGGCGAGGATCTCGGCCCGCTTGAGCCCGAACGACCACGACCGGCAGGGTGGCCGCTGGGCCAGGCGGATGGCCCAGATCGACCCGCCGATGGCCCCGGCGTCGGTGAGCATGTGGGCCGCGTCGGCCAGCAGGGCCAGCGACCCTGAGACGATGGCCACCACCACCTCGGCGGCCATGAAGCCGGCGATCAGCCCGAGGGCGGCGCCCAGGTAAGCCTTGTCCGACCCGGCACTGGCGCCATGACGGTGGTCGGCGCGGTGGCGGTCGCAGCCGTGACCCATCAGACCAGGAGGTTGAACATGGGCGACCCGGGCGGGATGCGCTCGATCTGGAGGGGGCTGGCCGACATGCGGACGAGCAGTCCATCCAGGTCCTCCCGCTGGGCCAGCTCGATCCCCACGATGGCCGGCCCGGTCTCCCGGTTGTTCTTCTTCACGTACTCGAACAGGGTGATGTCGTCGCTCTCTCCCAGGACCTCGTCGAGGAAGCGGCGCAGCGCTCCCGGCTCCTGAAGGAACTCCACCAGGAAGTAGTGCTTGAGGCCCTCGTGGACCAGGGAGCGCTCGACCACCTCCCCGTACCGGCTCACGTCGTTGTTGCCACCCGAGACCACGCATACCACGCTGGTGCCCGCCGCGACGCTGACCGCCTCACCGAGCGCGGCAGTGGCCAGGGCGCCGGCCGGCTCGGCGATGATGCCCTCGGCATGGTAGAGGTCCAGCATCTCGCTGCACACCCTGCCCTCGGGCACGGTGACGACCTGGTCCACCAGCCGGCTGGCGATGCGCAAGGTCTGGGTGCCCACCGACCGCACCGCGGCCCCGTCCACGAAGGTGTCCATCTCGTCCAGCTCCACCGGCCTTCCCTTGGCCAGGGCGGCGCTCATGCTGGCCGCGCCGGCGGGCTCGGCGCCGACCAGGCGCGTCCCGGGATGCTGGGCCAGCCAGACGGCCGTTCCGGCCAGCAGCCCGCCCCCTCCGACCGGCACCACCACCAGGTCGGGCGCCAGACCCAGATGGTCGGTGATCTCGGCGGCCACCGTGCCCTGGCCGGCGATGGTCCGGTGGTCGTCGAAGGGGGGTACCCGGACTCGACCGTCGTGACCAGCCTCCCGGGCGGCCGCCGCGGCCGCCTCGTCGTAGGTGTCACCGCAGATGACCACCTCGACCCAGTCGGCTCCGAGAGCGGCTATGCGCTCGCGCTTCTGGCGGGGCGTGGTCCGGGGGACATAGATCCGCCCCCGTACGCCCAGCGACCGGCAGGTCAGAGCCACGCCCTGGGCGTGGTTGCCGGCGCTGGCACAGACCACCCCGCGGGAGCGTTCCTGGGCGCTCAGGCTGGAGACGAGGTTGTAGGCGCCCCGGACCTTGTACGACCGGCCGACCTGGAGGTCCTCCCGCTTGAGCCAGACCTGGGCGCCGAACCGGGCCGACAGCCTGTCGCTCATCTCCAGCGGAGTACGCCGGGCCACCCCGGTCAGACGGACGGCGGCCCGGGATATGTCCTCCTGCGTCACCTCCATCACGCCCAGAGACTACTCAGGCGCCTCCCGGGAGCGGCGCTCGGACTCGGCCGCCGACCGGACGTCCACCGGGTAGGTCTCTCTCGCCTTGAGCAGGATCACCCCGGCGATGGCCAGGGGGACCAGCATGACGAGGAAGGTCATCTCCAGGCCGTGGGTCTGGGCCGCGCTGACCGCCGCGTGAGCGGAATTGACGCCGGTTCCGAAGCTGGTCCGGCCGCCCCCGAACAGCTGGGAGACGAAGCCGAAGGTAAGGGGGGCGAACGCCTCCAAGGTGTTGCGCATGAAGGTTCGCACCCCCTCGCCCCGTCCCCACAGCCGGGCCGGTATGACGTCCAGGCGAGCGGCATCCAGGGCCGGGTTGGGAGCCGAGATGGCCGCCCCGGCCAGGCAGAACAGGGGCACGGCGATCCACACCACGGTGGTCCACATGGCGGGGGCCAGGATGATGGCGGCGCTGACGAACCCGATGATGCCGGCCAGGATCCGGGAGTCGATGCGCCCCTTGCCGATGAGGCGGTCCGTGTACCGCCCGCTCAGGAGGACCCCGGCGATGGCGGAGATGCCGACCACCAGCACCAGGAAGGTCGCCTGGCCCTCGCTGATGCCGAACTGGCCCCGCACGAAGACGACGGCGAAGGTGCGCAGGCCGGCGAAGAAGAAGTAGCCGAGCGACGAGGCGACGATGAGGATGATGTTGGTGCGGACCTGGAGCACGTAGCGGATGGCACGCCAGATGCTCATCTTCGTCGGGTCGGTGCTCACCACGATCTCGGGAGCCGGCTCCACGCCAGCCTCCACGACCTTGTCCAACATGCGGGTGTCCCGCCTGGCCGGCCGCTCGGTAGCCTGCGCCTGGTAGCGGTCCGGGTGGTCCCGCACCTCCTCGACGGAGGCAATGACCTCGTCTCCGGGCGCGATCCGGCTCTGGCCGCCACGAGCCGGCTCGGGCAGCATGCGCTTGAGGAACCAGGGCAGCGCCAGGGTGGGTACGGCGAGGGCGAAGAAGGCCGCCCGCCAGCCCAAGATGCTGGCTGCCCCACCCGCCACCGCGATGCCGAGCCCTGCTCCCACCAGCTCGCCGCTCAGGATGAAGCCGTACATCCGGCTACGTTCGGCGCCCGGGAAGAAGTCACCGGTCAGCGAGGCCACCGTCGGCCCGGCCGTGGCCGTCACCGCCCCCAGGGCCAGCCGGGTCACCAGCAGCATCAGATAGCCCGTCGCCAGTCCGCTGACGGCCTGGGCGCCGGCCCACATGACGATGCTGATCAACAGCAGCCGTACGCGCCGCGTCCGGTCGGTCAACGCCCCCACCGGGATGGTCGCCAGGGCGCCCACCAGGGAGGACACCGTCACCAGCAGGCCCAGCTTGGTAGTGCCGATGTGCAGCGCATGCTCCAGCTGGGGAGCGATGGCTCCTATGGCTCCCTTGTCGGCGCTGTCCAGGCCGACGACGCAGGCCAGCAGCAGCACGGCCCGGCGGCGGGCCGGGCCCCCGATCTGGTCGGTGACCTTCTCCAGGCCCTCCTCAGCCTCCTCCTCCAGCCAGCGGCCGGACTCGCGCAGCCAGCGCTCCGGCAGCCGCCAGGCCGTCATGCCCCGCCCGGGAGGTGGGCCGGTGAGCACCGCCTGCCCGGGAGTCGGGCCGGGACGGCGGTCGGGTAGGGGATGAGGAGCTCGGGCACGGGTGGTCGGCCTACCCGGTTGCACACCAGGTTGAACCCGATGAAGCTGATCCGCCGGCCGCACACCGGGCCGGGCGGCATGGCAGGGTTGGGCGGTGAACCTGGAGCAGCTGTGGGCCGGCTGGCGCATGCCCTACATAACCGGCGAGGACACGAGCGGGGAGGAGGGCGGCTCGGATTGCGTCTTCTGCCGGATCCTCTCCAGCGGAGAGCCCGACGATCGCACCTACGTCGTGTGGAGGGGCCACTGGTCGGCGGCCGTGCTCAACGCCTACCCCTACGCCAGCGGCCACCTGATGGTCATGCCGCTGCGCCACGTGGCTGGCCTGGAGGAGGTCACCCAACCGGAGGCGGCCGAGCTGTGGGCCACCGTTACCGACGCGGTGCGGGCCCTCAAGTCGGCCTACCAGCCGCAGGGAGTCAACCTGGGGGCCAACCTGGGCCAGGCGGCCGGTGCCGGCCTCCCCGACCACCTCCACCTCCACGCCCTGCCCCGCTGGATGGCCGACACCAACTTCATGACCACGGTGGCCGGCACCCGGGTCCTGCCCGAGGCGCTCCCCGACACCTGGGCCAGGCTCCGGGCGGCCTGGCCGGATCCCCGAGGAACGGAGTCGGGCCCCGATCGGGGCGCCTGAGCCGGCAGCAATGTACGGTGGACCATGACCAAGTCCCGGATAGTCGTCGCCAGCCTGGCCGTGGCCCTCATCGCCGGAGCCTGCGGCTCGGGCGGGAGCAAGGGGGCCGGAGGGTCCGGCGCTCAGGGCACTTCGGCGGTGGCCCTGACTGCCTCCAAGGCCACCAGCGCGGCCAAGACGGCCAAGGTCAGCATCCAGGCGACATCCAGCGGCACCGCGCCGGGGACGGCGCCGAGCGCCATCTCCGGAGACGGCGTCATCAGCTTCAACCCCAG
This sequence comes from Acidimicrobiales bacterium, assembly GCA_039583615.1. GTDB lineage: Bacteria > Actinomycetota > Acidimicrobiia > Acidimicrobiales > QHCF01 > QHCF01. The sequence continues at coordinate 24,539 of JAVKSQ010000020.1, forward strand.
CGCGGCCGACCTGGCCGTCAAGGTGCCCACCGGGGGCACCCTCACCATCCGAGTCGTGGGCCAGATCCTCTACCTCATGGTCCCGCCCCAGGCAGGCCAGCCGGCCAGCCAGAAGCCGTGGATCGAGATCAACCTCAACCAGGCGGCCCAGTCCAAGCTGGGGACCTCCTTCTCCTCCCTGTCGCCGAGCGGCAGCGTGAACCCGGCCGACGTCCTCGGCTACCTCCAGGGAGTGAGCCAGCTCACCAAGGTGGGCACCGAGGCCATCCAGGGGGTCCAGACCACCCACTACCGGGGAACCGTCAGCCTCGACAAGCTGGCCGGCAGGCTGAGCGGCCAAGCCAAGTCCGCCTACCGTCAGATCGAGGCCAAGCTGCACACCACCACTGTTCCCATCGAGCTGTGGGTCGACAGCCGGGGCCGCGCCGTCCAGGTGCGCACCCAGGTCCCCGAGCCGGCCACCACGACCACCACTGCGTCGGGCGCCTCGTCGACCAGCCGCTCGTCCACCACCGCCCCGGCCACCATCGGGACGGTCACCACCACGGTGGACTACTCCGACTTCGGCGTCCCGGTGCACGTGAGCGCCCCGCCGGCCAGCCAGGTGACCAACCTCACCCAGTCGGCCACCAGCGGGTAACCGAGGCGCCAGCCGCCCGGAGGCTCACTCTCCCCTCTTGGCCACCTTCTCGGCCAGGTGCTGGGGGAGGATGTCGTAGTGGTCGTGGGTCAGGCGGAATCGGCCCCGGCCCCCGGTGAGCGAGCGCAGGTCGATCGCATAGCGGGTCACCTCGGAGGTGGGGACCAGGGCCACCACCGTCTGCTCGCCGTCGTTGCCCGACTCGGTGCCCTGGACCCGGCCCCGGCGGGAGTTGAGGTCGCCCATGACGTCGCCCTGGTAGGCAGCGGGCACGGTCACCTCGAGCAGCGAGATGGGCTCCAGGAGCACCGGGCCGGCCTGGGTCATCGCCTCCTGGAACCCGAGCGAGCCGGCCATGCGGAAGCTCATCTCCGACGAGTCGACCGGGTGGTACTTGCCGTCGTAGCAGGTGACCCTGACGTCCACCACCGGGTAGCCCCACAGGCCGCCCTGGGCCATGTGCTCGGCTATCCCCTTCTCGACGGCCGGGATGAACTGGCGGGGGATGGCGCCCCCCACGATCTCGTCGACGAAGACGAAGCCCTCCCCCCGCTCCAGGGGCTCGACCCGCAGGCTGGCCACCCCGAACTGGCCGTGGCCGCCGGTCTGCTTCTTGTACCTCCCCTCGGCGCTGGCCGGCCGGGTGATGGTCTCCCGGTAGGCCACCCGCACCGGCTCGGTCTCCACCTCGACCCCGAACTTGCGGGCCAGGCGCTCGGTGCAGACGGCCAGGTGAGTCTCCCCCATGCCCGACAGCACCGTCTGGTGGGTCTCGTCGTCTCGGACCACTCGGAGGGCCGGGTCCTCGTCCTGCACCCGGTGCAGACCGGTCATCAGCCTGTCCTCGTCGCCCTTGGACCTGGGCCTGATGGCCACCGAGAGAAGGGGGACGGGCGGACCCGGCCCGTCGGCGACCACCTGCATGGCCTTGGGAGCCAGGGTGTCCCCGGTCGAGGTGTCGGACAGCTTGGCCACCGCCGCCAGGTCCCCGGCCGGCACTTCGGCCACCCCGTCCTGCTCCTTGCCCCTCAGGGTGAACAGGGCGTGCAGACGCTCGTCGGCGTGGGTTCGAGAGTTGGTCATCACGGTGTCGGGGCGGACGGTCCCCGACAGCACCCGGAAGAGCGAGACCTTGCCCACATACGGGTCGGCCAGCGTCTTGAAGACCCGGGCCAGCGGCTCGCCGGCCGGGTCGCAGGGCACGGGATGGACCGAGCCGGCGGCTCGCACCGTAGCGGGCGGGCGGTCGAGCGGGGACGGACCGATCTCGCAGATGAGCTCGGCCAGACGGTCGACGGCGATGCCCTTGCCGGCCGAGCCGCACACCACCGGGAACACGGTGGCGGAGGCGACGCCGTGGGCCAGGGTCTCCTCCAGCTCCTTGGTGCTTATCTGGTCTTCCTCCAGGTACCGCTCGGTCAGGGCGTCGTCGGCCACCACGATGCCCTCGACCAGGTTGTCCCTGACCTGGTGCTCGGCGGCTTCCATGTCGTCGGGGATCTCCCCGGTGGCCGGCGAACCCGACTCGTAGGTGATGGCCGTGTCGGTGAGCAGGTCGGCCACCCCGCGAAAAGCTCCCTCCTCGCCGATCGGCAGCTCCAGGGGCGCCACTCCCGCCCCGAAGAGGCCGCGCAACTGGTCCAGCGTCCGCTCGAAGCTGGCCCGCTCCCGGTCCAGCTTGTTCACGAAGAACATCCTGGGCAGGCCGGCCTGGGCGGCCAGGCGCCAGTAGGCCTCGGTCTGGACCTCCACCCCCTCGACCGCGCTGACCACGAACACGGCCAGGTCGGTCACCGACAGGGCGGCGACCACCTCCCCGGCGAAGTCGGCGTAGCCGGGGGTGTCGATGAGGTTGACCTTGTGGCCGTCATGCTCGAAGGGGGCCAGGCCCAGCGACACCGACAGGTGCCGCTTGAGCTCCTCGGGCTCGAAATCAGTCGTGGTCGTGCCGTCCTCCACCCGCCCCATCCGGGTCGTCGCGCCAGCGCTGTGGAGCAGTGCCTCGGCCAGGGTGGTCTTGCCGGCCCCTCCGTGGCCCACCAGGGCCACATTGCGAATACGGGCCGGCGGGAAGGTCTTCACCAATGCACCTCGCTTGATCGAGTTGGGACAGTGAGCCTACCGCCGGGCCCCACCGCCGGGCCCCACCGCCGGGCCCCACCGCCGGCCCACGGCCGGCCCCACCGCAGGTGAACGGGGGTCCGGTGGTAACCTGGGCTGGTCCGGTTGGTGCATCACGGGAACACGGGACAGCGAGGAGCAGTCTGATGCTCGATGGGCACGGACGGGCCGCCGTCGAACGGGTAACTGCTCCGGTGGGGGCGGTCCTCAGTCGACTGGGCGTCACCGCCAACCAGCTCACGGTGGTGGGCCTGGTGGCGGCGGTGGCCTCGGCGGTGGCCGTCGGTAGCGGCCGCTTGTTCCTCGGGGCGGCGCTGCTGGGCGTCTCCGCCCTGCCCGACCTGTTCGACGGGCCGGTGGCCAAGGCGGCGGGCACCGCCTCGACCCGAGGTGCCTTCTTCGACTCGGTGGCCGACCGTGTCAGTGACACCTTGGTCCTGAGTGGCCTGGCCTGGTACCTGGCGTCCAGCCGGGGTGGGCACACCGCCATGTTGGCGGTTGGCCTCCTGGGGGCCTCCCTGCTGGTCTCCTACGAGCGGGCCAAGGCGGAGTCCCTCGGATTTCGGGCCAGTGGCGGCTTGATGGAGCGGGCCGAGAGGGTGGTGGCCCTCTGCGTGGGGTTCGTCTTCTCGGCGGTGCTGGTGCCGGTTCTCTGGGCCACGCTGGCCCTGACCATCTTGACCGCGGTCCAGCGGTTCGTGACCGTCTGGCGTCAGGGAGCGGTGGCCGGCGCGTCCCTGCCGCCGCCCGGCAGTGCGGGGCCGAGGACCGTAGCGGGGTGGCGGCCGGCCCGGGTGGAGTCGCGCTGGCGGGCCTGGCGGGAGGAGGCGGTGGCCCGGGCCGAGCGGGCCTGGAGGGAGGGGCCCATGGAGACCTCGGAACGTTCCCGGCGGGCCGGCGCGCCGGCGGGCCGCTGGCGCGCCCGTCGCCACGGAGCCCCCGCTGGCCGGTCGACCCGGACCACCAGGGGTGCCCGGGCCGGCGCCAACAGGCTCTCGGCACCCAGGGAGCGGGCCGCCGGGGCCTGGCGGCGCCGCATCGACACCGACTCCTGAGCGCCGACCCCGATCCCCACCGGCCGGCCACCGCCGCCGAGCGCAGGTGGTTCGCCTGTTACCGCGCCGCCGCCTGGGTGTCGCAGACCCTGCCCCTACCCCTGGCCGCGGCCGCAGCCGAGATCACCGGGCTGGGCTTCACCCTGGCCGGGAGGAGGATGCGCGCCAACATCGTCAGGGCCCTGCGCCGGGTTCGCCCGGACCTGGAGGGCCCCGCCCTCCAGATGGCGGTGGAACGAGCCTTCGCCTCCTACGCCCGGTACTGGATGGAGTGCTTCCGGGCGCCGGTCATTCCCCGGCGGGAGCTGGAGGACCACATGTCCTGCGAGGGCCTCGAGCATCTCCGCGCCGGCCTGGCCCGGGGGCGGGGCGCCATCCTGGCCCTGCCCCACCTGGGGAGCTGGGACTACGGCGGGGCGTGGCTGGCCGCCATCGGGTACCCCATGACCGTGGTGGTCGAGCCGGCCCGGCCGCCCGAGATGTTCGAGTGGTTCGCCGAGATGCGCCGGGTCATCGGCCTCACCGTGGTGCCCCTCGACCGCCACGCCGCCACGGTGGTGCTGCGGACCCTGCGCGACGGTGGCCTGGTCGGCTTGCTGAGCGACCGCAACCTGGGCCGGGGCGGAGTGGAGGTGGAGCTGTTCGGCGGCCGCACCACCCTGCCGGCCGGCCCGGCCACCCTTGCCCTGCGGGGCGGGGCCGCCTTGCTGACCGCGGCCGTCTACACCCGCCCCCGCGGCCAGCACCTGGCCGTGATCGGCCCCCCCATCCCGGCCCAGCGCCGGGGCCGCCTGCGCGACGACGTGGTGCGGGTCACCGAGGCCATGGCCCGTGACCTCGAGGTCCTCATCCGCCGGGCCCCCGAGCAGTGGCACCTGTTCCAGCCCAACTGGCCGTCCGACAGGGGCTAGAGATGCCGGGGGACATCACCACCAGAGCCGAGGCGCTGTACGAGACGATCATGCGCCGACGAGACGTGCGCGGCGAGTTCACCGGCGAGCCGATACCTCCCGACGCCCTTCACCGTCTCCTGGCCGCGGCCCACGCCGCGCCGAGCGTGGGACTGACCCAGCCCTGGGACTTCGTCGTGATCGGGGCGGTGAAGACCAGGAGGGAGTTCAGGGAGCACGTCATGGCGGAACGCCAGAGGTTCGCAGCTTCGCTGGGCCCCGAGCGTGCCGAGGGGTTCTCTCGTGTGAAGATCGAGGGGATCATGGAGTCCAGCGTGGGCATCGTGGTGACCTATGACTCCACCCGTGGGGCACCGGACGTGCTCGGTCGCCACGCCATCGCAGACGCCGGTCTCTACTCCACCTGTCTCGCCATCCAGAACCTGTGGCTGGCAGCCACGGCCGAGGGCTACGGGTTGGGCTGGGTGTCGTTCTACCGGGAGAGCTTCCTGCAGCACCTGGTCGGCATCCCCCAGCACGTCCGGCCGGTGGCCTGGCTGTGCGTCGGGCCCGTGTCCCGCCTGCAAGAGATCCCCGATCTCGAACGCCACCACTGGCGGGCGCGGCGCCCGGTCGAGGCGGCCATCCACCGGGAGCGGTGGTAACGCATCACTTGAGGATGTTGATGGCCCGGGCAGCCACTATGGCCACGGTGAGGATGGCAGCCGTCGACTCCACCAGCATGAGCAGCTTGGCCGCCGCGGTCAGCGGCATGGTGTCGGTCGGGCTGAAGGCGCTGGCATTGGTGAAGGACACGTAGAGGTAGTCGACGAAGCCGGGTGTCCAGTGGTCGGGTGCCGCCTCGGGCGTCACCATCTGGGGGAAGAGGAAGTCGGGCTGGCGATGGTGGAGGTGCATCCGCTCGCCGGGGCCGCCCCGGTCCAGCTCCCAGAACCACAGCCCGAACAGCAACACGTTGGTGAGGTAGATCTGTATGGCGGCCACCACCAGCTGGCGGCCGGTGGCGGCGCTGCCCTCGAGGATCCGGTGGACGAGCAACCCGAGGGAGATGAGATTGGCCACCTCGGCCACCGCGATGAGCGCCAGCGACAGCCATCGCACGGCGGTCGGCTCGTCCCTGCGCCGGAGGGGGAAGGCGATGGTGAGGGGCACCACCAGGATCGCCTCCACCACCAGCAGGGTCCACCGCCCGTACACCAGCCGGTTGGGAAGGGTGACGGTCAGGGCGACGGCGGCGGCCACGGCGATAGACGCCGGCCATCGCGGCTCGCGCTCCGCCGGGACGCCCCAGGCGATTGCTCCGACGTCCTGTCTCGGTGCCATGGGCCCAAGCCTGCCATGTGGAGTCCTGGTCGAGGCCAGGACCGGCAGTCAGGGCCGGCCGGGTCGCCAGCCTCGAAGGGCCATGGCGGCCGAACCGGGACAGAGATGATGGACGTTATCCTGAGCGGGTGACCGATACCCGCCAGCGGGCGGGCGGGGGCATCCGGTCTCAGCTCCCGTTGGCCCCCCCTGGCGAGGTTTGTCCGGCGGCTGGGCGCTCCACTCGATGGCCTCCCCGAGCCCGGGCCGTGGCCCACCTGGCGGCCCGGCCACTGGCGGCCTACCTGGCTTCCCGGGTGGTGGTCCTGGGGACCATCGCCGGGGTCAGCCAGCTCGACATCGGTCGGGCCCGGCACCACTTCACCGGCCCCTGGCCGTCCATGGCGGCCAAGCTTCCCCTCCTCAGGGCCCTCAGCACGTGGGACGCGGCCTGGTACCTGCACGTGGCGGCTCACGGGTACGGCAGCGTGGGCCGCCACTTCGCCGCCTCCCACCACGTTGCCGTCACCCCCGACATGGCCTTCGGCCCGCTCTTCCCCCTTGTCGTGCGGGCTGGCCATGTCGTCACCGGCCTGGACGCACCGGTGGTGGGGGCGGTGGCGGCCGGGGTGCTGGGGGCGGTCGCCGCCCTGGCGGTGTGGGCCCTGGCCCGCCATCTGAGCGGTTCGCAGGCCGCCGACCGGGCGGCGGCGCTGTGGTGCTTCTTCCCCGGTGCCTTCGTCCTGTCCCTGGTGTACGCAGAGGGCCTCACGGTGGCCTGTGCGGCCGCCTGCCTGCTAGCCCTGCTGCGCCGCCGGTGGGCCCTGGCCGGGCTGGCTGGCGGGCTGGCCACCGCCACCCAGCCGTCTTCCCTGGTCCTCGTCGTCTGCTGCGCCTGGGCAGCCTGGCTGGCCGTGCGCCGCCAGCGGGAGTGGCGCGCCGTGCTGGCCCCCGCCCTGGCCCCGTTGGGGGCGCTGGCCTACGTCGGGTACCTGTGGGCCCGCACCGGCGAGGCCACCGCCTGGTACCACATCCAGCGGTTGTACTGGCAGGGCCAGCTCAACCCCTACGCCACCACCGTGCGGATGGTCCGCCGGGAAGTCCTCCATCCGGCCACCCTCAACTACCTGGTGCCCACCCTGGGCCTGTTGGCGCTGGTGGCCGCCGCCGTCCTGGTCTGGCGGTGGCGGCCTCCGGCGGTGGTGTGGCTCTACGCCGCCGGAGTCATGGCCCTGGCCCTGTCCTCGGCGCCGGTGGGGGCGCGGCCCCGCTTCTTCCTGGTGGCCTTCCCCCTTACCATCGCCATGGCCCGAGTGCTGCGCGGCCGGGCCTTCGGCGTCGCCCTGGGTGCCTCGGCTGCCCTGTTGGTGCTGGTCACCCTGGCGACCACGGCCACCCTCAGCCTCATTCCCTGACGTGGCCGGGGGGTTGGGTCACCGGTAGGCCCGAGACCCCCCGGAGCGGACCCAGAGGCGGGCTGGCCGGTCGCCCTGGTCCACCAACCGGCCCAGCTCTTCCGCCAGCTGCGCCAGGTCCTCCCCATGGGTGACGCCCAGGCACCTGCCCCTCTCGGGGAGCACGACAAAGCTCTCCCGGGCGGGACCGGCCAGCAGGCCGGCCACCACGTCGGGCAGGATGACCTCTCCCCGCCGGTGGCCCGTCCCCACCTCCGGGCCCACCGGTCCCAGCGACCGGGCCACGGCTGATTCGAGGTGGGGGAGGATGGACTGGCGAAATCCCCACATGTTCATTGACACGGTGCTCGCCCACTCCAGGGGCACCGCCGGCCCGGAGCCGGCCGTGCCCAGCAGCTGGCCGTGGGGGCCGGACGGCCCCGTCAGATCTGGGGTGACAGTGTGCTCGGCGATGCCGGTCAGGTGGCCGAGATGGTCGACCTCACAGACCGCCCGCCTGACTGGTCCGCGGCCCACCATGGAGGTGCCCAGGGCGAACCCGATCACCGCGTGGCGGCCGGCGGCCTGGCCCGGGCTGGTCAGGTGGTCATGGAGGGTGGTGTAGGCGGTGGTGGGATAGAGGTCGTCGGCGTTGGCCACCGCGAAGCTGGCGGTGAGGTGGGGCCGGGCGGCCAGCACCGCGTCGGCGGTACCGGCCGGGACCGCCTGGCGGGCCAGGATGACTGGGAGCGAGGGTGGCCAGGTGCGCTCGATATGGGCCGCCAGGGGCTTCTCGATCTCGTCCCGGACGACCACGACGATGGGGGAGAACCCGGCCTGGCTGGCGTCGTGGGCGGTGTAGTCGACCAGCAGCTCCCCATGGGGGCCGACTGGGGCCAGCTGCTTGGGGCCGCCGAAGCGCCGGCCGAGGCCAGCCGCCAGCACTACCAACGGGATCGACGCAGGGCTCATGGCTCGGCGGTCAGCGTAACGTGGCGGTGTGCATGACCTTCCATTGCCCCTGCGCAGCAGTGCGGATAGTCCGAGCCTGCGGGCCATCATCGAGGAGCGGGCGGCTGCTCTGGGGTCGTCCAGCTTCCTCGTCATGCCGGACGGCCGGCTCTCGTTCGCCGAGACCGACGAGCTGGCCAACCGCACGGCCAACGCCCTGGCCGGGCTGGGCACCAGGGCGGGGGACATCGTCATGGCCCGGTGCGCCAATGCCACGCCCATGGTGGCCACCTGGTTCGGGTGCGCCAAGCTGGGCGCCGTCTTCATGCCGGTCAACCCCCTGCTGGCGGGCGAGCCGTTGCGCCGGGTCATGGCCCATGCCGGGGCCAAGGTGGCCGTCTGCGACCACCAGCTGCTGGCCGGCCTGGCCGCCGTCAGGCACGGGCTGCCGGCCCTGGAGACCGTCCTGGTGTCCCGGCAGAGGGGAGCTGGCCAGGCGAACGGCACCCGCTCGTTCGAGGCCCGGGTGGAGTCGGCAGCGTCAGCCCGGCCGCCGGCGCTGGCCGACGACCCCGGCGCCCCGGCCAAGCTCATGTACACCTCAGGCACCACCGGTACGCCCAAGGGGGTGGTGTGGAGCCGAGCGTGCGAAGCCACCTGGGCCCGCTGCTACGGGGACGAGCTGATCCCGGTGGCGGTGGGGGAGCCCACCTACTGCTGCCTGCCCCTGTCCCATGTGACCTGCCAGGGGACGACCCTGGCCACCTTGTGGCGGGGCGGTCGCATCACCGTCGACGACGGCTTCGACCCGTTCGGCTTCTGGAACCGGGTGAGAAGGGCGGAGGCGTCGGTGTTCAGCTACGTCGGTACCATCCTGTCGGTCCTGGCCCGCTGGCCGGAGAGGCCCGGCGATGCCGACAACCCGGTGTGGCGAATCCTCGGCTCGGCCGCTCCCACCGAGCTGTGGCGGGACATCGAGCGGCGCTTCGGGCTGGAGATCGTCGAGACGTGGGGCCAGACGGAGACCGCCTCGTGCTGGACCAGGCCCGAGTCGACCCCGCAGCGGCCGGGCACCGTAGGCCGGCCCGCTCCTCGCTTCGAGGCCCGGGTGGTGCGCCCTGACGGCACGGAGCTGGGCCCGGGGCGGCCCGGAGAGCTGTGGATCCGCCCGCTCCAGCCCCACGTCATGTTCGAGGGGTACCTCTGTCCCGGGATGGGCTCGCCCGGCGTGGACCGGGAGGGATGGACCGACGACGGCTGGTACCGGACCGGGGACGTGCTGGTTCGCCACCCCGATGGCGACCTGTCGTTCGTGGGCCGCCAGCGGGAGGCCATCCGGCGAAGGGGAGAGATGATCCCGGCGAGCGAGGTGGAGGAGGCGGCCATGGCCCATCCGGCGGTGGCCGAGGCGGCGGCAGTGGGCGTCGGCGCCGACGACGGGGTGGAGGACGAGATCAAGCTGTGCGTGGTGCCCGAGCCCGCCGAGACGCTCGAGCCCGCCCAGCTGCACCGGTTCTTGTGCGATCGCCTGCCCCGGTTCATGCGGCCCCGCTACATCGAGGTACGCCTCGAGCTGCCCAAGACCCCCACCACCCGGGTCCAGCGCTACCGCTTGGCCGAGGAGGGGGTGGCCGGCGCCTGGGACTCCCGCTCCCGGCATCCCTGGCCCGGCTGAGACGTGTCAAGCTCTGGCGTGGACCTGCCCGTCATGCCGCCGGTCGCTCCCATGCTGGCCAAGCTGGCCCGGGAGCTGCCCGAGGCCGAGGGGTTCGCCTACGAGCCGAAGTGGGACGGCTTTCGCACCATCGTGTTCAGGGACGGCAACGAGGTGGAACTGGGCAGCCGCAACCAGCGCCCCATCACCCGATATTTTCCGGAGCTGATCGACCCGGTCAGGACCAGCCTGCCGTCCCGGTCGGTGGTCGACGGCGAGATCGTCATACCCACCTGTGGTCGGGCGACGGAGGGGCTCGACTTCGACGCCCTGCTCCAGCGCATCCACCCGGCCGAGTCCCGGGTGCGACTGCTGGCCGACCAGACCCCGGCTTCGCTGGTCGCCTTCGACGTGCTGGCGCTCGGAGACCGGGACCTGCGAGGGGTGGCCTTCGCCGAGCGCCGGGCGCTGCTGGAGTCGGAGCTGGATGCGGCGGCGGCACCCGTGCACCTCACCCCCTCGACACGGGACAGGGTGGTGGCGGGCGAGTGGTTCCAGCGCTTCGAGGGGGCTGGGTTGGACGGGGTGGTGGCCAAGGGGCTGGACCTGGCCTACCGGGAGGGCGAGCGCGCCATGTTGAAGGTCAAGCACGAGCGTACGGCCGACTGCGTGGTGGGAGGGTTCCGCTGGCATCGCAAGGCCCCCGGCGAGGTCGGCTCGCTGCTGCTCGGGCTGCACGACGAGGCCGGGGCCCTGCACCACGTCGGGGTGACCTCGTCGTTCACCGACGCCCGGCGCCGGGAGCTGGTGGGCGAGCTGTCGGAGTACCGGGTGGAGGACCTCCAAGGCCATCCCTGGGCCGGCTGGGCGGCCGGTGACGGAGGTTCCCGCATGCCGGGAGGCACCAGCCGGTGGAGCGCCGGGCGGGACCTGACCTGGGTCCCGCTGCGGCCGGAGCTGGTCTGCGAGGTGGCCTACGACCATCTCCAAGGCGACCGGTTCCGCCACGCCGCCACCTTCCGGCGCTGGCGGCCGGACCGCCGTCCCGAGTCGTGCACCTACTCCCAGCTGGAGGTGGCTGCTCCCGCCGACCTGGCTGTGGTGTTCGGCGCCTAGCCGGCCGGCTGGCGGCCGGTGGGGCGGGAGCGGCGGGGCTCTCCCGGCTGCTTGGGGAAGTGGGGGGGCCATGGGGCATCGCCCAGCCCCTCGCGCTCGTCCCGGGCGGCCAGGTCCAAGAGGGAGTCCAGGCAGTGGGCGACCTCGTCGATGGCCGCCGACGGGTCGCCGCGCTGGGCCAGCCGGGCGGGGACGGTCGCCATGGTGAGGTCGGAAGGCTCGACGTCGGGTACCTCGGACCATTCGAGCGGGCAGGAGACCCGGGCCTCGGGGTTGGCCCTCACCGAGTAGGCCGAGGCCACCGTGCGGTCGCGGGCGTTCTGGTTGTAGTCGATCAGCACCCGCTCGCCTCGGTCCTGCTTCCACCAGGCCGACGTGGCCAGGTGGGGCAGGCGCCGCTCCACCTCCCGGGCCAGGGCCAGGGCGGCCCGTCGCACCTCGGTGAAGCCCCAGCGAGGCTGGATGCGCACGTTGACGTGCATGCCGCGCGAGCCCGACGTCTTGGGGAAGCCGGCCAGAGCGTGCTCTCCCAGGACCTGGTGGGCGGCGAGGGCCACCTGGCGCACCACGCCAAAGGGGACTCCCGGCTGGGGGTCGAGGTCGAGGCGCAGCTCGTCAGGATGGTCGAGGTCCTCGGCGCGCACCGCCCAGGGGTTGAGGTCCAGGCAGCCCAGGTTGGCCGCCCAGGCCAGGTGAGCCACCTCGGTGGGGCACAGCTCGTCGGCGTGCCGGCCGCTCGGAAAGGTCACCGTGGTGACCCTCACCCACTCCGGGCGATTGGCCGGCACCCGCTTCTGGTAGAAGAAGGCTCCGCCCGCCCCGTCGGGGAAGCGCTTGAGCACGGTCGGCCGGCGGGCCACCCCGAGCAGGGCGGCCTGGCCCACCGCCACGTAGTAGCGCACCAGGTCCGCCTTGGTCTCGCCCCGCGCCGAGAAGAAGACCTTGTCGGGGTGGGTCACCGTCACCAGCCGCCCGTCCGCCTCCACCTCCACGGATGGCTGGGGCACCTCTAGCCGGGGCGGGCGGAGAAGCGCTGCCCGTCCTGGGCCGCCCAGGACCGCGCCGCCTGGTCGGCGCCGGCCGCCGACCTGACCTTGTCGACCACCTCGCCGACCAGGCGGCCGGGGATGGCGCAGCTCACCTCGCCGTCGGGCATCCCCGTGCGGGACCGGCTGAGGGCGCAGCCCACGCTGGCCACCACCTCGCCCTGCTCCTTGGCCGCCGCCACTATGTGGCAGTGCGGCTTGCCCTCGATGCGCAGGTCCGGCAGGGCGTCGCCCAGCACCATGAGCGAGGCGGGGGACAGGCGGACCAGGACCACGTCGGGCGGCGCGCCGGTGCGGTCGGCGTCGGCCAGGGGCCCGTAGGTGATGGCTCCCGGCCGTTGCCTTACCACCGGGATGGCCGGGAAGGCGCCCTCGGCTACCCAACCGCTGGCCACCAGGGCAGCGACGTCGTCGTTGCCGGCCACCGAGGCGAGGTCGGCCAGCCCGTGGGTCAGCAGGCCCACGCTGCAGTTGCCGTGGTCCTCGGGGACGGTGGTGAAGGTGCGGTCCACCGCCCTCATCCAGAACACGCAGCCGGACGGGACCCGGCCGGCCCGCCCGTCGGCCGCCGGTGCTGACATCGGGTCGTCGAACGCCTCCACTCCGGCCGGCGGGCTGGCGGAGAAGGTGATGGCGATCGGCGGAGCCGCCGGTCGCAGGACCGAGACCAGCTCCTCGGCCAGCTGGTGCCAACCGTTGGCGCTCACCGGCTGCCTCCGCTCACCGCTCGGCCCCGTCCATCCAGCCGTCCGCTGCCTCCAGCAGGAACTGGCTCACCGACAGGGACCTGTCGAAGACCTCGCACAAGAGCTCCTCCCCGGCCAGCACGCGGGCCAGCGACACAGGGTGGCGGGCCAGGATGCTGAGCCGGCGCTCGGGGGCATCGGTGGCCGAGGCGAAGGAGTCTATGGCCGACACCTCCAACGGCAGCTCGATGCCTCCCACCCCGGCCAGGTCGATGGCCAGTCGCAGCAGGTCCGGTCCGTTGGGCAGAGGGGGAAGGGCCCAGGTGAAGGTCAGGGGGAAATGGAACTCGTCGGGCGGGTCGGCGTCCTCGGGCAGCTCGAAGACCATGTCCTCGAAGGCCAGCAGGACCCGAGGCTCCACCTCCAGGGCCAGGTGCAGGTCGATGGGGCCGCCGCAGCCCTCCTCGGGATGCAGGTCCACCTCCCACATCTGGCGCAGGGAGTAGGTCTCCACGAAGTGCCGCTCGTCGTGGACGTGGAACCCGTGGTCGACCGCGTGGTCCTTGAGCTCGGCCACGTAGCCTGCCATGTCGATCACCGCCACCGGCGGCCAGCCTAGAGCGTGGCAGCCCGCCGGCCGCCTGGGAGCACCTCCTGCGCAGGGCCGACGGGCGCTAGGGTCGCCACCGGTGGACGACGACTCCCTCATGGCCGTCCTGCGCCAAGCGGTGGCGGCGGTGGCGGACGCCCTGGCCGGCCTGGAGGACTGGGGGCCGGCCGGTACCCGGCCCGGCCAGTACCGCTGTGACCTGGTGGCCGACGACGCGGCCCTGGGCGTGTTGGAGGCGGCCGGGTTGGGGGTGGTCTCCGAGGAGTCGGGAGCCCACCATCCGGACCGGCCCGTGGTGGTCATGCTCGACCCCGTCGACGGATCGACCAACGCCGCCCAGGGCCTGCCCTGGTACGCCACCAGTCTGTGCGCCCTGGACGGCGACGGGCCTCGGGCGGCGGTGGTGGCCAACCAGGCCCGCGGGCTCTCCTACGAGGCGGTACGCGGCCAGGGGGCGCGGCGCGACGGACGGCCGGTCACCCCGTCGGCCTGCACGGCGGTGGCCGATTCGATCCTGGGGCTGTCGGGCTATCCGGCCCGGCACCTGGGTTGGCGCCAGTACCGGGCCCTGGGGGCAGCCGCCCTCGATCTGTGCGCGGTGGCCGACGGCACCCTGGACGGCTACGTCGACTGCAGCCCCGACTCCCTGGCGCCCTGGGACTACATGGGTGCCCTGCTGGTCTGCACCGAGGCGGGGGCGGTGCTGGCCGAGGCTCACTCCCGGGACCTGGTGGTGCGGGGCCATGGCCAGCGGCGCACCGTGCTGGCCGCCGGCACACCGGCGCTGCTGGCCGATCTGGCGGAGGGCCGGGCCTGGTTGGACTGACGCATCGGGTCGAAAAAATAGGTTGACGGCCGCCGACGGCCATGCTCGGATGGCGAGGTCGGATGACGGGCGGGGAAGGTCCGCCGCCAGCCAGTCGGGGAGTCGTCGATGGGCAACAGCACCTGGGTCACCAGCAAGCTCGTAGCCGGCGCCGGCCTGCGCGCCCTCGAGCTGGCGGCACCGGCTCTCGGGCTGGTGAGCATCCCCCCCGGCGGGCGGCCGAGGACCCCACTGGGAGCGGCTGGCGGATAACCCAGCCCCCTCCAGTGCTTGGCCCAGAGGCCGCCGGGAGCGCCCCGGCGGCTTTCTTCGTGCAATGGATCGAAAGGAGACGGCGGCATGGTCGCCGAGACGATTGCCGAGTGTCGCACGCCGACCGCCGCAACAGTGGCGGCCGGGCCGCCGCCCGCCATGGGGCCCGGCGGGGTCGATCCGTGGGCTGGCGCCCGCTGCCGGGACGGCCAGGCGGGTATGGCGGACCTGTTCTTCTCCGACCAGCTGGGCGACATCGCCCGGGCCAAGGCGCTGTGCGCCGGCTGCCCGGTGGCTGTTCCCTGCCTGGAGGGCGCCGTCGATCGGCGAGAGCCCGCCGGCGTGTGGGGTGGCCAGCTCTTCGCCGACGGCAGGATCCTGGCCTTCAAGCGCAAGCGGGGCCGGCCATCCAAGGCCGCCCGGGCCCAGATGACGGCCTGAGCCGGGCTACCGTGGCCCCGACCGGGCGCTTAGCTCAGCACGGTTAGAGCAGCTGGCTTACAACCAGCAGGTCGGGGGTTCGAGTCCCTCAGCGCCCACTAAATCTGTCACGGCGCGAGAACTCCGCGGACCTGTCAGGCGCCCCACGTAAGGACCGCGCGGGTCAGATCGGCACGCCGCTCGGCGTACAGACGGACCCGATGCCCGTTGGCCCCAGAAGGATGGGGGAGGCCGAGCAGGCACCGTCGGCGGTCCAGGAGATCCTGGCGCGCCAAGAAGTCCGCTGCGTACTGGGCGGCCTTTCCCAGGG
Source organism: Acidimicrobiales bacterium (assembly GCA_039583615.1). Taxonomy (GTDB): domain Bacteria; phylum Actinomycetota; class Acidimicrobiia; order Acidimicrobiales; family QHCF01; genus QHCF01. The sequence continues at coordinate 39,854 of JAVKSQ010000020.1, forward strand.
GCACGACGAGCGCGTCGGGGGCCATCGCCACCCTGGCTCCCAGACAGGCGCGCACCAGCGACGCCAAGACTGGATGCCCGACGAGGGGCGGGCTTGCTCCGCCGTAGTTGCGGCCGTGCACGAAGACTGGATAGTCGATGGCGGAGACGTGGCCAGCCAGGTGGTGCATCTCGTCGAAGAGTTGGGCGGTCGATTCGATACCGAGGGCGGCGGCGAGCCCGATGCCGTCGAGCATCGTGACCAGGTTGGTCCGCATCGGGCCGGAGAACGACCCCACGGCGTCGGCTCGCCGGAGCGCGTCTTCGGGCGACAGGCCGTTTGCCAGGGAGCGTCGTGCCTCGGCGAGCGCCGCGGTCGCCTGGTGCAGGCCGGGAGTGATCCCGACCAGCATCACTTTGGCCGAGGTGTTGACCCAGTCCCACGGGGCGTAGAAGACGCTCAGCTCTCCTTGCTGCCAGAGCAGCAACTCGGGCGCCACGGCACTGATCGGTTCCAGGCTCATCATGGTGTCCATCTGGTGGGACAGGCACCAGGATCGCTCGACCGGGGAGCCCTCCAGCAAGCCATGGTCGGCCGCCCATTCCACTGGGCAGGTGTGATCGGTCGTCACACCCGAGGACGGTAGCTCGCCTTGCTCCCGCCGAAGCATTCTCGGCCGTCCCGCACGGGGGCCGGTTCTGTCACGCCGATCCCGAATCGGGCGAAAGATCTTCGAGGACGTCGTCTGGCAGGTTGAGGCTGGCTTTGCTGAGCGCGTCGCGAACCGACCAGGCGAGGTCGTCGGTCACGTCCGGGCCGGCGTAGGCGAGGACGGTCCCGTCTTCGATGCCCTCACGACAGTTTGCGAGGCCGCGGAGCAGCCCGAGTGCCATCTGGCGTGCGGCATCGTGGAGACCGAGCGCGGCCCGCCGGGAAAGGTCGTCGAGCTCTTGCTGCAGGAACTCTTCAAGGATCTCGTAGGCGGCCTCGTTCTCATGCACATACCCGCGACCGCGGACGCGCCCGGCCCCGTGAGCGAGCTGATCGACCTCGGCCTCACGAAGTGCCCACTAGAGCGACTCGGCCACCTCGTCCACGTCGATGATGGCCAGCTTCGCCAGAGCGAGACGTTCGGTCTCGTCGACCAGCTCGGGGTGGACAATGAGCAGTTCGCCCAGTAGCTGACCTCGCTCGTCACCCGTGAGCCGCTCAAGGGTGGGGGCGGGTGGACGGGGAGGTCTGCTCATGGTTCGGGCCATGCCCAACCCGAGGGACGTTCGGCGGGGAACGGTGGGAGGCAGAGCCAGGTCCGGTAGGCGGCGTGAAGCCATCCGGCGACCGCGTTCGGTTCGAAGTGAACGTCGGCAAGGGAAAGAACGTCTTCGGCTTCCTGGTGTCGGCAGCGGGCCACCAGACCCCGCCGTTCGTCTCCCTCCAAGTCGAAGCCGGTGACCTCTACGGCCACGCCGAGCACGGTCGCAGCAACGGGGACGGCCACCTCTCGGAAGACCTGGAGGAACCCCGACATCTGCTCGTCGGTGTCGTAGGCATCGACGGTGATCTCCTCGATGAGCCGGGCGAGAGACTGCACCACGGTGGGACGGTACTGCCTGGACAGGACGCAGTGACAAATGTTCTCGGACTCGAGCGGCCCTTGCTCTGGGGGCGGGGGCCGGCCGACTGGGAGACCCATCGCCAGCGCCGCCGGAGCCTATAAACTGCTAATCTGAACCACGATTAGCACGATTAGCGGAAGGTTGGCAGATGCGGAGCTACGCCGACGTTGATTCCTTGATCGGCACAGTGCCAGCGAGTGTCGTCACGCGCTTGAGTGTCGTCGATGCCGGACGCGGCTCAGAGGCACTCTATGCCGATCAGCTCCCCGGGCTGCTGAAAGAGCTGGCCGACGCGGCGAGGGTCGAATCGGTGATCGCCTCTTCGGCCATCGAGGGAGTCGTGGTCGAACAGGCCCGAGCCGAACGGATCGTCCGAGGCGCCGACCAACGACTCCGCGTCCGCAACGAGAAGGAGCTGGCTGGGTACCGTGATGCCCTCGACTACCTGTTCCAAGACCGGCCGGGCGATCTCTCCGTCGGTCTCTTCCTTCATCTCCACCGACTCCTCTTTGGTCGGACGGGTGGCGGAGGGGGGCAGTTCAAGTCCGTCGACAACCTCGTCGTGGACCGGCACCCCGACGGGACGTCGAGTGTTCGGTTCGTCCCGACGTCCCACCAGGACACGCCCTTCTTCATGTCCGAGCTCGTCGATCGGTATCGCGCTGAACAAAGCTCTGGGCGCCACCACCGTGTCCTGCTCGTGGGACTGTTCGCACTCGACTTCCTCACGATTCACCCTTTCGTCGACGGCAACGGGCGACTCTCTCGCCTGCTCAGCACGCGCCTGCTCTCCGAGGTCGGCTACGGCGTCGGGCGTTACGTCTCCCTCGAGGGGCTCATCTACGAACGACGCGACGCCTACTACGACGCCCTGGCAGGGTCTACCGTCGGCTCGCCAGAGGGTAGCCACGATCCGTGGCCGTGGCTCAGCTTCTTCGTCGAGGTGGTTGCCCGTGCGTACGAGACCTTCGCGGCTCGTACCGCTGATCATCGTTCGGGCGTCACCAAGCAGGACCGGGTCCGAAACTACGTGCTCAACCACGCTGGAACGTCTTTCGAGATGGCGGACGTGAGACGAGCCGTGCCCGGAGTGAGCGATCAGACTGTCCGACTCGTGCTGCGAGAGCTAAAGAACGAGGGGTTTGTACGTCCTAGCGGCGTCGGCCGGGGAACGAGGTGGGTGCGCGTTGACCAGTAGCCGGGCCGAGGTCGAGCCTGTGCTCCGTGATGTTCAACGGCGAGGACAGCGTGGTGTCATCTCGCCGTTGCCGCCCTCCAGGCCGCATGGTGACGCCAGCCTCCTTCAGAGCACGCCGGACCGTGCTCGCCGCCACCCCCAAACGCTCGGCTACCCAATCCGCCGAGTGACCCTCGGCGTAGAGCCGGGCGGCCCGATCCACCTCATCGCCCTGGAGCGCCCGGCGATCCCGCTTCGGGACGCCATGGCGCCGGACATGGCCGAGGACCGTCGTCCGATTCACCCGGAACGACGCCGCCAACTCCTCCACCGAGACACCCCGACGGTAGGCGGCGACCAGGTCGGCTACCTCGCCAGGTGCAAGGCGTCGCTGCACCGGCAGAGACCCAACCAGCGGGTCGGTCGGGTGAACAGGCGGCTCGCCGGGGCTCTGCCGTAGCACTGTCCCAAGGGCAGGCAAGCAAAGCACAGGGCCATCTACCTGGGAAAACGGGGCACCACCCGCCGTCGAAGATGGTCTCGTACTGTGACAAGATAAGACCACGAAGCACGAGAACTGGGAGTCTGGGCCGTCGAGATCCCCGGTCCCGCCCCGGGGTGATGTGCTGGGCTCACGATCTGTGGCCGATGGAGGATCGCTCTCAGCCGAGTTGTGTCAGCGCCCGACGGGCATGTAGCGAGCACCGAGTGCGGCCATCGCCGAGCGGATGGCGGGACCGACGTCGCCTTCCCATACGCATAAGGGGGCATCGAGATACTCGGCGGCGGCGGCGACGGCTTCTGCCCCGAGGGTTGAGACTGGGTGAGCGTCGCTGATCTCGGCCATGCGGTAGGCGAGGAGCCGAGCGGGGATGACCTCGATGGCTTGTGGGAGGACCATGAGGTTCCGGCCGAGCTCGCGTCGTCGGTCGGGAGGCCATGACCCAGTGAGGCTCCCGCCTCTAGCGGACACCACGCTCTTGGCCAGCCGGTACAGGTACAGGTTGGTGGTGGCGGGCTCGTGGTCGTGGAGCAGGTCGACGAGGGCGTCGCCCAGGTCGTCGGCGAGAAGGTCTCGAAGCAGGTGGTCGTCGAGAAGCGCCCTCGTCACGTCGTGGCGAGGTCAGCATCGTCGGCGAGCGCCCGGACCCGTTCGGCATGCTCCTCGTGGCTCAAGAGATCGCCCAGCAGACGCCTGCCCTCACCCTTGGGCAGCGTCAGGACGCCGAAGCCGAGGTCGAGGACGTCGACCGGACCTCCCTGGTCGAGGTCCCATCTGTGCCGAGCCGCGGCAGGCAGGGACATCTGGCCCGAGGACGACACGAGGTACTCCTGGATGGCGGCCACACGTCGAGCATACTTGGTGCGCTGATTTCAACCACCAAGGATTGTGGTGGCGGTGGCCGGGAGAGCCTTCGAGGCCCCGGCCGGTGCCTGTCTGCCTCGCTCGAGGCGCCGATCTGGGCGGTGCCCTCGAGCCGAAGCAGCGTGGTTCGGGCGCAGCGATCGCTGCGCGCGTTCGGGGCGGGCGGCCCCGAGGCGCGAGCCCTCATTACGACGGCGGTCGGTTCCCTCAGGCGTTGGCCCGGTGCCGGTCAGATGCGATGATCTGGCGTGGAACCGTTGCTCAGCGTGCCGGATGGTGAGAGTCGGAAGCGAGATCTCTACCTGGGCTCTGTGAGGACCTTGGAGGACTGGGCTAAGCAGGTCGGCGGACCGGGTTGGCCAGTCACCGAGAGGACGGGCTTCGCGTTGTTCGTTGGTAACTTGGGGCCAGCGCCTGCCACGGACACCGTGAGCGACCTGGCGACCTGGTGCATCGGACACGGCTTGTTCGCGATGTCCTCATGGGGTACCGACTGTGAGCGCGTCCACGACATCTTCGATGAGGTGGACGTGGAGCTCGACCTCAGAACCGGCGATGGACGGTCTCTGCCAAGCCCGGTGGTGATGACTGCCTGGCACAGCGACGAGTCACTGGGCGAAGCGCTCGACTTCTTCTGGGAGCACTCGAGCCCTACGGGGGGGAAGGCCTACGGACCCACGAGGTTCGTTCTGACCGTGGACGACGGGTCGCTCCAGCATGAAGTCCGGCGGTGGGTCGCTGGTCAGCACGAGTCCCAGGTGATCTTCTGACCACTCAAGGGACGGCGGCCTGCGATCGGGTCACATGACGTTCCGGCTGCATACCAAGGCGGACTGCCCCCAGTACGTCGGGTATAGGCCGCCTACGGCGATGGTCTCGACGACCAGATCTCGATTGCCTCCACCACGGCGGCTGCGTCGCTGACCGCCCGTCGGCCCTCGTCGGCGGGGACGGGTCCGGTGTGGTAGTCGGCACGGCTGCGCCGCTCAAACAATGAGCGCAGGAGACGCCCGGCCTCGGGGTCGAGTCCACGCTCGGCAACCAAATGCCGGGCGACTGCGGCGACCACACCGGCGTGTTTGGAGCGCACCTCGCCGATCCGGAGCAGCGCCGCTTCGGCGGCGTAGAACGCGGCGTAGTAGGCACGAGATACCGCCTGCGCCGGGAACCCGTTGTCGACGAGCAGCTGGGCGGCAGCGAGCTCCTGCCGGCTGCGGGTACAGGAGGCGTCGGGCGGCTCGCTCACCAGACCGATCGGCCCGCGGCCTTGGCCGTGCGCAGGACTGGCGGTCTGGCTCGCGCCCAGTCACCGGCGTCCACGACCAGGGCCGACACGGTGATGCCAGCGTCGAGGGTGTGCCGCCAAAGGATGTCATCGATGCGCCGGGCGTCGTCCCACGGCTCCTCGACGTCGAGTAGCACCACGGCGATGTCCAGATCGGAATCGTCGGTGGCGGTGCCCGAGGCGTAGGAACCGAACACGACGACGTCGACCAACCGGTTGCCAAAGACGTCTCCCACCTCTCTGGCCACCTGGGTCGCCACTTCCCACGGTTCGGCGACGCCGTCGCCCACGGGAGGGTCCTCCAGCGAGGACAAGGCAGCATCGGCGGCGGCGACGTCGACGAGTGCCGCCCCCTGGAGCCATTCGACGGCCCGGCGGCGCATGCGCACGTCGTGAAATCGGAACCACGCCTCGCGCAGCTCCGGGAACTCGAACAGGGTGTCTTTGAAACGGCGAAACGCACCCCGTCCTTCTATGGCCCGGGCCAGAAGGTCGGCGGCTCGGCGGTCCGGCACCCGAGCGGCGAAGTCGCGGAGGTCCTCGTAGGCCTCGTGGGAAAGGACGGGGTTGACATAGCGGGCGCCGTTCGCTTCCGGCGACGGCTCGTCCATGTCATCCGACCACGGGACCACTTCGCCGGTGGCAGTGTCGACGAACCACTGGATGAGGTCCGAGTGGTCTTCGAGCGCCTGGCCGAGCGCGTCAAGGTCGACAGCCGAAAGCTCGAGCATCATTTAGCTCCTTCATCTCGCTCGACGTACGGCACGCCCACCATAGAGCCGGTCGAGGTCCGCGTCGACGGGCACCTTGGTCTCCGTCGTGGCTGGCGCAGCGCGGTTGTCGTTATGCCGCATTCGTACCCTGCCTCGGCGGGCTGGCCGGCCCGCTGGTGCATACCTCGACGCAACAGCGACTCGGGGCCGGGAGCAGCGCGGCGCGCAGAGGCGGGCTCGCGCCGAGGCCGTCGAGCAGTCCCCCGATCAGGTCCCGGTTGAGCCTGCACACCAGAGCTGGGTCGCGGGCGGCGAGCTTCGCAAACGGGCAATTGCCCAACGTGATCGCGCAGGCTTGACGATCGGGTTCGTAGCCGGCGTCCTCGAGCACCTCGGCGGTCATGCTGAGCGCCCGTTCCGGCCCGAGCCGGCCCAACCGCCGGTCGGCGCGCACCTGCTGCCCGAGCCGGCGGCCGGTGTCGGCGGCGGCGCGCCCCGCGGCGGCCTGGCCGGCACTGCCCATCTCGGCCAGCGCGGCGGTTAGGACCTCAGCGAGCAGCGGGTAGCTGCGCGGGGGCACGCTCAGGTCCCACTCACCGCGGGTCGGAGCGTAGGCCTTCGGCGTCCGGCCTGGGCCGCGCCGGCCGGCCTCGGCGTTGCCGGCGCTCAGAAGGCCGGCGGTGACGAGCTTGTCCAGATGGAAGGCGGCGAGCTTGCGCGAGATTCCGAGAGCCGCGGCGGCCTGCTCCCGAGTGACGGGCTGCCGCTGGCGCCGCACAAAGGCGTACAGGCGACCGCGCATCGGATCCTGCAACACCGCCAGGGCGATCGCCGAGCCATCACTTTCTCCCACGAAGTCCAGGATATCACCAGCCGATGTGGGGATAACGGTTCGCGCTTGCGCTGTGATGACCATATCGCTAGTGTTAGTTAGCGAAAACGGTGCGGAGGACGTCGGAGGAGGCACGATGGCTGCAGCGGCCGCGGGCTGGCCACGTTCAGCCCTCGCCAGACGTAACCGACCGCGAGACAGGAGACCATATGCCAGTTCCACACCAGCTCGTCCGCCGCCTGGAGCGTGTCCGCGTCCTGGACACGGTGGCCAAACCGCTGATGGCGGTCGCCAACCGGGCGGTTCGGCCACGGATGGTCCGCAACGTGCTCAGCGGCACCAACCTCGGTCACCCGCTGCACCCCATGCTCACCGACCTGCCGATCGGCGCTTGGAGCATGGCGGGGCTGCTAGACGCCGTCGGCGGTCCGCCCGCCGAAGGGGCCGCAGACCTGCTCGTCGCTGCCGGGATCCTTTCCGCGGTGCCGACCGCCGCCACCGGGCTCAACGACTGGTCAGACACCTACGGTGCGGAGACAAGGGTCGGGGTGGTGCATGCCGGCGCCAACATCACCGCTCTCAGCCTCTACCTCGCCTCCCTCGCCGCCCGCCGTCGCGGGCAGCGCGGCTGCGGCAAGGCACTCGGCTTCGCCGGCTTCGCGGTCCTCGTTGCCGGCGGCTACCTCGGCGGACATCTGTCATTCGTGCTGGGCGTCAACGTCAATCACACGGCGTTCGAAGACCAGCCTCAGGAGTGGACACCGGTGCTGGCGGACGCCGAGCTCGGAGCCGGCGAGCACCGCAAGGTGCTCGCCGGTGATGTCCCGGTGCTGCTGGCGCGCGCCGACGGCCGACTGCTCGCTCTAGCGAACACCTGTAGTCATGCCGGCGGCCCGCTGGACGAGGGGGACTTCGCCGGCGGGTGCGTGGTCTGCCCGTGGCATGGAAGCACGTTCCGCGTCGACGACGGGACCATCGCCCGTGGCCCAGCCTCAACCCCGCAGCCGACGTATGAGACCCGGGTACGCGACGGGCAGATCGAGGTACGGGCAGGCGCGTGAGCGGCGAACCGCGAGCAGGCCCCGGGCGTAGCCGCGCCACCTCAGTGGGTCCTTCCCGCGGGGTCGGGAAGGACGCCTCGAGCGAAGGTGGCCGAGCCGGCACCCAGCGGCCGCTGCGATTCGGCGCCCGCGTGTTCCCGCCCGCTGAGCCGGTGGTCATGGCTGTCCTGAACCGCACGCCCGACTCGTTCTTCGACCGCGGTCGCACCTACCGGCTCGGCGCAGCGCTCGATCGGGTCGAGCAGGTCGTCGCTGAGGGGGCCGCGATCATCGACATCGGCGGGGTCAAGGCCGGCGCCGGACCCCGAGTCACCGTCGAGGAAGAGCTCGACCGTGTCGTCCCGGTCGTGGCCGCTGTGCGGGCGCGCCACCCCGACCTGGTGATCTCTGTCGACACCTACCGCGCGGCTGTCGCCGCGGTGGTGTGCCGGGCCGGCGCCGACCTGATCAACGACGCGTGGGGCGGCTGGGATCCACAGCTTGCTGAGGTCGCAGCCCGCCACGGCGTCGGGTTGGTCTGCGCCCACACCGGCGGGCGGGCCCCCCGCACGCCAGCGCGTCCAGTGGCCTACGACGACGTGGTCACCGACGTCATCCGCGACGTGACCTCGCTCGCCGACCGGGCGGTGGCACTCGGAGTGCGCCCAGACGCCGTGCTGATCGACCCGGCCCACGACTTCGGCAAGGACACCGCCCAGTCCGTGGAGGTGACGCGCCGCCTGGGCGAGCTGGTCGCCACCGGGTGGCCGGTGCTGGTGGCGCTGTCCCGCAAGGACTTCCTCGGCGAGATCCTCGGCACGCCCCCACAGGACCGGCTCGAAGGCACCCTCGCCGCCACCGCGGTCGCCGCCTGGCTCGGCGCACGAGTTTTCCGCACCCACGACGTCGAAGCGACCCGGCGCGTACTGCGGGTCCTCACCAGCCTCCAGCCACCCTCGGGAGCACCCCCCCAGCAGTGGCCTGAAAACGGCTTCGTTCGGCACCCGGGGCAGTCGACCGCTGGCAACCCGCCGTGCTAGAGGGAGGGCGGTGGCGACACGTAGGGGGGGCCGGGCGCCCCGGCGCACCGGACGTGTGTTAGCGTGGCGCCGCCATCCACAGGTACAAGGTTCTTCCGCCGCTCTTTCCATTGGCCCACCACGCATCCTCGTCGAGAGGGTCGCAAGAAGTAGGCGTTTGACCAAGGAGGTACTCGTGCTAACGCATGCCGAGCCTACGCCAGCGGCCCCGGGGCGCTGCCCCCGTCTTTCTGCCGCAGCCAGGCGGCGCCAAGTGCTGGCGGCCCTCCTGGCTGTGCTGGCCCTGACCCTGTTGCTCGGGTCGTTGCCCGGCATGCACGCGCTGTGGTGGGCAACCGGCACGCTCGCCGCTCAACTGGGCATCTACCTCGCTCTGCTGGTCTGGCGGCGCAACCGGGCCGCCGAGGCGGACATGGCGCTTGCCTTCCGGGCCGCCCTGTTGGATCGACCCCCTCTGGTGTGGCCCCCCGTCGTGCAGAGCAGCGCAGTGGGTGCCCCGGCGCCGGCCGGGCCAGTGCCAGGAGGGTCATCTGTCTCGCCCCGCCTTCTTGACCGGTGGGCGTTTACCCGCTTGGTGTGGGCGGGTGCCGCTGGATGGCTTCTGAGGCTGGTCGTCACTGTCACCCGGAAGCTGGCCGGCGACACCCTGGGCACCGGGGCTCATCCCACCTGGCTCGAACGCAGCGCCCGGCTCCAGGAGTACCTGCGCAGGCAGTCCCTGCGTGCCTTGACCGCCTCGGCCGCCACTGCCGCGGGCGTGACCGCGGTTGGTTCGCTGGTCAGCGTGGCCGGAGCCACCACATCAGCGGTCTCCTCCGGCGGAGTGGTCAGCTCCGCCCCCGCCCCGCCGATGACGTCAAGTCACACGGTGATGTCCGGCGAGACCCTCGGCTCCATCGCCCGTCGTTACCACACCTCGGTGGCGGCCCTGGCGGCGGCCAACCACATCGCCAACGCCAATCTCATCTATGCCGGCCAGGTACTGAGGGTCCCGGCGATAACGGCTGCCAGCGGCAAGCAAGCCACCTCCAGCTACACCGTCGTCTCCGGCGACACCCTCAGGTCGATCGCCCAGCGCTTCCACACCTCGGTGGCGGCCCTGGCGGCGGCCAATCACATCGCCAACCCCGACCTCATCTATGCCGGCCAGGTCCTGGCGGTGGCGGGGGCACAGGGTTCTTCTCCGGCCCTCGGCGGCCCAGGCAAGGCAACCTCCAGCTACACCGTCGTCTCCGGCGACACCCTCAGGTCGATCGCCCAGCGCTTCCACACCTCGGTGGCGGCCCT
>JAVKSQ010000020.1:50288-50484 GCA_039583615.1 Acidimicrobiales bacterium
GGCGGCGGCCAACCACATCGCCAACCCCGACCTCATCTATGCCGGCCAGGTCCTGTCGGTGGCGGGGGCGGCGGCACCTCTGCCGGCTGCGGTACCAGCTCCGCCAGCCGCTCGAGCCGTGGTGCCACCTGCGGCCTCAGTTCCCCGGGCAGCAGCAGTTCGGTGGGCAGCAGCAGTTCCCTGAGCAGCAGGGCCC
>JAVKSQ010000021.1:0-49508 GCA_039583615.1 Acidimicrobiales bacterium
GGGTTGCCGGCGGGGCCCCCCCCGGCCCCCAGGCCCCCGGCCCCCAGGCCCCCGGCCCCCAGGCCCCCGGCCCCCAGACCGCCGGCCCCCAGGCCCCCGGCCCCCAGGCCGCCTAGCGGGGAGCCCGCAGGGCCGGCAGGGCACGGTTGAGGGGAGCGTTCAGAGCCGGGGAGCGGGTGCTGCTGGTGGACAACAAGGGCCGGCGCCACCTGGTGACCCTGGTGCCCGGGTCCGCTTTCCACACCCACGCCGGGATCGTCGACCACGACCAGATCATCGGCCGGGACGAGGGGACAGCGGTGCGGAGCACGGCCGGAGCCCGCTACCTGGCCCTCCGGCCGACCCTGGCAGAGCTGGTCCTGGAGATGCCCAGAGGCGCCCAGGTGATATACCCGAAGGACCTGGCCGCCATCTTGATGCTGGCCGACGTCCACCCCGGGGCGAGGGTGTTCGAGGCCGGCGTGGGCTCGGGTGCCCTGTCGCTGGCCCTCCTGGGAGCGGGGGCCCAGGTGGTGGGCTACGAGGTCCGCCCCGACTTCGCCGCCCGGGCGCTGGCCAACGTGGCTGCCGTGGCGGGCACAGGCCTGGTCGAGCGCGTGCCGCCTCCCTACCGGGTGGAGGCCCTTGACGCCTACCAGGGGATCGCCGAGTCCGACTTCGACCGGGTGGTCCTGGACCTGCCCGAACCCTGGCGGGTGGTCGGCCATGCCGAGGGCGCCCTGCGGCCGGGAGGGATCCTGGTGGCCTACCTACCCAGCATCACCCAGGTGGCGCAGCTGCGTGAGGAACTCGCGCCCAGCGGGTTCGGCCTGGCCGAGACCCTCGAAGTGCTCCAGCGGACCTGGCACGTGGAGGGCCGCTCGGTTCGCCCTGACCACCGCATGGTCGCCCACACCGGCTTCCTGACCCATGCCCGGCTGCTGAGCGGGTGACCGGACGGAGGCAGCTACGGGCGCCTGGCCCGGCTGGCTCCCTCCGGCCCGTCTCCCAGCCTCAGCTGGCCTCCACGAAGATGCACTCTCCTGGGCACTCCTCGGCGGCCTCGGTGACGGCGTCCTCGAGCTCGGAGGGCACGCCAGCCGTGCCGGCCTGCCCACCCGGTTCGTCGTGGACCTTGTCGCCCTCCTTGACGTAGGCCAAGCCGTCGTCCAGCAAGGTGAACACAGCCGGCGCGATCTCCTCGCAGAGCCCGTCGCCCGTACAGAGATCCTGGTCGATCCAGACCTTCATCCTTTGCCCTCTCCAGACGTCGTCAGCCGTCACTGTACCCGTCCCGGCCGACCAGCCAAGCGCCCTGCCCGATGGCCACTCTCGCGCTGCGCCGACATAGGCGGCGTGGTCACCGAGATGCCATGGTCAGGCTCCGGCGTCGCCGGGGCGGGGCGGATATGCGCCGGTTCGGCTGGGCTGCGGTGTAGGGTCGCCAGAGACTGACCAAGAGGTTGGAGCGAGACGACGTTAGGGAGAGGAGGTGGTCCCGACGGCTGACGCAGAAGGCCAGCGCCGCCTGGCCGCCCACGAAGCTGAGCTGGACGCCCCACGATCGGCGGGCAGTGCCGCCGAGGAGGAGGTGGGGGCCCTGCGCCGCCGTCTCCAGGACACGACCAAGCGGATACGCACCCTCGAGGAGAAGCTTCTGGAGACCAAGGGCCAGCTGGCCCAGGCCGTCTCCCGCAACGACAAGCTGATCTACACCCTCCAGCAGGCACGGGAGCAGATCACCGCCCTGCGCGAGGAGGTGGCCAAGCTGACCCAGCCCCCCTCGGCCTACGGGACCTATCTCTGCGCCAACGAGGACGCCACCGTGGACGTGTTCGCCGGTGGGCGCAAGATGCGGGTGGCGCTGCATCCCGAGATCGAGGCGGCCAGCCTCGAGAGGGGCCAGGAGGTGGTCCTCAACGAGTCGCTGAACGTCGTCCTGGCCCGCGGGCTCGATCTGTCGGGCGAGGTGGTGACCTTGAAGGAGATCCTCGAGGACGGCTCCCGGGCCCTGGTCGTGGGCCGGGCCGACGAGGAGCGGGTGGTGGAGATGGCCGCCGCCTTGTCAGGCGTCAGGCTGAGGGCCGGTGACGCCGTGCTCATGGACTCTCGTACCGGGCTGCTCCTCGAGCGCCTGCCCCGGCCCGAGGTGGAAGAGCTCATCCTGGAGGAGGTGCCCGACATCTCCTACGCCGACGTGGGGGGGCTCGACTCCCAGATCGAGGCCATCACCGACGCCGTCGAGCTGCCCTTCTTGCATCGCCAGCTCTTCGTCGAGCACAAGCTCCCTGCGCCCAAGGGCATCCTGCTCTACGGCCCTCCCGGCTGCGGCAAGACCCTGATCGCCAAGGCGGTGGCCAACTCGCTGGCCAAGAAGGTGGCCGAGCTCTCCGGGGACAAGGCGTCCCGCAGCTACTTCCTCAACATCAAGGGGCCGGAGCTGCTCAACAAGTACGTGGGGGAGACCGAGCGCCAGATCCGCCTGGTGTTCCAGCGAGCCCGGGAGAAGTCCGAGGAAGGGGTCCCGGTGATCGTCTTCTTCGACGAGATGGACTCACTCTTCCGTACCCGGGGCACCGGGATCAGCTCGGACATGGAGTCGACCATCGTGCCCCAGCTGCTGGCCGAGATCGACGGCGTGGAGGCCCTCCGCAACGTCATCGTGATCGGGGCCTCCAACCGTGAGGACCTGATCGACCCGGCCATCCTGCGGCCGGGTCGCCTCGATGTGAAGATCAAGATCGAGCGTCCCGACGCCGAGGCGGCCAGCCAGATCTTCGGCCGCTACCTCACCGCCGATCTGCCTCTTGACGACGACGAGGTGGTCTCCCTGGGCGGCAGTGACCGGGACAAGGCGGTCCAGGCCATGATCGAGTCGACTGTGGGCGAGATGTTCCGCGCCGACGACGACAACCGCTTCCTCGAGGTCACCTACCAGAACGGCGACAAGGAGATCCTCTACTTCAAGGACTTCGCCTCGGGAGCCATGATCGAGAACATCGTCCGGCGGGCCAAGAAGCTGGCCATCAAGCGCACCATCGCCGGCGAGGGCAGGGGGATCCGCACCGCCGACCTGTTGGACTCGATAAGGCAGGAGTACAAGGAGCACGAGGACCTGCCCAATACCACCAACCCTGACGACTGGGCCAAGATCTCGGGCAAGAAGGGTGAGCGGATCGTCTATGTCCGCACCCTGCTGACCCAGGGCAAGGAGGGCGCCGGTGGGCGTTCCATCGAGCGGGTCGGCACTGGTCAGTACCTGTGAGCCCCCCCTTCCCGTGACCGCTGACCGGCGGCCACAGGGGAAGGGCTAGGGTCGCCGTCGTGGCCATTCACAAGGTCTGCGGCATCGAGACCGAGTTCGGGATCCATCCGGTGGGGCCGGATCCCAACCCGGTTGCCGCATCGTCGGTGCTAATCAACGCCTACGTGGCCGAGATGGCCCGGCGGGTGGGGTGGGATTTCGAGGACGAGTCTCCCGGCAAGGACGCCAGAGGCTTCGCCAGCGATGCCTCGACGCCGCCTGAGGTGGATACCCACCTGGTCAACGCCGTTCTCACCAACGGCGCCCGCTACTACGTGGACCATGCCCATCCGGAGTACTCCAGCCCCGAGTGCGCCAGTGCCCGGGAGTTGGTCCGCTACGACAAGGCAGGGGAGCGCATCCTGGCTCGCTCCATGGAGGCGGTGGGGCGGGTGCTGCCACCCGGCCAGGCGATCGTGGTCTACAAGAACAACTCTGACCGCAAGGGCAATTCCTACGGTACCCACGAGAACTACCTCATGGCCCGGGCGGTTCCCTTCGCCCGGGTGGCACGCCACGTCATCCCCCACTTCGTCTCCCGCCAGATCTACACCGGAGCCGGCAAGGTCGGCAGCGAGGCGGCCCACGCCGGAGGGGCGGAGGTCGACTACCAGCTGTCCCAGCGGGCCGACTTCTTCGAGGAGGAGGTGGGGCTGGAGACCACCCTCAAGCGGCCCATCGTCAACACCCGAGACGAGCCCCACGCCGATGCCCACAAGTACCGGCGGCTGCACGTCATCGTGGGCGACGCCAACCTGTCCGAGGTGGCGACCCTGCTCAAGGTGGGCGTCACGGCCATCGTCCTGGCCATGATCGAGGACGACTGGTTCGCCGTGCGAGGATGCGACTACACCCTGGCCGCCCCGGTGCGAGCCATGCGCCAGGTGTCGTGGGACCTTTCCCTGGCTGCCCCCCTGGACCTGGCCGGCGGGGGCCGCATGACCGCCCTGGAGATCCAATGGGAGCTGCTCGACCTGGCCCGCAAGTACGCCGAGGACCGGGGGCTCGGTTGCGTGGGAGGTGATGGCGACGGCCTGGAGGTGATGCGGCGCTGGGAGGCCACTCTCTCGGCCTTGGAGGTGGATCCCGGCACCTTGTCCGAGCAGCTCGACTGGGTGGCCAAGCGGGCCCTGGTGGAGGGCTACCGCCAGCGCCACGGCCTGGCCTGGTCGGACCACCGGCTGGCGGCCATCGACCTCCAGTACCACGACCTGCGCCCGGACCGGTCGCTGTTCGCCCGGTTGAGGATGGAGCGCCTGGTGGACGAGGAGGCCGTGCTGGCAGCCATCACCGAGCCGCCGCCCGACACGCGGGCCTACTTCCGGGGCAAGTGCCTCCAGCGATGGTCCTCGTCCATTGCCGCCGCCAACTGGGACTCTTTGGTCTTCGACCTCGGCACCGATCCACTGAGGCGGGTCCCCATGATGGAGCCGCTCAGGGGCACCGCCGACCATGTCGGTAAGCTCATCGACAGCTGCACCAGCCCGGCCGAGCTGTTGGAACGACTGGGCTCCTAGGAGATGAACCATGCCAGAGCGTGAGCACAAGCGACGTCCGAGCACCACCCGAGAGACCGACGCACCCGTCGAGGAGGCGCCGCCCAGCACCGAGAAGGGGGAGAAGCTCAAGGCCGACCTCGACGAGCTGCTGGACGAGATCGACGAGGTGCTGGAGGACAACGCCGAGGAGTTCGTGCGCAGCTACGTGCAAAAGGGAGGGGAGTAAGGGATCGCCCCCGGCGCAGTGGCCACCCCCGTCACCGGGGCGGCGGGCGCGGGGTAGGGTCGCCGTGATGAGCCTGCCTCTTTTTGCTCCCGGAGACGATCCCGGCCCCGACTTCGCCGCCCTGGTGCGCCGGAGCGCACCGGTGCCCGGCCAGGCCACGCCGGCTACCGGCAACCTGCTCCCGGCGGCGGGGACCATCGACGTGCGCCATGGCACGACGGTCGTCGCCCTGCGCTACGCGGACGGCGTGGTGATGGCAGGAGACCGGCGGGCCACCGAGGGGCACACCATCGCCCATCGCAGCATGGAGAAGGTCTTTCCGGCCGACCGCCACTCCGGCATCTCCATCGCCGGGGCGGCCGGCCCGGCAATGGAGATGGTAAGGGTGTTCCAGACCCAGCTCGAGCACTACGAGAAGGTCGAGGGACTGGCCCTGTCCCTCGAGGGCAAGGCCAACCAGCTGGCCCAGATGATCCGCGCCAACCTGCCGATGGCCATGCAGGGCCTGGTGGTGGTGCCCCTGTTCGCCGGCTACGACACCCGCCGCCAGGTCGGACGGATCTTCACCTACGACGTGGCGGGGGGCCGCTACGAGGAGGCTGACCACCACGCCACCGGCTCGGGCGGCCGGGATGCCCGCACGACCATCAAGCTCGGTTGGACAGAGGACATGGAGCGGGACCGGGCCATAGAGCTGGCTGTGGAGAGCCTCTACGAGGCGGCCGACGAGGACTCGGCCACCGGAGGCCCCGACGTGGTGAGGGGCATATACCCCACGGTGGCCACGGTGACGGCAGACGGGTTCGCCCGGGCGGACGAGGCCGAGGTGGCCGAGCGCTTCGACGCCCTCATCGAGCGCAAGACAACAGAGGGACGTCGGCCATGACGATGCCCTTCTACGCTCCGCCCGAGCAGGTCATGAAGGACCGGGCCGACTACGCCCGCAAGGGCATCGCCCGGGGGCGCTCCCTGGTGGCGGTGGCGTACGCCGACGGCATTGCCATCGTGGCCGAGAACCCCTCCCGCTCCCTCCACAAGGTGAGCGAGATCTACGACCGGATCGCCTTCGCCGGGGTGGGCCGGTACAGCGAGTTCGACGCCCTGCGGGTCTCGGGAGTCCGCCATGCCGACAGCAAGGGATTCGCCTACAGCCGGGAGGACGTCGCCGCCCGGTCCCTCGCCAACGCCTACGCCCAGTACCTCAACCAGGTCTTCACCCACGAGATGAAGCCCCTCGAGGTGGAGATCCTGGTGGCCGAGCTGGGGGCGGACGGCGCCCAGGACCTGCTCTACCACATCCTCTACGACGGTACGGTGATGGACGAGCAGAGGTTCACCGTGCTGGGCGGGGAGGCCGAGAGCATCGTCAGCCGGCTGGAGGAGTCCTGGACCGAGAGGAGCGAGCTGGGAGCAGCTCTGGCCTCAGCCGTCGCCGCCCTGGCCGGGCCGGACCGGTCGTTGTCAGCGGGTGACCTGGAGGTGGCCGTGCTGGCGAGGAACGGCGGACAGCGGGCCTTCCGCCGGATCCAGGACGGGGAGCTGGCCGAGCTGGCTCACCTGGAGCTGGTCCAGCCAGCCCCGGCCAAGCCCGAGGCGGGGATGACCTAGCTGGCCCAGCTGGCAATGCGGCGCAAGACCCAGCGGGGCCGGACGCCTGGCGGCGAGCCCGAGGGCCTGGGCCTGGGCCAGCGGAGCCTTCCACGGCGTGGGCGAGCCAGCCTCACAGCGCCCAGGCGAGCGTGGTGGCCAGGACCAGGGCGGCGAGCACCAGCCAGGCCCAGCGAGGGTGAGGGCGACCGGCGCCGGGTCGCCGCGGTGGTTCTCCAGTCGGCGCCGCGGAGCAGTGCGCGTCGACCAGGACGGCGTCGACCGCGTCGGCCAGGAGCAGGTGGCGGGCGGCATCGGCCTCCTGCGCGTCGACGTAGACGTCGACCAGGCCAGCCAGGGGATAGGTACCCCCCACCGCCCCCCGCAGCTCGGCCAGGATGCCGTCGGCGCCGAGGCGGGCCATGACGACGCGGCCGTGGAAGGCGTCGCCCACGGTGGTGAGATGCACCATCGGCCCACGCGCCATGAATGAACGGTACCGTGGGCGGGGATGGACCGGCGCATCTTTGGACTGGAGAACGAGTACGGCGTAACCTGCACGCTCAGGGGGCAGCGTCGCCTGAGCCCCGACGAGGTGGCCCGCTACCTCTTCCGCCGGGTGGTGAGCTGGGGCCGGTCGAGCAACGTCTTCCTCGAGAACGGGGCCAGGCTGTACCTCGACGTGGGAAGCCATCCCGAGTACGCCACCCCCGAGTGTGACTCCATCGACGACCTGGTGGTCCACGACAAGGCGGGGGAGAGGATACTCGAGCACCTGTTGCTGTCGGCGGAGGCCCGCCTTCGCGAAGAGGGCATCAAGGGCGTGATCTACCTGTTCAAGAACAACACCGACTCAGCCGGCAACTCCTACGGCTGCCACGAGAACTACCTCACCAGTCGAAGGGACGACTTCTGCCACTACGCGGAGGTCCTGATCCCGTTCTTCGTGTCCCGCCAGATCTACGCCGGAGCCGGCAAGGTGCTCCAGACGGCCAGGGGCGCCATGTTCTGCGTGAGCCAGCGGGCCGAGCACATCTGGGAGGGCGTCTCTTCGGCCACCACCCGCAGCCGCCCCATCATCAACACCCGGGACGAGCCTCACGCCGACGCCGAGCGCTACCGACGGCTGCATGTGATCGTGGGTGACTCCAACATGAGCGAGTACGCCACCTTCTTGAAGGTCGGTGCCACCAGCATCTTGTTGCGGATGCTGGAGGACCCCGGAGCGGTGCTGAGGGACCTCACCTTGGACAACCCCATCCGGGCCATCCGGGAGATAAGCCACGACCCCACCTGCCGGCGCCGGGTGCGGCTGGCCAACGGGCGAGAGCTCAGTGCTCTGGAGATCCAGTCCGAGTACCTCAGCCGGGCTATCCGCTACAACGAGCAGAGGGGCTTCGGCCCGTTGGACAAGCAGGCTCTGGCCATGTGGCAGCACTGCCTCGAAGGCCTGGAGAAGGATCCGCTCAGCTTGGGCCGTGAGTGCGACTGGGTGATCAAGCACCAGCTGATCGAGGGCTACCGGCAACGCCATGGGCTAGCCCTCTCCCATCCCCGGATCGCCCTGCTCGATCTGCAGTACCACGATGTCAGTCGTGAGCGGGGCTTGTTCTACCGTCTCCAGGACCGGGGCATGGTCGAGCGGATGTGCTCCGACGAGGACATCGACATCGCCGTCGACACCGCTCCCCGGACGACCAGGGCCCGCCTGCGGGGTGAGTTCATCCGGCGAGCCAAGGAGCGCCGAAGGGACTTCACGGTGGACTGGGTGCACCTCAAGCTCAACGACCAGGCCCAGCGGACCGTTCTGCTGAAGGATCCCTTCAAGGCCTACGACGAGCGGGTGGACAAACTCATCGCCAGCCTATGAGACGGGCGCGCTCTGGGCGCGGCCGGGACCAGCCACGGGTGGGTTAGCCTCGTCGCAGTGAGCCCCACCGATCCCCGCGCCGAGGGTCCGCCCGGCGGGAACCGAAGGGACCGGCCTCTCCGGGCGTCCGGCCGCGGCGCGGTGGCAGCCAGCTCGACCGACGCGCTGAGCGAGGACGTCGTCACCGCCGCCACGCCTGTCGGCGAGCAGGTCGCCGACCAGGACACCGCCCGTGGCGGCACCGCCGACCAGGGCGACCGCGTTGAGCAGGACATCGGGGCCCCCGACACCGGTGGTGCGGGCGGGGTCGAGCGGCTCTCGGACCACCAGGTGGCCACCGGGCCCCGTCATCACCGCCCTGGCGGCCGAGGGCCCGGCTCAGCCCGGCTGTGGTCCCGCCGGCCGGTGCTTCGCACCGGGGCGGAGTGGGTGGCCATAGTGGCCATCGCTGCCCTGGCCGCCATCGGGATCAAGACATGGGTGGTCCAGGCGTTCTACATACCGTCGGCCTCCATGGAGCCCACTCTCGGGATAGGCAACCGGATCCTGGTGGACAAGCTGAGCTACGACCTCCACTCGATACACCGGGGGGACATTGACGTGTTCACCCGGCCGCCCGACGACGCCGCCGAGTCCTCGGTCAAGGACCTGGTCAAGAGGGTGGTGGGGCTACCTGGGGAGACCATCTCCTCGGCCAACGGTCGCCTCGTCATCAACGGCCGCCCTCTGGCCGAGCCCTACCTGCCAGGTGGTACGCAGACCACCGGCGTACCGACCCAGACGATCCCACCGGGGCACTACTTCGTCATGGGAGACAACCGGGGCGACTCCGCCGACAGCCGGGTCTTCGGTCCCATACCGGGCTCGTTGGTGGTGGGCCGCACCGTTGTCAGGGTATGGCCCCTGTCCCGGCTGCACATCTTCTGACCGGCCAGCCGGGGCGGTAGGCACCTGGCTGGCCGGGAGTGGAGCAAAGGGCCCCAGGCAGAGCTGCCTGACCCTGACCGGTTGGGCCCGAAGGCGGCGGCAACGGGCCCGGCAGTAAGCTGCCAGCATGGGCACTGGCATCAGCCCGGAGAAGCTCCTGGTGGTCCTGTTCATCGCCCTGATCGTCCTCGGCCCCGACAAGCTCCCCGAGCTGGCCCGCAAGGCGGGCAAGGCCTGGAGTGATCTGCGTCGCTACCGCGAGAGCCTGGAGTCCGAGGTGCGGGGTGCGTTCGGGGTCTCCGACGGGAACCCCTTCGCCTCACCGCTTTCCTTCCTCACCGACCCACCACCACCCACCGGCCCGGCTGGCGAGGTGGTGGCCCCTCCACCACCTGTGGCCGGTACGGCACCGGTCGGTGGCGACACCGGTCCCGACGGCTCGACCGGAGCCCCGCCCGGCCCGGACGGGGCGCCGGCCGAGACCTCGCCGGCCCCCGGGACGGCCGAGGATTGGGCAGCCACGGTGACGGCCGGCTGGGGATTGGGCGCATCGCAGGTGGCCACGCCCCCGCCCGGCGGGCCCTTGGGTGGCGACTCGGGGAACGGGTCTGGGGATGCCCGCTCGGGCGCTGGCGGCTCGGGCGCTGGCGGCTCGGGGGTCACCGAGCCCGACGCTGGTCAGGTGGAAGACGCCTGGCGGCCAGCCGCTCAGGTGGATGCCCGCCCGGCTGCCTGGTCGCCACTCCGGGACCCGCTTGACGATCCCAGCCTCAACTAGCCCAGAGTCCACCAGCCCAGACTCGACCATGGCGATCAGGCTGCCCAAGCGCAAGGCCAGACGGCCCGTCCCCGACACCATGACCCTGGCGGAGCACCTGGGCGAGCTCCGACGGCGCCTCATCGTGTCCATAGTGGCCGTCCTGATCACCGGATCAGTGGCCTTTGGCCTCTACAACCACATCCTGGCCTTCCTCACCGGTCCGTACTGCCAGGTTGCCCCCCACCACTGCCAGCTCTTCGTGACCGGGCCGCTCGACGGCTTCTCGGTCAGGCTCAAGATCGCCGCCTACGGCGGGCTGTTCCTGGCCTCGCCGGTCGTCCTGTGGGAAGTGTGGCGGTTCATCACGCCGGGCCTCAATCCCAACGAGAAGCGCTACGCCGTTCCCTTCATCTCTGCCTCGATCATCTTGTTCACCATGGGGGCCGTCGTGGCTTACTACACCTTTCCCCATGCACTGCGCTTCCTCGGCCAGGTGGGTGGACCTGACATCCAGGCGATCTACAGCCCATCCAGCTACCTCAGCCTCATAACCCTGCTGATGGTGGCGTTCGGGGTGACGTTCGAGTTCCCCGTGGTGCTGGTCTGCCTGGAGCTGGCCGGCGTGGTCAGCACCGCCCAGCTGTCGAGCTGGCGGCGATGGGCGATCGTGGTCATCGTGGCCTTGGCGGCAGTGATCACCCCCAGCTCCGACCCCTTCTCGATGCTGGCCATGGCCATTCCCATGTGGATCTTCTACGAGACCTCCATCGTGGTCGGACGGATGCTCCACCGTTGAGCGTCCCCGCAGGCCTGGGGGTGCCGGCCGGGGAGGGGAAGGTGGCGGTCGGGACGGCCGTATCGCCCGACGGGCCGCCGGAGACGCCGTCGGCCTTCGTGGCCGGGCTGGGATTCGACCTCGATCCCTTCCAGGAGCAGGCGCTGGACGCCCTGGACCAGGGTCGCTCGGTGCTGGTCGCCGCTCCCACCGGATCGGGCAAGACGGTGGTGGCCGAGTACGCGGTGGTCAAGGCCGTGGCCGAGGGAGGCAAGGCCTTCTACACCACGCCTCTCAAGGCGCTCTCCAACCAGAAGTACGCCGACCTCACCCGGCTGCTGGGCTCCGAGCGGGTGGGCCTGCTCACGGGGGACAACTCCCTGAACGCAGAGGCGCCGGTCGTGGTCATGACCACAGAGGTCCTTCGCAACATGATCTACGCCGGGTCACCGGCCCTGGAGGGCCTGCGGGTGGTGGTCCTCGACGAGGTCCATTACCTCCAGAACCCCTACCGCGGGGCGGTGTGGGAGGAGGTCATCATCCATGCCCCCGAGCAGGTCAGCCTGGTCTGCCTGTCGGCCACGGTGTCCAACGCCGAGCAGTTCGCGGCCTGGGTGCGAACGGTGCGGGGGGCCACCTCGGCGGTCATCGAGGAGCACCGCCCGGTCGAGCTCCGCCAGCTGTACATGGTGGGGGACCGCAGTGCCGCCTCCGCTCACCTCCTGCCCGCCTTCGTCGGCGGCCGGCCCAACCCGGAGGCCCTGGCCCTCGATGCACGAGCCAGGCGCAGACCCCAGGGCCCGCCTGGGAGGTGGGCCGGCGGGCAGGGCCTCGGGCGCCGGCGGCTCTTCGCTCCCCGGCGCACCGAGGTGGTCGAGCGCCTGGAGGCGCAGTCCATGCTGCCGGCCATCTACTTCATCTTCAGCCGGGCCGCCTGCGACGACGCGGTGCGGCGCTGCCTGGACGATGGCGTGCGGCTGACCTCGCCCGAGGAGCGTGGCCAGATCCGGGCAGCGGCCGAGGCCAAGGTCGAGTCCCTGTCCGACGCCGACCTGCGAGCCTTGGACTACGCCAGGTGGCTGGCCGGGCTGGAGGCCGGGCTGGCCGCCCATCACGCCGGCCTGGTCCCCGCTTTCAAGGAGGCCATCGAGGCCTGCTTCACCGCCTCGCTGGTCAAGGCGGTGTTCGCCACCGAGACCCTGTCCCTCGGGATAAACATGCCGGCTCGCTCGGTGGTGATCGAGAAGCTCACCAAGTTCACCGGCGAGCGCCATGACATGGTGACCCCGGGGGAGTACACCCAGCTCACCGGGAGGGCGGGGCGCCGGGGGATCGACGAGGTGGGCTACGCGGTGATGCTGTGGTCCCCCTTCGTCAGCTTCGAGCAGTTGGCCAGGCTGGCGTCGACTCGCTCCTACGCCCTCACGTCGTCCTTTCGCCCCACCTACAACATGACGGCCAACCTGGTGCGTCGCTACCGGCCCGACCAGGCCCACCATCTGGTGAACCTGTCCTTCGCCCAGTACCAATCCGACGCCGAGGTGGTGCGCCTGGAGTCCCAGCTGGAGAGGGCCACGGCGGCGGTGGCCCAGGGCCACGAGCGCCGAGCCGGCGAGGTGAGGCGCCTCAAACGTGTCATCAAGGCCCGGACGGGGTCGCTGGCCCGCCAGTTCGACCGGGTCCTGGCCGTCCTGGAGAGGTGGGGGCTGGTGTCCGGCTGGGCGCTGACCGATGCCGGTCGGCGCCTGGCCCGCATCTACCACGAGACAGACCTGTTGGTGGCGCTGGCCCTCGAGGCCGGGCTCTTCGACGGGGTGGGCCCGGCCGGGGTTGCCGGCTTGGCGTCGGTGTTCACCTTCGAGGCGAGGGGACCGGGGGCCGTCCGGCCTCCGTCGTTCCCCAGTTCCGAGCTCCATCGGCGCTGGAGCTCGGTGGAATCGCTGCACCAGGAGCTCACCGCCACCGAGGCAGAGGTGGGTGTCCCGCCCACCCGTGGCCCCGACCCGGGCTTCATGGCGGCCGCCGTCGCCTGGGCATCCGGCGGTGACCTGGAGAAGGTCATCGCCGAGCGGTCCATGTCCGGGGGGGACTTCGTGCGCAACGTCAAGCAGCTGATCGACCTCCTTCGCCAGGTGGGTGAGGTGGCCGGAGACCCGGTGACCGCCAGGGCCGCCCGGCAGGCAGCTGACCGGCTCTTCCGGGGGGTGGTGGCCGCGTCGTCGGTGATCTGCGGCGCCGGCTGAGCGGGGCCGCAGGCAGCGCTCCTCCAAGGTCCCACCGCCCCCTGTCGGGGGCCCGTAGTGTTCCACGGGCATGACCCCCTACGCCAGCGAGACCTGGAGCGCCGAGGAAGCCGACATCCTGCGCCGCTACTTCACCAACCTCGACCAGCCGGTATTTGCCTTGGTGAACCTGCCGGAGGTGGTCAAGGGCGCCCTGTTCGCCCGTTACTCCCGCTCGGCCAAGAGCCTGCGCCGGCTCTTCCTGGACGAGTTCGTGAGGGACCTGGACACAAGCGGCGACCGCACGGTGGATGCCACCGCCGGACTGGCCCGGGCCGAGGAGCTCTACGCCCGAGTATTCCTGGAGTACGGCGACGACTCGGTGGCCCAGTTGGGAGGAGTTCACGTGGCCTGCGAACAGGCCTCCAACGTGGTGACCAAGGTTCTCGAACGGGGTCGCCTGATGGCCTACCTCGAGCAGTCGACACGGTACGTGGCCTATGACGCCCGCCTGCCGAACGGCCATTTTCGCTATGTCCGTGACCCAGAGGTGCTGGAGTCTTCGCTGGGCGCTCGCTACGTGGGCACGATGGACCGCCTCTTCGACACCTACGCCCGAATGCTGCCGGCGATCCAGGCCCACGTGGCCAACCGCCATCCCAAGACCCACGGCGACTCCGACCTGGCCCATCGCCGAGCGGTAAGGGCCAAGGCGCTGGACGCGGTCAGGGGCCTGCTCCCAGCCGGCGCGCTGTCCAATGTCGGCATCTACGGCACCGGTCAGTCCTACGAGCAGCTGATCCTGCGGCTGCGGGCTCACCCGCTGCCCGAGGCCCGCCGCTACGGGGAGCTGTTGCTGGGGGAGCTGCGCAAGGTGATCCCGTCGTTCCTGGCCCGGGTCGACCGTCCTGACCGGGGCGGGGCGTGGTCGGCCTATCTGGCGGCCAACAGGACGGCCATGCAAGACGTGGCCCGAGAGCTGTTCGAGGCCGGCGGCGGCGCTGGCCCCGGCGGCCAGCCTCCCCTGGTGCGCCTGGTCGACTTCGATCCCGAGGGTGAGGACAAGGTGGTGGCGGCCATGCTGTGGCCGTTCATCTCCCTGTCCGAGGCCGAGGTGAGAGCCAAGGTGGCTGGGTTGTCCGCCGAGGCTCGCCAACAGGTGGTGCAGGCCTATGTGGGGGAGAGGGCCAATCGCCGTCACCGTCCGGGCCGGGCCTTGGAGCGGACGGCCTACCGCTTCGAGGTGGTGTCCGACTACGGGGCCTTCCGGGACCTCCAGCGTCACCGTGTCCTGACCATCGAGTGGCAGAGCCTGGGCACGGAGCTCGGCTACCACCTGCCAGAGGTGGTGGCGGCAGCCGGCCTGGGCAACGAGTTCGAGGCGGCCATGGATGCCTCCCGTGAGCTCCACCAGGCCCTGGCGGGGCCCTTCCCGGCCCAGGCAGCCTACGCCGTGCCCCTGGCCTGGCGAATCCGCTACGTGATGCAGATGTCGGCCAGGGAGGCCATGCATGTCCTGGAGCTGCGGTCCGGGGCGCAGGGCCACCCTGCCTACCGCCGGATCGCCCAGGAGATGCACCGCCTCATCGCCGAGCAGGCTGGCCACCGGGCGATAGCGGCGGCCATGCGCTTCGTCGACCATGGTGACCACGACCTGGAGCGCCTGGATGCCGAGCGCCGAGTCGAGAGCCGCCGCCAGGCTCGCTGAGCCTCCCGGCCAGGCTGCCGGGCCTGGCCATTCTCGGACCGGAAAATGGCCCATGGCATCACCCGGGCTACCAGAAGTTCCAGGCTTCAAATTCCTGTTGCCAATGAGGCAGATGAGACCTATGATGCTGATGTGACGATCCGCCGCCCCGCCGCCAGGCTGCGCAGGGCCCTGGTGGCGGGGGTCGGACCGGGAGTGGCCGCCGCCGTGTCGGCCAGCCTGGCCCTGCTCTGGGTCGCCGCCCCGGCCGCCGCCCAGCTCTCGCACCCGACGGCCCGGACCTTCCTGGTGGGCCGCGGGGACACCGTCTGGGCCATCGCCCGGGCCACCGGTGACACCGTGGGGCAGCTGGAGAGGACCAATCGGATCGGCGATCCCAGGCACCTGAGGGCTGGGGCCAGGCTCGTCATCCCGCCGCCGGCCGGCCCCCCACCGGGCCGGGCGGGAACCGGCGGTGCCGCCGCCGTGCTGCGCAGACACCCTGAGCGCCTGGCCCTCCTGCCGGCCTTCCGGCGGGCGGCGGCGGCGGCCGGTGTCCCGACCACCTTGCTGGAGGCAGTTGACTGGCAGGAGTCCGGGTGGCAGAACCAGGTCGTCTCCTCGGCCCACGCGGTCGGTGTGGGCCAGGTCATGCCTGACACCATTCGCTTCGTGAACCAGGCCCTGGCGCCAGTGGTCCTCAACCCCTCGCTGGCCCCGTCCAACATCGCCCTTGGCGCCTGGTACCTCGGTTACCTCCTGCGCCGCACCGGCGGTGACCAGCGCCTGGCCGTGGCCTCCTACTACCAGGGCCTGACGTCGGTCCGCTCTCAGGGGATGCTGGTCCAGACTCGCCGCTACGTCACCAGCGTGGTGGCGCTGCAGCACCTCTTCAACGGCTGAGGCTGAGCCCCCTACCTCCTTGTGGTGGTTCGGGCCGAGTACCGTCCCGTATAGGCTCCGGCGCCTGACACGCCGGGCCGAGTGGTCCGGACCGCCTGACCAAGGAACGCGGTATGGCTGAAGAGCTTGACGAGGACATCGAAGCGGAGGCTGAGCCCGAGGATCCCGACGAGGCGGAGCTCGAGGACGACGACGCCGACGACGAGCCCACCCTGGACGAGGAGGACGAGCCCGCCCTGGCGGACGAGGCCGACGAGGCCGACGGGAGCGACGAAGGGGCCACCGTGGTGGCGGCGGCGGCCACCGAGGAGGAGGAGGAGGACGAGGAGGAGGAGCCCGACGACGAGGACGTCGAAGCGAGCCTCGACGTCATCCTCAAGGAGCGCCTGGTCGTGGTGGACGACGAGGAGGAGGACGAGGAGGCGGTGGCCGACGCCGACGAGCGGCCCGAGACCCCGTCCAAGGTGCTGCCCAAGCAGCCTGACGAGTTCGTGTGCCAGTCCTGCTTCCTCGTGAAGCACCCCACCCAGCTGGCCGACCCGGACCGTATGCTGTGCCGCGACTGCGTCTGAGCCCGATCTCTTTGCTCGAAAAGGAGCCCCCATGGCCGACAGTGCCCAGTCCCGCTTCCAATGGGTGCTCGACCTGTTCGTGCACGCCCCGGTGGGATTGGCCGTGGTGGCCGTCGAGGAGCTGCCTGAGCTGGTAGCCCGGGGCCGAGAGCGGACCGAGCGCCAGCTGGCCACCGCTCGGGTGATGGGCAGGTTCGCCGTTTCCCAGGGCCAACGGGAGGCCGAGCGCCTGGTCTCGTCGGTCACCGGGGGCCTGAGGAGACCCAGCCGACCAGCGCCGTCGCAGCCACCGCCCTCGCCGGCCTCTGGGGCGGCCCCGCCCAGCGCCGCGCCGCCCGCTCCGGCCCCTTCCACCGCCGCGCCGGCCGCTCCGGCCTCGCCCACCGCCGGGGCACCGCCGGCCTCACTGGCGATCCCGGGGTACGACGCCCTGTCGGCTTCCCAGGTGGTCCAGCGCCTACCCGGACTGACGGGCGCAGAGCTGGAGGCAGTGCGGACCTACGAGGCCTCCAACCGTGGCCGCAAGACCATCCTCAACCGGGTGGCCCAGCTGCAGGGGGGGGCGGCGGGATGAGCTGCTGGCGTCGCCCCGCCGGCCGGTGAGGGCGGGCAAGCTTTGTTGGCGCAGCGGCTAGGACCGCACGAGGCGGCCAGGCCGGCCACCCAGGCCGACCTGGCTCACCTGGTTCGGCTGTGCCGGCAGAGCCAGGCCGAGCTGGTGGGCTGGCGGGGGGGCGACCTGCTGGCCGAGCGCGAGGGCCTGGCCGAGCCGCTGGCCGACAGCCTGTCGGGCCTGATGGCCGATCCCGCCGCCGGGGTGTGGGTGGGGACCCTGGACGATCAGGTGGTGGGCTGGGCGACGGGCCATAGCCAGACCCTGCCGTCGGGGGCGATACTGGGGACCATCGATGCGATCTTCGTGGAGGAGGCGGCCCGGGGTGTCGGCGTGGGAGAGGCCATGATGAAGGCCATGACCGGGTGGTTCGATGGCCTCGGGTGCATCGGGGTCGACGCCAGCGCCCTGCCTGGCAGTCGCCGGGCCAAGGGCTTCTTGGAGTCGGCCGGCTTCAAGGCCCGACTGATCGTCATGCACCGGGCGCGGTGACCGGGCCCGAGCTGTGCGTCGGTGCCATCGCGGTGGCAGACGACTGCCTGCTCATGGTCCGCCGGGGCCACCGGCCGGCCGCCGGGCAGTGGGCCGTTCCGGGGGGCCGCGTCGAGCCGGGCGAGACCTTGGCCGAGGCAGTGGTGCGGGAGGTGGAGGAGGAGACCGGCCTGGAGGCGGTGTGCGACGCCCTGATCGGATGGGTGGAGCGCATCGATGCCGATCGTCACCTGGTCATCTTGGACTTCGGGGCGACGGTTCTCGATATGGAGGCTCGGGGCCGGCGTCCGCCCGTCGCCGGTGACGACGCGGCGGAGTCGGCCTGGGTCCCGCTCAGCTCAGTGGCCGGGCTGGACCTCGTCGAGGGCATGGCCGAGTTCCTCCACCAGCACGGTATCCTGCCCACCCTCGCCTGAGGAGCCTTGGCCCGGGGGCGGGGCAGCGGGGCCGGCGGTCGCCGGCCGTTGCGTCTCCCAGGGCGGCAGCCGACGGGCGCTGGGCGATGGGGGCCGGCGCGGGCCGGGAGGAGGGGGCATGGCCAGCCCCAGCAGGCCGGCCAGGGCCGGCACCCGGCCCGAGGCCCGTCTGGCCGCCTCCATCAGCGGGCGACCGGGGTGGGTGGGCAGGCCCGCCGGCTTGACGCTGCGGCGGATCGGGGAATCGGCCACTGCCGCCAGCAGGCTGGCCCACTGGTCAGGCGGCGTATCAGGGGTCATGGCTGCCCCGACCGCCTCCGCCAGCCGGACGGCCAGGTCGGCCGGGAAGCGGCACCCTGGGTCGGGTGGATGGCTGGCCAGGCGCAGGGCGTCCACCAGTCGCCCCCGGGCCAGGGTGGCACTGATCTGGTCCACCCACCGCTGGTGCACCAGCTCTACCCGACGTGCCAGGGCGTCGCGCAGGGTGGCGGCCAGCAGGCGACCGGTCTCGTCTCGGCTCCCACCGCCGCTGTCGGCACTGGCCACCACCGAGCGGAGGTCGCGCAGGCTGATCTGCTCGATGGCGGCCACCGCCGCCTCCGCCCGGTCCAGCCAGCCTGCTGCCTTGACGGCCGGCAGAAGCTGCTCGGCCATGGCCAGCAGCGGCTCGGGGTGGATCTCCGGGCGTCCCTCTGCCCGGGCGCGCTGGTTCTCGGCCTCGACGGCTTGGCGTACCGCCGGCAGCCCGCCTCTCAGGACCTGCTCAGCGACGGGCCGCTGCTCGGGAGGCAAGCTGGCCACCATGGCGTCCCGATGGGTGCTGGCCGGATGGAACCGCTTGGCGCCTGGCGCCTGACCACCGCGTGAGGGAGCTCTCTGGTTGCGCTCAGCTCGGCGATCCGACGCTGGTGCCGGTCGGGCCCGGCGCTCAGCCCCAGGTCGATCATCAACGGGTGGGCTGGCGGGTCGGCCGGCGGCGGCGGGGCCATCGCCTCGGGTGGTTGCCGGGCGATCCCGTGGGGTGGTCAGGGGCCGATCCCGGCCCGCCCGCTGGGGGCCACCAGCGCGGTCGCGTCGGTCCGGGCCGGCCTCGGGGCGCGATGCGCTCCGGCGTGTCCGGGGCTGCAGCGAGGAGGTCACCCCGGGAGGATCCGGGCGGGCGAGGCCTCCCAGCTCCACCCGTGGCGGTTCGGACCGGCTCGGACGGGGAGCCAGCACCGACGAGACAGTGATGCCGTCGACCTCGAAGTCGGCATCCGCCCGCACCACGTCACCGACCTTGGCTCCCGGGTGGAGGAGGGCGCCATCAAGGACACCCCTGGGTTGGCGGGCACCTGCGGCTCGCCAAGTCCAGGTGCCGTCGCTTCGTCTGCTGGTTAGCTCGACCTCGATGCGATGGGCCATGACCAATGCTCACGCTAGTGCGGTGGCCTAGCCTCGTCCGCCGTGGCCCTCGGTCAGCTCCCCGTCCGGGACCCCCCACCGCCCGGCTGGCCGGCTCCCCGCCGCGGCGCCTCGGCTCAGCCCACTGCGGAGCGCCTCCGGCCGCGCTGGTGGCGGGAGCTGATCGTGTTGGGGGCCTTGTACGTCGCCTACGAGCTCACCAGCGACCGGACCGCCGGTACCGCCAGGCTGGCTGCTCACCATGCCCGCCAGGAGATGGACCTGGAGCGAGCGCTCGGGCTCCTCCACGAGCGCCAGGTCCAGCACTGGTTCATAGCCAACCGAGCCCTGATCGGGGCATCCGACATCTACTACACCACCGTGCACTTCGTCCTGCCGGTCGTCGCCCTGGTCTGGCTGCTGTGGCGAGCGCCGGGCAGATACGCCCTGTGGCGCAACGCCCTGGCTTGGATGACGGGCATGAGCCTGATCTGCTTCGCCCTGTTCCCGCTGATGCCGCCCCGGCTGCTGGCGACCAGCTACGGCTTCGTGGACACCTTGAACGCGGTGGGGGGAGCCGGGGCCCTCGACTCGGCGCTGATGAAAAGTGCCGGCAACCCGTTCGCCGCCATGCCCAGCTTGCATGTCGCCTGGGCCCTGTGGTGCACCCTGGCCCTGGTGCCGGTGGTCCGGCGGCGCTGGGCCCGAGCCCTCCTGGTGGCCCATCCGCTGGTGACGCTGCTGGTCGTCACGGTGACGGCCAACCACTTCTTCCTCGACGTCGTCGGGGGGGTGGCGGTGTGCTGCCTGGGCGTGGGCCTGGCCTACCTGGCCCAGGTCACCACGTCCCGGGTCCGGCCGGCCTCGGCCGAGCGTATCTTGCCCAGCCGTTCGCTGCACCCGGTGATCGCCTGGCTGGGGCGCCGAGGGTAAGGTCGCGCCATGCCCACCCGTGAAGCGCGCACTGCCTGGAGGGGGAGCCTCGAGGAGGGCTCGGGCCAAGTCGAGCTGGTCAGCTCGGGCCTGGCCAGCTACCAGGTGTCCTTCGCCCGGCGGGCGGCGGACGAGGCAGGTGGGACCACCAGCCCCGAGGAGCTGGTGGCCGCCGCCCACTCGTCGTGCTACGCCATGCAGTTCTCGGCGTTGGCGGCCGAGGCGGGAGGCACGCCCGAGGCGGTCGACGTCCGAGCCGAGGTGTCCCTGGGTGCCGACCCGGCGGGCGGCTTTCGCCTCACCGGCATCAAGCTGGTGGTGAGCGGCCGGGTCGACGGCCTTGACGCCGAGCGCTTGGCCGAGGTGGCCGAGCAGGCCAAGGCGACCTGCCCGGTGAGCAAGGCGCTGGCCGGCGTGGACATCTCCCTCGAGCTGCGTAGCGGCTGACGCCGTCCCCGCCGGGCGACCTGGGCGACCTGAGCCGGGCAGGCAACCCAGCCAGCCGCGGAGGGTAGCCGGGAATCGACCTAGGGGCTGCTTTCGTGCACGCCACGGTCATCGACGCCAGTCAGGCTGAGCCCGCCGGCCTGGAGCCGATACCGCCCATAAGGGTTCTTATGTAAACTAATCCCGGTCACGACCCTCAGGGGGATGGCGCCTGGCCCTCCGGTGTCGACTGCCTTCCCCGACCGACTGGGGTGGTGTCCGGGTCGCCACCAGCCAGTCGCACCACCGGTCGACGCCCTCGCCGGTGCGGGCGCTTAGCTGGACGACCTGAGCCGTCGGGTTCACCGCCCGCAGGTTGTGAAGGAACTGGTCCAGGTCGTAGTCGAGGTGCGGGAGGAGGTCTATCTTGTTCACCACCACCATCTCACAGGCACGGAACATCACCGGGTACTTGAGGGGCTTCTCCTCTCCTTCGGTGACCGCGTAGACCATTGCCCGGGCGTGCTGGCCGACATCGAACTCGGCCGGGCATACCAGGTTGCCGACATTCTCGATGATCAAGAGGTCGAGTTGGTCGAGGGGGAGGCGCTGGAGGCCGGACCGGACCATGGTGGCGTCGAGGTGGCACTCGCCTCCAAAGCCGGCGCTGGTGTTGACCAGCGAGATGGGCGCCCCGAGGCCGCCAAGCTGGTCGGCGTCCAGGCTGGTGGCGATGTCACCTTCGAGCACCCCGAGTCGGAGCTGTTCCCCGAGGGAGGTGATGGTCGCCTTGAGCAGGGTGGTCTTGCCTGCCCCGGGTGAGGACATGAGGTTCACGGTGGTCACCCCGGCGCCGGCGAAGTCGGCCCGGTTGCGATCGGCCGTGCGGTCGTTCTCGGCCAGGATGTTCTCCCCGATGGCCACCCGCTCGGTGCCAGTCTCCAGGTAGCCGCTGTGGTCGCCGACGTCGGAGTGGTGGTGGTCGTGGCCAGCACCGTCGGGGTGGCGATGGAAGCGTCCCATCAGGAGACCTCTCTGGCCCGGTCGATCGATGCGATCTGGAACTCCTCCCCGCTCACCAGGGTGACGTCGGTGCTGTCGCAGCTCCTGCACATCAAGATGGGGGCGTCCAGCGAGGTCTGCTGCCCGCAGGAGCGGCACTCGATGACGGCGGGGACGTGGTCGATGGCCAGCTCGCAACCGGCCAGGTCGGTGCCGTCGGTGAGCAGCTCCCAGGAGAACATGAGCGAGTCGGGCACGACCTGGCGGAAGTGGCCGATGCGGACCTCGACGCGCTCCACCGCCTGCCCGTCGGCATGTCGAGTGACGGTGTCGATGATCGCTTCGCACAACGCCAGCTCATGCATGGCTCAACCCTCTGGTCTGGTCAGGCAATCCTGCCCGCCGCCAGCCTAGTGAGTCGCCTCGAGCGGGCTGCGGCGCGCTTGGGACGGGTTGCCCTGGGCGACTCCCCCCGTGGCCGCCTAAGCTGAGGGCACCACGCGCGGAGGAATCGCCATGCGCAACTCGTCCCCGAACCTGCCCCCGAGCTTCGACACCGTCGCCGAGGAGCGTCGGCACCGTAAGCAGCGCCTGGCTGGGGCCTTCCGCCTCTTCTCCCTCTTCGGGTTCAACGAGGGCATCGCCGGCCACATCACCGCCCGGGACCCGCAGTGGCCCGACCACTTCTGGGTCAATCCGCTGGGAATGCACTTTGGTCACATCACGGTGGGGGACCTGGTGCTGGTCAGCCAGCACGGAGAGGTGGTGCAGGGCGACCGGCCGGTCAATGCCGCCGCGGTCGCCATCCATACCCAGGTCCACGCCGCTCGCCCCGACGTGGTGGCGGCGGCCCACGCCCACTCGCTGCACGGCAAGGCCTGGTCGTCTCTCGGCCGGCTGGTCGATCCCATCACCCAGGACGCCTGCGCCTTCTGGGGCGACCACTCCCTGTTCGACGACTACAACGGCGTCGTCCTCGACCGCCAGGAAGCCAAGCGGCTGGCACACGCCCTGGGCGGGCACAAGGCGGTGATCCTGCGCAACCACGGGCTGCTGACGGTGGGCCACTCGGTGGACGAGGCCGTCTGGTGGTTCGTCACCATGGAGCGGTCCTGCCAGGCCCAGCTCTTGGCCGAGGCAGCTGGCCAGCCGGTGCTCATCGACTCCGACGTGGCCGACCTGGCCGCCAGCCAGGTCGGCTCGCACCAGTCGGGCTGGCTCTCCTTCCAGCCCCTGTACCAGCGAATAGTAGCCGCCCAGCCCGACCTGCTCGAGGAATAGCGCCGACCCGCAGCCCGGCCCCGGCTGGTGCGAGGGGACGGCGACGTCTCGACCGCCAGGCGATCTGGCGCCAGGTAGCGTCACCGGGCTGGGCGCCTGGCCACTGTGGCGGGGCCTCGAGCGCCGGACAGGGCGGCGGCCAAGACGCAGACTCCGGCCAGGAACAGCGTGGAAGCTGCGAAGCCCCGGGTCACCAGCTCCCCTCCGCCAGCATGGGCGCCGGCCACCAGACCCAGCACCAGGCCGGTGACGGCGAGACCGAGGGCGGTCCCGAGCCCGCGTGTCATGTTGAGGACCCCGCCGGCCACCCCGGACTGCTCCCTGGGGGCAGAGGCCATGATGGCGGCGTTGTTGGCTGGGATGAAGGCACCCAGGGCCGCCCCCAGGCCGGCCAGCTCGACCAGCAGTCCGATCGGACCGTGGCGGACGAAGGCGAGCAGCACCAGCATCACTGCACCAAGGCTCATGGCTCCGACCGTGAGCAGGCGTGGCCCCGCCCGGTCCGTCACCCGGCCGGCCAGCGGTGCCGCCAACGCCAGAGCCGCCGGCAGGGTGCTCAGCTCCAAGCCGGTGCGTCCGGCCGAGACCCCACGGGCGGTCTCCAGGTAGAACGGCACCACGAAGAGCGTCCCGAACAGGACCAGGTAAGCGAGCAGCCCACTGGCAATGCCAGCCGAGAAAGCCGCCCGGGCGAAGAGGGACAGGTCGATCATGGGTGCGCCAGTGCGGACCTCTCGGCGCAGGAAACCGGTTGCCGATGCCGCGGCCAGGGCGGCCAGGGCGGCGATGGCCGGAGAGGTCCAGCCCAGCTGGTGGCCGTAGGAGACAACCAGGAGCAGTGACGCGACGGCCGGGACGAACAGGGCGAGGCCCACCCAGTCGAAGCCGACCCGTTCCTGGAGGTGGCGGCTGCGGGGGATGAGGTACCAACCGAGGACGGCGCCCACCAGCCCGACCGGGACGTTCACGTAGAAGATGAGACGCCAGCCACCCAGGGCGATTAGCAGGCCACCCACGGCCGGCCCCAGGGAGAGCCCGAGGGCCTGGGCCGCTCCCTGCACCCCGATGCCCCGGCCGAGCTCGGTGGCGGGCATGGCGGTGGCGATGATGGCAACGCTGTTGGCCTGCAGCATGGCCGCGCCGAGCGCTTGAACGGCCCGGAAGACGTCCAGCGTCACCAGGTCGGGGGCCAAGCCGCACAGCGCCGAGCCCACTATGAAGACGAGGAAGCCGTAGACGTAGAGCAGCTTGCGCCCGACCATGTCAGCCAGCCGGCCAACCGCGGCCACCATGGCTACCAGGGTCAGCAGGTAGGACAGCCCGACCCACTGCACATCACCGAGACTGGCGCCGAAGTCGTGGGCCAGAGTGGGAAAGGCCAGCGCCACGACACTGGCGTCCAGCTGACCCATGAAGGCGCCGATGCACACGGTGAGCACGACCAGCCAGCAGGCATGCGGGCTGTCCCGCACCGACGCGGGCCGGCGGGGCTCGACCAACAGGCGCCGCCAGCCGGTGGTGGGCATCGCTGAGACGACCCTACGTCGGTCAGGCCAGTCGCCTGGATCAGCCAGCTGGGCGAGCAGGGGGCTCTGGCTGGCCGGCTGGCACCTCCTGGCCCGACTGCTCCGCCCCGGGCGCGGCCCGGCCGTGGCTGTCCGAGGGGATCGGGGCGTTGGGCACCGCAAAGGCGCTCGAAGCCTCCGGCTCGCCGCTGGACTCCGCCTCGGTGCGCCGGCGCTCCTCGGAGATCTTGCCTCCACCCACCTGCACCAGACGCAAGACGGTGACCAGGGCCACCCCTCCCACGAGGTTTCCCAGGGTGGCCCAGCCCATGGCCGCCAGCCACGTCTGGTAGCCAAACGGCGCCCCGACATGCAGGGCGGCGAACATCTCCAGGGACAGCACCACCGCGTGGTTGAGCGAACCCGCGGCCAGGAGGTAGCCGGCGACCACCGCCGCCGCCATCTTGCCGGGGATCGAGTCGGTGCTGTGCTCCATCCACGTCATGAGGGTGATGATCGTCCCGCCCAGGACAGCGGTGGCGAACGAGGTGCCGCCGTACCCGGCCTGGGCGAAGTTGCGCCCGAGCTCCACGGCGTGGGCGCGCACCTGGGGCAGGCCGGCCACCACTACCCCCATGATGACCCAGCCGCCCGCCAAGTTGGCCACCAACGCGCCTCCCCACAGCCGCACGATGTCGCGTGGGCGGGCCCGGTGGGCGGCGACGGCGGCAATGGGGACCATGAAGTTCTCGGTGAACAGCTCGCTGTTGGCCAGGGTGAGAGCGACGAAGCCCACCGAGAAGGCCAGGGCGGCCAGAGCTGTGCTGTGGGTCAGCTGCTGGGTGAGCAGCAAGGCGAGGACCCCCAGGCCCACGTCGATGCCGCCCACCGCCCCGGTGGCCAGCAGCCTCTGCCAGCTCCGGCCCAGCCGCTCCTCACCTTCGGCGACGGTGCGCTCGAAGGCGGTCCTGACCTCGCTCACGAGGAGGCCCGAGCGTCCCAGGTTGGGATCAGCCGCCGGGCGGCCCGGGCCTCGTCGACCCGACCGACGGGCGTGGTACGGGGAGCCATCCGGGCCGGGCCGGCGTCGGTCTCCGCCTCCTCGGCAATCCGCTGGAGGGCACAGGCCAGAGCCTCCAGGGTCTGGAGGCTCTCCGTCTCGGTGGGCTCGATCATGAGGGCATCCCTCACCACCAGGGGGAAGTGCACCGTGGGCGCGTGGAAGCCCTCCTCCAGGAGGCGCTTGGCCACGTCGCCGGCCCCCACGCCGCGGCGCTGGCGCAGCCCGGCGGCCGACAGCACCATCTCGTGCATGTTGGGGCGATCGTAGGGGATCTCGAAAATGCCCCGCAGACGGTGGCGCAGCCAGTTGGCGTTGAGCACCGCCGCCTCGGCGACCCGCCGCAGCCCGTCGCAGCCGTTGGCCAGGATGTAGGCGTAGGCCCGGGCCAGGACGATGGCGTTCCCGTGCCAGGAGTGGACTCGGCCGATGGACTGCTCGGGCATCTCCCAGCCAAAGGGGGGCGTCTGCCCCGGCCGGCCGGCGGCGCCGGCCGGCGGCCCGGACCGGCGAACCGGGCGGGGGCCGGGCAGGAAGGGCGCCAGCCGCCCGGTCACCGCCACTGGTCCGGCTCCCGGCCCTCCGCCTCCGTGAGGGGTGGCGAAGGTCTTGTGCAGGTTCAACTGAACGATGTCGAAGCCCATGTCGCCGGGACGGACCACTCCCAGGATGGCGTTGAGGTTGGCCCCGTCGTAGTACAGCAGGCCACCCACCTCGTGCACGGCACTGGCTATCTCGACGATGTCCTCCTCGAACAGTCCCAGGGTGTTGGGGTTGGTCAGCATGATCCCGGCCACGTCCTCGTCGAGGAGGCGGCGCAGTGCCGCTGTGTCCACGCATCCCCGCTGGTCGGACGGCACCGTGACGACCTGGTAGCCGCCCAGGACCACCGAGGCCGGGTTGGTCCCGTGGGCCGAGTCGGGGATCAGCACCCGCTGGCGGCCATCGCCCCTCGAGGCGTGCCACGCTCGCATGATCAAAAGGCCGGTCAGCTCGCCCGCTGCCCCGGCGGCGGGCTGGAAGCTGACCGCGGCCATCCCGGTGATCTCCGTCAGGCTCGCCTCCAGCTCCACCATGAGCTCGAGCCAGCCCTGGGTCAGCGCGCCAGGCGCGCCAGGATGGGCGGCGGTGAGGCCGGGGAGGGTGGCGACCTCGTCGCACAGCTTGGGGTTGTACTTCATGGTGCACGAGCCGAGCGGGTAGGCGCCCGTGTCCACCCCGTACTGGCGCTGCGACAACCGGGTGAAGTGGGCCACCAGGTCGCGCTCGGACACCTCGGCCAGGTCCACCGGAGGGACGCGGCGGTGCTCCTGGGGGACCAGCTCCTCGACGGTCCATTCGGCCAGGCCGCTGCGGCGCAGGGACCAGGCCCGCCGCCCAGGCCGGGAGAGCTCGAAGAGGGTGGGCTCTGCCGACCGGCCCATCAGCGGCGAGCTGGTCGCCTGACCAGCGCCCGGGCCGTCATGGCTGGTGCCATCTCCGGTGCCAGCCGCACCACTGCCGCTCTCCCCCGCCGAAGGGAGCCTCCCGGCCACGTCAGTGGACCGCCTTGTCGAAGGCAGCGCCGAAGGCGTCGATCTGCTCCCGGGTGCGTCGCTCGGTCACCGCCACCAGCAGGCCGTCCTGGCCGCTGGCGCCCACCATGGCGGGCGCCAGCGGGATCCCGGCCAGGAAGCCCTCCTCGGCCAACCGCTCCACCAGGACGTCGCCCGCCACGGGCAGGCTCACCGCGAACTCCCGTAGGGCCGGGGCCGGCACCAGGGGCTCGACTCCGTCGATGGAGCACAGCACGTCCCGGCAGTACCGGGTGCCCCGGGCGCAGGCCAGGGCGACCTGGGCCAGGCCGGCCGTCCCCAGCCAACCCAGCTGGATGGCAGCGGTCACGGCCATGAGGGTCTGGTTGGTGCAGACGTTGGAAGAGGCCCTCTCCCGGCGGATGTCCTGCTCGCGAGCCCGTAGCGTAGCCACGTAGGCCCGCCGCCCCTCGATGTCCACCGTTTCGCCCACCAGGCGCCCGGGCAGGCGCCGGACGTGGTCGAGGCTGCAGGCGAACAGCCCGAGGTAGGGGCCGCCGAAGCTCAGGGCCGTTCCCAGGCCCTGTCCCTCCCCCACCGCCACGTCTGCCCCCCAGTCACCAGGCGAGCGCAGCACCCCCGATGCCACCGGGTCGAACGCCACCACCAGCAAGGCCCCTGCTCGATCGGCCGCCGCCCGGGCGGCGCCAAGATCCTCCAGGCAGCCCAGGTAGTTGGGATAGGCGGCTACCAGCACGCCGGGACGCTCCCCCTCGTGGGCCTCGGGCCAGGCGGTCAGGCCGTCGGCCAGGGCCACCTCGACCAGGTGGTGGCCACTGCCGGCCGCCATGGTGGCCAGGACCGCTCGCCAGTGGGGATGGACTCCCCGAGAGACCCAGACGGTCGGTCGCCCGGTAGCCGCCACCGCCAGGTTGACCCCTTCGACCGCGGCACTGGCCCCGTCGTAGAGGGAGGCGTTGGCGACCGGCAGTCCGGCCAGGCGCGACACCAGGGTCTGGAACTCGAAAAGGGCCTGGAGCACACCCTGAGCCACCTCGGCCTGGTAGGGGGTGTAGGCGGTCACGAACTCCGAGCGCCCGGCCAGGGCCCGGGTGACGGCCGGGATCTCGTGGTCGTAGGCGCCGCCACCGGCGAAGCAGACCAGGTCGGTCCGATTGCGCCCGGCCAGGGCCGTCATCGCCTCGATGACATCGGGCTCCCCCAGGCCGGCCGGCAGGTCCAGCCCCACCGCCAGGCGCAGGGCCTCGGGTACCACGGCGAACAGCTCGTCGGTCGACGACAGCCCGAGCAGTCCCAGCATGGCTTC
Organism: Acidimicrobiales bacterium; assembly: GCA_039583615.1. Classification (GTDB taxonomy): domain Bacteria; phylum Actinomycetota; class Acidimicrobiia; order Acidimicrobiales; family QHCF01; genus QHCF01. The sequence goes on from JAVKSQ010000021.1 coordinate 28,264, forward strand.
GATGTCGGCCTCGGTGTGAGGGACGAAATGGCCCACCTCAGCAGCCGGTCCCCGGCCCACTCACGACTGGCGCCTCACGAAGGGCGGCTCCACCACATGGCCTGGCAGGGAGCGGCCCCTGGCCTCGACCCCGACAAGCTCGCCTGGCTCCACCTGGGCGGCCAGCAGGGCCAGCCCGATCCCCCGCTCGAGGCACGGGGAGAAGTTGCCGCTGGTCACCTCGCCGACCCGACGGCCGTCCGCCAGCCATACCGGGTTCGACTGGCGGGGAGGTTGGCGGCCCTCCAGGACCAAGCCCCGCAAGCGCCGGTGAGGACCGCTCTGGCGCTCGGACTCGAGGGCCGGGCGACCCCGAAAGGGGCCCTTGTCCCAGCCCACCACCCAATCCAGGCCCGCTTGCAGGGGGCTGATCCCAGGTCCCAGCTCGTGGCCGTGCAGCGCCAGCCCAGCCTCCAGGCGCAGGGTGTCCCGAGCGCCCAGCCCGGCCGGGATCACGCCGGCCCCCAGAACCGCATCCCAGAAGGCCGGGGCGTGAGGGACCGGGATCGAGCACTCCACCCCGTCCTCGCCGGTGTAGCCGGTCCCGGCGGCGACGCAAGCCTGGCCGTGCCAGGCGAACGCGGTCACGCCGAAGCGAGGCACGCCAGCTGCATCAGGCGCCACCTTGGCCAGCTGGCGCCGGGCCTCGGGGCCCTGGACGGCGATCATGGCGCGCCCCGCGGTGCGGTCCTGGCCGCCCAGGACAGCCCGCACCGCCTGGGTGTTGGAAGCGTTGGGCATGACGTCGAAGCGGTCGTGGTCCAGCCACCACACGATGACGTCGTCGACCACCGAGGCGTCGGCCTCTTCCAAGACCAGGCTGTACTGGGCCCGGCCCGGGTGGATCCGCCGCAGGTCGTTGGCCAGCCTCTCCTGTAGGCGGTCGAAGGCCCCGGCGCCCTCGACGGCAACGGTACCCAGGTGGCTCACGTCGAAGGCCACCGCCGCGCTCCGACAGGCCAGGTGCTCGGCGATGGTCCCCCCCGGGTAGGACAGGGGCATCTCCCAGCCCCCGAACGAGACCATCTTGGCGCCCAGGGCCTGATGGGCGGCAAAGAGGGGGGACCTTCGGGGGCGGTCCAGGCCAGGCCGCCCCAGGGACGAGGAGCCGGTGGCCATCATGGCCGGCCAGCCTATCCCGGTCGCTCAGGCGGTCAGCTGCGACGGCTGCTCCAAGCCGTACTTGACCAGCAGGCTGAGGTAGTCACGTTGGTACAGCACCTTGAGCTTCACCTCGGGATGGAGCTGGCGCAGGCGGCGGACCTTGGCATTCTTCTTGGTCACCAGCTTCTGGTTCAGCGTGGTCATCTCGATGAACAGGTCGTACGCCGGCAGGTAGAAGTCCGGACGCAGGGCGGCGGTCGGCTTGCCGTCGGCATCCCGTGCCAGCACGAACTCCACCGGCTCGTAGTCCCACGCGATGCCGTAGAAGTCGAGGAGCCTGGCCAGCTGGCGCTCGGAGTTGTGGGCGAACCGCACTTCAGGCATCGATGGCCGCCTACCCCGGGGCCGGCCTCGGCCGGTCCTCAGCCCCCCTGCCCAGCGACGTGGCGCGGCGGTCCCAGCTGCTCGGCAGAGCCCTCTCCCGCCCGCTGGCCGGCCGGATGGGCGCCCAGGCGCAGGATGGCCGCATCCAGCTCGGAGACGACCCCGGCCAGGGGCACGATGTTCAGCACCCCCTGCCCGCCCCTCAGGAGGTCGACCACCTCCTCGCCGGTGCGGGCCAGGACCGAGCCGGAGCTGGCCATGACCAGGTTGGCCGAGGCGACATCGGCGCCGCCCTCCCGAAGGCAGGTCACGGCCCGGCGAGCCATGCGCAGCGACACCCCTGCGTCGAGGAGCTGCTTGATGACCTTGAGCTCGAGCAGGTCACGGTAGGCATAGCGGCGCTGGGTACCGCTTCCCCGGGCCTCGGCCACGGACGGGCGGCACAGGCCGGTGCGGGCCCAGTAGTCCAACTGGCGGTAGGTGATCCCGACTATGGAGCAGACCTGGGGGCCGCCGAAGCCCTCTTCCACCTTGGCCTTGCTGTCTGACGGCATGGCGCTCTCCTCACGCTGGCCTGCCGGCACCGGCTCCTCCGGTAACCGCTACGCATTGGGCACAGGTACGTAGTTACTTCCCTGTAGGCAGGCTAGGACAGGCGGGGACCGCCGTCAATGACCACCAGGCGCAGGTCAGGCGGTGAAGTCCTCTGGCCGGACCTGGTCGAGGAACTCGCGGAACTCGCCCACCAGCTCGTCGGGGTTGGCGGGCTCGTCCTCCTCGCTCTGCAGGACCACCCCCTCGGCGTCGATCAGCTCGTCAGCCACGAACAGGCGGGTGCCGGTGCGAGCAGCCAGGGCAATGGCGTCGGAGGGCCGGCTGGAGACGGTGGTCTGGCGCCCCCCCATCCTCAATTGGAGCTCGGCGTAGTAGGTCGTCTCCCGCAGCTCGGTGATGACCACTCGCTCCACCGTCACGTCCAGGGCGGCCAGGAGGTCTCTCATCAGGTCGTGGGTCAGCGGCCGGGGCGTCGGTACAGCCTGGAGGGCATAGGCGATGGCGGTGGCCTCAGGCGGCCCGATGAAGATGGGCAGGGTCCGCTTGGCTCCCTGGCTCTCCTGTAGCAGGACGACCGGGGCATTGGTGGAAAGGTCAACTCTCACGGCGGCCAGCTGCACCTCGACCATGCGGCCAACTTACCCTGAGAAGAGCTGCCTCACATACGCGTCGGGGTCAGCCCGGAGGGCGGGCAGGTCACCGGCCACCACGGCACCGAGGTTGCGGTAGCGCTCGGCGAAGTCGACGCCGTAGCCGACCACCACCTCGTCAGGGATGGCGAAGCCGACGAAGCGGGGCGCGGTGGGCACCAGCCGCCTGGCCGTCTTGTCCAGCAGGATGCAGGACTCGACCGATCGGGGGCGGCGCCGGGCCAGCTCCCCAGTCAGGTAGGTGAGGGTGAGGCCGGTGTCGACCATGACGTCCACCACCACCACGTCCCTGCCCGAGATGTCGGCTTCCAGGTCTTTCACCAGCCTCGCCCCCGCCCGGCCCGCGCCGTAGGCCGAGATGGCCAGGAAGTCCACCTCGCACCGCACGGTCAGGGCCCGGGCCAGGTCGGCCAGGAACCAGGTGCTGCCCTTGAGCACCTCTACCAGCAGGACTCCATCGGGATAGGCGCCCGACACCTCGGCGGCCAGGCGATCGACCCGGGCCGACAGCTCGTCCTGGCCGATGAGCACCCGGGGCGGGCGGGCCCCGGTTGCCACCTCGGGCTAGGCCTGGTCCCGGAGGGCGATGCGCAGCAGGGAGGCCCGTAGGGCCTGGCCCAGGCGAGACAGCTCGCCCAGCGTCTCGGTGGCCCGATGACGCGCCTGGGGATTGCGCTGCTTGAGCAGCGGCAGGATGATCTGCTGGAAGAAGCCTGCCTCCCGGTCGGCGGCCAGCTTGTACATCCTGAGGTGGCGCGCCTCGATGCCGAAGGCGCTGAACCCCGCCACCAGGCGCGCCACCGTGAGCGCCTCCTCGTCGTAGTAGACGCTGCCGGCCAGGGGTCTGCCAGTCACCAGGCCATACTGCTCGAGCTGAGCCACCTGGTCGACCGACAGCCCAGCTGCTGCCGCCAGCTCCTCGACGTTGTAGTCGACCCCGTTGAGGCCCGCCGACATGGCCCAGCTGCTCACGCGGTAGGCAGGCTCGGGGGCATGGCCGCCCCGGTAGGCAGGCTCGGGGGCATGGCCGCCCCGGGAGGGTGGCTCGGGGGCATGGCCGCCCCGGTAGGCAGGCTCGGGGGCATGGCCGCCCCGGGAGGGTGGCTCGGGGGCATGGCCGCCCCGGGAGGGAGGCTCGGGGGCATGGCCGCCCCGGGAGGGAGGCTCGGCGATGTCGTAGCCGCTTGGCCAGTGAGCGCGGGCCACCTCGGTCAGCCCGGCGTCGACCGAGGCGGCGGTCGACCGGTCGGGGTTGCGTTCGAGGCCCGTCGGCCCGGGGGCCGGCGGTGGCGAGGGGGCAGCGGACGGCTCGGGCGGCGGGGCAGCGACCGTCGGGGCTGGTCCTGGTCCCAGAGTGGCCGACCCGGCCTGGCCTTCGCTGGCTGGCGTCAGCCCGAGCCGACGGGCGGCCTCTCCCGGCTCGGGCGGCGCCGACGCCTCAGACGCCTCGGGCCGGACGGTCACCTCCGGCTCCGGGCTCCTCTCGGGGGCCACCGGTCCCGGGTTCCCGGCGTCAGGCACGACTGGCCCTGGCGGGGGTTCGGCCGCGGCCGCCGGCCGACCGGCCGGCCAGGCGTTGGCCACCGGCGGGACGAGCGATGGCACGCCTGGGCCGGCCTCCCCGGTGTCGTCGTCCAAGCGGTCCTTGATGACCTTGAGGGGCAAGAAGTGCTCTCGCTGCTGGCGCAGGATCCAGCGCAGCCTCTCGACGTCGTCCTCGTAGAACTTGCGGTAGCCCGACGGGGTGCGTTCGGGGTCCAACAGCCCTTGGCTCTCGAGGAACCTGATCTTGGAGATGGTCACGTCCTCGAACTCCTCCTTGAGGAGGGTGAGCACGTCGCCGATGGAGAGGTAAGCCTTGTCGGTCAACCCCTATACCTCATTCCCCCCAGCCAGGAAGACCAGCTTGAACTTGCCTATCTGCACCTCGTCCCCGTTGGCCAGCGCGGCCTGGTCGATCCGCTCTCGGTTGAGGTAGGTGCCGTTCAGGGACCCGACGTCGCGCACGACGTAGCCACCGCCGGCCTCTCGCAGGAACTCCGCATGACGGCGCGACACCGTTATGTCATCCAGGAAGATCTCGCTGTCGGGATGTCGTCCGGCCCGCGTGGTCGGTGCTTCCAGGGCGTACTTGGAGCCGGCGTTGGGACCTCTCTTGACGATCAGCGTCCCAGTCTCTTCGGCGAGCTCGGGCAGGCCCACCGTCACCTCCTCGTCGGCCACCTCCCCGCTGGCCTCTACGGGCGAGAAGGTGACCGTGGTGTCCTCCTCGGTCACCGATGGCAGGACGGCTCCGCACGACGAGCAGAAATTGACGCGGTCCGGGTTGCGATGGCCGCAGTTGTTGCAGAACACGGCCCCAAGCTAGCCGTTCAGGGCGCCGACGGCTGACCCCTCGGCCGCCCGCCGCCGCTGGTCATTGGGCGATGAGCTGCTGGTAGGCGTTGGAACCCATCAAGGTGCCCCACGAGGCCGGGTCGGAGAGCTCGATCATGCATATCCACCCCTCACCGTAGGGGTCGTCGTTGAGGTGCTGGGGGGCATCGGCCAGCTCGGTGTTGACCTCGGTGACCACTCCGGCCAGGGGGGCGTACACCTCGGACACCGACTTGGTCGACTCGACCTCCCCCAAGGTCGCCTTCGCCTCCACCTCGGTGCCGGGCTCGGGAAGCTGGACGAAGACGACGTCACCCAGGGCATCCTGGGCGTAGTCGGTGATACCCACCCGGGCCCGGGTGCCCTCCAGGCGAGCCCACTCGTGGTCGGAGGTGTAGCGCAGGTCCTCGGGCACGTTCATGGTCGGCGACGCTACCCCAGTGCCGCGACGGTACCGGGATCAGCCCAGGAGGTGGTGCAGCCGGTCGGCGTAGTCGCCGGCCCGGGCGCTGGCCGCCTCCTCGGACGGTGCCTCGGCCCACACGTGGCTGACCGGCTCGACCGGATCGGGAAGCACCAGGGCCCAGCCGTCGTCCTCGATCACCTTGACCCCGTCCACCAGGACCAGCTCCTTGTCCCCCATGGCCTCCACCAGCGTGCGCATGACCAGGCCCTTGTGCTCCCATGGGGTGGGCACGTCCCGGCGGGCAATGTGGACCTTGGTCAGCTGGGCCACCAGCTTGGACAGCCTGAGCCCGGTGCCGGCCAGGAGCGTCATGAGGTTGACCAGGGTGGCGGCCGCGTCGTAGGCGGGCAGGAAGGCGGGGAAGATGAACCCCCCGTCACGGCTGGCGGCGAAGCTGACTGCGCCGGTGGACGCCACCTCCATGAGATGGGCAGCCGAGAGCTTGGTCCAGATGATCCGGGCGCCGGCGCTGGCGCAGATGTCCTCGACCGCCTGGCTGGCGGTCACCGGCACAGCCACGGTGGCCTCCCCGGCGGTGTCGACCACCAGGGTCAGCAGGGCCAGCATGGCTTCGTCGTGGGACAGCACGTGGCCGGTGTCGTCCACCAGGCGGAGGCGCTCGGCGTCGGGGTCGATGACCGCCCCGAGGTGAGCACCGGACGCTCTCACCAGGTCTCCCACTCGTTCGGCATGGCTGGTCTCGTCGAAGTGGATCGACTCGGAGGTCGAGGCGTAGGGATTGACGGTGAGCACGTCGGCCCCCAGCTTGGCGAGCACGTTGGGCATGACGAAGCTGGCCGGCCCGTAGGCATAGTCCAGCACCACCTTGAAGCGGGCGCGGCGAACGGCGCTCAGGTCGACGCTGGCCATCATGGCCGCGGTGTACTGCTCGTAGGCACGGGGCGGGAAGCCGATGTCGCCGATCTCGCCGGCCAGGGCCCGGCGGAAGTCCTCCCGGGCGAAGGACCGCTCGATCTTGCGCTGGGCGCCCTCGTCGAGGTCGATCCCGTTCTGGCCGAGAAAGCGGATCACCACCGACTGAGGGTCGCCCGGCGCCAGGCCCACGGTGATGCCGCCCTGGCCCGAGCCGCTGCGGACCTGGAAGCGGGTGACCGGCACGGTGGCCGCCTGGAGGTCGTCGACGTTTATCCCGGCGGCATTGAGGCCCACCACCAACGCTCGCTTGAGGACTCGGGCGGCCCGGCTGGGGTCCCGTGACGCCGTCACGGTGGAGGCCTTCTTGAGGGTGGTGCCATAGGCCATGGCCACCCGGACCACCAGCTCGGGAGTTATGTCGACGTTGGCCAGGCCCGCCAGGCCGAGCGGGCTGAACAGCTGGCGGGCACCCCTCGACTCCCACACGATGGAGGTGTTGACCACCGCTCCGGGCTCGACCTCCTTGGACGGGTAAACCTTGACACCGGGGTTGATGAGGGCGTGCTCCCCCACGAAGCACTCGTCGCCCAGCACCACCCCGTCCTCGCAGGTTGCCCCGCGGCGCAGGTCGCAGGAGCGCCCGATCACCGATCCCCGCAGTCGTACGGCCGGCCCGAGGTAGGTGTTGTCGTGGACGATGGCCCGCTCCAGGAAGGAGTTGTCCCCGACCCGCACGTTGGCCCCCAGGACGGTGTACTCGGACAGGTGGGCCCCCGGCCCGATCCGGCAGTGGTCCCCCATGAGCACGGGGCCGTCGATCCGGGCGGAGGGGTCCACCTCGGTTCCCTCGCCCAGCCACACGTCCTTGCGCACCTGGAAGCCGGGCACGTCGATCTTCACCTTGGCCTCCAGGACGTCCAGGTGGGCTCGGCTGTAGGCCTCCACCGTACCGACGTCACCCCAGTAACCCTCGGCCACGAACCCGAAGACCGCCTGGCCGGCGGCCAGCATGGCAGGGAAGACCTCCCCGGAGAAGTCCACGCTGCGCCCGTTGGGGATGTGGTCGAAGATCTCGGGCTCCAGCACGTAGATGCCGGTGTTGACCGTGTCGCTGAAGACCTGGCCCCAGTTGGGCTTCTCCAGAAAGCGCTCGATGGAGCCGTCCTCGGCGGTGATGACGATGCCGAACTCCAGTGGGTCCTCCATGGCGGCCAGGGCGATGGTGGCCATGGCCCCCCGTCCCTCGTGGAAGGACCACACCGCCGACAGGTCGATGTCGGTCAGCACGTCGCCGGAGATGACCAGGAAGCGCTCGTCGAGCTGATCGGCGGCGTTGAGGACCGATCCGGCGGTGCCCAGAGGGGTGTCCTCGGTGGCGTAGGACAGGTTAACGCCCAGCTCCGACCCGTCGCCGAAGTAGGCACGTATGGCATTGGCCAGGAAGGCCACCGTGACCACGATGTCCTCGAAGCCGTGCTGCTTCAACAGGTGCACGACGTGTTCCATCATGGGCCGGTTGACTATGGGGATCATGGGCTTGGGCTGCCGGGATGTGAGGGGCCTGAGGCGGGTGCCCTCCCCCCCCGCCATGATCACGGCCTTCATCGCAGGCTCCCCACCCGTCCACTGGCCAGGGCCCGCCTGGCCAGGGGGACGTAACGCAGGGCCGAGTACCAGGCCAGGGCCAGGCCAGGCAGGACGAACACCCACGCCGCCACGATGGCCTGGCTGTGCCATGAGACGTGGGCGTGGCTGATGAGGAACAGGGGGAAGGCGATCATCACCGCGAACGTCCCCGCCTTGCCCACCCACAGGACGTCGATCCGGGCGGCGCCCAGGGCGGCCAGGGCGAGGACTGCGCCGGCGACCAGGAGCTCGCGGCCCGCCACGGCTGCTCCCACCCACACCGGTGCCGACCCGTCGACCAGGATGGCGACGATCGCCACCACCAACAGGACGCGGTCGGCGGTGGGGTCCAGCACCTTGCCCAGCTCGGAGACCTGGCGGAAGCGGCGGGCGATCCAGCCGTCCACCCAGTCGGTGATGCCCAGGGCGGCCAGGAGCCAGGCCGCCGCCGCCCGGTCATGGTCCCAGAAGAGCAGCCAGAGGAACACCGGGACGCAGCCCAGTCGGCCCAGCGAGATGGCGTTGGGCACGGTCAGGACGCGGTCCAACCTGGCGGGCACTCCCGCAGTCTAGGTCCCACACCTGCAGGGCCACCCCCGCTAGGGTCGCGCCAGTCAGGCCCGCTGTCGACCCACCGCCGGAGGTGCTGGTGGCACGAGCGAATTCAGCCCGTCAGGTGGTCGTCGATATCTCGGCGGCCGATGCTCTGGCCGTTGCTCTGGCCCAGTGGGACGACCAGCAGCTGGAGGCCCTGTTCGTCCGGCGTCCTGACCTGGCTTCGCCGCCACCCTCGGACCTGGCCGAGCTGGCCGCCCGGGCATCGTCGTGGTCCAGTGTCCGCCACTGCCTGGCCTCGCTCGACCTGGGCTGTTTCCAGGTCCTGGAGACCCTTTGCCTGCTGGACCAGCCGACGACAACCGACCGGCTGGCTGGCCTGCTCAGCCCGTCGGCCGGCCCGGCGCTCGATGCAGGCGAGCTCGAGCGCCCGCTTAGGGGCCTGGAGCACAGGGCGCTGTTGCTGCGCCGGGGTGACGAGCTGGCGCTGCTCCCGGTGCTGGCCCAGCTGCGCCATCCCGCCGGCCTCGGGCCCCCAGCCCGTACCCTGCTCGGTGCCCACCCCCCCGCCGTCCTGGCAGCAATGGCCGGACGGCTCGGACTAGGGACCCGGCCGACCAAGACGGCGAACCTCACTTCCATAGTGGAGCTCCTGGCTGACCCGGCCCGGGTGCGGCGCCTGGTCGAGGCGGCCCCTTCCGGGGCGGCGGACCTGGCCCGCCAGCTGGGCGGCGGCCCCCCGGTGGCGTTTGGGCCCTATGGCAGCCACATGGCCGACCGGACGGCGCAGGGCTGGCTGACCAACCGCGGCCTGCTCGTCCAGCTCAACTGGGACACCCTGGTCATGCCACGGGAGGTGGGACTGTCCCTGCGGGGCGGCTGTCCCTTCCCGAGCCTCCGGCTCCGACCCCCAGAGGTGGCGGCCTCCGGGGTGGCCCCCGAGACGGTGGAGAGGGCGGCTGCCGAGCAGGCCCTGCGCCTGGTCGGCGACGTCGCCACCGTGCTGGACCAGTGGGGCGACGTGCCCCCGAAGGTCCTCAAGGCAGGCGGCCTCGGCCGGCGCGAGGTGCGCCGGGCGGCCAAGGCCACCGGCCGCAGCGAGGTGGACGCCGCCCGCCTGGTCGAGCTGGCGGCGTGCACCGGCCTCGCTGCCCCGTCGGCAGGCCTGGCCCTGCCCCTGCCCGCCTTCGACGGGTGGGCGGCCCGGCCAGCGGCCCGCCGCTGGGCTGCGTTGGTGCAGGCCTGGCTTGGCGCCGAGGTGCACGTCGGCCTGGCCGGCGCCGTGGGGTCGGACGGCAAGCCCGTTCCGCCGCTGCTGATGGGTCACGAGCCGGAGGCGGTCGCTCGCCGTCGGGCCGTGCTGCGGGCGCTGGCCGGGGTGGGCAGGGATCATTCGGCCTCGCCTGCCTCGCTTTGCCAATGGGTGCTCTGGGAGGCGCCTGGACTATGGACTGATGGACCGGCCATGCCCGATCAGCTCGTCGAGTGGATCTTGGAGGAGATCGAGCTGCTCGGGCTGGGCGCTCTCGGGTCGCTGAGCGAGCCGGGGCGCCTGGCCGTCGCCGGCCGGCTCGAGGAGGCGGCCGACGGCCTGGCCCGCTGGGCCCCCGCGGTGAGCTCCGAGGTGCTCCTCCAGGCCGACCTGACCGCGGTGGTGTCAGGCGAGCTGGCCGCTCCGGTCCGCCGTGAACTGGCCCTCATGGCCGACGTCGAGTCCAGCGGAGGGGCCACCGTCTACCGCTTCAGCGACGCCTCGCTGCGGCGGGCGTTCGATGCCGGACTCAGCGCCGAGGACCTGGTGGCCTTCTTGGAGAGCCATGGCGCCAAGGGAGTGCCCCAGCCGCTGGCCTACCTGGTCGCCGACCTGGGCCGCCGCCACGGCCATCTCCGGGTGGGGACCGCCACCTGCTACGTCCGGGCCGAGGACCCGTCGCTGCTGGCCGAGGTGCTGAGGGCCCGTCGCACCAACTGCCTCGGCCTGCGCCAGCTGGCACCGACCGTGCTGGTGAGCGACGCCGATCCGGCGACGGTGACCGAGACCCTCCAGACGGCCGGCTACCTCCCCGCCCGCGAGCAACCCGACGGGTCCCTGCTGCTGGCCCGCTCCGAGCCCCTCCGGGCACCGGTCCCCCCTTCCCTCGGGAGGTCGAGGCCGCCTGGACCGCCTCCCGAGGTGCCGGCCGTCGTCTCCCGGCTGCGTCAGGGCCCCCGACCGGCGCCTGGCCGACCGGCTGGTGGCCGTCCACCGGTCCTCGCCCGCCTGCGCCAGGTCTGCCTGGTGGCGGAGCCGGACCCCGAGGTCGAGCCGGACGACGATGACGAGATAGGTGGGAGCGAGCGCGCCTGCGGCACCTACGGTGCCGAGGTGGCCAGGCCCACCGACATCGCCGGAGAGGCGGTCGCGGTGAGAGCCATGCTCGACCAGGCGAGCGACGAGGAATGGCTGGTGCGGATGGCCTACACCAGCGCCAAGGGCAAGACCGGTCAGCTCACGGTCGCCCCGATCGAGGTGGAAGGTCACCAGGTGGTGGTCCAGTGCCTGCCCCGCGGGGACGCCCGGACGCTGAGGCTCGACCGGGTGGTGTGGGCCAGGGTCCTCACCGATGCCGAGGAGGAGAACGTGCTGTGACCGACGGCCCGCTGATAATCCAGTCCGACCGCACCCTGCTGCTGGAGGTCGACCACCCCGACGCCCCGGCCTGCCGGGCCGCTATCGCCCCCTTCGCCGAGCTGGAGCGCTCGCCCGAGCACGTCCACACCTACCGCCTGACGCCTCTTGGATTGTGGAACGCCCGGGCCGCCGGCCGGGACGCCGAGCAGGTGGTCGACGCCTTGCTGCGGTGGTCGCGCTACCCGGTGCCACAGGCGCTGCTGGTGGACGTGGCCGAGGTGATGGACCGTTACGGACGCCTGGTCCTGGAGGTGGACCCGGTCCACGGGCTGGTGCTGCGCACGACTGACCGAGCCGTCCTCGAGGAGGTGCTCCGGGCCAAGGCGGTGGTCCCCCTGGTCGGCCCCCGGATCGACGCAGAGGTGGTCGCCGTCCCCCGAGAGGTGAGGGGCCGGCTCAAGCAGGCGCTGCTCAAGGTGGGCTGGCCGGCCGAGGACCGGGCCGGCCACGTCGAGGGTACCGCCCATGCCATGACCCTGCGGGAGGGGGCGGGCTTCGAGCTCCGGCCCTACCAGCGTGAGGCGGTGGAGGCGTTCTTGGCTGCCGGCAGCGGGGTGGTGGTGCTGCCCTGCGGAGCCGGCAAGACACTGGTCGGGGCGGCTGCCATGGCTCGGGCGGGGGCTCGCACCCTCGTCCTGGTGACCAACACGGTGGCGGCCCGACAGTGGCGGGCGGAGCTGCTGGCGCGGACCAGCCTCACCGAGGACGAGGTGGGTGAGTACTCCGGAGAGCGCAAGGAGGTGCGACCCGTGACGGTGAGCACCTATCAGATCCTGGTCACCCGCCGGGGCGGCCTCTACCCCCACATGGAGCTGTTCTCGGCCGAGGACTGGGGCCTGGTGGTCTACGACGAGGTGCACCTGCTGCCCGCTCCTGTCTTTCGCATGACCGCCGACATACAAAGCCGCCGCCGCCTCGGCCTAACCGCCACCCTGGTGCGGGAGGACGGGCGGGAAGGCGACGTCTTCAGCCTCATCGGGCCCAAGCGCTACGACGCGCCGTGGCGCGACATCGAGGCTCAGGGCTGGATCGCCCCGGCCGCCTGCACCGAGATCCGGGTCACGCTCACCGACGAGGAGCGGATGAGCTACGCCGTGGCCGAGGCCGAGGACCGCTACCGGGTGGGCGCATGCGCCCGCTCCAAGCTGGCGGTGGTGCAGGCGATCTGCCGGGAGGCGCTGGCCCGGCGGGAGCCCACCTTGGTGATCGGCCAGTACATCGATCAGCTCGAGGTGCTGGCCGAGCGGCTGGGCGCCCCGTTGGTGATGGGCCGCACACCGGTGAGGGAGCGCCAACGGCTCTACCAGGCGTTCCGGCAGGGCCAGGAGCCGGTCCTGGTCGTCTCCAAGGTGGCCAACTTCTCCGTGGACCTGCCGGAGGCGTCGGTGGCCGTCCAGGTCTCGGGCACCTTCGGCAGTCGCCAGGAGGAGGCCCAACGGCTGGGCCGGATCCTGCGCCCCAAGGCCGACGGCCGTCAGGCCCACTTCTTCGCAGTGGTGTCACGGGACACCAACGACCAGGACTTTGCCGCCCGACGCCAGCGCTTCCTGGCCGAGCAGGGCTACGCCTACCGGATCATCGACGCCGAGGCGGTACTGCGGTCAGGGCCCGCCTCCCCGGCCGGCCTGGCCAGTCCACCACTGGGCCTTGCCCCCGGTGTGACCGAGTCGGGGATGGCCTCCGGTCAGGCGCCGGCACCTGGGGAGGGCCCGGCACCTGGGGAGGGCCCGGCACCGGGGGAGGGCCCGGCGCCGAGGGAGGGCCCGGCGCCGAGGGGACCCGCGTCGTGACCGGCCGACCCGGCGTGCTCTTCGACGTGGACGGGACGCTGGTCGACACCAACTACCTGCACGTCCTGGCCTGGGCTCGGGCCCTCTCCGATGCCGGCGAGTGGGCGCCCATGAATGCGATTCATCGCCTGGTCGGCATGGGCGGAGACCAGCTGGTGCCGAGACTGCTCGGCCACGACAGTCCGGAGGCCAGCGACCACAGGAGCCGTCGCTACCAGGAGCTCATCGGCGAGGCCCGCCCCTTTCCCGGGGCGGCGGAGCTGCTGCGGGCGGTGCACGACCGAGGTCTGGCGGTCGTCCTGGCCACCTCCTCTCCGGTGGACGAGCTGGAGGTGACGCTCAAGCTGCTCGGAGCTGACGCCTCCGTCGACGCCACGACGACCAAGGACGACGTCGAGCAGTCCAAGCCCGACCCCGAGGTCTTCGAGAAGGCGCTGGGCGCCGGCTCTGTCGACCGGGCGCGGGCCCTGGTGGTGGGCGACAGCATATGGGACATCGAGGCAGCCAGGGCGGCCGGCCTGGGGTGCGTTGCCGTCGAGAGCGGCGGCTTCAGCCAACACGAGCTGGCCGAGGCCGGCGCCCTCCACGTCTATCGTGACCTCAGGGAGATCCTCGACCAGCTCCAGACCGGCCCTCTGGCCCAGCTGCTGGTCAGGGCCTGATGACCTGGACGCCCGCGTCGACCAGCTCGTCGAGAGCCCGGTAGCCGTCGCCGGTTCGAACGTCGACGGCCCTGACGCCCTCCCCCAGCACCACGGTGGTGAAGCCCTCTCGCAACGCGTCAAGGGCCGTCTCCTTGACGCAGTAATCGGTGGCCAGCCCGAGGATCACCACCCGCTCGACGCCGGCCCTGCGAAGGAGCTCCGCCAGACCGGTCGATCGCTGGTGGCCGGCGTGCGGCTCACGGACAGTGAAGCCCGAGTAGCCGTCTTCCCCGCCGGTGCCCTTGCGGACCACCTGTCCTGCCACCGTCAGCCCGGGGGCCAGCCCGGCGCCCCAGGTGCCGGCCACGCAGTGCACCGGCCAGGTGCCGCCGTCCGTCACGAAGTGGGGCGTGCGGGGCGGATGCCAGTCCTGGGTGTACACGACCTGGGCGCCGGCGGCAGTGGCCTGGCCAATCTCGCGGTTGGTGACAGCTACCACCTCCTCGCCCCGAGGGACGTGCAGCGCGCCGTGGGGATCGGCGAAGTCGTTCTGCACGTCGACGACGACGAGCGCGCTGCGGGCGTCGTAGTCCGTCATCGCTCCTTCCGTGCCGTCCGGCCGGCGCCCACGAAGCGTCGGTCACCGCATCGGCACCTGACCATGGGAACCCCACCGTACCTTGCCGTCGGGCTGCCGGGATTTGAACCCGGGACCTCCAGACCCCGGTCGGCAAAAGGTGTCATTTTGAGTACGATGCAGTGCCGCCCGGTTGATGTAGAAGCGCCGTTGACCTGGGAGTTTGCCCCTGGACGGGTCAGACCTATCTTGGCTGGTGATCCCTCGTCGTGGGTAAGGTGTTCACCGTCGACCCCGGGCGCCCCACCACCGGTGAGACAAGGGCGGGAGCGGACGGATGACAGTGAGGCATGAGGTGGAGGTGGAGGTCCTCGGGCCTTGGTCGCTCGAGACGAGCAGAGCCTTCTGGGAGAGCTTCGGGCCCTCTGCCCTGCCAGCCCAGGGCGACCCGCACCAGTTGCGCTCGGTCTTCCGCACCGAGGGCGATTGGCGCCGCGCCGAGGTGGCGGTGACCCAACAGGACGCCACGGCGAGGGTCGTCGTCACCGGCGACGGCGATCTGCAGGCCGCGGCCGCGCAGGCGTGTCGCTTCCTCGCCCTGGACGTCGACGCCAGGGGATGGCCGGAGGTCGGGCGCCGAGACCCGGTCATCGCCGAGGCCCAGGCCCTCCTCCCAGGCCTTCGGCCCTGTGGCTTCCACTCGCCGTATGAGGCGGCCACGTGGGCGGTGCTCTCGCAGCGGATCCGCATCGTACAAGCGGCTGCCCTCCGCGACGATCTCATCCGCCACCACGGGGAGGACGGGGCCTTCCCGGCACCGGCGGCGCTGCGCTCGCTCGAACTGGACCTGCCGGGGCGAAAGGCCGAGTATCTCCGGGCCGTCGCCGAGGCCGCCCTGGAGGGTCGCCTCGAGGGCGCCGCCCTGCGCGCCCTCGACGCCGAGGAGGCCGTCCGGGTCGTCCAAGGGATCAAGGGGCTGGGACCGTTCGGCGCAGAGCTGGTGGTCATCCGCGGCGCCAACGCCCCCGACGCCCTTCCCCACCACGAGCGCCGCCTGGAGGCCGAGGTCGTGGAGCGCTACGGCTCAGGGCACACCCTCGCCGACGTCTCGGACGCCTGGCGGCCCTTCCGAACCTGGGCCGCGCTCCACCTCCGGTCCCTCCGGGAACAGCGGACCCACGAGATCGGCGGGCGGTCCGCTCCCGAGCGCTGAGACGAAACTCGCCCTGGTGAGACTGTCGCGCAACCGAACCCTTCCCGGGTGATCGACCCCGACGAAGTCGACGTGGTCATGGCCGCGTTACGTACTTGTCGGGACGGGGCGATGGTGGAGGTGATGCTCCTCGGTGGGCTGCG
The DNA here is from genome assembly GCA_039583615.1 of Acidimicrobiales bacterium. GTDB lineage: Bacteria > Actinomycetota > Acidimicrobiia > Acidimicrobiales > QHCF01 > QHCF01. The sequence continues at coordinate 43,933 of JAVKSQ010000021.1, forward strand.
GCGTTGCGAGGTTCTCGGCCTCCACCTCGAGCACGTGCGGCCCGGCGAGCATCGCTTGTTCATTGCCGACGGCACGGGCGGTCACCAACGCATCGTCCCGGTGTCGAAGCGGTTCTTTGCCACTCTCGCCGAGTATTTGGAGACCGAGCGGCCACCTTCACGAAGAAAGCCGGCCCTTGCGGACCGGCCCACCCCACCTGACCTGGACTTACCTCGTCGGGCTGCCGGGATTTGAACCCGGGACCTCTTGACCAGTCGGCAAAAGGGCTCATTTTGGGTGTGATGCAGTGCCGCCCTGTTAGCGCGAAAGTGTCCTTGACCTGGCTATTTGCTCCTGGACAGCTCAGACCTGTGTTGGCTCGTAATGCCTCGTTGCGCGCATTTCGGCAGCACTTTGGCAGCACTCGACGGCCCGGCCGGCCCGTCGGATGTTCCTCGACCAAGAGGGGTGAGGAACGCACCGAGCGGGTGCGACAGGGCCCGGCCATGGACCTGGCTGCCTTTCCCGGCTGGGCCGCTGCTGCGCCGGCGGATCAACCAGGACCTCATCCTCGGCCGCCCTCTGCCTCACCGTCGTTATCAACGCAGTGGTGCTGTTCAACACGGTGTACCTCAACGATGCCCTGGTAGCCCTTCCGGCCGACGGCCACGTCGTCACCGATGACCAGGTCGCCCACCTCTCCCCGGCCCTCCTCGATCACATCAACATCTACGGCTCCCTTACCTTGGATGTCGAGCGAGAGTTGTCTCGCACCGGGCATCGGCCTCTCCGCCATCCCGAGACCGTGAGGCAGCCAAGCAGGACAACGGTGTGAGGCGACCGCTGCTCATCCTGATCTCTGGATTGCCCGGCACTGGGAAGACCACCCTGGCGACTGGTCTGGGCCAGCGCATCGGAGCCGTCGTCCTGTCCCGGGACCAAGCCCGACAGGAGATCGGCGGTCCCCTGGTCGTGCTGGACCGTGGCTTCACCCGCTTGTTCGGCCGCTATCGCCGGGGCCTTCAGGAAGAGGGCAACTGCCGGTTGGAGGAGGCGGTAGCCAAGGAGCTTGTCGCAGGTAGGTCGGTCGTTGTTGAGGTGGTCGCCGATCGCCTCATCCGACAGCGGCTCCATGAGCTGGCCGCTCAGCATGGAGCCCGTGTCCGTGCAGTCGAGGTGACATGCTCGGATCCCGCTGAGCTTGTCCGCCGGTTGAGCGGTCGACCAGGCGGCTGGAACCGGATCCTCGCTCGCATGTCGGAGTCCTACGAGCCATCCCCCACAGCACTCGTCGTCGACTCCACCCTCACCCCGAGCGAGATGGTCGAGCAAACGGTGACCTTCGTTCGCGGGGAGACCTGATGTGGTCGGCGCCGCTAACAACGGAAATTGCGCCGCCGCTCCGGACACCCCTAATAGAACGCCGAGGGCGAGCAAGTGGAGCTCGGATCAGCTACGGCTCGGCGCCCCTCGGGGACCCTTGTCGGGTTCGTGGCGCTCCATCACATCTCCTCCAGAATCGCCCGAACCCATTGTTCCAGGACCGGTAGGTCTCGGGCCACCGCCTGCCAGACGATCGAGAGATCCACGTCCCGGTAGCCGTGGGCCACCAGGTTGCGCATGTCCACGATCTTGCGCCACGGGACCTCCGGATGACGGCCCCGCAGCTCGTCGGAGACCCCGTTGGCCGCCTCCCCGACGATTTGCACCCAGCGCAGAATGGCAGCCTGGAGGACCTCGTCGGCCAAGAGCTCCTCCTCCGAGCCGGGCATGTGCCGTCTCACCGCGTCGATCGCCTCGAGGATGTCCGCCAAGTAGTCGGTGTCCCTGGTCACAAGGCGACAGCCTCGGCCCGTACTCGCTCCCGCAGCCGGGGTTTGACGTCGGTACCTACCTCCACCCGGCAGCCCAGGAGGTCCTCCAGCTCCAGGTGCAGGCCGGCCAGGTCCAACAGGCTCCGACCCGGTTCCATGTCCACCAGCAGGTCGACATCGCTACCCTGCTTGGCCTCCCCCCGGACCACCGAGCCGTAGATCCGTAGGTTGGAGGCGCCGTTGCGGGCGGCGATGTCGAGGATCTCCTCCCGCCGTTCCCGGAGCATGGCCAAGGTGGGCACGATGGACGCACGCTGATCAGTCATGCCACCCTGCCATTCGGCCTAGAGATCACCCGGCGCAGGCGCCAACCGGCCAGACGCAGGTGGTTGGCGGAAGCCAGGGAGGCAGCCCGCTCCGTCTCGCTCCTGGCCCAGGCAACCGGGTCTACGGCCAGCTCCAGGTCGCGGCGATGATCGTCCCGGGCAATCACCGCCATGCCGGGGAGATCGGGATCAAGGCCCGGATCGTCCTGCTCCCCCGCCAGGGCCCGGACCTGGCCGGCAATCAACTCACCGGAAGACTCGAAGAAGTAGCTGTCGTGGGGGCCCTGGCCGGGATGGGCCACGGCCAGTGCCACCCGGGAACGCCTGCCGGCCCGACCCACCTGCTGGGCGTAGTTGGCCGGGGCGGGTGGGAGATTGCGCAAAATAACGGCGTGGAGGCCGTCAAGCGAGACGCCCACCTCCAGGGTGGGGGTGCAGGCCAGCACGTCCGGGCTGGGATGGGCCCGTCGGGTAGACGCTGACGTCAGAGCTTGGTCCGTCTTTGCCGTTCCGGGGGCTCCGGCCGGTTGATTACCGACTGGCCCTACGAAGGAGCCGCGCCTGGGAGCGGGTGACCTGAAGCAGCCGGCTTGGCCGTTGGAAGGCTTCACGCTCTCGCGCTTCCCGTTCCTCGCCAGTCTCCTCGATGAGCACAATTCGCCCCGTCTCGGTCTCCTCCAACACCCTCTCAGTCACGGACAGAACCATACCCTGCGGAGCGTTCGACCACCATGACTGAGCGTCTACCGCCCCTCCAGACTCCCACCACCTCAGCGAGTTATCGCAACGTCGCCGAGCCCGCCGGCTGCTCGAAGTACCCATCATTACCAGGCTGATGGCGCTGAGACAGCCGATGGGCCTGTCGTCTTCGCCTCGGACGGGGATGGCGACTACGGCTTGGTGCTGCACAAACAAATTCCTGTTGCTCCGCAGTCAGACCGTGCCGGTCATCCGAGACGGCGTCGCCCGTGACGACTATGAGGCCATCTTCTTCGAAGGCCAGTCCCGTGGCGCCCTTACCGGGTCGAAAGGATCGTACGTCCCCCGGGCCATCGCCGCTGGGGAACACGGGAACCAGATACCCGCTTGTCGGATCGTAGAGGTAGACGGTCCACGCGTAGGCACCGGGGTTCCATGCGTACCCGGCCGTAGGGGTGGGTGCGCTTGAAGCCGAGCTGGTCGCAGACGGGGTCCTCCACGGCCTGGACCCGGATGCGGGAGGGGCCAGGAGGCGTCGGCGGCGGGCGGCCAGAGCGCGGGGAGACTACGGGGGCTCCCGAGGGGCCTTGGTGATCGGGGGACATGGGACCTCCTTGGGTGGTGGCTATGGGAGGTCGCCCATGTCACGGGCGGCGAGGAAAAGCGGGCAGGTTGGCGCCGGCGTCATCGCCGGTCGGCCAGCCATGGGGCGCAGTCGGGATCGCCGCGGCGGGCCATCACGTCGATGAACTTACCCCTGGATCGTGTCAAGCGGCTGCAGCAATTTTGTAGAGGAAGGAGAGCACCACAGCGCGGCAGCTTCCTCGACCTGGATCTGATCGTGTCGCATTCGGGCGACCTGTTGCGCCTGGGGGCGTCGATCCATGGGGGGGTGTTTGCCGCTCACCAAGCTGCAGGCGTCCCTGCGGAAGAACACCGTGGCCAAGGCGCTGCAGTGTCGTGTCGATTGGCGTGCCCATTACCGCTCGTAATAGCCATACGGAGGGGAAGCCTGAATAGGGGGGTGTCTGTGCGGTCCGGCCGCTCGCTGATCGTGTCCAGCAGCTCGACATTACCGCCGTTGGCAGCTGGCCCTGGTCAACGCGCAGATCGTCGCCGACAGCCTTGCGGCGAATCAGTTGCCGCCTCCGTTGCCGCTATCGCTGTCCTTGCGAAGCGTTGCGACGGTGACGTGAGGCCAGCGGAGGCCGTTGAAGTCGAGTTGTACCAGCTGCGTGTATTGCAACTGGAGGAAGTCGGGTTCCCCGTTTTCTCCCCCAACGGTCTCGATCCAGAAGATGGCGTCGACTTCTACGGCGTTCGCGTTACCACCGGGGGGATTGGACCCGTCCTCGAGGAAGGCCGTGTTGGCGGTTCCGCCGCCCAGGATGGGCGTGTGCTTGGTCGAGATCACGAGCACGGTCGTACTCGTAATGTTCTGGCCATCGATCGCGGTCTTGAGGACACTGTTCGGGGTCTTCACCATCTCCTGGGTCACGTCAGGAGAGGCGAAGCGAAAGGAGGTCGGTATCGACAGGTCGAGTTCCGGGAAAAACGTCCCGGCAGCTTTGTCGAAGTCGGAGTTCGGCGGCGGAGGGCTGGCGATTGGGAAGGGGATGATGTTGTTGTCGTCGATACGGGGACCTGATGGGACGACGAAGGCCTTGCCTTGAGCGAGCATGACGGTGCCGTGCGGGATGGAGGCCATCCGTACCACGCTGGCCTCAACGCTCGGATCGGTTGTCGGCGGCACGACGGCCCAGATCCCGGGCTCGATGTGCAACCCGGCCCCGTCCTCGGTCTCGGCGATTTGCTGCATGTAGGTGAGGCCGAACATGTTGATATCGGCCATCAGCAGCCCCCGGTTCGGAATCGGACCGCCGATCTTGGTGAAGGCGAGCGTCTCGGTCGTGGAATTCAGCTCCAGGAAACGATCCTGTCCGCTGGCCAGAAGGTTCGGCCGCCAGATGGTGTTGAAACCTGTGCCGCTCCAGGTGCCCTCAAGTTGCGCCAGCGGGCCGAGGGGATCTGCAGCCTCAGGTGGAGCAGCGGGCGCATCTGCCGTTGTCGGTTGTCCTGGTTCACTGAACCTCGCGGTGCCCACAAAGTTGAAGTCGGGATCGGCTTGTGGCGCGGTCGTTGTCACGGTGGCTCCTTAGGACAGTATCAGTCAGTAGATCGATGCGGTCCGCCAGCGGACACGCACCGCCATACTTGAGGCAGACTAAGCTAAGCGCCCAGATCAAACCCCTTCCTTCCCGGCAGGACGACAGCCCCACCGCCGAGAGCGCCCTAATTTTTGCGATCATTGCATAGCCGCTGGCGGCTGTCAACGCTATGGCATTGGTGTGCCCGCCAGCTTGAAGGGACCACCTCTCCGCCAGTGGCATGGGACCGGTTTCGGGTGTGCCTCTGGCGTGGTTGCCCTTCGATGGCTAGAGGTCCTCCCCACTTGGCTCTCCTCCGCTCGAATGGCGCTACACATTCGTGCCGGTGGAACCCGCCGGCGCGCGAGTCGAGCGGTATGTCATGTCCGCTCTTCTCGCGGAAGCTCGACCGTTCGCCGATCACTGGCGCCGTTAGGTCGTTCATCCAGGTGGGACGGCACGAACGCTTCTCATGGACCATCATCGCGCTTCAGAAAAGTGGCTCTTCGCGATGAAGCGTGGGGCGCGGTGAAGGACCTGGGTCACCCATAGATCCCACACTTGGGCCAAGGACCTCGCGATTCTTGTGGCTTGACGGCTACAGGAAAGG
>JAVKSQ010000022.1:0-48994 GCA_039583615.1 Acidimicrobiales bacterium
GCCCGAGCCGCCCGAGCCGCCCGAGCCGCCCGAGCCGCCCGAGCCGCCCGAGCCGCCCGAGCCGCCCGAGCCGCCCGTGGCAACCAGGACGACCTGCGCGCCGCTGGTGGCCGAGCCGGCCAGGCAGGCCAGCTGCCCGTCCAGCGCCTGGACGTCTCCGAGGACGGTGATCTCCGGCGCCAGCAGCTCCAGGGTGCCTCCGTCCGGGTCGAGCAGCCCGAGGCGGTCCGAGCCGCCGCGAGACCAGCGGCAGGCCAGCCGCCCGTCGGGCAGGGCGGCCAGGTCCGACAGCCCCAGCGACCACGGCGGCCGGGCCATCTCGGCCTCCGTCACCATCAACGGGGCGTCGTGGCCCCACCGCCAGACGTTCCACCAGCCGCTGCGGTCGGAGACGAAGTACAGCTCGCCGGTCGCCGACCACGTCGGTTGGAGCACCGACTCGGCCGGTCGCGCCGGCCCGCCCGCTACCAGCTCAGGCTGGCCGAGGCGAGGCTCACCGCTCCAGGACCCCACCCACAAGGAGGTGGCCTCCCACGGCATGTCCGGGTGGTTCCACTCCAGCCAGGCCAGACGCCGGCCGTCCGGGCTGAGTCGCGGTGCGGCCAGGAAGTCCGGCCCTGATACCACCACCACCTGTTCCCCCTGCCCGTCAACGGGCACGGCGACGATCTGGTTGACCACCCCGGCCCAACGGTGGGTCTCCCGCACGCAGATGACCCAACGCCCGTCGGGCGTCAGGCAGCCGTCGGCGTAGCGGACCGCTCCCGGCGGGGACGGCTCCGGGGTGATGGGCACCGGATCGCTCCCCGCCTGGTGGCGCCACAGGCGCTGGTCGGCATGGTTGGAGAACACCATCGCCCCTCCGGCCACCAGGTAGGCGCCGCCGCCGTACTCGTGGACCAGCGTGCGCACCGAGAACCCCGGTGGGGTGACGTCAGCGACGGTCCCGTCAGCGCTCCGGCTGACCGCCACCACCCGGCCGGCGTCGGTCGGGCGGCTCTCCAGCCACCAGAGGCAGTCGCCCGACACTTTGAGCTCGGCCAGCCGGGCCCCGCCGGCGGCCGCCGCCTCCGGGCTGATGGGCGACGGCCAGGCCCCATACGGCACGTACCTCGACGGGGCCGGCATGGCCGCCAGTGTCGCGCGGTCGGGTCGAACGGTCGGCGGGGGCAGCCACCCGCTAGCCTCCGGTCCTCGCCGACTTGGCGACCCACCGATCTTCAAGCCTTCCGATCTTCAAGCCATCCGATCTCTAAGTCATGGACCGGCATCGAGAGCCCACGTGAACCTGGTCGACATCGTCCTGATCGTCCTGCTGGTGGCATCGGCCATCCACGGGATCAAGCTGGGCGCGGCCGTCCAGGTCATGTCCTTCGGGGGGTTCTGGCTGGGGCTCTTCCTGGGCGCTGTCCTGGCCCCGCTGGCCGCTTCGCTGTTCTCGTCCCCGTTGTCCAAGGCGACGGCGTCGCTGATCGTGCTGTTCGGGATGGCCACTCTGCTGGGGGGTGGTGGCCGTGAGATCGGCGTACGAGCCTGGCGGGCGCTGACCCGGGCCCGCCTGGCCGCCGCCGACGCCGGCGCCGGCGCGGTCATAGCGGTCATCGCCACCTTGCTGGTGGCCTGGCTGGTGGCCAGCATGCTCATCACCGGGGGCGACCACACCCTCAGCGCCCAGATCGAGGGATCAGCCATCCTGCGGACGGTCGATCGAGCCCTGCCCCCTGCCCCGTCGGTCTTCTCCCGCATCCAGCGCCTGATCAGCTCGGCCGGCTTCCCCCAGGTGTTCGCCGGCTTCGCCCCCATCACGGCTGGTCCGGTGACCCTGCCCACTGCCCCGGTGCTGCGGGCGGCGGTGATCGCGGCCGGCAGCTCCACGGTCAAGGTGGAGGGCGTGGGCTGCGGCCAGATCCAGGAGGGGTCGGGCTTCGCCGTCGCTCCTCACCTGGTGCTCACCAACGCCCACGTGGTGGCGGGAATCGCCAATCCAGTGGTGATCGACGGTGCCGGCCGCCATGCCGCCGTGCCCGTCCTGTTCGACCCGGGCTACGACGTGGCCGTGCTGCGGGTGGACACCCTCTCGGACCGGGTGCTCCGCCTCGACCCCGCCCTGGTGGCCAGGGGAGCCCAGGGGGCTGTGCTCGGCTACCCCGAAGGCGGTCCCTTCAACGCCCAGCCGGCCGGGGTGCGCTCGGAGTTCAACGCCACCGGCCGGGACATCTACGGCCAGGGCCTGGTCACCCGGGCCGTCTACGAGCTGCAGGCGCTCGTCCTGCCGGGCAACTCGGGAGGCCCCCTGGTGGAGGCCAACGGCGAGGTCCTCGGCGTGGTCTTCTCCCGCTCGGTGGTGACCCCCGACGTCGGCTATGCCCTGGCCTCGCCCCACGTGGCTGTCCTGGCCCAGCAGGCCGCCGCCACCACCGGCCCCAGCGGCACCGGCGCCTGCGCCGCCGGCTAGGTCCAAGGCCGGCTGGGTCCGGCACCGGCAGGTCCAAGAAGGGAGAGCGGCTTTGCGTATCGAGGACTACGGCATGATCGGTGACACCCACACCGCCGCCCTGGTGGGCCGGGACGGGTCCATCGACTGGCTCTGCCTGCCCCGCTTCGACTCCCCCGCCTGCTTCGCCAAGCTGCTGGGCGACGAGAGCCACGGCTACTGGAAGCTGGGCCCGGCCGGCCCCATCACCGCCTGCCGGCGCCACTACCGCCAGAACAGCCTGGTGCTCGAGACCGAGCTCGACACCGAGGAGGGCACCATCCGCTTGGTCGACTGCATGCCGCTGCGCCAGGACCACCCGGAGGTGGTTCGCATGGTCGAGGGGGTGACCGGCACGGTGAGCATGCGAATGGAGCTGGTGGTGCGCTACGACTACGGCTCGGTGGTGCCGTGGGTCCGCCGGCTGGACGGCATGACCACCCTGGTGGCCGGTCCCGAGGCCCTGTGCCTGTGGTCACCGGTGGCCACCCACGGCCTGGAGCCCCAGGACACCGGCGGGAAGCACCTGGCGACAGTGGGCGAGTTCAGCGTGTCACCGGGCCAGCAGGTGCCCTTCATGCTCGCCTGGTACCCCTCGCACGAGGACACCCCCAGGCCCGTCGACGGGCGTTTCATCATCGAGGACACCGACCGCTGGTGGCGCCAGTGGTCTGACCAGTCCACCTACCAGGGGGACTGGGGCGAGGCGGTGCTCCGCTCGCTCATCACGCTGAAGGCCCTCACCTACCAGCCCACCGGGGGCATCGTGGCGGCCGTCACCACCTCGCTGCCCGAGGCCCTGGGCGGCGTGCGCAACTGGGACTACCGCTACTGCTGGCTGCGCGACGCCACCCTCACCCTCAACGCCTTGATGGTGGCCGGCTACGCGGCGGAGGCGGCCGCCTGGAGGGACTGGCTGCTGCGGGCGGTGGCAGGCGACCCGTCCCAGCTGCAGATCATGTACGGCCCGGCCGGGGAGCGCCGGCTGGACGAGTGGGAGGTGGGCTGGCTGCCCGGGTACGGGGGGTCCAAGCCGGTCCGGGTGGGCAACGCCGCATCCGGGCAGTACCAACTCGACGTGTACGGGGAGGTGATGGACGCCCTGGACCTGGCCCGTCAGGTGGGCATCGACCCGGAGGGCCCGGCCTGGGACCTCCAGCGGGTGCTCGTCGACTTCCTGGAGACCGGGTGGCGGGAGCCGGACGACGGCATCTGGGAGGTGCGCGGTCCTCGGCGCCACTTCACCCACTCCAAGGTCATGGCCTGGGTGGCGCTGGACCGGGCGGTGCGGGGCATCGAGGAGTTCTCCCTGGAAGGCCCGGTCGACAAGTGGAAGGCCCTGCGCCAGGAGATCCACGACGAGGTGTGCGAGAAGGGGTGGGACCCCGAGCGGGGCACCTTCACCCAGTACTACGGGTCCAAGAACCTCGACGCCAGCCTGCTGATGATCCCCCTGGTGCGCTTCCTCGATCCCCACGACGAGCGGGTGCGAGGGACGGTGCAGGCCATCGAGGCCGACCTGTGCCACGACGGCTTCGTGCTGCGCTACCAGCCCGAGAGCGGTGACAACGTCGACGGGCTGCCCGGGAGGGAGGGCGCCTTCCTTGCCTGCTCGTTCTGGCTGGCCGACAACCTGGCCATGATCGGCCGGCGCCAGGACGCCCTGGCCCTGTTCGAGCGATTGCTCGACCTGCGCAACGACGTGGGCCTGTTGTCCGAGGAGTACGACGCCGGCGCCGCCTGCCTGGTGGGCAACGTCCCGCAGGCCTTCTCGCACGTGTCGCTGGTCAACACTGCGAGGAACCTGAGCCAGGGGGCCCGCCGGGGTGGGGCGTGAGTGGGCGCTGAGGGTGCGGCGGTGGGGCGCCGTTTTTCGAAAGTACGCTGCTGGGGGTGATCGAGGCCCGGTTGCTGGACGTGGAGGTGGGTGGTCGCCTGGTGGTGACCCGGGCGTCCTTCACCGTGCGGGCGGGCGACAAGGTGGGCCTGGTGGGACGCAACGGGGCGGGCAAGACCAGCCTGCTGGAGGTCCTGGGCGGGGGAGCGGCTCCCGCCGGCGGGCGAGTCCTGCGGCGCGGGTCGGTGGGCTACCTGTCTCAGGCGCCGGCCCGCCGGGGGGCGGGGGTGGAGGCCACCGCCTTGTCCCACGTCCTTTCCGGCCGGGGCCTGGACGAGGCGGCCCAGAGGCTGGAGAAGCTGGTGCTGGCCATGGAGGAGGACCCGTCGGAGGCCAACGTGGCCCGGTTTGCCAGGGCGGAGGAGGCGTACCGGGCCGGTGGCGGCTACCAGGCCGAGGCGGACGTGGCCCGGGTAACGGCTGGGCTGGGACTGGAGGCGAAGCGGGTCCGGGGACCGCTGCTGGGGCTGTCGGGCGGGGAGCGGCGCCGGGTCGAGCTGGCCCGAATCTTGTTCTCGGCCAGCGAGGTGTTGCTGCTGGACGAGCCGACCAACCACCTCGACGCCGACGCCAAGGCGTGGCTGATGGCGTTCCTGGCCTCCTACCGGGGGGCGCTGGTGGTCGTCAGCCACGACCTGGACCTCCTGGACGAGGCGATCACCCGGGTCCTGCACCTGGACCGGGGGTCAGCCGAGGGGGAGGGTGCCCTCGTCGAGTACCGGGGCACCCACTCGCAGTACCTGGCCGCCCGGCGGGTTGACGAGGAGCGCCAGGCCCGCCTGGCCGAGCGCCAGCAGGCCGAGATCGCCCGCCTGGCCAGCCAGGCCGACAGCATGCGCCACCAGACGGCCAAGCGGGCCAGAGTGGCCAAGACCCTGGACCAGAGGGTGGAGCGCCTGAGGAGCGAGGCGGTGTCCGGGCCCAGCCGGCGCCGGGCGGCGGCGGTGACCTTTCCGCCCCCGCCCAGGACCGCCAGGGTGGTGCTGGAGGCCAAGGGCCTGACCAAGGGGTTCGGCGGCCCGCTGGTCCTCGCCGGGGTCGAGGTGGCGGTCGAGCGGGGCCAGCGCCTGGTGGTGATGGGGCTCAACGGGGCGGGCAAGACGACCCTGCTGCGGGCCCTGGCCGGGGTGAGCCAGCCCGACTCGGGGGCGGTCGGGTGGGGCTGGGGGGTGTCGGTCGGCTACTACGCCCAGGAGCACGACGGGCTGGTCCCCGAGGCCAGTGCCATCGACCACCTGCGGGAGCGCTCGGGGGCCTCGGACCAGGAGCTGCGGGTCCTGCTGGGGATGTTCGGGCTCTCGGGGGCGGTGGCCTTCCAGGAGGCGGGCACCATGTCGGGGGGCGAGAAGACCAAGCTGGCGCTGGCCCAGCTGGTGGCCGGGCGCCACAACCTGCTCCTGCTGGACGAGCCGACCAACAACCTGGACCCCGGGGCGCGGGAGGCGGTGGCTGGCGCCCTGGCCACCTGGCCCGGGTCGATGGTGGTGGTGAGCCACGACGTCGACTTCGTGACCGCTCTGCAGCCCGACCTGGCCCTGCTCCTGCCGGACAACACCGTTGACCGCTGGAGCGACGACCTGGCCGACCTGGTGGCCCTGGCCTAGTCGGCCGACCTGGTCGATGGCATCAGCTCGGTGATCACCACCATCGGCGACGGGGTGAGGCAGATCGACACCCTGCTCGGGGGATGGGAGCGGATGACCGCCGGCTACCTGGTGGAGGGTCCGGCGCCTCTGCTGGTCGAGACGGGAAGCCAGACCTCGGTGCCGGTGCTGCTCGACTGCCTGGCCACCCTCGGCGTGGGGCCCGGCGACCTGGCCGGGGTGGCGGTGACCCACGTGCACCTGGACCACGCCGGCGGTGTGGGCGACGTGGCCCGGGCCTTTCCTCGAGCCACGCTCTACGTCCACGCCAAGGGGGCCCGCCACCTGGCCGACCCGGCCCGCCTGATCGACTCGGCGGCCCGGGTCTACGGGCCCCTGCTGGACTCCCTCTACGGCCGGCTGGACGCCACCCCGGCCGAGCGCCTGCACGCGCTGGCCGACGGCGAGGAGATCGTGGTCGGCCCCGGCCGGGCGCTTACCGCCGTCGACTCTCCCGGCCACGCCCGCCACCACCTGGGCCTGCACGACTCGGCCACCGGCATCTTGTTCGCCGGCGACGCGGTGGGGGTCCGCCTGCCCGACGTGGGAGTGCTGAGGCCGGCGTCGCCCCCGCCGGACTTCGACCTGGACCAGGCCATCGGCTCGCTGCACCGCTTCGCCGGCCGGGGGCCCTCGGCGCTGGCGCTGGCCCACTACGGGTTGCTGGGTGATCCGGCTGGCTGGCTGGCAGAGGCGGAGGAGACCCTGCGGGCCTGGGCCGGCGAGGCCGGGCGCGCCTGGAGGGCGGGACAGGACATCGCCGCTGCCCTGGAGCGGGCCTTCTCTCCCGACGTGGCCGGGTCAGAGCCGGCCGAGAGGCACAAGCGGGAGGTTCTCAACGGGTTCCATTCCAATGCCGCCGGCCTGCGGCGCTGGTTGGAGAGCGGTCCGCGCCCCGACCCTCGGTGATCCCCCGGCGCCACCCGTCGGGCCCGGCGCCGGACTGTCCGGGTCCGCTGCCTGGCCCGGCCGAGCCGTCTGGCTGGCAGGGGTCCTGTCCTGCCAGGATGACGCCATGTCCCCGACAGGTCCCACCCGCTGGCGGTTGCTGCTGGTCCTGGCCGGGCTGGGCCTGGCTGGTGCCTGCACCCCCCTCAACGTGCCGGTGTCGTCGGCCAACCCCCCCGGGAGGCCCCCCCCGGGAGCAGTGATCGGCGCCACCGTCCTGCTGGAGCACGTGAGCTTCGACCCGTCGATGGTCACTATTGGCGCCGGCCAGACGGTCAAGTGGGTCTGGAAGGACGCTCCCATCCCCCACAACGTGACCTTCTCCAACTTCCACAGTGCCACCATGACCAACGGGACCTACTATCACCGCTTCGACCAGCCTGGGACCTACACCTACAGCTGCACACTGCACCCCAAGATGGTGGGGACGGTCATCGTCAAGTAGGGAGCCTGGCTCGCCTGCGAGGCCTCAGAACACTCGTAGAGCCGACTCCGGATCGCGTTCGCGCCGGGCCAGGGCGCGCAGCACAGCCAGGGAGCCGTGCCTGACCCGAGCGATTCCCACCAGGACGTCGACCGCGGTCTGCAGGGCAGGCTCGGGCATCTCCGGCGAGGCAACCCCGAGGCTCACGGCCAGGTCGTCGACATGGACGGTGATCTCGACCTGGCGGGTGTCGAGGTAGTCGTCTAGGAGCATCACCCGCCCTCCGAACGCCTCCACCCGCCGCTCCGGCGGCTCGCCCGGGAGTCGCTCCTGCTGGCGCCGGAGGCTCCGCCCCACCTGGGCGGCGAGGGCCTCGTGGCCGCCGGCGGCAGACTCCTGCGCTCGCCGGCGGACCCCCGTGTTGAGCGTCGAGTCGAGGTCGTGCACCCCGGGCAGGCCGGCGTAGTACTCGACGGCGGTGAGGCAGCGAGCCTCAGGTGGCGGCGGCTCGGCGTCCAGGAGGGCCTCGACTTGCAGGACAGACCGGCCGAGGTGGGCGGCCAGCGCCCCGACCGCCATGCGGGGAAGGGCGCTGGGGTGGTCCCAATGCAAGGCCACCCGACGGTCGGCCAAGAGGTCGACCGCCGGACTGGCCGCCTCGAGGTAGCTGTCCCTTGCCGGCACGTGCTTCCTCCTTCTTGGACCGACCGGGCGAGCGGGTGGGCGGGTGGGCGGGCGGCCGGCCGGCGGAGAGGGTGGGATTCGAACCCACGGTCGGTTGCCCGACACACGATTTCCAGTCGTGCCGATTCGGCCGCTCTCGCACCCCTCCCGGCGTCCAGGGTAACCTCGTGCCTGGGCCCGGCGTCTCGTGCGACGGCTGGGACCTGCGCAACGGTGCCCACGTGAACCGAGTCAGGGCCGGAAGGCAGCAGCTCTCAGCGGGCGGCTCCGTGTGCCGCAGCCAGCCTGGCCGTCGCACCGGGCGCCGGCCCAGTGTCGCCCGGGGGAGAAACTAGGGTGGGGCCGTGGCTGACCAGCCCCCCCAGCCCCATCAGTCGCTCTACCGGCGCTACCGCCCCCAACGCTTCGACGAGGTGAGGGGCCAGGCCCACGTGGCCCTGGCCCTGCGCAATGCGGTTCGGGACGGCCAGGTTGGCCACGCCTATCTCTTCAGCGGCCCGCGGGGGACCGGCAAGACGTCGACCGCCCGCATCCTGGCCAAGGCCCTCAACTGTTCCTCCCCGATCGACGGCGAGCCCTGCGGGAGCTGCCCCTCGTGCGTGGAGGTGGCCAGGGGCAGTTCCCTGGACGTCCACGAGCTCGACGCCGCTTCCAACAACGGCGTGGACGCCATGCGAGAGCTGGTGTCCCGGGCCGCCCTGGGCACCCCCGGGCGCTGGAAGGTCTACATCATCGATGAGGTCCACATGCTGTCGGCCCCTGCGTCCAACGCCATGCTCAAGACCCTCGAGGAACCGCCGGGCCACGTGGTCTTCGTCTTGGCCACCACCGACCCGCACAAGGTGCTGCCAACCGTGCGCAGCCGGACCCAGCACTTCGAATTCCACCTGCTGTCGGGCCAGGTCCTCGCTGAGCTGCTGGGCCACGTGCGGGCCGATGCCGGGTTGGAGGTGGCGCCCGGGGCCCTCGACCTGGCCGTCCGGCGGGGCAACGGCTCGGCTCGCGACGCCCTGTCGGCGCTGGACCAGATGGTGGCGGCCGGGACGGCGGGGACGGCGGCGCTGGACGACTCTGGGGGAGTGGTCGACGAGGTGGTCGAGGCCCTGTGCGAGCGCGACACGGGCCGTGCTCTGGTGGCCCTGGGCGAGGGGACGGGTGCCGGGCGGGATCCCCAACGCCTGGCCGTGGAGCTCCTCGAGCACCTGCGGCAGGGCTTTCTCGCCACCCTGGCCCCGGCGCTGGTCTGCCTGCCCGAGGCGGGACGGACCCGGGCTGCCGACCAGGCCCGCCGGTTGGGCCGGCCGGGCCTGGTGAGGGCCATGGAGGTGCTGGGACAGGCCCAGGTCGACATGCGGGAGGCACTTGACGCCCGCATCGGGCTGGAGGTGGCGCTCGTGCGCCTGACCAGCCCGGAGGCCGACGTCTCGCCTGCCGCCCTGCTGGAGCGGGTGGAGCGTCTGGAGCGCCGCCTGGCTGAGCTGGAGGCGGCCCAGCCGGGACAGGCCGGCCCGGCGTCCGCCACGTCGTCCCGGCACACCGTGCCGCCCCGCCCGCCGGACGGCGCCGCCGCGCCGAGTGGGGCGGCCAGGGCTGCTCTCGGCGCCCTGCGCCATCCCAGGGCCCAAGCGGCGCCGGACGCCTCGACGGTGGGGAAGACCTCGCCAGCCAGGGCGGGGCCAGCAGGGGGCCAGCCAGCGGGTGACCCGGCAGCGAGCACCTCGATGGCCCAGGGCCAAGGGCCGGCGCAGGTCGACGGGGCCCAGGGCCGCCGCCCGCCGAGCCGGGACGACCTGGTGAAGGCGTGGGGTGATCACGTCCTGGCCGGGCTCAAGGGCCGGGCTCGGGCGCTCTACCGGGCCGGCCGCTTCGTGTCGGCCGACGGGGCCACGGCAGTCTTCGCCCTGCCCGACGAGATGCACCGTTCCTACTGCGAGGTGTGCCGGGAAGAGGTGGAGGCGGCGCTGGGGACCCACTTCGGCCTGCCTCTGGCCCTGCGGCTCGTCGTCGAGGGGGACGAGGGGCACTCGCCCGGTGCCGGCGGCGCGCTCGACCAGGAGGCGGCCGGTCCCGGCCAGGAGGCGCCCGTCGTCTCGCCCGCCGAGCACCGGCCCGGGACGAGTGACGGCCCGGCCGGGCTAGTCTCGGTCCAGGACCGCCTCCTTCGGGCGTTCCCCGGCGCCGAGGAACTGTGAGGACCGTGCCGACCGACGACCCGACCGAGCACATCGACCCGACCGAGCACATCGACCCGACCGAGCACATCGACCAGCCCGGTTGGGCCGGCCTGGCCGCCCCCGGGGACGACCGGGGCGATCAGATGGACCTGGCTGAGCTGATGGGCCAGGTGGCCGAGATGCAGCAGGGTCTCGCCAATGCCCAGGCCCACGCCGCGGCCCAGGAGGTGCAGGGCGTCTCGGGGGGCGGGGCCGTCCGGGTCACTGCCACCGGTGCCATGGAGTTCCGCTCGGTGGGCATCGACCCCGCCACGGTCGATCCCGGCGACGTAGCCATGCTCGAGGACCTGGTCCTGGCCGCCCTCCACGACGCAGTAGCCAAGGTGCGGGATCTCAACCGCCAGGTGCTGGGCCCCCTGGGCCTGGACGGCCCGGGCAACTCTCTGGGCACCTAGGCCAGCTGCCTCGCCCGGCGACGCAAGCGTGTACACCCAGGCCGTCCAGGAGCTGGTCGACGAGCTGGGCCGGCTGCCCGGCATAGGCCCGAAGTCGGCCCAGCGGATCGCCTTCCACTTGCTGATGGTCGGCAAGCAGGATGCCCTGCGACTGGCCAGGACCATAACCGAGGCAAGACAGCGCGTCTCGTTCTGCGGGCGCTGCTTCAACCTGGCCGAGGGCGACCTGTGCGAGGTGTGCTCGGACGCTCGCCGGGACTCGTCGGTCGTCTGCGTGGTGGAGGAGCCCAGTGACATCGCGGCGGTGGAGAAGACCCATGAGTACCGCGGCCTTTACCACGTCCTCCAGGGCTCGCTCAATCCCCTAGAGGGAGTCGGCCCCGACCAGCTCCGGGTGAGGGAGCTGCTGGGGCGCCTCCAGGGCGACGCGGTGACCGAGGTCATCTTGTGCACCAACCCCAACCTGGAGGGAGAGACCACGGCCATGTACCTAGCCCGGCTGTTGAAGCCCCTCGGGATCAAGGTCACCCGCATAGCCAGTGGGCTGCCGGTGGGCGGTGACCTCGAGTACGCCGACGAGCTGACGCTCGGTAGAGCCCTGGAGGGGCGCCGGGAGGTCGATGCCTGAGGCTCGGGCGGGCGCCGAGAGGGTGTACCTGGTGGACGGCACCTACGAGCTGTTCCGTCACCATTTCGGCCAGCCCTCCCACCTGGACGGGGAGGGGATGGAGGTGGCCGCGGTGCGGGGCGTGGTGGCATCGGTGCTGTCCCTCCTCGAGGAGGGCGTCACCCACATCGGGGTGGCCACTGACCACGTGATCGAGTCGTTCCGCAACGACCTGTGGCCCGGCTACAAGACCTCGGCAGGGGTCGCTCCCGAGCTGCTGGCTCAGTTCCCGCGGCTGGAGGAGGCATTGGCGGGGCTGGGCGTGGCGGTCTGGCCCATGGTGGAGCTGGAGGCCGACGATGCCCTGGCCTCGGCGGTGACGGTGGCGGCCGAGGACGCGGCGGTGGCCCAGGTCCTGATCTGCACGCCGGACAAGGACCTGGCCCAGTGCGTCTCCGGCCAGCGGGTGGTCCAGCTGGACCGCCGCCGCAGGGCGGACGGCACCGGGCCGACGGTGGTCGACGAGGCCGGGGTGCGGGCCCGCTATGGGGTGGCCCCCACGTCCATACCGGACTGGCTGGCCCTGGTGGGCGACTCGGCTGACGGCTTTCCCGGGCTCCCGGGCTGGGGGGCCAAGTCGGCGTCGGCAGTGCTGGGCCGCTACGGGCACATCGAGGCCATACCCGACGCTCCGGGGCAGTGGGAGGTCACTCTCCGCAACGCCTCCACGCTGGCGGCCACTCTGGCCGGGCAAAGGGAGCTGGCGTTCCTGTTCAGGGACCTGGCCACCCTCAGAGTCGACCGGTCGCTGGTGGGCGAGGTCGATGACCTTCGGTGGTGCGGCAGCCGATCGACGTTCACCGACCTTTGCCGGCGCCTGCGGGCACCGGGGCTCAGCCAGCGGGCGGCCGCCCTGGCGGCCAGTCGTCGACGGTGAGCACCTGGGGCATCCCCGGCCCGGTTGTGCCCGCTGCCCCTGGGGTACCGACCTGTTCGGTGGCCCAGAGGCGAAGCATCCCCAAGGTGGTTATAATCGGCGCCGGCTTCGGCGGCCTGGCGGCTGCTCGCCACCTGGGCAGGGCTCCGGCGGAGGTGGTGGTCGTCGACCAGACGAGCCACCACCTGTTCCAGCCTCTCCTCTACCAGGTTGCCACCGGGATCCTGTCCCCCGGAGAGATCGCCCCACCGATCCGTTCCATCTTCAGCCGGCGGCCCGGCACCTCGGTGATCCTGGCCAAGGCAACCGACCTCCACCTGAGCCGGCGGGAGATCGACGTCTGCGGGCCGGACGGAAGGCGGCGGTCGGTGAGCTACGACTACCTGGTCGTCGCCGCCGGAGCGCGTGACAGCTATTTCGGGCACGAGGAATGGGCCCGCCACCTGTTCCCGATGAAGTCCCTGGCTCAGGCGGTAGCCCTCCGGGAGCGTGTCCTCGCCTCCTACGAGCGAGCGGCCGAGGTGGCCGAGCGGGAGGAGCAGCGCCGGTGGACCACGTTCGTGGTGGTGGGCGGTGGGCCGACCGGGGTGGAGCTTTCCGGGCAGCTGGCCACGGTGGCGCGCCAGATGCACCGCGAGTACCGCCGGGTGGACACCGACCAGGCCAGGATCGTCCTGGTGGAGGGCGGCCAACAGCTGCTGGCGTCGTTCGCCGAGCCGCTCCGGCACCACGCCCGGGCGAGGCTGGCCGAGATGGGCGTGGAGGTCAGGCTGGCGAGCATGGCCGTGAACGTCGACGGCCACGGCATCGACATCCGGTCCCACGCCGGTCGCCAGGGGCAGCGCAGCACCGAGCGCATCCCCGCCGGGACCGTCATCTGGGCGGCCGGAGTGGAGGCGTCACCCCTTGGCCGCCTGCTGGGCGAGGCGACAGGCGCCGCCGTCGACCACCAGGGCAGGGTGCGGGTGGCCCCGGACTGCAGCTTGCCCGGACACCCGGAGGTCTTCGCCATCGGCGACCTCGCGGCGGTCGACGACCTACCTGGCCTGTGCGAGCCAGCCATGCAGGAGGGCAGGTACGTGGCCAAGCTGATCCGGCGGCGGCTGGCCGGGCGACCGCCGCCAGGGCCGTTCCGCTACACCGACCTGGGGACCATGGCCACCATCTCGCCGGGCGATGCCGTCGCCCAGGTGTTCGGGTTGAGGCTGTCCGGCCTGCCGGCCCAGCTGGCGTGGGCCCTGGTCCACATCACCTTCCTGGTCGGCTGGGGGAACAGGGCCGGCGTCCTTTCTCGCTGGGCCCACGACATCGTGACCCACAGCCGCTCCGAGCGGGTCATCCTGAGCGGCCTGGGCGAGGGCGGGGTGCTCGACCGGCTGGCTCACTCCGACCAGCCGACCGTCACCGGCCAGGTCGGCCCGTGATCCTCGCCCCGGGCGGCCAGGACGGCCCTGCCCCTCCGACGGCAGCCCGACGGTAGGGCCCGGTGGCTGAGGTACGGGTCATCCTCTTCGACATCGACGGCACCCTCATCGTCACCGGGGGAGCCGGGGCCACCTCCTGGCGGCTGGCCTTCGAAGAGCTCTACGCCATCCCCGCCGACATCGGCCGGTTCACCGACGTCGGGATGACCGATCCCGAGGTCGGTCGCAGGACCTTCGAAGCGGTCCTGCATCGCCCACCCGAGCGGGCCGAGTTCACCCGGCTGATGGAGCGACGCCTGCACTACCTTCACCGCGCGGTGGCCGAGTCCAAGGAGTACCGGGTGCTCGACGGTGTGACCGGCCTGCTGGCGCGCCTCATCGCCGGCGGCTACCTGCTGGGGCTGGTCACCGGCAACGTCGAGGCGGCCGCCCACATCAAGCTGCACCGGGCCAACCTCAACCGGTTCTTCTCCTTCGGTGGCTACGGCTCGGACTCCACCGACCGACCCGAGCTCACTCTCATCGCCCTGCGCCGGGCGGGCCTGGTCTACGGCGAGGAGGTCAGGCCCGACCAATGCCTGGCCGTGGGTGACACCCCCCACGACGTGGAGGCGGCCCATGCCGCCGGGGTGGCCTGCGTGGGAGTGGGAAGCCACCACTTCACTGCCGAGCAGCTGCGCCGAGCCGGCGCCGACCATGCCATCGCCTCGCTGGCCGAGGGGCTGCCCCTCTGACAGGTCCGGCTGGAGGCCGGCTCCGGGCCGGCAGGCCGGCGACGGGCAAGGCCGACCCCGCCGGCCGCGCCGGCTGCTCAGGCGGTGGGCAGGGTGATGTCCACCTTGATGTCCACGTCGTCGCGGACCTTGAGGGCGCCCATCATGGCCGAGAAGGGCTTGAGGCCGAAATCGGTCTGCTTGACGTTTACCCCAGCGGACACCTTGCCGCTGTCCTGCACGTTCGCCGCCAGGGTCACCGGCCGGCTCTGACCGGCGATGGCCAGGTCACCGGCGATCGAGACGTCTGGCGGTTCGCCCGTCACCGCCGTGGACCGGAAGGTGATCTCCGGGTGCTTGCTCGTCTGGAGCACCTTGTCGACGATGTTCTTGCGGATGTCAGCCTGGTCCTTGTCGGTAAGGGGCTTCACCCCGCCCTTGCCCTCGAGGACCTCGAACGAGTTGGCGTCGACGGTGACCGACACGGCGCAGGCCTCCGGGTTGGCCGGGTCGAGGTCGGCGGTGCCGCTCCAGCGAGCTGCCTCGAGGACCAGGTCGTGGCCCACCTTGGCGCCCATGCCCGATCGATAGGTGTGGATGGTCAGCTTCCCGCTGTCGGGGCCGATGGAGTGGGTGCCGCCCTTGATGGCCATGGACAGCGATCCTAGCTCAGCCCCAACTGTGGTCTGGACTGGGTGGCGGCGGCCCACCTGGGACCACGCCGGGCCAGAGCGCCGGCCAGCAGCTCGAGGTACCTGGCTCGGCTGACCTCCACCGCACCCAGGCTGGCCAGGTGGGGGGTGATCCACTGGACGTCGAGGAGGGAGGCGCCCCCGGCCCTCAGCCGCTCCACCAGGCTGACCAGCGCCACCTTGGAGGCATCGGGGCAGTGGTGGAACATGGACTCGCCGGCGAACAGTCCGCCGATGGCCACGCCGTAGAGGCCTCCGGCCAGCCTCCCCCCGGGGTGCCCGGTGCTCGGGGCGCCGCCCGGCTCGACAGCCCATGCCTCCAGGCTGTGAGCCCAACCCAGGTGGTGCAGCCGGCAGTAGGCCTCGGCGATCTCAGGGGTGATCCAGGCCCCCGGACGGCGCGGATCGGCGCACGCCTCCACCACCGCCTGGAAGGCGGTGTCCACCCTCACCTCGAAGCGGCGGACCGAGCGGGCCAACGAGCGGCTGACCCTCAGGCCGCCGAGGGGCAGGATCGCCCTGGGGTCAGGGGACCACCAGGCCAGCACCCTGGCCCCCCCGGGGTCGGGCACCGGCATGGGGAACACGCCGCTGCGGTAGGCGCCCAGCAACGTGGCCGGCTGGAGGTCGGCCCCCACTCCCACCAGGTCGTGCCCGGTCGGGGGGATGCCACAGCCCCACCCCGAAGCCTTCGCCTCCATGGGCCCAGCCGGCGCAGGCGGCTCTATGGGCACAGCTGCAGTCTGCTTGTAGCCTGCCGGGCATGCCGGAGCATCGAATGGCCCAGCGCCTCGAGGAGCTGGCCAGGCGGCGCAGTGAGGCACTGCGGGCCGGCTCGCCGCGTGCGGTGGAGCGCCAGCAGGCCAAGGGCAAGATGACCGCCCGGGAGCGGATCGAGCACCTGGTCGACGAGGGATCGTTCCAGGAGCTGGACATGCTGGCCCGGCACCGGGCTCACGGCATGGGCCTGGACGAGGGCCGCCCCTACACCGACGGGGTGATCACCGGCTTCGGGGCCGTCGACGGACGCCGGGTGTGCTTGTTCAGCCAGGACGCCACCGTGTTCGGCGGCTCGCTGGGAGAGGTCCACGGCGAGAAGATCCACAAGATCATGGACCTGGCTGCGTCCATCGGCGTTCCCCTCATCGGCCTCAACGACGGTGGCGGGGCCAGGGTCCAGGAGGGGGTGGCGGGGCTGGACGCCTACGGCGGCATCTTCCGGCGCAACGTCTCGGCGTCCGGGGTCATCCCCCAGATCAGCGTGGTCCTGGGGCCCTGCGCGGGCGGCGCCGTCTACAGCCCGGCCATGACCGACTTCATCTTCATGGTCCGGGAGACCAGCCAGCTGTTCATCACCGGTCCCGACGTGGTCAAGACGGTCACCGGCGAGGATGTCACCCTCGAGCAGCTGGGGGGGGCCATGACCCACGCCAGCCGGTCGGGGCTGGCCACCTTCGTGGCTCCCGACGAGAAGTCGTGCCTGGAGGATGTGCGCCATCTCCTGAGCTTCCTGCCCACCAACAACCTGGAGGAGCCGCCCTCGGTGGTGCCGAGCGACCAGCCCGATCGGGACACCCCGGAGCTGGCCGAGCTGATGCCCTCCACGCCCAACCAGCCCTATGACATGAAGGCAGTGGTCACCGCCGTGGTCGACGACGGGGAGTACCTGGAGTACTTCCCCCACTGGGCCATGAACCTCACCTGCGGGTTCGCCCGCCTGAACGGAGGGGTGGTGGGGGTGCTGGGCAACCAGCCCCAGGTGCTGGCCGGCGTGCTGGACATCGACTCGGCCGAGAAGGGGGCGCGCTTCGTGCGGACGTGCGACGCCTTCAACATCCCGGTGGTGACCTTCGTGGACGTCCCCGGCTTCATGCCCGGCACCGACCAGGAGTACGGCGGCATCATCCGTCACGGGGCGAAGCTGATCTACGCCTACTGCGAGGCGACCGTGCCGCTCATCCAGGTGGTCACCCGCAAGGCCTACGGTGGGGCCTACATCGTCATGAGCTCCAAGTCGATCGGAGCCGACCTGGCCTATGCCTGGCCGTCGGCCGAATTGGCTGTGATGGGTCCCCAAGGAGCGGTCGAGATCGTCTACCGCCGAGAGCTGGCCGAGGCAGCCGACCGGGTCGCCCGCCGGGCCGAGCTGGTCGAGGAGTACACGCAGCGCTACGCCAACCCCTACGTGGCGGCCGAGCGGGGCTTCGTCGACGACGTCATCGCCCCAGCCGACACCCGGCGGGTACTGATCCGCAGCCTGGAGATGCTGGCCACCAAGCGGGAGGACCTGGCCAGGCGCAAGCACGGGAACATCCCTCTGTGAGCCTTGTCCATGTCGAGCCCATGACACCGCCGTGAGCACTGTGACCCCCGAGCCGAGCGGTGCCCCCCCAGCCGTGGTGGCCGCCGTGGCGGCCGCAGTGCAGGCCTGCTGGCCGGGGCGTCGCCCTGGCCCGTCGGTCCCCGCCAGGGCGCCGGCCGTCTCCCGGTGGCGCTTCTCCGGCCGGTGGTGGTCGAGCTCTGCCCTGGGGGCGGACAGGCATTGGGCCAGGCGGTGACGCCGCCGGCGTCGATGTCGGGCCTGGTTGCCCTGGTCGGGGGGGCGGAGTGGCGGGACGGGGCCGACTTCGACGCCGAGCTGCTGGAAGCGGCTGGCGGCGAGGTGCTGGTGCTGCCCACCGCCGCGGCCTACGAGCGCCCCGACCGGGCCGTGGCCTGGGCCGAGCGCTGGTTCGCCGGGCTGGGCGGTCGGGCCACCGGCTTGATGGTGCTCACCCGTCGAGACGCCCAGCAGGAGGCCAACGCGGCGGCCGTGCGAGATGCCAGCTTCGTCTACCTGAGCGGCGGCTCCCCCCTGCACCTCCGCTCCGTCCTGAAGGGCTCCCTGGTATGGGAGGCGCTCCGTCACGCCTGGCAGGAGGGGGCCACGGTGGCTGGCTCGTCGGCTGGGGCCATGGCCCTCACCGACCCCATGGTCGACCCGAGAGGAGGAGCCCTCACCCTGGGCTTGGGCTTGGTCGAGCAGCTGGCGGTGGTCCCCCACTACGGGCAATGGTCCGAGGAGAAGACGCAACGGGTGCTGGCCCTGGCCCCGGCCGGGCTGGCGGTGGCCGGCATCGAGGAGCGCACCGCCCTGATCCGCCATCCCGGAGGACCCTGGCGGGTGGCCGGAGCCGGCCAGGTGCATGTCTTCGTGGACGGCCGCCCAGCCGGCCTGGGGGCATTGCCCGGCTGAACGTGGTAGAATACGGTAGGATCAGCATGCCTCTGGCGCGGGACGGAGCGATGAGCTATCATCCGTCCCGCCAGCGCTGTCGCGACCGCTCGGCAGCCATCATGGGGAGGCAGGCAAATGGGGATGCTGGGGTCGGCCAAGCAGGCCATCGGGGTGGTGGCGCTGGGGGCGTCGCTGGCCACGCTGGGGATGGCGGGTACCGCCACCCTGGCCGCCGCCACCAGCAACAACGGCGGGGGCGGCAACATCGGTGGCACCAGCAACAACGGCGGGGGCGGCAACATCTGTGGCACCAGCAACAACGGCGGGGGCGGCAACATCGGAACCTGCCCGACCACCACCACGACGTCCAGCACCACCACCACCTCCAGCACGACCACCAGCACCATTCCCACGGTGCCGGCCTTCCCCGAGAAGGGCTACCCGATCGCCATCGGCATCGGGGTGGCAGCCGCCGGCTTGGGCACCATCTGGTGGCGTCGCCAGTCACGCCCTGCCTGAGGCGGCCTGAGCCCAAGCCGGGCGCCCCACCCTGGGGCCGCCACCGCCGGGCTCAGTCCGACTCGGTGACGGTCACCGAGTCGATGGTCACCCGCTCGCTGGGCCGACCCGAGGAGGATCCGGTCGCCTCGATGGCCGAGACCACCTCGAGGCCCTTCACCACCTGGCCGAACAACGAGTACTTGGGGGGCAGCTGGGCTCCCTGAGGCCCACTGATGATGAAGAACTGGCTGCCGTTGGTGTCCGGGCCCGAGTTGGCCATGGCCAGCGAGCCCACCTCGTAGCGTCCCGGGGCTGGCAGCTCGTCGGCCAAGCGGTAGCCGGGGCCACCCCTCCCGGTGCCCTCGGGGTCGCCGCCCTGGACCACGAAGCCGGGGATCACCCGGTGGAAGGCGACGCCGTCGAAGTAGTGGTAGCGGGCCAGGACCACGAAATTGTTGACGGTCCGGGGCGCCGCCACCGGGTCCAGCGCAACGGTCATGGTGCCCTTGGTGGTAACCATCTCGGCCACATAGCGCCGGTCCGGGTCGATGCACATCGGGGGCGGCCCGTCGAAGCGCCGGCGCCGGGGGGCGGAACCATCGGGAGGAGGGCAATCGGTCGGCATGGGCAGGAGCCTCTTTTCGAGAGAGAGGGTTCTTTACGACGACGGTGACACGACCACTTTCACCATGTGGTGCACGACCTTGGGGGTGCCGTTGGGCTTGGTGCCGTCGGCGTCGATCCGCTCGACGACGTCCATCCCCGAGGTTACCGTGCCGAACAGCGAGTACTGGGGCGGCAGCCCGGTTCCCTCCTGGCCGGTGATGACGAAGAACTGGCTGGCGGCCGTGCCCGGGGGGTCGCTCTGGGTCTTGGCCATGGCCACCGAGCCGACCTTGTAGGCCCCGGCCGGCGGCACCTCGCCGGCCACCGTGTAACCGGGACCGCCCGAGCCGTTGCCCTTGGGATCGCCGCCCTGGACCACGAAGCCGGGGATCACCCGGTGGAACGACAGCCCGTCGTAGAAGTGGTACCGGGCCAGCACGACGAAGTCGTCGACGGTCTTGGGGGCGGCCTTGGCGTCGAGGGTGACGACGAAGCTGCCCACGTCGGTGGTGAAGGTGGCGGTGTAGGCCTGGGCCGGGTCGATGCACATGGGCGGCGGCTGGGCGAAGGAGGTGGTGCGGGGCGAGGTGCCATCGGCCTTGGGGCACGGGGTGGGCCCGGTGAGAGCGGCGCCGGCGGGAGGCGTGGACGAGCGGGCCGACCTGGTGGTGGCGGGCGGGGTCTTGGCCGGCGACTTGGAGCCGCCCCGCCCCAGCAGGGCCACCAGCCCGATCACCACCACGGCGATCACCAGGAGGGTCACGCCCCGGCGCAGGCGGGACCGGCGGCGCCGGGCCGCCTCCACCTGGGCCAGACGGGCCTGACGACCGGCTCGCTTGCGGGCGCGCTTCTGGCTGGGCACGGGTGGCCAACCTAGTCTCTGTCCTCGTGGCCCTGGTCGTGCAGAAGTTCGGGGGCACCTCGGTGAGCGACCCCGACCGGGTCCGGGCGGTGGCCGACCACGTGGCCCGCACCCGCCGGCAGGGCCGCCAGGTGCTGGTGGTGGTGAGCGCCATGGGCCGGACGACCGACGACCTGCTGCGCCTGGCCGAAGACGTGAGCCGGGCCCGGCCGGGGCGGGAGCTGGACATGCTGCTCAGCTCGGGGGAGCGGGTCACCACTGCCCTTCTCTGCATGGCCCTGGCCGACCTGGGCACGCCGGCCACCTCGTTCACCGGCAGCCAGGCCGGCATCATCACCGACACCACCCACGGCCGGGCCAAGATCACCGAGGTGCGGGGGGAGCGCCTGCGCCAGGCGCTGGACGCCGGCCAGGTGCCAGTGGTGGCCGGCTTCCAGGGGGTGTCGGTGGCCAGGGACGTCACCACCTTGGGGCGGGGAGGCTCGGACACCACGGCGGTGGCCCTGGCGGCCGCCCTGGGCGCCCAGGCCTGCGAGATCTACACCGACGTGTCGGGAGTGTTCAGCGCCGATCCCCGGATCGTGCCGGCGGCCCGCCGTCTGGCCCACGTCAGCTTCGACGAGATGCTGGAGATCGCGGCCAGCGGGGGCCGGGTGCTGGCCCTGCGCTCGGTGGAGTTCGCCCGCAACCACCGCGTCCCCCTCCACGTACGCTCCAGCTTCACCTGGGAGCCCGGTACCTGGGTCGGGGGGGAGGATGAGTCCATGGAGCAGCCGATCGTCTCGGCGGTCACCCACGACACCACCGAGGCCAAGGTGACGGTGACCGGGGTGCCGGACCGGCCCGGGGTGGCAGCCGCCCTGTTCCGGGGTCTGGCCGAGGAGGCGGTCAACGTCGACATGATCGTCCAGAACACCTCGATCCGGGGCACCACCGACATCTCCTTCACCGTGCCCAAGGACGACCTGACCATCAGCTTGGAGGTGGCCACCGCCCTGGCGCCGAAGATCGGCGCCACCGACGTGCTGGCCGACCGGGAGGTGGCCCGGGTCTCGCTGGTCGGAGCGGGGATGAAGACCAACCCAGGGGTCACCGCCACCATGTTCGAGACCCTGGCCCGGGAGGGCATCAACATCGAGATGATCTCCACCTCGTCGATCCGCATCTCCTGCGTCGTCCACACCGACGCGGTGGAACGGGCGGTCCAGGCGCTGCACCAGGCCTTCGAGCTGGCCTGAGGGCGGTTGCCGGCGGGTCCTCTCCGGCGGCGCTGGACGTACACTCGTGACATGAGGATCGCGGTGGTTGGGGCCACCGGCCAGGTGGGGACGGTCATGCGCTCGGTGCTGGCCGAGCGGGCCTTCCCGGCTGACGGCGTGCGCTTCTTCGCCACTGCCCGCTCGGCCGGACGCCGCCTGCCATGGGGCGGCGGGGAGGTGACGGTGGAGGACGCCGAGACCGCCGACTACCGGGACTTGGACCTGGTCCTGGTGTCCATCGGGGCGGCGGCCTCCAGGCGGTTGGCCCCCCGGGTGGCCGCCGCCGGCGCCATGGTGATCGACAACTCGTCCGCCTGGCGGATGGACCCCGGGGTGCCGCTGGTGGTGGCCGAGGTGAACCCGGGGGCCCTCGAGCGGGTCCCGCTGCGGATCGTGGCCAACCCCAACTGCACGACCATGGTGGCCATGCCACCGCTCAAGGCGCTCCACGACGAGGCCGGCCTGCGCCGGGTGGTGGCCTCCACCTACCAGGCGGTGTCGGGGGCCGGCCGGGCCGGGGTGGCCGAGCTGGAGGACCAGGTGGGCAAGGCGGCCGGCCGGGCCGGGGACCTGGCCTTCGACGGCTCGGCCATCGACTTCCCGGGCCCCTCGGTCTTCCCTGCCCCGGTCGCCTTCAACGTGGTGCCCCTGGCCGGGAGCCTGGTCCGGAGCGCGCCGGGGAGCCGGGACGGCGAGGAGACTACCGAGGAGCGCAAGCTGAGGGACGAGAGCCGCAAGATCCTCGACATTCCCGACTTGGACGTCTCCTGCACCTGCGTTCGGGTCCCGGTCTTCACCGGTCACTCCTTGTCGCTCAACCTGGAGCTCGAGGGGGCCCTGGACGTGGCGCGGGCCACCGAGGTGCTCCGCCGAGCGCCTGGGGTGGTGCTGGCAGACCTGCCCACGCCGCTCGGGGCCACGGGGGCGGACCCGGTCTCGGTGGGCCGGATCCGCGCCGACCCGGGCGCCCCCCCCGGCCGGTCGGGCCTTGCCCTCTTCGTCTCCGGCGACAACCTGCGCAAGGGGGCTGCCCTCAACGCGGTGCAGATCGCCGAGGCCGTCCTGGCCCGGCTGGGCTGACGACCTCGCCGCCTCTTCACTCAGTGCCCAGGTCGGCGTTGCCCGGGTCGGCGGTGTGACGAAGTGGTCGGACGATCGATGGGAAGGTGGTGCCCAACTTCGCCACCACACCCGAGACCTGGTGGAGCGAGCGCGCCGCCACGACGAGGAGGCGTGGACGGCACTCTTCCGGGGGGCCTACCCTCGACTGCTGGCCTATGCCCGCCGGCGCCTGCTCGGCGGCGACGGTGCCAGGGACGCGGTGGCCGAGACCATGGCCCGGGCGGTGGCCGGGATCGGCCGCTTCACCTGGAAGGGAGGCGGCTTCGACGCCTGGCTGTTCGGCATATTTGCGCCATGTCGTGCTCGACGCCCAGCGGGCCCGCCGCCACCACCTGCTCGACGACCTCGACCGTGCGGCCAGTGCCGATGCCGGGCCTAGCGAGACGGCCTGGTCCGAAGCCTGCGGGCAAGCATGGACCTGGGCCTGGCAGAGGGAGCCCCGCTGAGCTCCACCCTGGGCGACCTGTCTGGCGTGCGCCTGACCGTCGACATGGACGTCTCTGCCCCCAACCAGCCGGTCCATGTCCAGGCGCCAACCAGCTGGCGCCCGGTCAGCGAGCTGCCGCCGGGGGGTCCAAGTCGATCGGCAGCGACCAGCCGGCCCTCGAACTGCCCGGTGCGAGCCATCCTCGGCGGCTGATCTTGAGGGGCAGCTTCGAGGATGTGGAACTTGAGGGGGTCCCGGGCCTGATCGACCCGGCTGTGGTCGGGCCGCATCGGTCCCACCGTGACGGCGATGTGATGGTCGTGGAGGGCGAGCTCCCCAGGGAGGGACATCTGCGATGCACCCTGTCCGGCCCTGGGGTCTGCTCTGCCTGGACGGTGGGCCAGGGGGATCAGTCAACCCTGGGCGTCCGGATGCCCCCTGACATGGAGCTCATTGCCGAGATCGCGGTAGCGGCGGCAGTGCGGATCAGTGGACTCGATGGCCAGATCCGGATCCGGATGGAGACCGGGTCGCTTCTCATCTCTCAGTCCGGGGGACCGCTGGACGCGGTCGTGTCCAGCGGAAGCCTTCGGCTCAAGGGGGCGCTGGGGGCCCAGCGCTCCCGGATCCGCTGCGGCACCGGGTCTGTCGAGGTAGTGCTCGACGAGGGTTCCGACATCGACGTGCGAGCCAGCGCAAGGGTGGGAACAGCGCGAGTGGCAGGTGCAGGTGGGGAGCAGGTTGCCGGCGCCGGGCAACGATGCCGGTTGGCCCCGGGGCAAGGCCGCCGGGTCGCTCGATGTGGGTTCAGTCCTTTTGCGGCGGGATTAGACCACGACCACCTGGCCAGTCCTGACAGCTCGGATCTGGCGCCGAGCTGTCTGGTCAGCACCTCCGCGAGTCGGGAAGGCGGGATTTGAACCCGCGACCTCAGCGTCCCGCACGCTCCTTGGGCGGTTTCGCCCGAACCTGGGCGAACAGAATGTGCTGGTCAAGCTGTAGATCGGCTGCTCCGGAACGAGGGCGGATCGAGGCGTACGCGGGATGGAAGCGGGACGGTTCGGCCCGCCGATCCGCTGCTCCAGCCGTGCCAGAATGGTGACCGTGAGCAGGGTTGTCCACGTGCCCTACCGGGTCTCCCAGGACGAAGACGGGGTGTGGTGCGCGTCCGCCCAGCTGGGCCCCGGAGTCGGCGCGGTGGGGGACGGGCCCACCGAGGAGGCTGCGGTGGCTGACCTTCGAGCGGCCCTGGAGGTACTCTTGGCCGAGACCGGCCCGCCGCCTGAACTCACCGTGACGCTCGACGTCGCCTGATGCGAGGGCCAGTCCCGGCGGTCCCCGGGATGGAGATCGTCAAGGCGCTCCAGCGCGCCGGATAGGTTCTAAATGTCCTCACACTATAGCTACTATTCCGTACGGTGCATAATTGAACATGATCGCGGTGTATACGAGGAAAGAATCGTGCTGTGTGAGGGTGATTCTCTCGATGACGCGTTGGCCAAAGCATTAGCACATACAGTCTCATATGCCGAAAAGCTAAACGCTAAAGCACTGGAGCTAGCCCAAGCCTACGGCCCGTTAGCGCCAGTGCTAACGCCGGGCGCAGAGTTATTTTCACTCATCCGCGAGAGCAAGTTGTGTGAGAGAGAGTATATCAATAGGTACTTCGACACGGGAGGGGAGATCCAGTCTGGGGAGTAAGTAAATTGACCGAGGCCGAGTCGCAGGCGGCGGGACAGTCTCCTCTTCGACAGGGTTGCTTCAGGGCACTAAGGCTCGCGAGCTATCAATCCGCGACTTTCGAGGCAGAGTGAGGTCACTTGTATGCATGGAGCTGATCGAGGAGGGCCTGGAGCGGTTCTTCTCCTTCATGGCTCGGCTGCTCGATGAGCGCCAGCGCCGCTTGTTGGCTGGCTAGATGTCACGGGTGCTAGGCCGTGGAGGCGAAAAAGGCGGTGGCCAAGGCATCCAAGATGAGCTACCGCACGGTCCTTCCCGGCGCCCCTCAGTTTGACACGTAGGGAGGTCATGTCTCGCCTGGTGGGGATGGTGGGCCTACAGCAGATGTCTCACGTCAGCCTGACAAGCAGGGGGCCGCTCGCCGCCCCCTGGCCACTTGGTGGCTTCTTACCCTCCGCGATCGTGAGTGAAGTAACCGGGGTAGCGCTGACCATCTTCGTCTTGGAGTCACGCTGGATGTATGGCTGCCCCTATCGCCACTCCTCACACGTCGCGCCCTACAATAGACTCGCTGTCTCTCCTTTTCTCCCCTTATCAGTGCCATCATTTCTGCTGCTGCTACTGATCTAAACCGAACCGCTCGACCAGCCGTTCCAGCGTGAACCGGTTCCGCAGCTTGCAAGCCGAGTTCTGGTTGGCGAACATCCCCTTCTCCCAGATCGCCATATCCTTTGGCAGGGTCTTGATCCAATGGACTCGAACGACGTACTCCCGCTTCTCGGGGTCGTCGACCATCTGACCCATATCGGGGGCTTCGAGCGGGAGCGTCAACAACGGGACCTTGCCCGTGGGCGTCTCGACCATGAAGTCACCGACCGGCACCGCCTCGTCGAGCACAGTTCCGACACCTACGTAGCCAGTGTTGGGAATGCAGGCGAAGACCCGAGCCCCGACGAACAGTGACTCCAGTGTCCGGGAGTACCACCGTCCGCCCCCGGCCGAGATGAAACCGTACTTGACCAGGTCGGCCCATCGCCGCGAGTCCTCTTCGCCGACCGCCGCGTAGAAGTCCTGGCCGTTCCAGGCCTCCTTCTTGCCAACCTTGCATGGCAGTTTCCTGGCTGTTTCAGCCGCATCTTCGATCGGGTCGACGAGCCATGACCGTGCGAGGTACTCCCGGTCTTCATCGGCGAAGTACCGGAAGAAGAGGGCGTTGAGGGGTACATCGTAACTCGAGCGGAGGTAGGTAACGATGCGCTCGGTGCTCGGATCGAGCTCCGATGCGACGATCACCAGGTGATGCGCTTCATTGATGACCTCAGGAAGCCGACCCCCGAACCGCTCGGCGAAGGCTGCTTCAAGCGCACCACCGTCAGCGAACCTCGTGTAGATGTCAGCGATCTCCTCGCGGGTGAGGCTCTGAACCCACGAGCCATAGTCAAGACTTTGGGCGATGACCTCTCGAGGGGTCTTGTCCCGCTTCAGTTCGATAACGTGTAGGTCGCCTTCGACGTCGACACCAAGCAGGTCGATCCGCTTCCCGTGGGCGGTTAGGACCTGGCGTCCGATGACGAGGATGTCGAGGCCAAGCACGGAGACATCGTGGGTCAGGAGAGTCTCCAGTCGCGCCTCCTGGTCGAGACGCTGAAAAGACAGTTTCCTAGTAGTCTCGCCACCGCCGACTCGCCAGAACGCCATCTCCACCGGCACAGCGCCCAGGCTAACGAGATCGGCCCAGGCAGACGAGGCGCGGATCCGGGGCGGGGAAGCTCGTCTTGGCCAAGCGACACCGCCGGCCCATCAGCGGCCGCCCGCTGAGCCCGGCCAGGTCAGCTCCCTCAAGAGCGTGGTGGACCGCCTGAAGCCTCCACCAGCTCAGGAGTCGGCAGCCCGGATCCCAAGAGTGGTCACGCCTACGGCCGTCCGCTGCGAGACTGAGCCATGGTCCACCTGCTGCTGTCCACCGGGCTGTGGCGCGAGGAGCTGGTGAACCTCGACCTGGCTCAGCTCGCCCCGGCCACCCCGGATCGGGCTCCGGGCTGCCAAGCGGGCCGCCTGACCGGGGGGCGCGGCAAGGGCAACATCACTCGAACCGTGTTCGTCTCCGCCGACGCCCGAGCCGCCCCGGCCGACCACCTCGCGGTCGAGCGGCCCGACGACGTCGGGAGGACGACAACCGCTCGTCCGCTGCACCACCCCACCTGAAGACGTGGCGTTCCACGACCGAGAATGAGCCCTGAAAGGGTCGCCGGGGCCGACGGCCATACGATCGTCCTCACCGAGGAGCGCTGGGCGCACGTCCTGCGCCGCCACCCGGAGCTCGCTCACTGGCGTGGCCTGGTCCTAGAGGTACTGAGAAGCCCTGCCCACCGGGTGTCGGGTCGCCACGCTCACGAGGAGTGGTTCTACGGTCGAGGTGGGCCGAGCCGATGGCTGAAGGTGGTCGTACACTGGGAGGGGGCCACAGGCAGCGTTGTCACCGCCTTCGGCCGCCGGAGCCTGCCATGACCGACCAGCAGACCATCACCGTCGCCGGGATCACGTTCGACAACGTGGACTACGACGCGGGCGCCGACGTCCTCTACCTACACATCGGTGACCCGGCCAGCGCAGTGGAGTTCGACGAGTCCCCTGAGGGCCACCACCTGCGCTTTGATGCGAACGGCCGGCTCGTGGGAATCACTATCGTCGGGGTGCGCCAGGACTTGGAGGCATCTCGCAAGATCGTCGTCACGCTTCCCGAGCAGGTCGAGATCGATCCTGGCCAGCTGCAACTCGTGACATCCGCTGCCTGAACGCGCATCCGGCGCCCTGGCTGGCGCCAGTGCGCTGCATGGCGAGCCGTCTGCCGCGACGGCTGCACGGCTAGCCTCCAGCCCAAGAACCACCGAGCGAGCATCAAGAGGCCGCCGTCACCACTCTCGAGGTCGCAATCGTCAGTGAAGTAACCGGGGCAGCGCTGACCTATTGACGCTACTGCTGTTGCTCATGATTTATTGAGGGCGGTAGCGTAACTTCACCCCCTGAGACAACAGGCTCTCCAGTGGCCGTTTATTCGGCGTGGCAATAATGATCTACCACGAAGTGCCATCTGACTCGACCGGGCCGGCTTTACTCATCGATGGTGACGCGGCTCTTGGTTGCATGGTGCTCTTCGCGGGCGGGGTGTAGCGGCGAGCGGGCAGGGTGCAGCGGCGAGCGGTTTCGACCCCGCGAAGGACGTCCCGCGGGACGAACGCGGGATGGAAGGGGCGTGACGATCATCCACACCCCCCCCGACCTGGTCGGGAAGGCGGGATTTGAACCCGCGGCCTCAGCGTCCCGAACGCTGCGCGCTAACCAAGCTGCGCTACTTCCCGTGTGGTCCGCCCGATGCTACCCGATGGGCGGCCCGTGGCCCGGCACGGCCCGAGCCCGGACCGGCATCAGGGGCGGGGGCCCGGGTTCACCCCGACCAGGACCGGCGACGGCTGGTAGGAGGTGTCCTCGTAGGTCCCGCCCCCCAGCACCGCCTGTATGGCCGCTCGCAGCCGTATCGGGTCCAAGGGCTTGACCACCCAGCCCTCGGCCGCCGCCCGCCGGGCCAGGAAGACGTCGGCCCGGCGATCCACCAGCATGAGCACCGGCACGTGAGGAAGGCGCCCGGCGGCCTCCTCCAGGCGCAGGTCCAGGCAGGTCGCCATGCCCCCCATGTTCCCGACCTGGAGGTCCAGCACTAC
Organism: Acidimicrobiales bacterium; assembly: GCA_039583615.1. Taxonomy (GTDB): domain Bacteria; phylum Actinomycetota; class Acidimicrobiia; order Acidimicrobiales; family QHCF01; genus QHCF01. The sequence continues at coordinate 28,465 of JAVKSQ010000022.1, forward strand.
CAGGTCGGGTGGGTCGAGCTTGACCTCGCCGGCCACCAGGGCCCCGGCGTCGAGCTCCCGGACCTCGGTGCGGGGACCGGCGAGGACCGACCGGACCTCGGCCCTGACCTTGGCCCCGTCACTGACGATCAGGACCTTGGCCACGCCCTAGGGTAGCCCGGCCGGCGTCGGGGTAGCATTGGGTACCCAGCCGACGCAGTCGGCGGCCGGTGGAACGGTGGCCGGCCGGGGTGTCACGAGGCGTGCGCGGCAGGCCGGCCAGAACGGGCGGCAACAGTCCTCGAGGCCAGACAACGAGGAGAAGCGTTGCTCGACATCCAGATCGACGCCACCAACGGGTACACCCTGTGCCGGCCCGTCGGTGAGCTCGACGCCTTCACCGTCAGCCAGTTCCGCCAGGCTCTGGCTCAGTTGGCCACCAGCCCGCGCCTGCTCATCGACATGTCGGCCGTGCCCTTCGTGGACTCGGCCGGGCTGGGCGCCCTCATCGGAGGTATCCGCCGGGCCCGTGAGCTCGGCGGCGACGTGGCCGTGAGCTGCAGCCGCCCCACCCTCACCCGCCTGCTGCGCACCACCGGCTTCGACCGCATCGTCACAGTGGTGGGCACGGTGGACGAGGCAGCCGCCGCCCTGATGGAGAGCCCGCCGGTCGAGGAGGAGTGAGGCATCAGCCAGCCGGTGCCGGGGCCGGCCGGTCGCCCAGGTCCGGTCGGCCGCCGGGGGACGGTTCGCCCGCTGGCCCCCCGTCCAGGCCCGGTCCGCCGCCCGTGGCCGGTCGCCGGTCCGGCCCGAACAGATGAGCTGCCACCTGGTCGAGGCCGGCCAGGCTGTGGACGTCGTCGGTCAGCAGAGGCACCCTCGCCACTGGAGACGGCGCCACCCGGGAGGCGAGCTCGGCGAAGCCGAGCTCCTCCTCCTCGGCCACTGAACGAAGGTCAGCCAGGTTGGCCACCAGGTCACCCAGCGGCCCGTTCACCGCCTCGGTGGGAGGTCCCTGCTCCGCGCCGAAATGCGGGTGGAGGCGATTGACCACCAGCGCCTGGATCGGGATGCCGGCCTCCTGGAGCTTGTGGACGAAGAACAGGGCCTCTTCCACCGCGTCGTCTCGCGGCGACGCCACCACCACGAAGGCGGTCGTCGGCTCGGACAGCAGGGCCCGTACCCGGTTGGCCCGCTCCCGAAAGCCCTCCTCCATCCCTTCGAACGCCCGAAAGAAGGCCACCACGTCGCCCATCATCTCGGTGCCGACCACTCGGGAGATGGTGCGCAGGAAGGCCTGGGTGGCCACGCTCATGGCCCGCAGGTAGGCCCGGGTGGGCGCCACCAGCATCCGAAAGACCCGGTTGTCGAGGAACCGGGTGAGCCGGCGGGGGGCCTCCAGGAAGTCGAGGGCGTTGCGGGTCGGGGGGGTGTCCACCACGATCAGGTCGAAGCGTCCCTCGTTGGCCAGCTCGTAGAGCTTCTCTGCGGCCATGTACTCCTGGGTCCCGGAGAGGACGTCGGAGAGGTTGCGGTACAGCCGGTTGTCGAGGATGGTCCGGGCCTGGTCCTCTCCTCCTGCATAGCGGGCCACCAAGTCGTCAAAGGTGCCCTTGGTGTCCAGCATCAGGGCCCACAGCTCGCCCGGCCAGTCACCTTCGACCAGGCCCGGGCGGTTGGTGAGGGACTCCAGCCCCAGGGCGTCAGCCAGGCGACGGGCGGGATCGATGGTCACCACGCAGGCCCGCCGCCCTCGGCGGGCACCCTCCAGGGCGATGGCCGCCGATGTGGTGGTCTTGCCCACACCGCCTGCGCCGCAGCACACGACGATGGCCCGGTCCTGGGCCAGTCCGGACATGTCCTCGGCCAGATCGATCAATGGTCCGCCGCCCCGACCGCCGCCTCATCGGTCGCCGCCGCGCCCGGGAGCCTGGCCCCATAGCCGTCCGGGCCCGGGTCGGGCAGCGCTCGCACGCCCTTGACCACCGCATCGGCCAGGATGGCGCTCTGGGCCGGCCCGATGGCGGTGCTGAAGACGAAGGGAAGATGGACCTGGGGCAGCGGCAGCGCCTCGGCCAGCCGCCCCAGCTGATCAGCTTGGAGCTGCTGACGCCGGCCGCGAAATGCGGCCGCCGCCCGCATGGACTCGGCCTGCCCGGCGCTCACCTCCACCCCGGCCGCGGCCGCCGCCTCCATGGGGTCAGCCTCGAGACCGGCAAGGCATGGGTACAAGGCGTTGACCACCACCGGGCCCAGGCTGATGCCCACCCGGTCCTCCAGCTTGTAGGCGGTCTCCACCACCTCGCTCACCGGCATCTCCTCGGCCAAGGTGACCAGGACCACCTGGCAACGGCTGGGGTCGCCCAGCATCCCCACCACCTCGGCCGCCTGGGACCGTACCGGGCCGCCCCTGGCCGAGTCCAGCAGGCCGGTGGCACTGGTGAGGAAGGTGATGGCGTGCCCGGCCGCCGGGGCGTCGACGATGATGAGGTCGGCCGAGCCCCCTCGCTCCAGCTGCTTGACCTTGCCCAGCACCAGGATGTCCCGGGCCCCGGGCACGGCGGTGGACACCACCTCGGCGGCGCCCGACGACATCAGGCGCCGCGACACGCGCCGCAACCCGTGTTCGGCCAGGTAGTCGAGCAGGGCGTCGTCGGGGGTCAGCACCCGTCCCCGGATCTCGGCCCCTGCGCTTGCCTCTGCGCCCGCCGGCTCCAGCACCGACTCCTGGTAGTCGAGGCCGCCGGGCTGGCCGAACGCCGTCGCCAGCCCGCTCTTGGCCTCCAGCTCGACGACGAGGGTGCGCAGGGAGTGCCGGGCGGCCACCCGGGCCAGGGCGGCGGTGACCGTGGTCTTCCCCACCCCGCCCTTGCCGGCGACGATGAGGACGCGGCTCTGCCGGCAGAAGGCGGCGACGTCCATCTCGGCGGCCAGCCTACCGTTTGCCTCTTGTACCACCCCAGGGGCGGGGGTAGCGTCGTCTCCCGGTGAGGGGAGCTGGTTGAGAGTGCAGAGCACTGACGAGCTGTGGCAGATGCGGGCCGCCTGCCGAGGGCCCCATGCGTCCGCCTTCTTCCCTCCCTCCTACACCGAGCGCAAAGAGGAGAAGGCGGCCCGGGAGTCCAGGGCCAAGGGGATCTGCGCCGGGTGCCTGGTGCGCCGCCAGTGCCTCGACTACGCCCTGCGCATCCGGGAGCCCCACGGGATCTGGGGTGGGCTCAACGAGGTCGAGCGGAAGGCCTTGCTGGACGACGTGTCTGTCTGACGGGTTGGCAGCCGGCCGGCTCCGGCCGAAGGCCCTGGCTGGACTGGGCGGTGCCCACGGCCACCAGCATGAACAGCACGAAGGTGAGGGCGTGGACGCTCGTGCACCACAGGCAGATGTGGTGCAGCACCAGCAGCTCGGCATAGACGAGGTACAGCACGAAGCCCATTCCGCCAACCACCAGAGCCAACCGGGCAGGTGCGACCCATGCCCACGACGAGCGCCAGGCGGCCGGCAGGCTCAGGACCGACATGGCCACGAACCAGCCCAGTCCCAGCACCGCCACCGGTATCCCGAAGACCATCGACTGAGGGCTGGTGGTCACCGCCGCGCAGTCGACCAGGCCGGTGCCGTGGCAGGCCAGGATGGACGCCGTGGTGTAGTGGGCCAGGGTGAGGTAGGTGGACACCCCCACTCCCGCCAGCGACAGCGGGACCGATGCCACCGGCAACCAGCTCATTGGCAGGCGGGAGGCGGAGCGGGGACCCCCTCCCGTCATCCGCCGGAGCCAGGCAGGGTCGACGACCCCGCCGGCGGGCTGGCTCCTCCCGCCGGGGTGCTGGACCCACCCGAAGAGCCGGCGGAGGTGCCGAGGACGCTCTCGGCCTTGGGGACCGCGCCAGTGGTGCACACCGACGCGGGCTGGTTGCCGGTTACCTCGCAGAGGGCGGCGGTGATGAGGTTGGCCGCCGCGTCGACCTGCTGGGCGATGGGGCTCGAGGGGTCGGCCAGGCTCCCGGCGACGTTGGCCCGGGTGACTCCCGACAGGGTGGTCACTGGGTAGCTGGCCCCCGCCACCAGGTAACGGTTGGCGAAGTCGACGAAGGGGATGCTGCCGTCGTCGGCGGCGGGCAGCCCGGTGTAGGTGGAGGTGTCGTAGGTCCGCCAGAGCTTGGTCTCCAGGGGCGTCGGCGATTGCAGGGTGGTGTACCCGCCGGAGGCCGAGGGCTGGTTGCTCTGGATCTCGTCCGGCGTGAAGGCCAGGTAGGGGCTGGAATAGCGCGAGCCGTAGAAGCTGAACGTCTGGATGGCCGGCGGTGTGTCGTTGGTGGCCGACTCGGTGACCCCCAGGTTCGAGAAGGTGCCGAACCGGCTGAGGGCCACCACCATGGCCCAGCGCTCGGCGGCGCAGTACGGGCAGTACTCGGCTCCCACGTAGACCACCTGGGGCAGGCCGCCCTGGGTGAGCGCCGGCGCCCCCTTGATCGGGGAGGGAGCGTGCACGCCGTTGCCGGAGCCCACCGCCGCCAGGGTGGCGGGTGGTACGTGGGTGACCGCCTGGACGACGTCGGACGGCGCGCCGGTGGTGTGGGTGGCCTTGGGGGTGCTCCTGGTCAGGTACACCACGACGAAGGCGGCCACCACGGCCAGCACCACCACGCCGGCGATCCAGGCCAGGGCGACGTTTCGGGAGCGGGCCGCTGCGGCGCCCCTGGGCACAGGCTTCACGGTGCTGGCGGGCGGCTTCGCGCTGGCCACGGCCCGCCAGCCTAGCGAAACATGCTCCTGCCGCCCGGGCGCCTCGGGCCACCCGCAGTTGTCGGTGCCCCTGGCTCAAGCCGGCGGGCTCGCCTGTCCAGCGCTGCCGGGCTGGCACCGTTGCTCCGGGGGACGGGGCTCGGCGGGAGCGGGTGCCGGCAGGCGAGGGCCGCCGATCCGCACGTCTCCCCGGCGCCTGGTCACCCCGGTGGCGTCCAGGTGGGCCAGGAGCGGCAGGACGTGCCGGCGGGTGGTGCCCAGCTGGTCGCGCACCGCGGCCACCGTCACCCCGGCCCGGTTGTCCAGGAGGAGGCGGGCCACCACCCGGGCGGCCTGGTCCACTGCGGACGGGGCGAACCATGCCCCGTCCCTCTCCACCACCAGCCCCCTGCGGACCAGCTCTCGAACCTCCGAGGGCTCGACTCCCAGCTCGGCTGGGTCGGGAGGAGCGAACGGCGCAGCAGCCAGGGCAGACAGGAAGGGATGGTCAGGCCAGCGGACGCCGGCCCCCTCGCCATCACGGGTGGCCGGATGGGCCCGGCCCGCCTCCACCATCACGTCGGGCAGCCCGGCCAGCACGGCACGGCCCCGGTCGTCGAGGGACGCCAGGTCCAGTCCGGTCGGGCCGGCCGAGCCGACCGCTGCCCGCACCTGGCGAACCATGTCCTCCAGGGCGGCGGGGTCGACCACCCAGCGCCCCAGCGTGGGCTGCTGGCTTGCTCCGGTCAGGCGTTCGAGGACCTCGGCGTCCACCCAGCCCCGCTCGGCCACCACCCTGGCAACCGACCGGTCGGGCCGGGCCCGGGAGGCAGGCTGGACCGGTGCCACGTCCAGCACCTCGCCTCCGCCGACCGTCTCGTCCCGCCCGCTCTCTCTCAGCACGTAGCGGTCACCGGGGACCAGGGGGAGGGCGGTGGGGAGGTGGAGCCTTACCAGCCCCTGGCCTCCCGGCTCGATGGCCTCGGTGCCCAGTACCCGCAGGCGGGCGGCATGCTCGCCCGAGCCGATGTGGGCGTGGTAGGCGCCCCGCCGGCTGACCAGGTGGTCGAGGCTGGCCAGCACGGCGAGGGAGCAGTCGAGTACCTGGGACGGCGCCCACTGGCCCGGACGTACCAGGGCATCGCCCCGGGCCACGTCGTGGTGGGCCAGGCCGGTCAGGTTGACGGCCACCCGCCGCCCCGGCCCGGCGGAGGCCAGGGGCTGCGCGTGGCTCTGCAGCCCACGTACCCGCACCCTCACCGCCCGGGAGGCCGGTCCCCGGCCGCGGCCAGCCCGAACGGCCGGCCCACGGGGAACGCCCGGGCCCATCACGGCCAGCTCGTCGCCGACGGCCAGCCGACCTCCCGCCAAGGTGCCGGTCACCACCGTGCCCGATCCCCGGGCGGGGAAGGACCGGTCGACCCACAGCCGAGGCCGTCCCCGGTCGGCCGCCGTCGGCGTGTCGGTCACCAGCCGGTCGAGCTCCTGGCGAAGCTGGTGCAGGCCCACTCCCGCCCGGGCGTCCACCTCCACCACCTGGGCGCCCTCCAGGAAGCTGCCGGCCAGCCGGTCAGCCACGTCCAGGGCGGCCAGCTGTCGCCATTCGCCGTCGAGGCCGGCCACCTTGGTGAGGGCCACCAGCCCATGGCGGAGCCCCACCAGCTCCAGGATGCGCAGGTGCTCCTCGGACTGGGGCTTCCATCCCTCGGTGGCCGCCACCACGAACAGGCAGGCATCCACTGCCCCCACCCCGGCCAGCATGTTCTTGATGAAGCGGACGTGGCCGGGCACGTCGACGAAGGCCACTTCCCGCCCCGAGGGCAGGACCGTCCGGGCGAAGCCCAGGTCGATGGTGAGACCCCGCGCCTTCTCCTCTGCCCAACGGTCAGGGTCGGTCCCGGTCAGAGCCTGGACCAGGGTCGACTTGCCGTGGTCGACGTGGCCGGCGGTGACGACTACGTGCACTGGGCTGGCTGGCCTGGCTGTCCCGCCCCGGCCCGGCAGGCGGCCAGCGCGTGGGCCACCACGGCATCGTCGGCGGGGTCCACGCTGCGCAGGTCGAGGAGGGTCCGGCCGTCGAGCGTCCGGGCGATGACGGGAGGGTCATGCGCCCGCAGGCTGGCCGTGTGGTCGCCCGCCAGGCTCACGCCGGCCGAGGGGATGTCCAGGCCTGGCAAGGAGCCTCCCCCGGCCACCGAGGAGCACTCCACTGGGTCGCCCACGCCCAGGGCGAGGGCCCGACGGCGCAGCTCGGCCACCTCGACGGTGGCCATCCGCCAGAAGGGAATGGCCAGGGCGTCTCCGCCCAGGTACGCCAGGCAGGTGGCCTGGAGGGCGGACAGCACCAACCCGCCCGGCCGCAGGGCGCGGGCCAGGGGGTGGCGGGCACAGCGCTCGACCAGGTCTCGCCGACCGGCCACCACGCCAGCCTGGGGGCCACCCAACAGCTTGTCCCCCGAGAAGGTGACCAAGGCCGCGCCGGCTGCCAGGGTCTGGCGGGCAGCTGGCTCCCCGGCCAGCCATCTGGGAGGGCCCCCGGGGAGCCACGGGGCCCGGGAGTCGAGCAGCCCGGAGCCGATGTCGGCGACCACCGGGCAGCCCAACTCGGCCAGCTCGGCCACCCCCACCGCCTGGGTGAAGCCGGTCATCCGGTAGTTCGACTGGTGGACCTTGAGGAGCAGGGCGGGGTCCCCCGGCTCCCAGCCGCCGACCCCGGAGCCCCCGACCCCGGAGCCCCCGACCCCGGAGCCCCCGACCCTTGAATTGGAGCCGAGAGCCTGGGAGTAGTCGGCCAACCTGGTGCGGTTGGTGGTGCCCACCTCGACCAGTCTGGCTCCCGAGGTGGCCAGCACCTCGGGTATGCGGAAGCCCCCTCCGATCTCGACCAGCTCCCCCCGGCTGACCACCACCGCCCGCCCCGCGGCCAGGGCAGCCAGCACCAACAGGACGGCGGCCGCCCCGTTGTTGACCACCAGGGCAGCCTCGGCTCCGGTGGCCCCGGCGAGCAGCGTGGCGGCGTGGTCCCGGCGCGATCCCCGCTTGCCGGTTCGCAGGTCCAGCTCCAGGTTGGTGGCCCGGACGGCGCCATGGCTGGCGAGCCCTGGGAAGGCGGGTCCTGGGAGGGCGGGGTCGGGGAGGGGCCCCAGAGGAGCACGACCAAGGTTGGTGTGGAGGAGGACCCCGGTGGCGTTGACGACCGGGCGAAGCAGGGCCAGGGCTACGGACTCCGCCACGGCCCGCGCCGAGCCCGGATCGCCGGCGGCAATGGCCTGGCGGGCGGCATCGACCAGCAGCGGGTGAGGAAGGCCGGTGTCGGCCAGGCTGCGGGCCAGCGAGTCGACCGAGGGCGGCCTCACCGAGTGAAGCCTAGAGGTCTGCGGGCCCCGTCCTCGGGCCGGGCCCCCTTGTCGCCCGTCGTTGGCGGCGTGCCAGGATGGTCGCCCATGCTGCCCGGATTTCGTATCGCGGCTGGTGCCGTGCTTGGTGTCGTCGGCGCGCCCATAGCGGCCGTCCTGGTGGTGGTGGGTGCTTTCGTGTACCTGCCCCTGCCCGCTGCGCTACCTCCGCCCAATGTGACGCCCGCCTCCCGGGTCAGCATCGTCTACGACGCCTCCGGGAACGAGATCGGCGAGTTCCGCCCCGTCGGTCAGAACATCCCGGTGCGGGTGTCGGACATCCCCACCGTGCTCAAGCAGGCGGTGGTGGCGGCCGAGGACCGCAACTTCTACCACGAGGGGGGGATATCCTTCGGGGGCACCCTGAGGGCGGCCTGGGCGGACATCAGCAATGGCAAGACCCTCCAAGGCGGTTCGACCATCACCCAGCAATACGTGAAGAACGCCTACACCAGTGGCAGTCGCACGCTCACCCGCAAGCTGAGGGAGGCCGTCCTGGCCACCCAGCTGAGCCGCCGGGCGTCCAAGGACCAGGTCATGTACGACTACCTCTCCACCATCTACCTCGGCGAGGGGGCATACGGAGCAGGGGCCGCCGCCGAGGAGTACTTCCGAATCCCGGTGAGCCAGCTCGACGCATCTCAGGCCGCCCTACTGGCCGGCCTGATCCCTGCCCCCAGCGACTACGACCCCCTGGTCAGCCTGGCCCAGGGGGAGCAGCGCCGTGAGCTGGTACTGGGCGAGATGCTCGACCAGCACTACCTCGACCAGCAGCAGTACCAGGCGGCCATGGCCGAGGTGCTCAGCCTGCCGGGGGGGGTCAAGAAGGGACTCCCCCAGACCGTCGTCTACCCGCCGCCGCAGCAGCAGCAGCCCAAGTACCCTTACTTCTTCGACTATGTCAGGCGTTACCTGCTGGCCAAGTTGGGGCCCGACGAGCTCTACCGGGGAGGTCTGCGCATCCAGACGACCCTCGACCCGGCCCTCCAGGCCAACGCCCAGGCCCGGATATCCAGCGAGCTGGCGGGTACGTCGCCGCCCCTTGACATGTCGCTCGTGTCGGTGGAGCCGGCCACCGGCTACGTAAAGGCCCTGGTCGGCGGGCGGGACTTCAACGCCTCACAGGTCAACATCGCCCTGGGAGGCTGCCCCCGCGACCTGTCGTCGGACCCTGGCGCCGAGGTGGTGGTCAACGCCACCTGCTGGGACGGGCAGACCATCACCGGTGGCGGAGGAGGGTTGCAGGCCGGGTCGGCCTTCAAGCCGTTCACTCTGGCCGCCGCCCTGTCGTCTGGGATCCTGCCCAGCCGGGTCTACCCCGCCCCGAACGTCTTCCAGGTACCCGGTTGCGTCGGCGGCCAGTGCGTCATCCACAACGCAGAGGGCGGGGGCCAAGGGCCGGTAACCGTCAGCACCGCCACCTGGTTGTCGATCAACACCGTGTACGCCCAGATCATCCAGGACGTCGGAGTGGCCAAGGTGGCCGAGATGGCCAAGAAGCTGGGGATCACCAGCGCGTGGTACAGCCCCAAGTACCACGGCCTCACCTATACCCTGGGCGTGGTCGGCGTTTCTCCGCTCGACATGGCCTCGGCCTACTCCACCTTCGCCAATCACGGGCTGCGGATCGATCCGTCCCCGATCGTGCGGGTGGTGGGGCCCTCTGGGAAGGCCGTCATCGACAACACGCACCCCCAGGGGGTCCCGGTCATCACCAAGGCGGTCGCCGACAACGTCACCGACATCCTCACCGGGGTGATCCAGCACGGCACTGGCTACCCCAACGCGGTGCTCAGCGGTCGGCCGGCGGCAGGCAAGACCGGGACCACCGAGGGGTTTCACGACGCCTGGTTCGTGGGCTACACCCCCACCCTGTCGACCGCCGTGCAGATGGGATTCTCCGACTTCGAGTTCAAGCACTCGCTGACCGGCATCAAGGGGGTGAGCCAGGTCTTCGGCGGGACCATACCGGCTCAGGTCTGGCACGATTTCATGTCCCAGGCCCTGCAGGGCGTGCCGGTGACCGCCTTCGACCAGCCCCCCCCGCTCAGTGTGCCGCCCGACGTGCTGGCCCTGCAGCAGCGCCACGGCATCAGCCCGGGTGACCAGCTCAGGCCGGAGCCGACCGGGTCCGGGGGACCGTACGTCTACGGCCCTCCCACTCCGGCCGCTCCCACCCTGCCGACCATTCCCCCGACCACGACCGCGCCCACCTCGACGACCACCACCACTCTGCCCGCCGCCGCTCCCGGCTCCGCCGGCCCCCCTCCCACCTCGGCCCCCGGGCGCTGAGCCGCCTGCCGGCCGGCGGTCAGGCGGAGGGGGCGCCAGCCTGGGGGGTACCGCCCGGGCACCTCAGGACTTGGCTGCAGGCAGCTTGGATGGGTACTCCGAAGTAGACCCCGCTGGAGAGGAAGCCGAGCGGGCTGTAGGCCAGCGAAGCTATACCGACGATGTTGCCGCCGGCGTCGATGAGGGGCCCTCCCTGGAAGGCGGGGCCGATCGGGACGTCGTTCTGGATGACGTTGGCGGAGGCGTCATTGACCTGGCCGGGACTGATGGAACCACCGTCGGAGCCCGCCCCGGAGATGGCGAAGAGCTGCTCCCCGAGAGTGGCGGGTGAGGTGGCGAAGGTCAACGTCGGCATGTTCCCCGCGCTGAGCCTGAGCAGGGCCAGGTCGCTCCCTGGCTGCCAGTTGTAGACAGTGGCCGGGATGTCAGTGTTGTTCTTGCGGAGGTAGACGGTGGGGCCAGGGCTGTGGGTGGCCGCCTGGATGGTGTTGTAGGAGGTCAGCAGGAGGGTCTGCCCGCTGTCCGATGCCACCGCCACGGCCGAGCCCACCGAGGGTGCGCCATCGGGGCCCAGCGTGTGCACGAACCAGACCGCGGGGGAGGTCTTGTGGAGGAGATTGCCGAGGGCGCCCCCGCCCCCCCCGTTCTTGAGGAGAGGCTCCAGCGCCTTGGCTATGCCGTTCTGGGCGTTGACGCTGTCAGCCTGGATGGTCGATATGGCGGTGCCGTAGCGCTTGTCGAAGCCGTTGATGAAGGAGTTGACGCGGTTCTCGGTGTTGGTCTGGCGGTACTGGTAGTAGGCGAAGAAGATCGTGCCGCTGAAGGCCGCCCCGATGGCGGCCGCCACCAGCAGGGCGGCCACACCGACCGCGGACCGGGGAAGGATGCTGCGGTAGTCGTAGTGAGGGCTGGCCATCGCCCCAGAGGGTACTCCGGGGCCCAGTGGCCTCAGCTCTGGCCAGCAGGGCGACGTGAGCGCCCCGGCCCATCACCCCGGCCGAGCATCGTGATGGGAGTGCGCAGCACCGTTGCCCCTGCGGAGCAGTGTCAGTCGAGCGCGGCCTCGACGCGACCGAGGAGCCGGGCGGTGCAGCCGGCCATGTCCACCAACGGGACGACCTCCTCCACCAGGAGCTGGGCCAAGGCGGCGAAGGCGGCGGCCACCGGTCCGTCGCCCAGCGCCACTGGGATCCCGGAGTCGCCCCCCGCCGCCACCGACGGGTCGAGCGGGATCGACCCCACCAGGGGGGCTCCGATCTGCTCGGCCAGGCGCCGGCCTCCACCCTCGCCGAAGAAGGCGTGGCGCTCACCACACGGGCAGGCGAAGGTGCTCATGTTCTCGATGACCCCCGCCACTCGCAAGAAGCTCTTGCGGGCCATGTCAGCGGCTCGAGCCGCCACCTTTTGGGCGGCCAGGGAGGGGGTTGTCACTATGAGCAGCTCGGTCCTCGGCAGGAGGCGGGCCAGGCCCATCTGGATGTCGCCGGTGCCGGGGGGCATGTCGACCAGCAGGTAGTCGAGCTCCCCCCAGCGGACGTTCTCGACGAAGTGCTGCAGGGCTCGGTTGAGCAGCAGCCCCCTCCACATGATGGCATCGTCCTCGCCGTCAGTGAGCAGCCCCATGGACACGACCTCGAGGCGGCCCTGACCCACCTTCTTCTCCATGGGGACGATGGACCAGTCCTCCGAGGTTCCCTCGGCGTCCATGCGGCCCTCCAACCCGAGCATGCGCGGAACAGAGAAGCCCCAGATGTCAGCGTCGAGCACTCCCACCGCCAGGCCACGGCCGGCCAGGGCGGTGGCCAGGTTGGCGGTGACCGAGGACTTGCCCACCCCTCCCTTGCCCGACGAGATGGCGACCACCTGGGTGGTGGAGGAGACGTCGGTCCGGGCTGGGCGCTGGCTGGCCTTCCACCTGGCCCGGGCCATCACCGAGCGGCGCTCGTCGGCGTCCATCTCCGCCGTGCGAACCTTGACCGAGCTGACGCCGGCCAGGCTGGTCACCCGGGCCTCGACGTCGCGCCGGATCTGCTCCCGCAGCGGGCAGCCGGCGATGGTGAGGGCGATCTCGACCGTGACCTGGCCCATCTCGGACACACTCACGTCACGCACCATCCCCAGGTCGACCACGTTGTCACCCAGCTCGGGGTCGATGACGCCCCGAAGGACACTGCGCACTTCGTCCGCCAGGACCGCCGCCATGGGGGTGCTCACAGCTGCATTGTATTGGGCGGGACCCGATAGTATTTAGGAGGTGCTTGGGCCAGGTGGGCCCGACTTCGAGGAGGCAATAGGTTCCAGTGAGCGCAACCACTGTGAAGATCGGTCGTCGGCCCAGTCCGGTGACCCTGTCCGAGGAGGCGGCGACCAAGGTGGCCGACCTCCTCGCCCAGGAGGGTGACCCCAACCAGATGCTCCGGGTGGCGGTTCGGCCGGGCGGCTGCTCGGGGTTCAGCTACGAGATGTTCTTCGACACCGACTTGGCCGAGGACGACATCGTGCGCTCCTTCGGGCCGGTCAAGGTGGTCGTCGACCAGTCCAGCGCCGAGATGCTCGACGGGGCCACTCTCGAGTACCGGGACGGGCTCAAGGACGCCGGGTTCCACATCGCCAATCCCAAGGCCACCCGCACCTGCGGGTGTGGATCCTCGTTCAGCTGATTGACCGCTAGCCCTCGGTGATCATTCAGGTCATCGGGAGCGGTTAGAGTCCCCGACGGTGGCAGGGGCGGTTCGAGAGACAGGGAGCCGCGCCAGGAAGCCGGGCCAGACCGCGGCCGTGCCGCCAGCCAAAGGGGCACGGCCTCCGCCCAGGCCGGGAGCGGGAGCGACCCGCCCCGCCCCGGCACCGCGGGCCGGCTCCCGAGCGACACCCAAGCTCCCGGCTCCCGCCAAGGCGGCGTCCCGACCACCGGTCACCCGGCCGAATCGTGCGGCGTCCCCCCCGCTGCTGGTATCCGCCCGGACCACCCCGGCACGCCGGAGCGTGCGGGCAGGTGGGATCACGCCGGCCACGCCGACCACCCTGAACACCCAGCCAACCCCGGCAACCCCGCCAACCCCGGCGACCCCGGCAACTGTCCTTCCGGACGGGGGGAACCGGACCGGCCGGCGTCCGCCCAATCCCGGCTCTGTGCACCGCACCGACTCCGCCGGTAGGGCGGGCCATGGCCCGCCGGGCCGGGCCACTGACCCTCCGGAACCGCCCGCTGCGGTCCCTCGCCCGGGGCCGGTCCAGGCGCGCCTGGTCGGGCCCTGGTGGCTGGTCGCCGGCGCCCTGGTGGTGGTGTTGGCGATGCTCGCCTACCTGGTCGCCAGCCAGCTCGGCGCCGACGGGCGCCAGCGCACCGACACGGCCACCACCAACCGGCTCTCCCGCCAGCTGCGGGCGCAGCAGGCGCTGGACGCCGCCCTCTCCGGGCGGGTGTCGGCCATCGAGGCCGCCCTGCACCACCAGCCGGATCCGGCGACGGTGGCCAGGACGGTGGGAGCGGCGGTGTTCACCGTCGTGAGCGGACAGGACCTGGGCTCGGCCTTCGTGGTGGCGTCGAGCGGGTCGAGCGCCTCGTTGGTGACCAACTACCACGTGGTGGCCGGCACCTACGAGGCAGGTGGGCGCCAGGTGTCGATGCGTCAGGGGTCCGTCAAGCTGACGGGCACCATAGTCAAGGCCGACAAAGCGGCTGACCTGGCCCTGATCCAGGTCCGGACGGCGCTGCCGGTCCTGTCTCGCGCCAGCGCGGCGCCCTCGGTGGGCACCGCGGTCCTGGCTGTCGGATCGCCCTTCGGCCTGGGTGGCAGCGTCTCGAGCGGTATCGTCTCGGCCATGAGAGAGGGGCTCATCCAGTTCTCCGCCCCCATCAGCCCAGGAGACAGTGGTGGGCCCCTCGTGGACGCGTCCGGCCAGGTGATCGGCATCACCGAGTCCAAGCTGGTCGGGGGGGGCGCCGAGGGTCTTTCCTTCGCCATCCCCATCGCCGTGTTGTGCCGGACCGTCAGCTCCTGTTGAGGGGCTGAGGGAGTGGGAGTCGCCTTCACCCTCGACGGCCGGGCGGTGGATCCCCCCGACGACGGGGGCTCCCTGCTGGAGACCCTTCGCCACCGCCTCGGCGTGCGCACGACCAAGGACGGGTGCAGCCCGCAGGGCCAGTGCGGTTGCTGCACGGTCTGGGTGGACGGCACCCCCCGGGTGGCCTGCGTGACCCCGCTCCGACGGGTGGCTGGGCGCAGCGTGACCACCCTGGAGGGCCTGGATGCCTCCCGGCGGGGGGCATGGGCCGAAGCCTTCTCGGCCACCGGGGCCAGCCAGTGCGGGTACTGCACACCCGGCATAATCATGCGCCTGGCCGGCCTCGAGGGCGCCAAGAGGCTCGACGACGCGTCGGTGGCCAGTGCCCTGGTAGCCCACCTGTGCCGGTGCACCGGTTGGCAGACCATCTTGGAGGCGGCCCAGGCCACCTCCCAGCTAAGCGACCGCCCGACCGGGCGAGACCTCGAGGCGGCGGCCTGGAGGGCGACCATCGAGGGAGGCGCTCGCCAGCGGGTCGGACCGGCGATTGCCCTCGGTCAGGGTGGCTTCGCCGACGACACGGCACCCCCCGACGCCCTGGTGGCGGTGCCTGACGGGCGCGGCGGCTGGGCGGTGGGCGATACCCTGGCCGAGGCCAGGACCAGCGCCGGCAAGGTCCAAGGCAGGAGGAGCACGGTCGGCCTCCACCATCCCCTGGAGATCCCCCCCGGTGGGTGGGACCTGTCCCTGCGCACCACCTGGGTCGAGCCTGCCTATCTCGAGACCGATGCATCCTGGTGCCGGCCGGGGGGCGAGCCGGCCACCGCTCTGGCCAACGGCGGAGCATTCGGGGCCAAGGTGGGCTCGGGGGCGCCTGCCGCCGCTCGCCGGCTGGCCGATCAGCTGGGCCGGCCAGTGCGGGTGGTCCTCTCCCGCGAGGACGTGGTGCGGACTGGCCCCAAGCGACCGCCGGTGGCGGCCGGAGCGATGGCGGACGGGTCGGGGATCATCAGGGTGGCCCGCACACCGGGGATCGCCGCCGCGGTGGCCGGGACTGCTCCTGGGCTGGTGGTGGAGGAGGTCGACGTGGTGGGACCGCCCACCTCGGCGTCCATTCGCGGGGCGGGATGGGGGGAGGCAGCGGTGCTGGTGGCGGCGGGCGCCGGCCTCGACGACCCCAGCACCCCGATCCGCGTCACCGCCCCTTCGGGGGGGCAGGCCGAGGCGTGGGTGGGCAGCGACGACCGCCTGCAAGTGAGGGTATCTTGCGGAGAACCTCTGGACCAGGTGGTCCTGCGCTCCTACTGCATCGGGGCAGCCCACATGGCCCTGGGATGGGTCCGCTCGGAGGGCATCGCCGTGGACCCGGCCACCGGCGTGCCCCACGACCTCACCATCCGCTCGTTCGGCATCCTCGGGGCGAGGGAGATGCCCAAGGTGGAGGTGGAGATCGGCGACGACGGCGGACCACCCGTCAACGGCTCAGACGCAGTCCTGGTCGCGGTGGCCGCCGCCGTCTGGGTGCACGACGGGCTGCCCGTGCAGTGGCCCACGATGGCCCCAGCCCGGGGGCGAGGGGCAGCGACATGACGGTACCGGTGGGGCCCTACACCCCTGTCGTCCGGGCCGGGCAGTGGCTGGTCTGCTCGGGCCAGCTCGGTTTGCTGAGAGGAGAGCTGGTCGAGGGGGGGGTGGGCGCGCAGGTGGTCCAGGCCATGGCCAACCTCGAGGTGCTGCTGGGCACGGAGGGGGCCAGCCTGGGCGACGTGGTGAAGACGACCGTCTTCCTGGCCGACATGAGCGACTACCAGGCGATGAACCAGGCCTACACGGCGGCCCTCGGCTCCCACCGCCCGGCGCGATCGGCGGTGGCGGTGGCCGGGCTGCCTCTCGGGGCTCTGGTGGAGGTGGAGGCCTGGGCCCGCGTGGCCGGGCCGGCTACCGGGCCCTCCCCGGTCACAGCTTCCAGCGAGGCTGGCCGAAGCGGTAGCCCACCGACCTGACCGTCTGGATGAGGGCGGCGTGCTCCTCTCCGAGCTTGGCCCGCAGCCGGCGCACGTGGACGTCGACCGTGCGAGCGCCCCCGAAGTACTCGTAGCCCCACACCCGGCTGAGGAGGGTCTCCCGGGTGAAGACCTTGCCGGGTCGGGTGGCGAGGAACCGGAGCAGCTCGTACTCCATGAAGGTCAGGTCGAGGGGCCGGCCGGCCACCGCCGCCTGGTAGGTCTCGAGGTCGATCACCAACGGCCCGTGCTCGACCAGCTCAGGGCGGCTTCCCAGACCCGTCCTCCAGAACAGATGGGCCAACCTGGCCGCCACCTCCGAGGCCGGGCAGGGCGCCACGCAGAAGTCGTCGAAGAGGTCCTCGCGCAGCCTGAGCTCTGTCAGCCGGGCCTCGGTGACGACCATCAGGACGGGCTTGAGGGGATCATCCGGCCTGCGCAGGGTCCGGCACAGGGCGAACGCGGCCTCGGCATCGTCGCCCCCGGGGCCGTCCGGCGCTCCCGCCCAGATCACCGCTCCTGACCAGCCGTCGTCGGGCTCCTCGGCGGCGGCCTGCTCGGCCTTGCCCACTGCTCGCCAGGGGTACTCCGCCCGGTCGAGCGCCTGGGCGAGATGGGGTGGGGGCGGATCGGGAAAGACGAGTAACGGTTCCATGCTTGGGGGCTCTGCGCTCTGGGGTCCTGACCTACCGACCTCTGGCCACCCTTACAGGCGGGGCAGGTAGCGGTCCAGCTCGAACTGGCTCACCTGTGCCTTGTAGTCGGCCCACTCGGCCCGCTTGTTGCGGATGAACCATCCGAAGACGTGCTCGCCCAGGGCCTGGGCCACCAGCTCGGAGCGGGACATCAGATCCACCGCGTCGTGAAGGCTGCCGGGCAGCGACCGGATGCCCTCGGAGGCCAGCTCCTCGGCAGTCATGGCGTAGAGGTTGGCGGCTGCCTCGGGAGGCAGGTCGTAGCCCTCGGAGATGCCCTTCATCCCGGCGGCCAGGATCACCGCGAAGGCCAGGTAGGGATTGCAGGCCGGGTCGGGGGCCCGGTACTCGATCCGGGTCGAGTCCACCTTGCCCCGCTTGACGATCGGGACCCGCACCAGCGCCGAGCGGTTGTTGCGAGCCCACGAGACGTGGACCGGGGCTTCGTAGCCGACCACCAGGCGCTTGTAGGAGTTGACCCACTGGTTGGTGACGGCGGTGATCTCGCCGGCGTGATGCAGCAAGCCGGCGATGAAGCCCTTGGCCACCTTGGACAGGCCGTGCTCGTCGCCGGGGTCGTGGAAAGCGTTGGTGTCGCCTTCGAAGAGCGAGAAGTGGGTGTGCATCCCCGAGCCCTGGACGCCGGCCAGCGGCTTGGGCATGAAGCTGGCGTAGACGCCCCGCTCCTGGGCGATCTCCTTGACCACCAGCCGGGTGGTCATCACCGTGTCGGCCATGGTCAGGGCATCGGTGTAGCGAAGGTCGATCTCGTGCTGGCTGGGGGCGTCCTCGTGCTGGGCGTACTCGACCGGTATGCCCATGTCCTCCAGGGTGAGCACGGTCCGCTTGCGCAGGTCCCCAGCCAGGTCGGCCACCGTTAGCTCGAAGTACGAGCCGGAGTCGATCGGCCTGGGCCCATGGGCCGGCTCCGACTCGGCGAAGTAGAAGTACTCCACCTCTGGGGCGGCGTAGAAGGAGAACCCCCGCTCCTTGGCCGCGTCCAGGGCCCGGCGCAGGACCTGGCGGGGGCAGCCCTCGAAGGGGCTGCCGTCCAGGTGGGAGATGTCGCAGAAGACGCGAGCCACAGGGGTGTCGGTCTTCCAGGGCAAGAGCTGAAAGGTCTTGGCGTCAGGGCGGGCCAGGACATCGCTCTCCTGCACCCGGCTGAAGCCCTCGATGGCCGAGCCGTCGAAGGTCATCCCCTCCTCCAGGGCGTTCTCGAGCTCGGCCGGGGTGATGCTGAACGACTTGGCCGTGCCCAGCACGTCGGTGAACCAGAGCTGGACGAACCGGACTCCCCGTTCCTCCACCGTTCTCAGCACGTAATCCTGCTGACTTTGCATGTGGCCCTTCTCTCGCGGTCGTGACCTGTCCCGGCTCTCCTCGCTGTCTGGCGAGCCGCCGCACTAGTGTCGCAGGCGCCAGCCGGTCCCGGGGCCGCTTCACTTGGTGTTCACACACCGGCAACGGCCAGGAAATGCCCCGAGGCCAAGCTGAGTGACCACCAAGACCGCTTCTCGAGGGAGGAAACAGTGCAGCAGCGCACGCCGGCCGAGGTACTCCGCCTGGCCCAGGACGAGGGTATCGAGATCGTGGACCTGCGGTTCTGTGACCTGCCTGGCTTGACCCAGCACTTCTCGGTGCCAGCCCACCAGCTGACCGAGGACGTCTTCGAGGAGGGCTTCGGCTTCGACGGCTCGTCCATCCGGGGCTTCCAGGAGATCCAGGAGTCGGACATGATCCTGCTGCCCGACCCCGACACCGCGGTGGTGGACCCTTTCCGCCAGCATCCCACCCTCAACCTCAACTGCTTCGTCCACGACCCCGTCACCGGCGAGAGCTACTCGCGAGACCCGCGCTACGTGGCCAAGAAGGCAGAGGGCTACCTGACCTCGACGGGGATCGCCGACACCGCCTACTTCGGGCCCGAGGCCGAGTTCTTCATCTTCGACGACGTGCGCTTCTCCCAGGACCAGCGGTCGGCCTCCTATTCGGTCGACTCGATAGAGGGGATCTGGAACGCGGACAGGGACGAGGAGCCCAACCTCGGCTTCAAGCCTAGGTACAAGGAGGGCTACTTCCCGGTACCGCCCATGGACCACTTCCAGGACCTCCGCTCCGAGATGATCCTCACCATGGAGCGCCTGGGCATCGAGATCGAGGTCCAACACCACGAGGTCGGTACCGGCGGGCAGGCCGAGATCGATATGCGCTTCGACACCTTGCTGTCGATGGCCGACAAGCTGATGCTCTACAAGTACGTGGTGAAGAACGTGGCTCGCGATGCGGGCCACACGGCGACCTTCATGCCCAAGCCGCTGTTCCAGGACAACGGCTCGGGGATGCACACCCATCAGTCCCTCTGGAGGGGAGGCGAGCCGCTCTTCTACGCCGAGACCGGCTACGCCGGGCTGTCGGACGTGGGGAGGTGGTACATCGGCGGCCTGTTGCGCCACGCGCCAGCCGTGCTGGCCTTTGCCGCTCCCACCACCAACTCCTACAAGCGTCTGGTACCGGGCTACGAGGCACCGGTGAACCTGGTGTACTCCCAGCGCAACCGCTCGGCGTGCTGCCGCATCCCGCTGTACTCCAAGAGCCCCAAGGCCAAGCGGGTCGAGTTCCGCTGCCCGGATCCCTCCTGCAATCCCTACCTGGCCTTTTCGGCCATGCTCATGGCCGGGCTGGACGGAGTCCACAACCGCATCGAGCCTCCCGACCCGGTGGACAAGGACCTCTACGATCTCCCGCCCGAGGACCTGGCCCAGGTGCCCCAGGTCCCCGCCTCCTTGGAGGAGGCGCTCTTGGCCCTGGAGGCCGACCGGGACTTCCTCCTGGCCGGCGGCGTCTTCACCGACGACCTCGTCCAGACCTGGCTGTCCTACAAGCGCCTCCACGAGATCGACGAGGTCCGCCTCCGGCCCCATCCCTGGGAGTTCATGCTCTACTACGACATCTAGGTCCTGACCAGCCCTTTTGTGCTCGGTCAGCCCCTAATGTCCGCGAGAAGTCCGCGGGATTCCAAGTTCACGGCATTTGACCGGTCGCTGTCGCGGCCTCCAGCGGCGGTCCTCTTGGTTCGATGCGGTTCCCGCGGATCACCGTCAACCCGGCTCAGATGGGCGGCCACTTCTCGATCCCGCTTGAGGTTCCTCATCGACCAGTGCCTGGCCGTCGAGGTTGCCGACGGCCTGGCGGCGGCCGGCCACGACGCCGTCCACACCTCGGCCTACGATCTAGAATCGGGCGGACGACGACGTAGTCTTGGCGCGGGCTGTCGTGGCGGAAAGCCAACGTCGCCGCTCTCAACCACCGGGCCCGGGCGGCCATGGCCGAAGCCGGTCGGCTCTCGGGCCCTGAGCTAAGCCTCGATCCACCGAATTTTCGCATCGAGCGCTCCGGCGAGTACTGGACATGACCGCGATATGACCCAGTCTT
>JAVKSQ010000023.1:0-10291 GCA_039583615.1 Acidimicrobiales bacterium
GTGCCTGGTCAGGGGGGTGCCTGGTCAGGGGGGTGCCTGGTCAGGGGGGTGCCTGGTCAGGGGGGTGCCTGGTCAGGATTGCCCCGGGTGGAGGCATACCGCATCAGCTCAGAGGACCGCCAGCTCTACAAGCGGTGTCGTCGGGCGTGGGACTTCGCGGCCCGCAGCCGCCAGGCCCTGCGCCCCCGCCAAGAGCCGGGGCCTCCCCGCTTGGAGCAGGCCCTGCGCAACGCCCTGGACGTGTACTACTACCCCGGCATGTGGACCTGGGACCGCAGCATCGTGGTGCCCCTGGTCCACCGGGCCCTGGACGAGGCCCTGCGCCCCCCCGGCACGCCGGCCGCCCCCAGCCAGGAGGTGGCCCTCGGCCACCAGGTGCTCGACGCCTACGCCGGCTGGGCCCCTGGCCAGGACCACTTCACCTCCATCGAGGTGGCCAACGAGATCGCCGTCAACGTGCCCGACCCGGTGATCTGGGACCGGGACCTCACCACCGAGGAGGGAGGTGGGGTGAGCTACACCGCCTGGCTGGACGCCTTGGTCCTCGACGACGCCATACGCCCCTGGCTGCTTTGCCACCGGATCGCCAGGGGGGCCTTCAGCCACCCTGAGGTGCTGGCCCTCGACGAGGCCGCCCTCACCGACTGCTGGGCGTGGTGGCACTATGCCCTGGGGCCTCCCATGGCGGGGGTGCTGTTCAACGAGATCCGCACCGGGGGGGCGCCCGCCTCCCAGGGGGCCGACCAGGCCGGCCCCGCCTTTCGGCGTCAGATGGTGGAGTACTCAAAGGAGGAGCTGGCCTCGGCCGGGCGCCAGCTCGCCACCGAGGCCTTGGAGATGATCGACGCCGGCCTGGTGCTGTACCCCAACCCGACGGAGGCCAACTGCGCCGGGTGCGACTTCCGGGCCCCTTGCCGGGCCCTGCGAGCAGGAGAGGATCCCGGTGAGCTCCTGGCGGCCTACGAGCCCCGGCCCGACGCGCCGCTGGTGGAGGGGCGCCTCGGTGGGCGGACCTGGAGCATGAACCGAGGTGCCCGCCCCAACCGCTTCGGGGAGCAGTAGGAGAACGTCGGGCCTCCGCCCTGACGTGCCCCCGGTGGGAGCCGGGCCAGTCCTCCGACAAGTGGTGCGGCTGACGCAGCGCGTCGACCTGGGCTAACGCTAACACACCACCCAGCTGAGCGGAGGCCCGACCCTCGGTGCTCCGCCGGAGAGTGACACACAAGCGCCGTACCCTGCGGGGACGAAAGTATCCAGGAGGCGGCTATCCCCGGCTCAAGCTGGTTTCGCTGGTACCGTCGCCGGAACGGTGTTCACAAGGATGCTCGGAGGAAACCGCAGGTGATCAAGTACATCGGGTCCAAGCGCCGGCTCGTTCCCGTGTTGGGCGACCTTCTCGAGCTGTCAGGAGGGGAGACGGCGCTGGACCTGTTCACTGGGACGACTCGGGTCGCACAGGAGTTCAAGCGCCGCGGCGCGCATGTGACGGCCGTCGACACCGCCCGCTATTCGGAGATCTTCTCTCAGTGCCACATTGCGACGGATGCCACTGTCGTGGACAAAGATGATCTGAGCGACGCTCTCCGCTACCTTGCCGGCCTGCCCGGCCAGCCCGGATACTTCACGGAGACGTTCTGCGTACAGTCGCGGTACTTCCAACCGTTCAATGGCGAACGAGTGGATGCCATCCGTGACACCCTCGAAACGGAGTTCAAAAGCCACCCGCTCTACCCCATCCTCCTTACCAGCCTGATATACGCAGCAGATCGAGTCGATTCTACGACGGGTGTGCAGATGGCGTACGTAAAGGAGTGGGCACCTCGGTCGTTCAGTGAGCTGGACCTTCGGGTTCCCGAACTGTACTCAGGTGCCGGACGCGCGGTGAGGGCGGATGCCTGCGAGGTGGCGCGCGATCTACCGAAGGTCGACGTCGCCTACCTGGATCCCCCATACAACCAGCACCGCTACTTCACGAACTATCACATATGGGAGACGCTCATCGCTTGGGACGCCCCCGAGCACTACGGCATCGCATGCAAACGAATCGACAGTCGTGACCCGTCTACCAAGAGTATGTTCAATGCTGCCCGAGAGATGGGGAACACCCTTCGCCAAGTGGTTGCCGACGTAGAAGCCGAGGTGCTGGTTCTCTCCTACAACAACGAATCGTGGGTTACGCTCGAAGATCTCGTTGAGATGTGCTCGGTGCGTGGCCATGTCGGTGTGCTCGCTTTCGACTCAAAGCGGTATGTAGGTGCCCAAATCGGCATCTACAACCCGAGTGGCGAGAAAGTTGGTCGGGTCTCGCATCTGCGGAACCTCGAATACGTGCTCGTTGCAGGCCCTAAGGATCGGGTCACCGCAATGACGGGGCCGTATGACGGCTGCACTGCACCCAGCCGACAGGCTTCTCTCTTCTAACGGTTGCGACCCACCCTATGCAGAGAGCCAGGCGCGTCGGGGCTACGACGCGGCCTGGACCTGCCGGTACGAATTTTCCGGTGTCCGCCCGGCTCCCTCCGTCCTGTCCCAACATCCACAGGAGGATCCTGCTTGCCACCTACCGCACCGCCCCCGAGCGTCCCCAACGGACCGCTCGCCCACTTCCTCGCTCACCCCAACGCCTGGTGGGTCGACCTCGTCCACCACCTCGCCCACTTCGGTGAAGCCGCCTCGGTTGTCTTCCGGGCGGTCGCTCGTTTCCGGCCGCCCGCCGCCGGCCAGCTCGTCAAGCCCAGTGTCAGGTCCGGGAGCCTTCCGGGTCGCCCCTGTCGGGATCGCTGGTCTCCTGCGGCGAGCTTCGACTGGCCGCGCCGGCATGGCTGCCGCTCGGCACTGACCATGGTGTCGACCCACTACGCGTCGTGCTCGGCGCCCTCTATTTGGACGAGCTGGGCGAGGGCGCCGTGGTCCAGGTGCTCGCCCGTCCGGCAAGGAACCGGCGGGCAGCCGTGGTCGGCCGGGCCGCCCGATCGCTCCCGACGGGTCGGCCCATCGCCCTCGTTCCGCGGCTTCTTGCCACCTGGCGGACGACGCCCCGGCACCGGTGCGTCCCGATCCGATGCGCTCGGCCGACGCGCGCCACGCGCTTGACAAGGCGACCGAGCTGCCCGCCTTCGAGGTCACTGTCCGCTACCGCGCGTCGGCCCATGGCTCTTGCCGCGGCGCACGGCGGCGCCTGCGTGCCCGAGCACATGAGCTCACGACCGTGTTCGGCGTCCACGCGGGACGCAACCACTTCGTCCCCCATCATCGCCCTGGCTGTCGCCGACACCTCGAAGGCGACGGAGCCGACGGCTCCTCGCGGAGGACTGGTCGGTGCCCCCGGGGTGACTCGAACACCCGACGCACGGTTTAGGAAACCGACGCTCTATCCTCTGAGCTACGGGGGCCGCGGGACACGTAGCGAGCCTAGGCCAGGCGGCCCGTGACCTCGTCGAGGTAGCACCAGTCCCAGGTATCGCCGGGCATGATCGAGCGGACCACCGGGTGGCCGGTCTGCTGATAGTGCCGGGTTGCATGGGTGCCCGGCGACGAGTCGCAGCATCCGACATGACCACAGGCCTGGCACTCGCGCAGGGCCACCCAGCGGGTACCCTCCCTGAGGCAGTCCTCGCAGGCGTCAGAGGGATCCGGAGGCGGGAAGTCGCCGGGACCCAGCCCCGTCAGGTGCTCACACGAAGCGGACATGGCCTGTGGTGTACCCATCCCCCCCCGAACCCAGTCGCCAGGGAGCCAACCGGCGCGCCCAGCAGCCTCAGCCCCAGGTGACCAGGCCGGTCTCGGCCGGGCTGGCCAGGTCGGCATGGCTGGGCACCACCCGAACGCCGAAGCCGTAACGCCCGGGGCGGTCGCACACGAAGCTGCCAGCGTACCGGCGCCGCCGGGCGTCATGGTGGCCGTCGGGCACCGGGTCCATGGTGGTCACGGAGGGCGCCACCAGCTCGTCGTTGGGCCCGACCGGCCCGTGGACCAGCTCTACCGAGACGTCGTTCTCAGCCAGGCTGCCGAGCACCACTACCGCCTGCACCGCCCGCTTGGCCCCCAGATCTGCCCCTCCCGGGTCGGCCTCCACCGACTCCACCCGAACCTCGGGCCAAGCCCCGGCCACCTTGTCCTTCCAGGCCGCCAGGGCCCTCGCCTGGGCCGCCCCCGAGGCACTGAGGGCGTCGGCTCGAGCGGCCACCGGCTCGTAGATCGTCTCCGTGTAGTCCCTCACCATCCGTGGCGCCACCACCTGGGGGCCCAGCGAGCGCAGGGACGCCTTCACCCGGGCCACCCAGCGCCTGGGAACGTTCCCGCCGAGCCGGTCGTAGAACAAGGGCACCACCTGGCGCTCCAGCAGGTCGAACAGGCTCGACGCCTCGATGGCATCCCGCCTCGCATCGTCCAGCTCGGCTTCAGCCGAGAATATGGCCCAGCCGTTGTCGCCGTCGTAGCTCTCGTCCCACCAGCCGTCCAGCACCGAGCAATTGAGCGCCCCGTTCAGGGCGGCCTTCATGCCGCTCGTCCCGCACGCCTCCAGGGGGCGGCGGGGGGTGTTGAGCCAGAGGTCGCAGCCCTGGTAGAAGGCCCGCGCCACCCCGATGTCGTAGTCCTCGACGAAGGCCACGCGGTGGCGGACGCTCAACCTCCTCGAGAACTGCACGATCTGGCGGATCATCTCCTTGCCCACCTGGTCAGCCGGGTGGGCCTTGCCCCCGTAGACCAGCTGGACCGGCTGCTCGGCCGACAGCAGCAGGGCCTCCAGCCGCTCGGGCTGGGAGAGCAGGAGGCTGGCCCGCTTGTAGCCGGCGAACCGCCTGGCGAAGCCGATGGTGAGGACGTCGGGGTCGAGGACCTCGTCGCACCAGTCGAGGTCGTTCCCACCTGCCCCGGCCACTTCCATGGATGCCCGCAGCCGGGCCCTGACCAGGCCCACCAGGCGCTCGCGTCCCTGCTCGCGTGCGCGCCACAGCTGGTAGTCGGGGACGTCGGCGATGCGGGCCCAGGCATCGGGGGCGGCTTCGCTCCAGCGGGGCAGGACGCTCTTGGCCAGCAGGTCGTCCATCTCCTGGGACACCCAGGTGGCGGCATGGACTCCGTTGGTGACCGAGGTGATCGGCACCTCGCCGGCTTCCAGGCCGGGCCAGAGGGGAGCGAACATGGCCCGGCTCACCCGGGCGTGCAGGCGGGAAACGCCGTTGGCCACCCCCGACAGGCGCAGGCCCATCACCGCCATGTTGAACGGGGCGTTGGGTGATTCCCCCGGCAGGTGTCCCAGGGCCATCAGCTGGTCGAAGCCCACCCCGCACTCCTCGGCCCAGGCCGAGAAGTACCTGCTCATCAGCTCCCGGGAGAACCGGTCTATCCCGGCTGGAACGGGGGTGTGGGTGGTGAACACAGCTCCCGCCCGGACCGCCTCCACCGCCTCGGGGAAGGTGAGCCGGTCCTCGACGACCAGACGACGGATTCGCTCGAGGCCCAGGAAGCCGGCGTGGCCTTCGTTGGTGTGGAAGACCTGGGTGTCCTGCCCCAGGGCCTGGAGGGCCCTCACGCCTCCCACCCCGAGCAGGATCTCCTGGCGCAGGCGATGCTCGGTCCCCCCGCCGTAGAGGCGGTCGGTGACCAGACGGCCCACGTCGTCGTTGTCCTCGATGTCGGTGTCGAGCAAGAAGAGCCCTACCCGTCCCACCTCGGCCCGCCACACCTGGGCGTGCACTACCGAGCCGGCCAGGTCCACGGCGATTCTCACATCGCCCAATGGGGTCATGGCCATGGCATGCGGGTCCAGGGCCGGGTATCGCTCCTGTTGCCAACCGTCCGCCCCGAGCTCCTGGCGGAAGTAGCCCTGGCGGTAGAGGAGGCCCACCCCCACGAGCGGCAGCCCCAGGCTGTTGGCCGCCTTGAGGTGGTCGCCGGCCAGCACGCCCAGGCCACCCGAGTACTGAGGCAGGGCCTCGGCAATGCCGAACTCAGGCGAGAAATAGGCTACCGCTCGCAGGGGGGAGTCCTGGCGTCCCTGGAACCATCTAGGGGCCTCGAGGTAGCGACGGAGGTCGGCATGGACCTCCTGGAGGAACCTCATGAAAGCCGGGTCACCGGCCAGCACCGCCAGGCGCTCGGGGTGCACCCGGCTGAGCAGGGCAACCGGGTCGTGGGCCGATCGTTCCCAGCTGTCGGGGTCGACCCAGCGAAAGAGGTCCCTCGTGCGCCCGTCCCATGACCACCTGAGGTTGGTGGCCAGCTCCTGCAGAGGAGCCAGCGGCTCGGGGAGGCGGACCCGCACGGTGAAGGCGCGTAGTGCCCGCATGAGTGGCGCATCGTAACCCGGCCGGACCGCAAGAGCGACCCGAGGCGGCAGGCGCCGCGCCGGGGTTATGCGAGAGTGGGGCAGTGGAGAAGCCAAGCCAGCTGATCGGGCCAATCGTGATCGACGACATCCGTCCCCGCACCCCGACCGGCGACTACCCGGCCAAGGCGGTGGTGGGCGAGGCGGTGCGGGTCTCCGCCGACATCTTCAAGGACGGCCACGACGTCCTGGCTGCCCGCGCCCGGTTGCGCCCGGCACCGCCGGCCGCCAAGGACGGCAACGATCGCGGGGACGCCATGGACGCCATGGACGCCGGGGACGCCGGGGACGCCGGGGACGCCGAAGCCTGGCCAGAGGCCTCCATGGACGCCGGGGACGCCATGGACGCCGGGGACGCCATGGACGCCATGGACGCCGGGGACGCCGGGGACGCCGAAGCCTGGCCAGAGGCCTCCATGGACGCCGGGGACGCCGGGGACGCCGAAGCCTGGCCAGAGGCCTCCATGCACGAGTTGGGCAACGACCGCTGGGAGGCAGTCGTCCAGCCGACGGTGGTGGGCCTGCACCAGCTGGTGATCGAGGCCTGGACCGACCGCTGGGCCACCTGGCGGCGCAACGTCTCGGCCAAGCTGGCGGTCGGCGACATGGTCGACATCGAGCTGCAGGAAGGCGCCCTGCTGCTGGAGGACAGGGCCAGCCGAGCACCTCGTGGGGCTCAGGGCCTGCTGTCCGATGCCGCCCGGGGCCTACGGGAGGACGGGGAGCCGGCGCTTCGCCTGGTCCGGGCCTTCGACAAGCGGGTGGGCGCCCTCATGGTCGACCCCGACGGGGCTCGCGACCTCACCGCCACCAGGCCGCTCCCCTTGTGGGTCGACCGGCCCCGGGCGCTGGCCGGTGCCTGGTACGAGCTGTTCCCCCGTTCCGAAGGCGGCTTGGCCGGGACCGCTCAGCGCCTGGCCGGGGTGGCCCAGATGGGCTTCGACGTCGTGTACCTGCCTCCGATCCACCCCATCGGCACCAGCGCCCGCAAGGGGCCCAATGCCACCTTGGCCGCCGGCCCCGACGACCCCGGCAGCCCGTGGGCCATCGGCAGCCCGGAGGGCGGCCACACTGCCATCGACCCTCGCCTGGGCACCGAGGCCGACCTGGCCGTGCTCCTTCGCCGGGCAGGTCAGCTGGGGCTGGAGGTGGCCCTCGACTACGCCCTTCAGTGCTCGCCGGACCATCCCTGGGTGAGCGAGCATCCTGAGTGGTTCCACCGCCGGGCGGACGGGTCCATCGGCTACGCCGAGAACCCCCCCAAGAAGTACCAGGACATCTACCCGATCGACTTCTGGCCGGCGTCGGACAGCGACCGGGTCGCCCTGTGGAACGCCTGCCTGGAGATCCTGGAGCACTGGATCGCGGCCGGCATCCGGATCTTCCGGGTGGACAATCCACACACCAAGCCCATGGCCTTCTGGGAGTGGCTGCTGTCCGTCCTGCGGGCCGAGCATCCCGACGTCATCCTCCTGGCCGAGGCATTCACCCGCCCCAAGGTCATGGCCAAGCTGGCCGAGGTAGGCTTCTCCCAGAGCTACACCTACTTCACCTGGCGGGTCCACGCTCATGAGCTGGCCGCCTATGTGAGCGAGCTGACCGGTGGCCCGTCGGCCGACTACATGAGGCCCAGCTTCTGGCCCAACACGCCGGACATCCTCTCGGGGCCGCTGCGCGGCGGACCGCCCGCCGCCTTCAAGTCCCGACTGGTCCTGGCCGCCACCCTGGTCCCGTCCTACGGTATCTACAGCGGCTACGAGCTGTGCGAGAACCAGCCTGCGTCGGAGGACAATGAGGAGTACCTGCGCTCCGAGAAGTACGAGGTCAAGCGGCGGGACTGGACCACGCCGGGCTCCCTGGCCCCATGGATCGCCAAGGTGAATCGGTGGCGCAGGGCTCATCCCGCCCTGCACCGCCTCCGCAACGTGACGTTTCACCACAGCCCCAACCCGCAGATCATGGCCTGGTCCAAGCACACCGAGGACCGCAGCGACGTGGTCCTGGTGGTGGTCAACCTCGACCCCTCAGGGGTGCAGGAGTCCACCCTCAGCCTGGATCTGGCCGTCCTCGGCCTGCCCTGGGACGAACCGTTCGACGCGGTGGACGAGCTGTCCGGCCAGGTCTTCGCATGGGCAGGCTCCCACCCCTACGTACGCCTGGACCCGGCCGTGGAGCCGGCCCACCTGCTCCACCTCCGGCGGCGACTGTGACACGACCCACCGTCTCGTTCGGGGCGGACGATCCCCGCTGGTACCAGCGAGCGGTGTTCTACGAGGTGCTCACCCGCGGCTTCTTCGACTCCAACGACGACGGGACCGGCGACCTGGCCGGCCTCACCGCCAAGCTCGACCACCTCGCCTGGCTGGGCGTCGACTGCCTTTGGCTGCTGCCCTTCTACCAGTCGCCCCTGCGCGACGGCGGCTACGACATCAGTGACTTCTTCACCGTGCTCCCCGAGTACGGCGACCTGGCCGACGCGGTGCGCCTGGTCGAGGAAGCCCACCACCGGGGGATCCGGATAATCGCCGACCTGGTCATGAACCACACCAGCGACGCCCACCCGTGGTTCCTCGAGTCCCGCTCCTCGAGGGACAACCCCAAGGCCGACTGGTACGTCTGGAGCGACGACGACCAGCGCTGGCCCGACGCCCGGATCATCTTCGTGGACACCGAGAAGTCCAATTGGGCCTGGGACGGCCAGCGCCAGCAGTACTACTGGCACCGCTTCTTCGCCCACCAGCCGGACCTCAACTACGACAGCCCGGAGGTGGCCGACACCATGATCGACGTCGTCCGCTTCTGGCTGGACATCGGCCTCGACGGCTTCCGACTGGACGCCGTGCCTTACCTGTTCGTCAAGGACGGCACCAACGGCGAGAACCTGCCTGAGACCCACGACTACCTCAAGCGGCTGCGCAAGGAGGTAGACGTCAGCCATCCCGGCAAGGTCCTCCTGGCCGAAGCCAACCAGTGGCCGGCGGACGTGGTGGACTACTTCGGCGAGGGTGACGAGTGCCACATGTGCTTCCACTTCCCGCTCATGCCCCGGATGTTCATGGCCGTACGGCGGGAGCAGCGGTTCCCGATCACCGAGGTGCTGGCCCAGACCCCTGACATACCCGACGGGTGCCAGTGGGGGATCTTCCTGCGCAACCACGACGAGCTGACCCTCGAGATGGTCACCGACGAAGAGCGCGACTACATGTACTCCGAGTACGCCAAGGACCCCCGGATGAAGCGCAACATCGGGATCGGCAGGCGGCTGGCTCCCCTGGTCGACAACGACAGGCGGGTGGGGGAGCTGCTCCACGCCATGCTGTTCTCCCTGCCGGGAAGCCCGGTGCTGTACTACGGCGACGAGCTGCTGATGGGCGACAACATCTACCTCGGGGACCGGGACAGCGTGCGCACCCCCATGCAGTGGACCCCTGACCGCAACGCCGGGTTCAGCCGGGGGGACTTCGCCCAGCTCTACCTGCCCCCGCTGATGGACCCCGTCTACGGCTACCAGGCGGTCAACGTCGAGGCCCAGACGCGCAATCCCAGCTCCTTTCTGCACTGGGTCAGGCGCACGCTGGAGGTCCGCCACCAGCACCCGTTGTTCGGCACCGGCAGCCTCGAGGTGCTGCCGGCCGAGAACCCCTCGGTGCTGGCCTACGTTCGGGTGGGAACCGATGGTGGGCAGGAAGACACAGTGCTGTGCGTGAACAACCTCTCACGCTTCGCTCAGCCGGTGGAGCTCCAGCTGGCCCGTTGGGAAGGTCGTACCCCCATCGAGCTGCTGGGGCGGGTCCCCTTTCCCAGGGTGGGCGAGCTACCGTACTTCGTCACCTTGGGGCCATACTCCTATTACTGGTTCCAGCTGGTCGAGATTGACCATCCGGGAAGCACAGCCCGCCCGGGGGGCGGCCCTGGAAGCACAGCCCGCCCGGGGGGCGGCCCTGGAAGCACAGCCCGCCC
>JAVKSQ010000023.1:10391-47836 GCA_039583615.1 Acidimicrobiales bacterium
CCGCCCGGGGGGCGGCCCTGGAAGCACAGCCCGCCCGGGGGGCGGCCCTGGAAGCACAGCCCGCCCGGGGGGCGGCCGCAGGACCACCGAAAGATGAGCCAGGACCAGCTGTCCGGTCTTCTCGGTGTCTACCTGGGACGCCAGCGCTGGTTCGCATCAGCCGTCGAACCAGAAGCGGTCGGCGGCGATGGCCAGCCCTGTCCAGTCGTCCCCGGCAGGCCGCGGGTGCTGGATAGCGAGGTGTTGCGATCCGGCAACCCGCGGATGGTCTGGGTGCTCGTCGAGGCGAGCGGAGCGACCTGGCAGGTGGTGGTCGGCCTTCGCCCTGAAGCCGAGGGGGTAAGGGTCATCGATGGGCACGACGTGGCTGTGCTCGGGCCGCTAGACGACCCGGAGCTGGGCGAGGCGGTGGCCTACGACGCGGTTATCGACGCCGAGCTGTGCCTTTTCCTGCTCGAGCTGGTCTCGGCCGGCCGGGAGAGCGCTTCTCGGTGCCGGGCGGTCGGGGCCGAGCAGTCCAACACGTCCCTCGTCTACGACGACCGTGTGATCCTCAAGCTCTACCGCCGGCTGCGGGCCGGCCCTAACCCGGACGTCGAGGTCACCCTGGCCCTTGACGAGGTCGGCTTCAACCACGTGGCCGCCCCGGTCGCCACCTGGCGACGGGATGAGTACGACCTGGCCCTGGCCCAGGAGTTCCTGGGCGGGGCCACCGACGGTTGGGCGCTGGCCCTGACCTCGCTGCGGGACCTCTACGGCGCGGCCTCCCAGACCGGTGAGATCCCACTGCCTGGCCACCTGGCCGCCAGCCCTGGTCGGGGACCGGCTGGCGAGGAGGAGCCCGAGGAGACGCTGGAAGCACGGATGGTGAGGACGGCGGGTGGAGACTTCGGCGCGGAGGCCCGACGCCTGGGCGCCATGACGGCCAAGATGCACCTGGCCCTGGCCCAGGCCTTCGGGGCACAGCCGGCCATACCGGAGCGGTGGGCGCAGAGCGCGGCAGCCCAGGTCGCGGCCCTGGAGGACCCGGCCGTGAGCTCCCGGGCCGCCCGCCTGCTCGACCGCCTCCCGACCGTCTCCCACCCGGGAGCCTCCATTCGGGTCCACGGGGACTACCACCTGGGCCAGGTGATGCGGGGAGAGGTTGGATGGTACGTGCTCGACTTCGAGGGAGAGCCGGCCCGCCCCTTGGCCGAGCGCCGCCAGTTCACCTCTCCGCTCAAGGACGTGGCCGGCATGCTGCGCTCGTTCCAGTACGCCACCGCGGTGGCGGCCGGCGAGCAGGGCCCGGCCGAGGGCTCCGACCTGGCCGACCTGGGTGGCGCCTGGGAAGAGCGCAATCGGACGGCTTTCCTCCAGGGCTATCTCTCCACCCCGGGCCTCGACGCGCTGGTGCCGGCCGACCCCGGCGACCTCCGAGCGGTGCTGGCCGCCTTCGAGCTGGAGAAGGCGGCCTACGAGGTCGCCTACGAGGTGGCCTACCGACCGGCCTGGGTTCCCATTCCACGTGCCGCGCTGGGGCGGCTGGTGGGAGGCTGAGAGCTATGGCACCTGAAGTCCCGTTGCGCTCAGAGCCCGAGGTGGATCTCCTGGCCACCGGTCAGCACGGTGATCCGCACCGGATCCTGGGTCCCCACGGGTCCACCGTCACCGCCCTGCGGCCGGGGGCCAGGAGCATGTGGGTGGTCACCGAGGACGGGCCGGCGGTGGTGATGAGCCGGCTGAGTGACGCCGGCATCTTCCGGGCGGACCTGGCCACGGCTGACATCGGGCCTTACCAGCTGGAGGCCGAGTTCGACGACGGCTCCCGGCTTCGGTGGGCCGACCCCTACCGGTGCTGGCCGACGGTGGGCGACGTCGACCTGCACCTGATGGGCGAGGGCCGCCACCGCCGGCTGTGGGAGGTGCTGGGCTCCCACTGGCGCCTCCACGAGGGAGTCAAGGGCACTGCCTTCGCCGTCTGGGCCCCCAATGCCCGAGCGGTGCGGGTGGTGGGGGACTTCAACGCCTGGGACGGCCGGGTCCACCCCATGCGCTCCCTGGGGGCCAGCGGTGTATGGGAGCTGTTCGTGCCCGGCGTCGAGCCCGGGACCCGCTACAAGTACGAGCTGTTCAGCCCGGCCGGCCAGCTCCGGCTCAAGGCCGACCCCCTGGCCCGGCGGACCGAGGCTCCCCCGGGCACGGCCAGCGTGGTGGCCGCCCCGCCCGAGCACCGCTGGGCAGACGGGGAGTGGTTGGCCGCCCGGGACCAGACCAACCTCCTCGACCATCCCATGGCGGTCTACGAGGTCCATCTGGGGTCGTGGCGGCGCCGTCCCGACGAGGACGACCGCCCCCTCACCTACGCCGAGCTGGCCGAGCAGCTGCCCGACTACGTGGCCGACCTCGGCTTCACTCACGTGGAGCTCATGCCAGTGGCGGAACATCCGTTCGGGGGCAGTTGGGGCTACCAGGTGTCGTCATATTTCGCCCCCACGTCACGCTACGGAACCCCTGATGGCTTGAGATCGCTGGTCGACGCCTTCCATCAGCGAAAAATAGGCGTCCTGGTGGACTGGGTTCCCGCCCACTTTCCCCGAGACGACTGGGCGCTGGCCCGCTTCGACGGCACCGCCCTCTACGAGCACGAGGATCCCAGGCGAGGATCGCACCCCGACTGGGGCACTCTCGTCTTCAACTTCGCCCGCAACGAGGTGCGCAACTTCCTCCTGGCCAACGCCTTGTACTGGATGGAGGAGTTCCACATCGACGGCCTGCGGGTGGACGCAGTGGCGTCGATGCTGTACCTGGACTACTCGCGCAAGCAGGGAGAGTGGGTGCCCAATGCCTTCGGTGGCCGGGAGAACCTGGAGGCGGTGACCTTCCTGGAGGAGCTCAACCAGGTCGTCTACGCCGAGCACCCCGGCGTGGCCATGGTGGCCGAGGAGTCGACCGCCTGGCCCGGGGTGTCCCGACCGACCTACCTGGGCGGGCTGGGCTTCGGCTTCAAGTGGAACATGGGGTGGATGCACGACACCCTCGAGTACTTCTCCAAGGACCCCGTGCATCGCCGCTACCACCACCACGATCTCACGTTCGGCATGCTGTACGCCTTCAGCGAGAACTTCATCCTGCCGCTCTCCCATGACGAGGTGGTGCACGGCAAGGGCTCGTTGCTGGCCAAGATGCCCGGAGACCGCTGGCAGCAGCTGGCCAACCTGCGGGCCATGCTGGCCTGGATGTGGGCCCACCCCGGCAAGCAGCTCGTGTTCATGGGCGCCGAGCTGGCTCAGCTACGGGAGTGGGCGCACGACTCGGGCCTGGACTGGCACCTGCTCGAGGATCCTGCCCACCGGGGAGTCTGGGAGCTGGTGCGAACGCTCAACCGAACCTACCAGGAGCTGCCCGCCCTGTGGCAGATGGACTTCAAGGGGGAGGGATTCCGCTGGATCGACGCCAGCGACGTGGAGAACAACGTGCTCTCGTTCATGCGAGCGGGCACCGCTGGCGCGCCTCCGGTGGTGTGCGTGGCCAACCTTTCCCCGGTGCCCCGGCACCCCTACCGGATCGGCCTGCCCCAGGGCGGCCGTTGGCAGGAGCTGCTCAACACCGACGCTCTCGTCTATGGGGGCAGTGGGGTGGGCAACCTCGGGGAGGCTTGGGCCAACGACGCCAGCTGGCACGGCCTCCCGTTCTCGGCCGAGCTGGTCCTGCCGCCGCTGGGCGTGCTCTGGCTGGTGCCCTCGGGCTAGTGGTGCATCCCCGTCAGGTGGCGGCGGCTGGGACCGTTACCCGCAGCTCCTCAGCCGCCAGCTCGGGGGCGACGATGTTGATGAACACGCCGGTGCCCAGCTCGAAGCCGGCCAGGGTGGTGAGCTTGGGCCAGATGTGGACGTGCCAATGGAAGGTCCCCGACGGCCGGTAGGGCGCCGAGTGGAACACCAGGTTGTAGGCGACGTCGCCCAGGCGCTCGCGCAACTGGGCCACCGCGGTGCGAACGGCCTGGCCCACGCCGGCCAGGTCGGCCAGGGAGCTGCGATGCAGGTGGGGCCCATGGGCCCGGGGGACTATCAGCATCTCGAACGGCACTCCGCTCCAGAACGGGCAGATGACCACCGCCCGGTCGTCGGCGTGCACCACCCGGTATCCGAGCTCGGCCTCGGCCTCGGCCGTCGTGCACAGCAGGCAGCCGCCGGCGAAGCGGCTGAAGCCGGCCTGCTCGTCCACCAGCTCCCGGGGGACGAAGGACATCCCCAGCAGCTGGCCGTGGGGGTGCTCGATGGACGCTCCCGCCTCCCGGCCGGCATTGACGATGGCCTGGCTGTAGCGAAGCCCGGGTGTGCTGGAGTGCTCCTCGATGCGATCCCGGATGGCCGCCATCACCAGCGACGTCTGCGCCTGGCTGAGGTCAGCCCAGCTGGCCTCGTGCTCCGGGGACAGGATCAGCACCTCGTGGATACCGCTGGCCGGCGCCTGGATGAAGACAGGACCCCGGTTGGTGACGACCATCGGGTCGTCACCGTCGAAGGCCGGGTAGAGGTTGGGCACCACCCGGACCAGCCAGGCACCGGTGGGACCGTAGGTCTCCAGGGCCGGCGGGGTGGCCTCCTCCTGACCGGGACAGAAGGGACAAGGACGGGCCGGGCCGGTCTGGACGGCCAAGGTGCGGGGGGCGAACGCTCCCGGTCGGGCCGACCGGTCGGTGTTCACCGCCACCCAGCGCCCGGTCAGCGGGTCGAGACGGAGCTGGCTCATGCCCTGTGCAGTGCGGACCGGTCGTGCGCTTCCACTAATGCCAGGATAGCTGGGCGCCGCCTTTTCGGACAGAACAGCGGTGCCCCATGCTGGGTCGGCGATGGAGCCCAATGATGGGCGAAGCACGATGAGGCAAAGCACCTTTGCCCGCTGCGGAGCAGTGTCGGACGAACCAGGGCCAAGCACCCTTGCCCAGCAGCGGGCCGACATGGTCCGCACCGACCGTCATATCACGGGCAGCCGATCAGCACTCGGCTGGCGCCTTTGAGCCGCCCAGGAGCCGGCGGTACAGAAGGTCGAGCCGCCGGACCATCTCCTGCGCAGAGAACTCCGTCTGGACCTGATCCCGGCCACGGCCCCCGAGCTTCTCCCGCAGCGACTGGTCGGACACCAGTGTGGCCAGGCGATCGGCCAAAGCGGCGGCGTCGCGGGGGGCGACGAGGAAGCCGTTGACGCCGTCGATCACCACCTCTGATGAGCCGTCCAGGTCATAGCAAACGACCGGAAGGCCGGCCAGCACGGCTTGGGGGATGACTCGGGCCAGGCCTTCCCGGAGCGAGGCGTGGGCCAGGATGTCGAAGGAGGAGAAGACCACCGGGATGTCCTCCGGGGCCACCTGGCCGAGGAGTCGGACATTGCCCTGCAGCCCGGCCGCCTCGATGGTTGTCTCGAGCTCGGCCCGCAACGGGCCGCTGCCGACGAAGACGAGGAGGACCTCAGGCTCCTTGGCGACCAGAGGCCGTGCAGCCGCCAGGATCTCGGCGTGGCCCTTGAGGGGGGACAGCCGGGCCACCGAGCCGACGATCACCCTGTCCAGGGGAAGCCCGAGGCGCTGGCGCGCCTCGGCCCGCGGCACGAGCTTGGAGATGAAGTCGTCGGTGAGGAACCCGCTGCGGATCGTAGAGTGACGGTCAGGTGTACCGATTCGGGCGGCGATGGCCCGCTCGCGGATGTTGTCGGAGACGCTGACGTAGTGGTCGGTCAGCGGGGAAAGGGTCCGCTTGATGGTCCGGTAGCTGAGATTGACCACCGCCGGCTGGTAGTCGTGATAGACGAGGCTGTGCAGGGTGTGGACCACGACGGGCACCTTGGCCGCATGAGCAGCTATACGACCGAGGACCCCCGCCTTCGACGAGTGGGTGTGCACCACGTCCGGGCTGGTGCCCTTGTAGATGCGGTACAGGTCGAAGAGGGCCCAGGCGTCGGATGCGGGACGGATCGAGCGCATCAGGTGGGGCACGTAGACGACGTCGACCCCGGTGTCCCGACCCTCCAGCAGGTTCCCCTCGGCACCGGTCTCCCTGCCGGTGACCAGGGATGGCCGGTAGTCAGGAAGGGCGGCGAGCCCGACCACCGAGAACAGGGTGTTCTCCTGGGCACCTCCCACGATCATCCGGGTGATCACATGGGATACGGCAATCAAAGGTTCCCGACCAGCATGTAGTCCCGGCCCAGCTTCTCGATCCGGTAGCGCTCCAGGCTGGCTCGACCAAGACCTTCGACCTGACGACGGTCATAGAAGAAGACCGGGCAGCGGTTGGCCCGGAGCCGTGCCCACCTGAGGGGGACGAGCGCGTGCCACCGGCGCGGGAAGGAGACGACCACGCTGCCTCCCGATACCGACGCCAGCTTGGCCAACAACGGCTGCGGGTCGGAGACGTAGTCGACCACCCCGATGGCGAGCGCCATGTCGAACGTCTCGCCCGGGTCCCAGGTCAAGAAGTCGACTGCGTGAAAGGTGCACTTGTCGCCAAGGCCCGCCTCCGCCGCCATCCGCTGGGCCAAGGCGATCATCTCAGGCGCGAAGTCGATGCCGACGATCTTGGATACCCGCGGAGCCAGCCGCAGTGCGAAGCGGCCGCCGCCGCAACCTACGTCAAGCACCGGCCCCAGCCGGTTGCGAGACGCCAGGTCGTTGACAAACTCCAAGCGCTGCAGAACGGTGCCTCGCGTAAGGCGATCGCGCCAGCGCCGCAGCGTGCTCTTGTCGGTCCCGTAGATGCTGTCGAAGGAGCGGGCATTCTCGTCGAAGTACCTGGCAACCTGGTCACCTTCACGCAACTGTGAAGACTTCATCCAACCTCCCAAAGCGATATGTCGTAAGCAGGCGGTTCAGGCGGCGCTCGGTGAGGCGCAAGCGGGCGTAGTGGGTGGCCGCCACCCGCCGAGGCAGTTGGATCACGGGGTGTTCGGGATCCAGCTCCCAGGGGTGGATATAGGCTATCACCCTCCGTCCCGCCCGGTCTGCGGCTCCCCACGTAAGTCGCTGTGCCCACCACGGGAGGATGCGGAGGTAGGCCCCACCGGAGAAGGGTAGGTTCTGGTTCCCCAGGCGGGCCGGGGTCAGGGGGATCTCCCGGAGGCGACCGGTGGCCGTGGCCAGGTCGTGGGGCTCGTGAGGCGCGTCGGGGATGCCGTAGCGGTAGTTGCGCACGGGAAAGATGCTGCTGTCGTAGACAAACCCCTCCTCGGCCAGGATCTCCAGAGCCCACAGGGAGTCCTTGCGGATGGAGAAGTAAGGAGCGCGATAGCCGGCCGGGAACGTGCCAGCGGCTTCGGCGACGCTGTGGCGCGCCCTGCGCAGGTCCCCCCGGAACTCCTCCGGGGACTGCTTGTACACGAAGCGATGGGCGTGGCCGTGGCAGGCGATCTCGTGGCCGGCGTCAGACAGCTCGCAGACCACGTCAGGAAACCGCTCGGCCACGGCACCGAGCACGAAGAAGGTCGCCTTGACCTGGTGGTCGTCCAGGAGGGAGATCAGGCGGTCGAGGCCTACTCGCAGCCTGGACTCGGTTGGCCAGCATGCCTCAGGCAGCTCGATGCCGTGGTACCACTCCTCGAGGTCGACGGTGAACGCGTGAGCAGGCCCGGTGACGTCCACCCGTGCTAATGCCCGCACTCGGTGACTGAGGGCCCGCACCTCACCGACGGGCTGCCCTGTATTCGCACTCCGATGACCTTAGTCCCGACCAATGAACCAAGAGCTTGCTTCCTAGAACCAGCTGAGTCTCGTCGGCAGGAAAATAGGGCTCTTCCCAATGAAGTGGGGACCGTGACTGGACCGGTCGCCTGAGATAGGACGAGTAGTGCGAGGCCAGGGGCCTCGCCATTCTTGCGGTGTGAGAGCTCCGAGAAGGAAGGCCCCTGGTGGAGGCCCCCAAGCCGGACTGCGAGGTAAGGACCTGGACCGAGCACGCCGACGCCATGGCCCCCCAGGCTGGTCTGACGCAGCGGGCTCGGGTCGACATCTGCACCCGGGTGGGCCGGGGCGCGCCCCTCGGTGGCAGCCCTGGCCCGGGAGTACGGGGTGGCTTGGTCCACGGCCATGGCCGCGGTGGTAGCGGTAGGCACCCCCTTGGTGGACAAGGCCATCGACTTCTGCGCCGACAGCGACGTCGAGGAGGTTGCCCGCTTGGGGCGCACGCTTGGCAAGTGGCGAGGCGAGATCCTGGCCCATTCACGCCACCGGTGCTTCCAATGGCCCCACCGAGGGCCTGAACGTGCTGGTGAAAAAGGTCAAGCGAGTCGGCCACGGCCACCGCCGGTTCTCCCACTACCGGCTGCGCTTGCTGTTGCACTGCGGGGTGACCTGGCCGCCCCCGCCAGCGGCGGGACTTCGCCCTCACCGCCGCCCCGCCCGCCGGGCAGCCTGATCCCTCGCCAGCTCCCCCCTCTGGGGCTCCCCCCGGCCTTGGCCAGCATCGAAGGGTTTGTCCCGAGCGAGGTGCCACGCCCTCCACCGGCCTCAAGGGCGCATGGAAGCAATGCCATACTGGCTGCACCGCAGAATGCGAGGAGCGGGTCCCCACTTCATCGCCTAGAGATCGAAAAAGGATAACGTCTCGGCGGGAACAGCTCGATGGTAACTGGTGTCCTCCATCCCGGGGAAGCTCCGCCGCGCAGCCAATGCGCCAGCGTTGCATTGGGGCGCCCCTGGCTCACTACCGGTCGTGCCTAAGCGGGCCATGGGCGACAGGGGGATCGTCTTCGACGCCGTACTGGTGGCCCATGTCCTCAGCGCGGTGGTGGCGATGGGCAGCATCTTGGCCACCGGCACCTACGCCTCGATCGCCGGCCGACCGGGTCGCGCACGCTCGGGCGGGGTCCGGCGGTACTTCCGCCCCGGCACCAACTGGGTACCCCGAGCGCTGTACGTCGTCCCGCTTCTCGGGTTGGTGCTGGTAGTCCTGGGCCACGAAGCCCACCGCTTCGACCAGCTCTGGCTGTGGCTGTCGACCCTGCTGTGGGTGGTCGGCGCCATCTTGGCCCAGGGCGTCCTCTGGCCGGCTGAGCGCCAGGTGCAGGCGCGCCTGGCCGGCGGGGCAGGGGGGTCCGGAGGGGCGGCCGGGGCGGGGAGCCTCGGCTCGATCAGCCGGCGGGTGGCGGCGGCGGCGGCCGGCGTCGACCTGTGCCTGCTGGCGGCCTTCGTGCTGATGGTCGGTCGCCCGGGCGCCGGCTGACCCTCTCGCACCCAGGTTCTTCTGTCCGGTACGCTCTGGTCCGCAAGGTGGTTGCCATGCCACCACCTGACGGATCGGCAGGGAGTGAGTCCTCTGCCGAGCTACTCCGCCGGGCCCGGTGGCGGGAAGCGATCGGTGGGGGAAATCGGGGCGGTCGCGTCGGGATCGGCCCGTTCTACCGGTGGGTGCACCGGAGGGGCGGCCGGGCCGGCTGCCACCGACTCAGGACCGGTGCGTCTGGGTTGGCCGCGCCGCGCCCTCTGGCGCCACCAGCCTGCCGGGCTGGGTGTGCGAAGCGGCGCTGAGGGCCCCTCCGACAGGGTCACGGAGATGCGGGCGACGGCTAACGCGGTTCCCAGCAGCATCACCAGGGATCCGGCCAGGGCCAACCATGCGCCGGCCATGAGGCCGTACCCACCGGCCGCCGGCGGAGGATTGATCAAGGTGTCCACCACGATGACGACTGCCGCCATGCTGGCGCCCAGGAGCCAGCGTCCGGGCACCGCCCTGGCCCATCCGAGCTGACCGGCGATCCCGGTGAGGATGAATATGGCGATTGCCGCCAGGACCAGGTCCCAGACCTCGAAGACCTGCCAGGCGTTCCGCCCGGGCTGGTACCAGTTGAGGAACAGGCTGACGATGAGGACCACGGCACCGACAGCCGACAGGGACAGCCCCGCCCCGACCCTGCCCGGGTCCCACTCGTCCCGGCTGTTCTCGGCAACCGCCACCACGCCACCATAGCCAACGCCGCCGGCCCGGTCAGGGCTCGATGTCCAGAGGCGTACCGGCGGGCACGTCGGCCAGCTGCGCCAGGTCGGCGTCGTGGAGACGGACGCAGCCGTGGGAGATCCGGGCGCCGGTGGTGCCGATCAGGGCGTCGTCGTGGGAGTCGATGGGGCCGTGGATGGCGATGATGGCATCGCCGCTTCCCGCCCAGTCGGCGATGGCGTCCGAGTGGGCCGAGGTGACCAGGACAAAAGGCCCGTACCCCGGGTCCGGCGGCGGCACCTGCATGGTGACGAAGTAATGGCCCGTGACAGTGGGATCGTCGGGGGTCCCGACCCCCGCCGGGAAGCTGAGGACTGCCTGGCCGTAGCGGAACAGCTGCAGGTGCTGGGTGCTCACGGTCACCACCAGGCGGTAGGGCGTCTGCGACAGGGCCACCTGGTCGGCGGGGAGCCAGGCGGTGGACTGATTGGGCCGCTGTGCGAGGCGGACCTCAACCCATCCTGGCTGCTGGTCGATGACCGGCAGGGTGGACGGGTAGCCGTACCAGGAGCCGGGCACCGTGGCGTCCGGCGGCATCCCGGGGCCGGGCGACCGGGGGACGTCTGTCGCCAGGGTGGCCAGGGTGGTGACGCCGGGCTGTCTGGCGGCCGCCAGCGCCGCGGCCTGGGACGCCGGCACCTGGGGGAGGGGGCTGACACTGGTGCCCGGCAGGACCCACCCTCCACCTTCTTCCCCCCCGCCCGAAGGCCGGCCGTAGAAGGCCTGGACCAGCCCCACCCCGCCGGACATGAGCATGGGAGCCGGCGGCCTGCCCGCCGGTACCCCCCGGGTCCTGCCACCACCGGACGCGAGTGCCAGTGACAGCGCCGCCAGCAC
The DNA here is from genome assembly GCA_039583615.1 of Acidimicrobiales bacterium. Classification (GTDB taxonomy): domain Bacteria; phylum Actinomycetota; class Acidimicrobiia; order Acidimicrobiales; family QHCF01; genus QHCF01. The sequence continues at coordinate 21,194 of JAVKSQ010000023.1, forward strand.
AAGTAGCCAACGGACGATACGCATTGGCAGCCACCCTCGCTCCTCCGGGTGCCCATGGTAGTGCAGGGCCCCTTGCGGGGTGCTCGTGCTCGCGGCTGTCGGCCAAGTGAGTCCTGCGCCACGGCACCGCTGGCGCCCCCCCGGCCGCTACCCCCCCGGAGGCGGCCAAGGCTGCTCCACCGCCGGCTGGTCGCCTCTACGCTGGGGGCGCGTGCCTGAGACCATCGCCTACCTCGACCATGCTGCCACCACCCCCATGCGGCCCGAGGCGGTGGCGGCCATGCTGGGCTTCCTCACCGAGCGTTACGGCAACCCCTCAGGCTCCCATTCGATCGCCCGCCAAGCCCGCCTGGCCCTGGACGAGGCGAGGGAGGTGGTGGCCACCGCCCTGGGCGCCCAGCCGGGCGAGGTGGTGTTCACTGCCGGCGGCACCGAGGCCGACAACCTGGCCATCACCGGGGTGCATGCCGCCCGGGAGGGGGCCCGCCGGAGCCACCCGGGGCAGGGCGGGACCGTGGTCTGCCCGGCGGCCGAGCACCACGCCGTGCTGCGTACCTGTGCCGCCCTGGGCGGCCGGCTCGTCCCCGCCCTTCCCGACGCCACCGTCGATCTCGACGCCCTGGCCGACACGCTGGGGCCGCAGACGTCGGTGGTGTCGGTGATGCTGGCCAACAACGAGGTGGGCACGGTGACGCCTCTGGCCGAGGTGGCAGCGGTGGTGCGCCAGCAGGCTCCCGACGCGGCCCTGCACACCGACGCCGTCCAGGCCTTCCCGTGGCTGGACGTGGCCAGCCTGGCCGCTCCGGCCGACCTGGTGGCGGTGAGTGCCCACAAGTTCGGCGGCCCCAAGGGGGTGGGCGCCCTGGTGGTGCGGGCCGGCACGTCCATCGCCCCCATCATCCACGGAGGGGGCCAGGAGCGAGACCGGCGAAGCGGCACCCACAACATCGCCGGCATAGTGGGGATGGCGGCCGCCATGCGGGCCACCGTGGCCACCCGGGACGCCACCGTTCAACGAGTCGCCGCCCTGCGGGACCGCCTGGCCGACGGGCTGCTGGCCGCCGTGCCCGGGGCGGTCGAGACCGGCCCCCGCCGCTCGAAGGTGGCCGGCAACTGCCACCTGCGCTTCCCCGGCGTAGAGAGCGAGGCCCTGGTCGTCCTCCTCGACCAGGAAGGAGTGTGCGCCTCGGCTGGCTCGGCCTGCGCCAGCGGGGCGATGGAGCCGAGCCACGTGCTGATGGCCATGGGACTGCCGGTCACCGAGGCCAACACCAGCCTGCGCCTGTCCCTGGGGGCAACGTCCAGCGATGACGACGTCGACCGGGCGCTGGACGTGGTGCCCAAGGCAGTGGCCCACCTGGCAGGCTGATGCGAGTCCTGGTGGCCATGTCCGGGGGGGTGGACTCCTCGGTGGCGGCCGCCCTGCTGGTCGAGGCCGGCCACCAGGTGACAGGAGCCACCCTCAAGCTGTGGGGCGGCACCAGCGACACCGGCTGCTGCTCGGTGGCCGACGTGGAGGACGCCCGCCGGGTGGCGGCCCAGCTCGGGATCACCCACCACGTCTTCAACTTCAGCACCGACTTCCAGGCCCAGGTGGTGGACCACTATGTGGCCGCCCATGCCGCCGGCCACACCCCCAACCCCTGCATCGAGTGCAACCGCCGCGTCAAGTTCGACCGGCTGCTGGTCAGAGCGGCGAAATTGGGCTTCTCCACCGTGGCCACCGGCCACCACGCCCGGTCGATCCGCGGCGGGGACACCTGGCGTCTCCGCCGGGGCGCCGACCGGGCCAAGGACCAGTCCTACGTCCTGTCCATGCTGGGCCAGGGCGAGCTGGCCCACTGCCTCTTCCCGGTGGGCGAGCTGACCAAGCCCGAGGTGCGGGCCCGCGCCCGGGCCCTGGGCCTGCGCACCGCAGCCAAGCCTGACAGCCAGGACACCTGCTTCATCACCTCGACGGGCGGTCGGGCCAGGTTTCTCGCCGAGCGGATGGAGCTGCACCCCGGACGGATGGTCGAGGCCGCCAGCGGAAAGGTGGTGGGCCGGGTGGCGGCCGTGGAGATGGTGACCGTGGGCCAGCGAAGGGGCCTGGGAAGCGGACCGGGCGGCCGGCGCCGCTACGCCCTGGCGGTGGACCCCGCCTCGGCCACCGTGACGGTGGGCCAGGCGTCCGAGCTGGTGGTGGACCACGTCGAGGTGGACCGCCTGACCTGGGTCGGTCAGCCGGTCCCGTGGGGGGTCCCGGTGCTGGCCCAGTGCAGTGCCCACGGCCAGGCAGTACCGGCCGTCCTCCAGGGGGCCGGAGCTTGCGGGCGGGCGGTGCTGGCCTTCGCCGAGCCCCAACGGCGGGTGGCTCCGGGTCAGACGGTGGCCCTGTACGACGGCGACTGTGTCCTGGGTGCGGGCGTGGCGACCAGGTGACCGCCCCAGGGCCGCTCGGCCCATGACCGGCATCCCTGACCCGTCGGCCATCCCTGACCCGTCGGCCAGGGCGGAGGAGCTCCGCCGGCTGGTGGAGTACCACAACCACCGCTACCACAGCCTCGACGATCCCGAGATACCCGACGCCGAGTACGACGCCCTGGCCGGCGAGCTGCGAGCCATCGAGGCGGCCCGTCCTGAGCTGGCCGATGCCGCCTCGCCCAGTCAGGCGGTGGGTGGGGCCCCGTCCGCCCTGTTTGCTCCGGTAGCCCACCAGGTGCCGATGATGAGCTTGGACAACGCCTTCTCCTTCCAGGACCTGGTGGCTTGGGCCAAACGGATCGAGCGCGTCGTCTCCGGCGAGGTCAGGTTCGCCTGCGAGCTCAAGATCGACGGCGTGGCCATCGCCTTGGTCTACGAGGCGGGGCGCCTGGTGCGAGCGGCCACCCGGGGCAATGGCGAGGTGGGCGAGGACGTGACGGCCAACGTGGCCACGGTGTCGGCCATCCCCGAGCGCCTGGACCTCCCGGCTGACCAGGTGCCTGCCCGGATCGAGGTCAGGGGCGAGCTCTACATGCCGCTGGCAGCCTTCGAGGCGCTGAACCGCCAGCGGGCCGAGGCCGGCCTGCGCCTGTTCGCCAATCCGCGCAACTCGGCGGCCGGCTCCTTGCGCCAGAAGGACCCGGCGGTCACCGCCACGAGGGAGCTGGCCTACTGGGCCCACCAGCTGGTCCAGGCCGAGGCCGGGGCCGCCCGGGCGGCGGGCCCGGCGGCGCAGCCCCAGGTCCGTCGCCACTCCGAGGCGCTGGCCTGGCTGGCCCGGGCCGGACTGCCGGTGAACCCCGAGCTGGCCGTGGTCTCCAGCTTGGAGGAGGTCCACGACTACTGCCGCCGCTGGGAGGAGCGGCGCCACGACCTGGACTTCGAGATCGACGGAGTGGTGGTGAAGGTGGATGACCTGAGCCAGCGGCGGGAGCTGGGAGCCACCTCCCGGGCGCCGCGATGGGCCATGGCCTACAAGTTCCCTCCCCAGGAGCGGGCCACCAAGCTGGTGGACATCATGGTCTCCATAGGCAAGAGCGGCAAGGCCACCCCCTTCGCCCGCCTGGAGCCGGTGGTGGTGGGCGGCTCGACGGTGGGGCTGGCCAGCCTGCACAACGAGGACCAGGTGGCGCTGAAGGACGTCCGCCCCGGCGATACCGTGCTCGTCCGCAAGGCGGGCGACGTCATCCCCGAGGTCCTCGGCCCGGTGCTCTCGGCCCGCCCGGACGGCCTGGCCCGGTGGCACTTCCCGACCAGGTGCCCGGTCTGCGGCGGTCCGCTGGTGCGCCTGGCGGGCGAGAGCGACACCTACTGCACCAACCTGGACTGTCCTGGCCAGCGCCTCCAGCGGATCGTCCACTTCGCCTCCCGAGGCGCCATGGACATCGAGGGGCTGGGCGAGTCCCGGGTGGCGCTGTTCGTCCAGCAGGGGCTGCTGGCCGACGCCGGGGACATCTACGCCATCCGGGCCGAGGACCTGGCCGGACTGCCAGGCTTCGCCCAGCAGTCGGTGGCCAACCTCCTGGGCGCCATCGAAGCCTCCAAGAAGCGGCCACTGGCCAACCTGCTGGTGGGTCTCAGCATCCGCCACCTGGGAGAGACCGGGGCGGTGGCTCTGGCCCGGGCCCTAGGGCACCTGGACCGCATCCAGGGGGCGTCGGTCGCCGAGTTGGCGGCGGTGGAGGGGGTGGGGCCCAAGATCGCGGCCAGCGTGGCCGGGTTCTTCGGGTCTCCCCGCAACCAGGTGGTGCTCGAGAAGCTGCGCCGGACCGGGGTGAACCTGGAGGGTCCGGCCGCCCCGGCCCAGGTCCAGCTCCTGGAGGGCTGCTCGGTGGTGGTGACCGGCAGCCTCAAGGGCTGGTCCCGGGAGGAGGCGGAGGCAGCCATCAAGGCAAGGGGCGGCAAGTCGCCCGGCACGGTGTCCAAGAAGACCACTGCGGTGGTGGCCGGGACGGACCCGGGGGGGGCCAAGCTGGCGGCGGCCACCGACCTCGGGATACCCGTGGTCGACGAAGCTGGCTTCGCTGCGCTGTTGGAGACGGGCCATCTCCCTGCCGCTTGACGCGCTATGCTGTGGGCGGTCGCAGTTCGTGTGCACGTGCTTGATCTCACGCTCGCAGGGATAGCTTGCGGGCGTGTTTTTTTGCCCGCCGGCGCGACCGGGGGATCGCACCTTGCGCTGCCCCAGTTCGTAAGGGAAGAACAGGAACATGGCACAAGGAACAGTCAAGTGGTTCAACGCCGAGAAGGGCTTTGGCTTCATCGCCATCGACGGCGGAGGCGATGACGTCTTCGTCCACTTCTCCGCCATCCAGGCGGACGGCTATCGCAGCCTGGAGGACAACCAGCGGGTGGAGTTCGAGGTCACCCAGGGCCAGAAGGGCCCCCAGGCCTCGTTGGTCCGGCCCATCTGAGCCGACGTCCACCACCTGCCCGGTCGTGCCAGTCGCCGGCCGGGCGGTGGTGGAGCATCCGCCAAACCACAGGCAGGGGCCGCTAGCCTGACGCGGTGGCGCTGACGCGCATCGTCGACCACCTGGGACGGGTCCTGGGCGGTCGTTATCGCTTGCTCGCCCCCATCGGCTCGGGCGCCTCTGCCCATGTCTTTCTGGCCGACGACGTCCGCCTGGGCCGGCAGGTGGCCGTCAAGGTCCTCCAGCCGGCGTTGGCGGCCGACGCCGCCTTCCTGCGCAGGTTCAGGGCTGAGGCCAGGGCCGCGGCAAAGCTCAATCATCCCCACATCTGCCGGGTCTTCGACTGGGGAGAGGACGAGGACGGCCCCTTCCTGGTGATGGAGCATCTGAGCGGCGGCAGCCTGCGCGACCTGCTCGACGCCGGCGAGCGGCTCTCGGCCGTCCAGGCCACCACCATCGGCCTGCAGGCGGCCAGCGCGCTCGACTACGCCCACCGCCGGGGACTGGTCCACCGTGACATCAAGCCGGCCAACCTGGTCTTCGACGAGGAGGGCAGGCCCCGCATCGCCGACTTCGGCATCGCCCGGGCCCTGGCCGAGGCCAGCTGGACCGAGCCGCTGGGAGCCGTGCTGGGCACCGCCCGCTACGCCTCGCCCGAGCAGGCGCAGGGCGAGCCCCTCGACGGCCGCTCCGACGTGTACGCCCTGGCGCTGGTGCTGGTCGAGGCGGTGACCGGCCAGGTGCCGTTCGCGGCCGAGTCTCCCAGTGCCACCCTCATGGCCAGAGTCGGTTCGCCGCTGCCGATCAGCGAGCAGCTGGGACCCCTGGGCCCGGTGCTGCGCCGGGCGGGCGCCCCCGATCCGACCGACCGGCTGGACGCCGCCGACCTGGTGGCGGACCTCGAGAGGGTGGCCCGCACCCTGCCCCGGCCCCGGCCGCTGCCGCTGGTGAGCGCACGGGAGGACTCCGCCCCAGACCCACGCGGGACCGCACCGACCGGAGTCGATACGACGGTGCCCACCTTCCCCGAGGTGGGGGCGGCGGGGGCAGCCTCCCCCGAGGTGGGGGCGGCGGGGGCAGCCTCCCCCGAGGCGGGGGCGGCGGGGGCAGCCTCCCCCGAGGCGGGGGCGGCGGGGGCAGGTACGACGCTCTCCGGCCCGCCGGTGGCCCGGCACCGTCGGCGCTGGCCGTGGGCACTCCTGGGGGCGGCGCTCCTGGGCGCCTCGGCGGCTGCCGCCGCCGTCTTGGTCCCGCGCCTGACTGTGCCCAGCCACCCGGTGCCGGCTCTCCGGGACCAGCTCCCGGCCAAGGCATCGGCCGCTCTCGCCCCCGATCACCTGCGGCTGGCCGAGCACGGCTCCCGCTACGACCCCGAGGTACCAGCCGGCGCCGTCGCCGACCAGTCGCCCCTGCCCGGCGCCATGGCCAAGGAGGGTTCCACCGTGACCGTGATCCTCTCCGCCGGGCCGGCCCCCCAGCCCATTCCCGACCTGACCGGCCTGGACCAGACGGCAGCCGTCCAGCGCCTGGCCGACGCCGGTCTGACCGCCTCGGTCATCTTCGCCCACAGCGAGACGGCGCCCAGCGGGGCGGTGATGGGATGGACGCCGCATCGCGGCCTCGAGCCTCACGGCACCAGGGTCACCGTCACCGTCTCCGACGGCCCGGCCCTGCGGGCCGTCCCCCCCGGCCTGGCCGGCGGGACCTATGCCCAAGCGGCTTCCCAGCTCTCGGCCGCGGGCCTGGTGCCGGTTCGCAACGACGTCTTCGACGACACGGTGGCCCCGGGGGCAGTGGTCGACACCAGCCCCGGTCCGGGTGCCAGCTTGGCCAGGGGCTCTCAGGTGACGGTCGACGTCTCCAAGGGACCGGACGTGGTGCAGGTCCCCAACGTCGTCACCCAGACCGTCGCCGAGGCCACCGCCACCCTGGCCAAGCTGGGGCTGTCGGTCGGCGGGGTGTACGGGCCCACCCACAACGGTCCGGTGATCCTCACCAACCCGGTAGCCGGCACGACCGTTCACCGGGGCACCGCGGTAAGCCTGTTCGTCCTCTAGGCTGGTTCAGGGGTGGTCATGGGCTCGCTCGAGGGACGGGTGGCCATCATCACCGGGGCGGGGCGAGGTCTCGGTCGGGAGCACGCCCTGCTGTTCGCCAGCGAGGGAGCCAAGGTCGTGGTCAACGACTTGGACGTTGCCCTCCAGGGTGAGCTGAGCGACCGCCCTGTCGGCGGGCGCGGGCCGGCCCAGCAGGTGGTGGACGAGATCCTCGCCGGGGGGGGACAGGCGGTGGCCAACACCGACGACGTGGCCGACTGGGAGGGGGGCCGGCACCTGGTCGATGCGGCGCTGGAGGCCTTCGGCGAGCTGCACGTGCTGGTGAACAACGCCGGCATCCTGCGGGACCGGACGCTGGTGAACATGACCGAGGACGAATGGGACTCGGTGATCCGGACCCATCTGAAGGGCCACTTCGTGGCCACCCGGTGGGCGGCAGCTCACTGGCGCCAGCGGTCCAAGGACGGCGCCCCCGTCCAGGGCGCGGTGGTGAACTCCTCGTCCACCTCGGGCCTGCTGGGCAACGCCGGCCAGGCCAACTACGGGGCAGCCAAGGCGGGCATCGCCGCCCTCACCGCCATCGCCGCTCAGGAGCTGGAGCGCTATGGCGTGCGGGTCAACGCCGTCGTCCCTCCCGCCCGGACCCGAATGACCGAGTCCACCCCCGGATTGGGCGAGATGGTCCAGGCTCCGGCGGAGCCTGGGATGTTCGACGTCTGGGACCCGGCCAACACCTCACCGGTCGTCGCCTACTTGAGCACCACCTCGTGCCGGGCCACCGGCAAGGTGTTCTTCGTCCAGGGGGGCAGGGTCCAGGTCTTCCGGCCGTGGGCGCTGGTCGAGACCGACGACAAGCTCGACCGAGACCAGCGCTGGACGGTGGCCGAGCTCGAGGCCGAGATGGGGCGCCTGGGGGTCTAGGAGCTTCACCGCTGATGCGCCGGGCACCACCAGGTGGTACGGCCTCCCACCGTGGTCCGGGCCAGCGGCGCCCCGTCGCGTGGGCAGACGCCTCCCGGCCCGCGGGGCATGTCCCCGGCATGCGAGCCTCCCCGCTCCACCAGGTCGACCACGGTGGCCCGGAGATGGCGGTAGAGGCGACGGTGCTCGGCGGCTGAGAGCGAGGAGCCGGCCCGAGCCGGGCTCAGGCCGGCTCGCCACAGGGCCTCGTCGGCCATGAGATTGCCCACTCCGGCCAGACGGGCCTGGTCGAGCAGGCGAGCCTTGAGCGGGGCGGTGCTGGCGCCCAGGATGGCTCGCAAGCCAGCCGGGCCCACCGAGGCCACGTCAGGCCCGAGGCGGCCCTCGTCCGGATCGAGTTCGATGCCGCCGAGGCGGCGTGGGTCCCGCACGGCGAGGAGGCCGTCGTCGGCAAAGCCCACCGAGAAGCGGTCCCAGGCCGCCCCGCGGCGGTCACTCGAGTAGGCCAGCCGGTCGACTCCGAGGCGCCCGTCGACCACCAGGCGCCCGGTCATGCCGAAGCGGATCCCGAGGGTGGGACCGGGAGGGTCAACAGGAGGGGGGCAGGAGCCCCGGGACCGACCGGGCGGGTCGGTGGTGTCCAGGAGGAGCAGCTTGCCCACCCGGCGGGCTGCGGTGAAGCTCCTGCCGGTCAGCGCCGACCCGATCGCGGCCGCGTCCAGGCCCCGCTTGAGGAACCAGGCGTCGGGGGCCGACACCAACGTGATCACCCGGTGCAGCGCCCTGTCGGCCAGGCGCCGGTAGGCCTCCACCTCGGGCATCTCGGGCACCGCCCGAGGGTAGTGCCCGAGGGTCGTTCGCCGGCCCGCCACCACGATGGGTGGGCGGCCGGCCCCCCAGTACCATGGCCTGGATGCCGCCCGACAAGCCGCACTGGGCTCACCTGTTCTCCGAGGTCGTCACCTCGGGGCTGTGCACCGGCTGTGCCGGGTGCGTGGTCGCCTGCCCCTACGACGTGCTCCAGTACGACGACGGGGACGGCGCCTACAAGCCGTTCCACGTGGAGGCTGACGGCGGGTTCGACGACTGCACCCACGGCCAGCGGGGCTGCACCCTTTGCACCAGGGCCTGCCCCCGGTTTCGGTTGTGGGAGCCGGAGGTCGACAACCACCTGTTCGGCCGGGAGCGGGAGGCGGCCGAGGTCGAGGGTGTCTCCAAGGACATCGTGCTGGCCCGGGCCACCGACGCCGAGGTGGCGGCCCAGGGCCAGGACGGCGGACTGGTCTCGGCCATCTTGATCTGGGCCCTGGAGAACGACGTGGCCGACGCGGCCCTGGTCTCCTACCTGGAAGGCGACGGGACCAGTTGGAAGGCCGTCCCCGGAGTGGCCCGGGACCGGGCCGAGGTCCTCGCCGGGGGAGGGTCCCGCTACACCTACTCGGCCAACCCGTTGGCCTACAGCGACGCCATCGCCGGTGGGGCCAGCCGCATCGCCCTGGTCGGGATGGGCTGCCAGTCCTCGGTCCCCCCGGTGATGGCCGCCCGCAAGGCGGGCAAGGTGTCCAGGCGCTTCGCCCTCAACATCGGCCTGTTGTGCTCGAAGACCTTCGACGATGCCATCTTCCCCGAGCTGTTCGAGGCCAGGTACGGCCTGCGCCGCCAGGACATGGTGAAGATGAACGTGAAGGGGGCATTCCAGATCTGGATGCGGGACGGCAGCTACCACGAGGTCCCCCTCAAGGAGTGCCGGGACTGGACACGGGAGGGCTGCAAGGCGTGCCCGGACTTCGCCGCCGAGCACGCCGACATCTCCGCCGGCGGCATCGGTGCCTTCAACGACTGGACCCTCACCATCGTGCGCACCGACCGAGGCCGCGACGTGATGGCCAAGATGCTGGCCGACGGGGCGATCGAGGTCAGGCCCGGCGACGACGATCCCGGGGCTCTGGCCCTGTTGCGCAAGCTGTCCCGGGCCAGCCGTAGGCGCTGGCCCGACAGGGCTGTGAGCGGCCCTGGCCGGATGGCGGATGCTCCTGTCGCCCTCAAGGCGTGACCGCCCGACCCGAGGCGGCCATGCCCGGGGCCCTGCCCGCGCCGGGGCCCGGCTCACGCCGGCCGGCGGTGGGGAGCCGGTCTCAGGCCCCCAGCTCCCTGGCCCTGGCGAACACGGCGTCGAACATGGCCCTGGTGAGGGTGCCCGGGAAGGTGTTCTGCTGGCTGGGATGGTAGGAGCAGATGATGGTCCGGCCCCCTGCCGCCACCTCCACCAGATGGCCGAACCGGGGCCGGGGGCGGACCTGGAGCAACCTGCACACCGAGCCGTAGGCAAAATTCCCGAGCACCACGATGACCCGCACCTCGGAGAGGAGGGTCAGCTCGCGGTCCAGATAGGCCAGGCAGGTATCGCGCTCGGCGACGGTCGGCTTGTTGGCCGGGGGTGCGCAGCGCACGACGGCGGTCACGTACGCACCCCGAAGGCACAACCCGTCGTCGGCCGCCACACTGCTCGCCTGGTTGGCATGCCCGGACCGGTGCAGGGCGGCGAAGAGCCAGTCGCCCGAGCGGTCGCCGGTGAACATGCGCCCGGTCCGGTTTCCCCCGTGGGCAGCCGGGGCCAGTCCGACCACCGCCAGCCGGGCCGCCGGGTCGCCCATGCTCGGCACCGGCCTGCCCCAGTAATCCTGGGCGGCAAAGGCGGCGCGCTTCTCCCGGGCCACCTGCTCCCGCCATGCCACCAGCCGGGGACAGGCCCGGCAGCCGCTGACCTGACCGGCCAGCTCAGCCAGCTCGGCCGCCCGATCCGCCTGAGCCACCAGCCTCGGCTGGACCACGCCGTCGACCTCGGAGCGCCAGGTCGGGTCGACCTGGCGGCTCGGCTCGACCTGGCTGGGGTCAACCTGGTCGTCTGTCACCGACCAGGTAGGTTGGTGGCCGTCGATGTCCCCGCGCAAGCCCAAGGCGGCTCCACCTACCCTGGTTGTCTACGTCCGCCACGCCAAGACCCCCACGACCGGCCGCATCCTGCCGGGCCGTGCCCCGGGCCTGGGACTGGCCGAGGATGGCCGGGCCCAGGCTCGAGCGGTCGGAGAGAAGCTGGCCGTCCTGGCCAAGGTGGACGCCATCTACGCGTCCCCACTGCTGCGCGCCCGCCAGACGGCAGCTCTGATCGCCGAGCGGCTGAGCCAGCCGGTCCACATCGACCGGGCGCTGCTCGAGTGCGACTTCGGGGAGTGGACCGGTGCCGACCTCAAGGAGCTCACCAAGCGCCCCGAGTGGCAGACCGTCCAGCGCTGGCCGAGCGGTTGGCGCTTCCCGGGCGGCGAGTCGTTCCGGGAGATGCAGGCCCGAATGGCCTCGGCCGGTGGGCGGCTGCTGGTCCGCCATCCGGGCGGGACGGTCGTCGCCGTCTCCCACGCCGATCCCATAAAGGCAGCGGTGGCCGACGCCTTGGGCCTGCATCTCGATCTGTTCCAACGCCTAGTGATAGCTCCCTGCTCGGTCACCGCCATCGCCTATTCGTCCACCGGACCAGCCGTCCTGGCCATCAACGCCCTGGCCAACGAGCTCAAGGCGCAATGAGCACACCAGCTGGTGCGCCGGTGAGCCCGGGGGGGGCTGGCCCATGAGCGAGGCGGGCTCTCACAACCTGTCGGCTGTCGAGCGGCTGACCGTCGGGACGGTGGGCCCACCGGGCAGGCGGACCTTCCTGCTCCAGGGCCGCCAGGGCATGCTCCTGGTGACCCTCAAGATGGAAAAGGCGCAGGTCGCCGCCTTGTCCACCTACCTGGCCAAGGTCCTGGAGGACCTGCCCAGCCCCGGCGACCTCCCCCAGGATCTCGAGCTGGAGGAGCCGGACGAGCCGGCTTGGAGCATAGGCACTCTCGGCGTCACCTACGACGAGACCACTGACCGGGTCCTGCTGGTCGCCGAGGAAGCGGTGCCCGAGGGAGAGGACGGGGCAGTGGCCCGATTCGGGGCCACCCGCGAGCAGATCGCCGCCCTGGTGATCCGCGGGGCCCAGATCGTCCAGGCCGGCCGTCCTGCCTGCCCCCTCTGCGGGTACCCCCTCGACCCTGACGGCCACGCCTGTCCGAGAGCCAACGGCCACCGCCCCCCAGCTCTTTGACCGCCAAGTCGGACCGGCCAGACAGCCAAGCCCTGCTGGTCCTGGCCGACGGGGAGATCGAGGTCCTGGGTCGGATGCCCTGGAGCTCCAACCAGACCTTCCTGGTGACCTGTACCAGGGACGGGACGGTGATGCCCGCCGTCTACAAGCCCTACCGCGGCGAGCGGATGCTGTGGGACTTTCCCCACGGGCTGTACCGCCGGGAGGCAGCCGCCTACCAGCTGTCGGTGGCGCTCGGCTGGGGGCTGGTGCCCGAGACGGTGATCCGCCAGGAGGCCCCCTTTGGCTCGGGATCGCTCCAGAGGTTCGTGCCTTCGGACTTCTCGCAGCACTACTTCACCTTGCTGGAAGACGCCGGCCACCACGATGCCCTCCGGGCGATCGCCGCCTTCGACCTGGTGGCCAACAATGCCGATCGCAAGGGTGGCCACTGCCTGCTGGGGGAGGACCAGCGGATATGGGCCATCGACCACGGGCTGTGCTTCCATCCCGACCCCAAGCTGCGCACGGTGATCTGGGACTTCGGGTCCGAGCCCATCGCCGAGGCGTTGGTATCGGACCTGGAGCAGCTGGCGACCGGCCTACCCGAGCCGCTGTCCGCCCTGCTGGCGGCGGAGGAGCGCCGGGCTCTCCGCCGCCGGGCGGCGGACGTCGCTCGCCGGGCCCGGTACCCGGACCCCGACACCTGTGACCGCCCCTACCCCTGGCCCCTGGTCTGAGGCGCGGCGGGATCTTGCGGGCCCAGGCTGGTCGGCGGTGGCATTATGCTGGCCTCGGCGCAAGGGTGGAACGTCAGGCGGCCAGGAACCGACCAAGTAGACGATTGGCAGGTTCGGAAGGATCGGCAGCATCGGAAGGAGGCATGATCGGCCGTGTCGGCGCAGGAGGTGGTGCATCTCACGATGCCTGCCCGTCCCGAGTTCCTGCGCCTGGCTCGGGTGACGGTCGCCGGACTGGCCAGCCGGCTCGGGTTCAGCTGGGACGAGATCGAGGATCTCCGGCTAGCCATCGACGAGCTCTGCTTCGCCATAGTCGGTACCGAGGCGCTGCCCGGCTCCCTGGTCGTTCGCTACCGCCTGAGCGAGCACGCTCTGGAGGTCGAGGGTTTCCTGGGCGACGGGCCCAGCAGCCGGGTTCCTGCGTTCAGCGACCTGTCCGGGCTCATCCTCACCGCCCTGGTCGACGCCCACGGCACCCAGTCCGATGGCTCCCGGCCCGCCCGAGCCTGGCTTCGCAAGGCCCGCCTGGAGAGAACCGATTGATGGTCTTCGACGCGGCCCGCCGGGACGACCTGCGACGCAAGTTCGTGGACTTCGTGAGCAGTGGCGACAAAGACCTGCGCCAGGAGCTGATCATGGCCCACATGGGTCTTGCGGAGTATCTGGCCCGGCGCTTCGGCAACCGGGGAGAGCCCCTCGAAGACCTGGTGCAAGTGGCCTGCGTGGCCCTGATCAAAGCGGTCGACCGGTTCGAGCCCGAGCGCGGCATCGAGTTCTCGACCTATGCCACCCACACCATCGACGGCGAGCTGAAGCGTCATTTCCGCGACAAGGGTTGGGCCGTGCGCGCCCCCCGGCGGCTACAGGAGCTGTACCTGCGGCTGGGCGACGTGGTGGCGTCGTTGTCCCAGGAGCTCAAGCGGTCGCCGACCGTGCCGGAGCTGGCCCTCCGGGCGGGGGTGTCCGAGGAGGAGGTCCTGGAGGCGCTCGAAGCCGGCCGGGCCTACCGCTTCGCCTCCCTCGACGCTCCCAGCTCGTCTGACGACGAGGGCGAGACCCTCGGTGCCCGTCTCGGCCAGGAGGATCCTGCGCTGGGCACCGCCGAGGAGCGCGCAACCCTGTCTCCCCTGATCGCCCAGCTGCCGGAACGGGAGCACGCCATCCTGGCCCTGCGCTTCGTGGAAGGCCTGACGCAGTCGGAGATCGCCAGCCGTCTGGGGATCAGTCAGATGCATGTCTCACGTCTGTTGGCCCGCAGCGTGGCCCAGCTCCGGGCCAGTGCCGGCGCCGGTTAGGGCGGCCGTCACCCCCAACCAGGCGAGCGAATGGGTCAAAGGCGGCGAAGAACCGCTTGCCAGGACAAGTCGCAGCGTTTATCCTGGAAGGCACCGAGACGTCATCCGTCGGTAGGGCGGCTCCGTCTCATGTGAACGAATTCACGTATAGTGCAGCAGCGGAGGCGACGTGGCCCTCAGTTGGAACCGCTCAATCGAGTGGGACTCCGAGGATTGGCGCAGGCAGGCAGCTTGTCGGGACACGGATCCGGACCTGTTCTTCCCCGTGGGCACGACCGGCCTGGCCGTCGACCAGATCGAGGCAGCCAAAGGCGTCTGCCGGGAGTGTGCGGCGGCCTCGTTGTGCCTGGAGTTCGCCTTGGCCACCAATCAAGAGGCTGGTGTGTGGGGAGGCACGTCGGAGGAGGAGCGACGCAAGCTGCGCAAGGCCTGGCTGGCTCGCCGCCGCCGGGCGTCCTGAGCGGGCCAGCACGGGCCGGCAACCCCGGCCAGCCGTTGGCCCGGCCCGTTCAGACGGCGGCCGATCGATAGGCAGGGACTTCGAGGTCCACCACCGTTCCACCGTCGGTGTGCATGTGGATCCTGCCGCCCAGCTGGCCGGTCACCAGGTCTCTTACTATGGACAGGCCCAGGCTGGTGGTGCCCTCGATGGTGAACCCCTCCGGCAGCCCCTGCCCGTCGTCCCGCACCGCCACCACCACCCTGCGGCCGTCGTTGCCGATGGTCAGCGCGATCTGCCCGACGCTGTCGGCCGTCGCCTGGCCGGTCCACTCCCCGAAGGCGTGCTCGACCGCATTCTGCAGGAGCTCCGCCACCACGACCGCCAGGGGGGTGGCAACATCGGCTGGCAGGTCTCCTGCCTCTCCCTTCACGCTCAGGTCGATCCGTCGTCCCCCGAGCGTGTCCTCGGTCATACGAACCAGTGACTGGACGATCTCGTCAAAGGGGACCTGGTCGCCGACCTCCCGCGACAGGATCTCGTGCACCATGGCGATGGAGCGAATTCGCCTCTCGGCCTCTCGCAAGGCCGTCCTGCCCTCGGGCGAGGACAGGCGCCGGGCTTGGAGACGCAGGAGGGAGGAGATCGTCTGGAGGTTGTTCTTCACCCGGTGATGGACCTCGCGGATGGTGGCGTCCTTGGAGACCAGCAGCCGGTCCCGCCGGCGCAGGTCCGTCACGTCACGCATCAGCACCACCGCCCCGGTCAGCCGATCGCCGCTCACCAGCGGTATGCAGCTCAGCAGCACTATGACGTCAGGTCGGCGCTCGACCTCTTCGATCACCGGCAGGCGTGACAGAAAAGAGCGTCGGACGGCTGCTTCCTCGACCCCCAGCTCATCCAGCCTCATCCCCACCACGTTGCTGTGCACGCCCATCCGGTGTAGAGCATTGATGGCGTTGGGTGACGCGTAGGCCACCCTGCCTCCCTCGTCCAGGACTACCAGGCCGTCGCCTACGCGGGGGTACTCCTCGGGCGCCTCGTCACCGGCAAAGGGAAAGAGGCCGTTCACGATCATGCTGGCAAAGCGCTCGAACAGGTCGACGTACACTCGCTCCAGCTCGCCGGGCCGGCGGGCCACACCCAGGGCGGACTCCCGGCCCAGCACGGCCAAGAGGCGCCCTGGCCAGCGAACGGGTATGCACTGGATGCGGGCCAGCTCGCCTCGACCTCCAGGGTCTCCCTCTCCCTCCACGATCTCCCCCAACCGCCAGGCGCGGGCCACCAGGGGACGGCGAGCCTCGGACAGGACGCTGCCAACCAGGTCCTCCTGGTACAATGTCTGGCTGGTGCTGGGACGCATCTGGCCCAGGACGACGAAGCTGAGTTCGGTCTCGGGGCCGGGCCGGCTGGTCGGCCGCCCGCCACGCCGCCTGGTCGGCACGAACAGCACCAGGTCGCCGAAGCAGAGGTCGGCCAGCATGCCCCACGAGCCCATGAGCCGGTGGAGGTGGCCGAAGGCCTCCGGGTCCAGGTCGGTCTGGTCCCGGGCGATCTCGGCCGGTGTCGCCAAGTTCGCCCTACCTCACTGGCCCGGGCCCGCTGCCCCGCCCGGGGCGGCTGCGTCACTGGGCTGGCCAGCCGCCGCGGCGAGCGGCTCGGGGCCTACCAGGACCGCCGGCTCGGGGCCTACCGGGACGCTGACCGGACGGCGAGCCCGCCATGCGCACAGGGCGTCGTAGCCCGTCCCCGTCACCAGCCGATGCAGCTGGGTCGCCCGATCGGCGACATCGGCCAGGCCATGGGCGTCCGACGCGGTGGTGATCGCCACCCCCCGGGCCCGCAGTCGGGCCAGCAGCGCCGGCGCCGGGTAAGCCTGGGCGATCGGCTTGCGCCAACCAGCCGACGACACCTCGGCCACCATTCCCGAGGACGCCGCCGCCTCGGCCATACGGTCGTAGAACTCGTCGGGGACGGCCGGCCGGTGGCCGGCCACCTTTACCAGGTCCGGGTGAGCCAGGACGTCGCACGCCCCCGAGGCCGCCAGCTCCTCCAGCGCCTCGGTGTAGGCGGCCCACGCCCTCTCCACGCCGCGCCGTGCCCACTCAGCCACGGTCGTCTGCTCGTCCAGGACGTCAAAGCGCCACGCACCCAACCAGTGGACCGAGCCCAGCAGGACGTCGAAGGGATAGCCGGCCAGCAGCCCGGACACCTCGGCCATGCGATCCCGGTAGTAGTCCACCTCCAAGCCGAGGACGATCGGGAGCCCATCCGCCTTGGCCGCCAGCACTGCCTCCACATAGGAGTCGAGGTCCCCCCGGGCGTGCTCCTCCCAGTATGCGCCAGTCGCCGCCGCCTGCCGCGGGTCAGGGTCGTCCTCCCACCAACCTCCCAGGACCGCATCGGCCTGCCCGAAGCGGAAGAGGTGCTCGGTGATGGCGATCTCCTCCACCCCCGCCCTCGCCGCCCGCTCGCAGTAGGCAGCCAGCTCCTCCACCGTGACGGCCCGATCGGGCTGGCCGTGAGCCCACAGGTGCAGGTGATAGTCGAGCACTCAGCCGACCCGGCGGACAAGGGTGACGCCGTCGCGCACGGTGAGCTGGACCTGCACCACGCGGGGATCATCGACCACGTGGTCGTTGAAGGAGCGAATGGCCACGGTTGCTGCGTCGCTGTCAGCCGGATCGGTCACCTTGCCGCCCCAGAGGGTGTTGTCCGCCGCCAGGAGGCCCCGGGGTGCCAGCTTGGGCACGACGGCTTCGTAGTAGTCGATGTAGGAGGGCTTGTCAGCATCGATGAAGACCAGGTCGAAGGGGCCGTCCAGCCGCCCGATGGTCTCCAGGGCGGGGCCGACCAGCACGTCGATGCGCCCCTGGTATGCACTGGCGGCAATATGGCGCCGGGCCACCTCGGCGTGGCGTGGCTCGATCTCGCAGGTGACGATCCGGCCGTCGGGAGCCAGGGCGGCGGCCATGGACAGGGACGAGTAGCCGCTGAAGGTGCCGATCTCGAGGATGCGGCGGGCCCCGGTGGCGAACACCAGGAACTCCAGGAAGCGGCCCTCCAGCGGCCCGACCATCATCCCGGGGGCGTCCAGGGTTGCCCTGGTCTCCTCAGCCAGGGCCACCAGGTAAGGCGCCGGCGGCGAGGTATGAGCCTCGGCGTAGGCCTCGATCTCCGGCGCGACGACATCGGCCATGGCCGGGACCCTAATGGGGATCGACTAGCGCCACATGCGCTCGCCCAGCTTGGCCAGGCCGGCCAGGTCGTAGATGTCGGTGTCGAAGAACGGGACGGTGGCCACCACCTGGGGCCTGACCGCCAGCTCGGCCTCCTGCTCGGCCTCCCGGCACGCCACCAGGGCGAAGTTGAGGAAGCTCTCGGCCACCTCGCCCAGCACGCGGGCGACCTGGGCAGGGTCCTCTCCGTCCCTGCTCACCCGCCGGCCCAGCTCCTCGGCACCGCTGGCCAGGCGCCGGGCCGCCCCGGCTGGCGCGGGTGCTCGCAGGTAGGCCGGGAGCACCTTGTTGAGGACCACCGCTCCCAGGTGGAAGCCCCGGTCGGAGAGGGCGTCCACGAATGCCTCCGCCTCTCGCATGGGCGCCTCCTCCAGGGTGGAAACGACGAGGAAGGTGGTCCGCTTGTCGCGCAGCAGGCGGGTGACGGCCTCCGCCCGGGCGACGAAGCCGTCGTGCATGGTCTGGAACAGCAAGAAGAACTCGGCGACGTCCTGCAGGAACTGCGAGCCGAGGACGCGATCGGCCACCTGGTAAAAGGGTCGAGAGGCCATGGTGGCCAGCCGAGAGCGGTAGGGCACGGTGAGCCACCGCAGCAGGCGGCTGGAGAAGAACTCGGCCATCCGCTCGGGTGCGTCGAGGAAGTCGAGGGCATTGCGAGACGGGGGAGTGTCCACCACGATCAGGTCATAGGTCCCTTCGCTGTGTATCTCGTAGAGCCGCTCCATGGCGATGTAGCCGTGACTGTGGACGAACCGAGAGGCCAGGTTCTGGTACAGGGGGTTGCCCAGGATCTGCTCGGCGGTGCGCAGGTCGGGCGCGTGGCGGCGGACCAGGGCGTCCCAGGACTGCCGGGTGTCGAGCATGGCGGCCCACAGCTCGCCGCGGGGGGTCAACCCGGCGTCGGCAAAGGCCTCGGGGGGGACCCGGGTCTCCTTGTTGCCCAGTCCGGACAGGCCGAGAGCATCGGCCAGCCGCCGAGCCGGGTCCACCGTCACCACCAGCACCCTCCCGCCGTGGTGGACGGCGCCCATGGTGGCGGCGGCGGCGGCCATCGTGGTCTTGCCCACCCCGCCGGAGCCGCACGACACCACGATCTCCTTGGCTGCCAGGAGCTGGTCCAAGGACCCGAGCCTGGCCGGGACAGGATCGACCAGCGGGACGGAGCCGCCGGGACCGTCCCCTCGGCGGGGGCGTGGTGGACGGGGGCGGGCTGGCGGCATCAGTAGCCCAGCTCGGCGGACAGGGCGGCGGCCACCTGGCGGGTCGAGCGCAGGCCGTGGGACCGGCTGAAGAGGTAGGGGACGTACAGCATCGGCACTCCGGGGGGGATGCCGGCCCGGAGCCGCTGGAGATGACCTGCGCTGGTCCGGCGCATGGTGACGGCCAACCGGGCGGCGGACAGCACCGGGCCGACGTCCCCACCTACCGCCTCTCCCAGGGCGGCCACCCGCTCGGAGCTGTCCAGGCCTTCGAAGACCTCCTCCTCTCCCCGACCGAACAGCTCGGGCAGGACCCGGTTGACCACGACGGCGGCCAGCTCGACGCTCGTCTGCCCGGCCACCCGGGCAGCCAGCTCGAGGGTCTCGGTGACCGGCATCTCCTCGGGGGTGGAGACGATGCACAGGCCGGTACAGGCCGGGTTCGAGAGGATGTCGAGCATCCAGCCCGTCTGCTGGCGCACCAGGCCGACCTGGAGCAGGCGGTTGATGGCCTGGGGGGCGCCCAGCTGGGCCACGATGTGGCCGGTGGCCGAGGCGTCGACCACCACCAGGTCCCACCGTGCCTCCCTGACCTCGTAGCAGAGCTTGCCGACGGTGAGGATCTCCCGAACGCCGGGAGCGGCAGTGGCCACGAAGTCGAAGGCCTTGGCCAGGGGCCCGATACGACCCACCAGGGGGATGCGCAGGTTGAGGTGCAGGTACTCCCGCAACGACGCCTCGGTGTCCACGGCCATGGCCCACAGGCCCGGTGCCACCTCCCGCTCGGCAAAGCTCAGCGGCCCGGTCTCGAGGAAGGCGGCCAGGTCTGCCTTGGGGTCGGCCTCGCACAGCAGCGTTCTCCGTCCGCGCTCGGCGGCCAGCAGCGCCAGGGCGGCCGCGACGGTGGTCTTGCCGACCCCGCCCTTACCGGTGACGAAGAGGAGCCTGCGCTCGAGAAGAGCGACCACCCGCCGGGACCCGGGGCCCTCTCAGGGCGCCCCGAAGCCGACCCGGCGGTCGTCGATGGCTGGGCCCACCTCCACGTATGCCACCTTGACGACCGGCACCGCCACTCGCCTGCCTCGCCGGTCGGTCAGCCACAGCACCCCATCGCCTCGGGCCAGCTCCGCCTCTATCCCGGCCACCACCTCTTCCCGGTCGGCGTCCTCGGCCAGCTCGACCTCGAGCTCCTTGGGGGTCTGGACGATCCCGATGCGGACTTCCACGCGGCATGCTCCTCTGCTGGGCAGTCAACCTTGGAGTGGCAACGACCATCGTAGGCGGACCGCCGGGCGGCTCTGGCGGCCGGCGGTGAGACACCCGGGTGGCAGACTGGGGCCGTGGCCACGTCCCTTCCGACCGTCCGCCTGGCCCATGCCAGCAGCCCGGTCAGGCTCGGGCCTGGCCCGGCGGTGGCTCGCCAGGAGCGGGAAGAGGCCGAGGACGCCTTCCTGGCACCGGGGGCCACTCGGGCAACCGGGAGTGGCCAGCGGGAGCAGCCCGAGGCACCCGACCCATTCCGGACATGCTTCGAGCGCGACCGCGATCGGATCCTGCACTCCCCCGCCTTCCGCCGCCTGGCCGGCAAGACCCAGGTCTTCATCTTCCCCGAGGACCATCAACGGACCCGGCTGACCCATGCCATCGAGGTCGCCCAGGTGGCCACGGCCGTCGCCAGAGCCACTCGGCTCAACGTGGCCCTGACCGAGGCCATAGCCCTCGGTCACGACTGCGGTCACGGCCCGGGCGGCCATGCCAGCGAGGCGGCCCTGAGCCCCTACCTGGCGGAGGGCTACGACCATGCCGTGTGGGGCGCCGAGGTGGTGCTGTCCCCCCTCAACCTCTGCGCCCAGACCCTCGACGGCGTCCGCAACCACTCCTGGTCGCGTCCTGCTCCCTGCACCCCCGAGGCCGAGGTGGTGAGCTGGGCCGACCGCATCGCCTATGTGTGCCACGACTTCGAGGACGCGGCCCGGGCCGGCATCGTGACCCCGGCCATGCTTCCCGCCCCGGTGATGGGGCGTTGCGGGCCTGACCGCTCGACCCAGCTGGACGTGTTCATCAGCGGCTTGGTGGAGGTCATGTCTCGGACCGGTGAGGTCGGCCTGGCCGAGGAGCTGGCTGAGGCGTTGGACGCCTTTCGCGCCTGCAACTACGAGCAGATCTACCTCCGGCCGGCCTCGCTGTCCCAGGGCCGGGCGGTGGTGGACGTCCTGCGGGCGCTGGTGGACCACCTGGCCGACCGACCCGACCTGGTCGCCGGGAGCGCTCCGGCGGGAGATGCCGGCCAGGGCGACGGGGCGGGGGGCGGGGGCCACCGGGCAGCGGTCGCCGGCGGCGACGAGGCGGTGAGGGCAGCGGTCACCTACGTGGGTGGCATGACCGACCGGTACGCCTGCCGTATGGCGATGGACCATCTGGGCTGGGACCGGGACCGACTTCCGGGCGGGGTCGGCGCCTTGGGCCAACCGTTCTCCGGGTGATCCCTGTCGCCGGTGGTTGGCTCAGCCCCCTTCGTGCTCGGTGAGCTCGGCGTACCACCTGGGAGCGCGGCGCCGAGCCCAGCCCGGCTCGACCCAGCCCCGGACCATGGCCCGCATGGCTCCCCGATCACCGAGGGCGTAGACCACGTGGCCGGTGATGGTGACCAGCAGAGCGGTGGCGGTCAGGTCGTGGACGAAGGTGGCGCCCGTGCGCCACGACAGTGGGAAGGGGGCGAACCAGGCCATGACGACCCCGGTCGCCAGCATCACGATGGCCGCTCCCCCGGTGAACGCGGCGTTGAGCTTCTGTCCGGCGTTGAACTTTCCCGTGTGCAGCATCGGGTCCCTGCCCCAGCTGCGCAGCCAGCGCCGGTCGTCCCCGTCCCAGCGGTTGAGCCGGGCCAGGTCGGCCCGCAGGCCCGCTCCCCACCTCCCGGCCAGGGCAACCAGCAGCGGTGCGACAAGGGCCAGGCCGGCGTACACGTGCACCTGGCGGACCAGGTCCCGCCGACCGACGAGGACCGAGAGGGAGCCGACGTCGAGCATGGCGCCGGTGGCCAGCAGGACGAGGAAGAGGGCGGCGCTCAGCCAGTGCACCCAACGCTCGGCGGCGTCGAAGCGCACCAGGCGAAGCCCCCGGCCTATGGGTCCGCCCCCCCCGGCGGGGCCGCCCTGGCTAGGTGGCGGTGTCGTGGCGCCCATTGGAGCGACCCACCCATCCGTCGACTTCGTAGCCCTGCTGCTCCCAGTAACCGGGCTCCACCCGCTCGACCAGGCGGATGCGGCTCAGCCACTTGCAGGACTTGTAGCCGTACATGGGGGCGACGTAGAGCCGGACCGGGCCGCCGTGCTCGGTGCCGAGGGGCCGGCCCTGCATCTGGTAGGCGACCACCACGTCGTCTCGGTAGGCCTGGTCGAGGGTCAGGCTCTCGGTATAGGTGCCGTCGAAGGACCCGAAGCTCACCGCCCTGGCCCCCGGTCCCACCCCGGCGCGCTCCAGCACCTGGCGCAGGAGCACTCCCTTCCAGGCCACCCCCGGGACCCGCCATCCGGTGACGCACTGGAAGTCCCGGCGCACGGTTACTGCCGGCATGGCCTCCAGGTCGGCCAGGCTGAGCTCGCTCGGCTGGCGGACCAGGCCGTCCAGGCGCAGGCGGTAGTCGACCGGGCGGACGCTCGGCAAGAAGCCCACCACCGAGTAGATGCGGAACCGGTTGGCCGCCGGGAGGAAGCCAAGCGCCCCCAGCCCGTCGACGGCGCTGAGCGGCGAGAGGGCGGAGCCGATCACCCGTTGGGCCCTGGAGCCCCAGAGGATCCCGGCCAGGCCGGCCCCGGCCATTCCCAGCACCACCCGCCGCCCGATCGGGGTGCCGGCGGCGGCCCTGGGCTCCGCCGCGCTGGGCTCCGCGTCGCTGGGCTCCGCGTGGCTGGGCTCCGCGTCGCTGGGCTCCGCGTGGCTGGGCTCCGCCGCGCTGGGCTCCGCCGCGCTGGGCTCCATGGCGGCCCAGGCTAAGGCCTTCGGACGTCAGCGGACCGTCAGCTCGGGGTGGTAGATACGGGCCGGGCCCATGGCCTCGATCCGCCCGGCCAGGGTGCCAAATGCACGGGATGCCTCCCCGTCGGGCTCCGAGACGGTGATCGGCACCCCCCTGTCTCCCCCCTCCCTGAGGGGCCGCACCAGCGGGACCTGGGCCACCAGGGGCACTCCGAGCCGTTCGGCCAGGGCCGCGCCGCCGCCGGCGCCGAACAGCTCGTAGCGCCTGCCGTCGTCCCCGGTGAACCACGACATGTTCTCGATCACCCCTCGCAGGGGCAGCTTGAGCTGACGGGCCATGAGGGCGCTGCGCTGGGCCACCCGCTGGGCCGCCGGCTGGGGGGTCGTGACCACGAACATCTCCGACTTGGGCAGGTACTGGGACATCGACAAGGCCACGTCGCCGGTCCCCGGCGGCAGGTCCACCACCAAGAAGTCCGGATCGCCCCAGCGGGCGTCGACGAGGAGCTGCTCGAGCGCCTTGTGGAGCATGGGGCCCCTCCAGATCACCGGCTGGTCGTCGCGCACGAAGAACCCGATCGACAGGCAGCTCACGCCGTGGGCTGCCGGGGGCACCAACAGGTCGCCCTCGATCTGGGGAGGCTGGTCCAGGCCGAGCATCCCAGGCACCGAGAAGCCGTAGACGTCGGCGTCCAGGATGGCCACCCGGTGGCCCCGGCCGGCCAGGGCGACGGCGAGGTTGACGCTGACCGACGACTTGCCCACCCCCCCCTTGCCGGAGGAGATGCCCAGCACCCTGGTCCGGGATCCGGGGCGCGAGAAGGCGTTGGTCCGGCCCTGTTCGTGGCCAAGCGGTCGCGTCGGCGCCTGGGCGGAGCGGCCGGCTGGGTTGGTGTCACCGCCAGACCCGGACGGGGCGGCGGGGTCAGGCCGGGTGCTCGGGCGATCGGGTGACGCATCGTGGTCCCTGGCCCGGCGGAGCTTCACCGAGACGGCCCTTCCCGGCTGCCGGGGACTCGGCCCACCTCGGCCTGCCTGCGAGACACTCAGGTACACTACCGGCGATGACCGCCGCGTCGGACGTCTCGCCAGCCGTTGCTGGCCCGGTCAAGGGAGGAACACGCATCCTGTCGCCGGACCAGTTCTCGGCGGCGGTGGCGGCGGTGACGTCAGCCTTCGGAGACCCGACCCGGCGCGACGTGTACCTATTCGTGCGCGACAGCGAGGGCCTGAGCGCCGCCGAGGTGGCCTCCCGCTTCGACCTGCACCCCAACGTGGCCCGACACCATCTCGACAAGCTGGCCGCCGGCGGCTACCTGGAGGTCTTTGTGGAGCGGCCGGGGTCAGCAGGGGCGGGCCGTCCCTCGAAGCGCTACCGGGTCTCCCCCAAGGACATGGACCTCGACTTCCCCCCCCGCCGGGACGACCTGCTGGTGATGCTGCTGGGCAAGGCTCTGTCCCTGCTCGACGCCAGCCAAGCCGAGTGCATGGCCGAGGAGGTGGGAGAGCAGTACGGCCGCTCGCTGGCCGCCCAGATGGCCCCCGGCGACGGCCAGCGCTCGCTCCACGCCGCCCTGCGGGCGGTGGCGGACGCCCTCACCGCCCACGGCTTCGCCGCCCACGCCGAGGCCCGGGGCACCTCGGTGGCGGTGGTGGCCGAGCACTGCCCCTTTGGTGAGACCGCCGCCGAGCACCCGGTCATCTGCGCGGTGGACCGCGGCATGGTGCGAGGGATGCTGGCCGGTCTCTACGGCGAGGACGCCAGCCCGGTGACCATGTCCTCCCGGGCCCGCGGCGACGCCTCCTGCTTCACCCTGGTCTGACGGCAAGGGCCTCCTGCGGTAGGGCCCGGTGAGCCGGCGCTACCTCGACCACGCCTCCACCTCCCCCGCCCGACCCGAGGTGGTCGAGGCCATGCTGGCCTGGCTCAGCACCAGTGCCGACCCCGGCCGGGCCCACACCGAGGGCCGCATGGCCAGGGCGGCGGTCGAGGCGGCCCGGGAGCAGGTGGCCGGGCTGCTCGGGGTTCGTCCCCGCCAGGTCATCTTCACCAGTGGCGCCACCGAGTCGGCCAACACGGCCGTGCACGGCGCGGTGCTGGCCCGGCCAGGCGGCGCCATCGTCTGCCCCGCCGTAGAGCACTCCTGCGTGCGTGACGCCTCCCGGCGAGCCGCTTGCACCATCGAGGTCGGCGTCGACGCCGTCGGCCGGATCGATCCTGAGGCCTTCGAGGCCGCCCTCGACCGGGCCGGCCCGGGCGGGGTGGCTCTGGCGCACTGCCAGTGGGGCAACCACGAGGTGGCCACCACCCAGCCGGTGCGGGAGATCCTCCTGCGCTGCCGGGCGCGCCAGGTGCTCAGCCATGTCGACGCGGCGGCCGCCGCCGGGCACGTCCCCTTGGAGCTGGGCGACCTGGGCGCCGACCTGGTCTCGGTGAGCGCCCACAAGCTGGGTGGCCCACAGGGCATCGGCGCCCTGGTCGTACGCCGTGGCCTGCGCCTCGACCCATTGATCGTGGGCGGGGAGCAGGAACGCGCCCGCCGTGCGGGCATGGAGAACGTGGCGGCCATCGTGGGCTTCGGTGCCGCGGCTGAGGTCCTGAGCGCCGACGGCGGCCGTCGGCTGACCCACGAGGCCGGCTTCGCTCGCGCCCTCACCGACCGGGTGCTGGCTGCGGCAGGCACCCATGGCCTGGTCGCCTATGGCGACCCGCTCGACCGCCTCCCCCACATCGCCTGCCTGGGCGTGCCCGGAGTGGAGGCCGAGGCCGTCCTGCTGGGCCTGGACCAGGCGGGCATCGCCGTCCACTCCGGCTCGGCCTGCGCGTCCGAGTCCCTCGCCCCCTCCCCCGTACTGGAGGCCATGGGGGCCGACGCCGAGCGTTCCATCCGGGTATCGGTCGGCTGGTCGAGCATCGAGGAGGACATCGATGCCCTCCTCTCGGCCCTCCCCGAGGTCCTCGGTCGTCTCCGCTCCCTGCGGTCCTGAGCGCTAGGCCGTACCCGGTAGTCATCCGGTCACCAGCCTGCCGTCGATCAGCGGGACTCCAGGCGGGACAACCGGGTGCGGATCTCCTCCAGGGCTGAGCGGATCGAGGTGGACAGCCCAGCCTGGAGGCTGTGGTCGCGGGCGTAGGCGTGGCCCGCCAGCATCATCGACACGGCCTGTTGGCCCCGGCTGGCGTCGATGTCCATGGCACGCAGGGTGTCCGCGACCACCTCGCCATCGGCTCCGGCGGCCAGGCCGAGCAGCAGGTGCTCGCAGCCCAGGTAGTTGTGCCCGAGCGCGACCGCCTGGTCGGCGCTCCGCTTGACCACCTCCGTCAGATCGTCCGCCCTCGCGCCACCTTGACCACTGCGGCCGCGAAGCTCGGCCAGCAGGTCATCGGGCTCGATACCCAGGGCACGAAGGACGCCGATGGCCAAGTTGTGCCCTTCTGCCACGATGCCCCTCAGGACGTCGACGGACGTGGGATGAGCGCTGGCAGCACTGGCCTGCTCGACGGCGGTCCGGGCCCGCCGACTGAACCGGGAAAGCCCTCCGGCACCGGTCACAGCGGTGTCGCTGCCAGCCAGGAGGAGCCCGTCCGCCGCAGCCACCGCGTCGGCCACTGCTCGCTGGCAGACCGATGACACCGGGATGGCGGCCTCTCGGACAGCCCCCGCCAGCTCCTCGGACAGGTATACGTTGATCTTCGGCATGATTCCTCCTCGGTGGAGCCTGTTGCGAGAACGGCCAACCGGTGTGGCGGGAGGATGAGGGCGCGGGATCGACGGTCCAGGAAGGGCCGGCC
>JAVKSQ010000024.1:0-47802 GCA_039583615.1 Acidimicrobiales bacterium
GTGCACTACGTCAGCCTGCGGCTGCCCTTGACCCCCGCCTCAGACCCGGAAAGACCCACAGAAACCCGAGGAGTCCCGTTTTACCTGTCTTTATCGCGATGGACCGTGAGGGTGACTGAGGCGCCGTGAGGGAGTCCTGAGTCGCTAACGCTATTGCCCGGCGAGGGGGCGAAGGGCTGGTTCGTCGTGGCACATAGGATGCTCGCCCTGGAGAGCCGGCCGCTCAGCACCAGCCCCTCTCCTGATCTTTCGCCCACCACCGGAGAGGCGCGCAGCGCCTCTGGGGGACGCGGGCACAGCCTGCAGCCCCAGCTGCGCTTGATAGCGGAGATCCGCCCCTCCGAGCCGGTGCGCCACTTGACGAGCGTGCGGAACCGGGGCCGGCGCTCGATGGCCTGGCGGGTGGCGCGCTGGCGGCCCTGGCCCACGATGGCAACCTCGCCCACCCTGAGGGAGCGCAGGGTCCTCGTCCACCTGGGCCTTGCCGTAGCCCCGATCCGCGGTCCCAAACAGATGCTCCTCACTCCGGCCACGCCGACCCACGAATGACCGGAGGGGCCGAACGTTCTTGCATCCGATGACAGGCCAATGATGGATGGATCGGTCAGCGACCCATGCCCGAGGTGTCGGGCGCCGCCGACATCTGGAGTTGAGGAGGCGATGAGCGACGGGGCTGGAATGGGCCGGCGATGGTCCGGCGATGGTCCGTTACGTACGGCCGATACCTCCAAGGATGCGGGTCTGCATCGCTACCTGGTCCCTCCGTGATAGTTGTCGTCGCTGACCTGCTCGCCCCATTCGGCGTCGCCTTCGCTGACGCCGAGGTGGGTCATGAAGTGGTCCGGGGCGGCGCCGTGCCAGTGCCACTCGCCGCTGGGCGCGAAGACAATGTCTCCGGGGCGGATGGTGACGATCGGTTCGCCTCGGGCTTGGACGCGGCCTTCTCCCTCGGTGACGTGGAGGGTCTGGCCGATCGCATGCCTGTGCCAGGCGGTGCGGGCGCCGGGGGTGAAGCGCACCAGCGCGATGCTGGTCGGCGTGGCACCGTGTCCCTGGGCGACCGAGTCGATATACACGTCGCCGGTGAACCACTCGGCCGGGCCTTTGACGGTCGGGTTCTTGGATTGGACTTCCATGCGTGTGTAGTCCCTTTCTTGTGGTGGGTCAGGGCCAGAGGAGAGCTTTGATGGCGCGGCGTTCGTCCATGGCGGCGTAACCGTCGGCGACCCGGTCGAGCGGCAAGGTCAGGTCGAAGACGCGTCCGGGATCGATCTGGCCGTCCGAGATCAACTCGATCAGCTCGGGCAGGAACCGGCGCACCGGTGCGGGTCCGCCGTGGAGGTGGGTGTGGGAGTAGAACAATTCCTCTCCGGGCAGTTCGACGCCGTGGGCGACGCCGACGTAGCCGACATGGCCTCCTGGCCTGGTGGAGCGGATGGCTTGCATCATGGATTCCTGGGTTCCGACGGCCTCGATTACCGACTGTGCGCCGAGCCCGTCGGTGAGCTCCTTGACGTGGGCGACGCCTTCGTCGCCGCGTTCGGTGACGATGTCGCTGGCCCCGAAGTCGACGGCCAGCTTCTGGCGGTCCTCGTGGCGGCTCATGGCGATGATCCGCTCGGTGCCCAGCTGGCGGGCGGCCAGCACCCCGAGCAGACCGACCGCGCCATCGCCGACGACCGCGACCGTCTTACCGGGACCGGCCTCTGCGGCGACCGCGGCGAACCAGCCGGTGCCGAGCACGTCGGAGGCGGCCAGCAGGCTGGGGATCAGATCAGCCGGGGGGAGATCCGGGGTGGCGACCAAGGTGCCGTCGGCCAGCGGCACGCGCAGGCGTTCGGCTTGCGCCCCGCCGGCGCCGACGTACTGGCGGTGCACGCAGGAGCTGTGGTAGCCGGCCTGGCAGATCGGGCAGGTGTTGTCGGACGCGAAGAACGAGCCGATGACGAACTGGCCCCGGCGGATGTCGCGCACGTCGGTGCCGACTTCTTCGACGATGCCGACGTACTCGTGGCCGATAGGGGTCGGGTCGCCGATCGGGTTGATGCCTCGGTAGTCCCACAGGTCCGATCCGCACACGCACGTGGCGGAGATTCGGATGATGGCGTCGGTCGGCTCGATGATCTTGGGGTCGTCCCGCTTTTCGAAGCGGACGTCCCTGGGCCCGTAGATGACGGCTCCCTGCATTGCTCCTCCTCTCAGTTCTGGTCGTCTCGGAAGACCTGCTTGGCGACGGCCATAGCGGCCATCGCCTTCGGCCAGCCGGCGTAGAAGGCCAGGTGGGTGATCGCCTCGAACAGCTCCTCCTCGCTGGCCGCGTTCTGCTTGGCCAGGCCGAGGTGAAAGACGAGCTGGTCGGTGTTGCCGCTGGTGGTCAACGCCGCGACCGTGACCAGGCTGCGCTCCTTGGCGGAGAGTTGCTCGCGTTTCCATACCTTGCCGAACAGCACGTCGTCGGTGAAGCCCACCAGCGCGGGCGCGAAGTCACCGAACATGCGCTGCGCTCCTGATGGTTCTACCTCGCGGCCGGTGTCTGCCATATCTGTGCTCCTCTCGGTCGTGCTATTCAGCGGGAACGAGTCGCAGCGTCGTGGCGGCTGTCTCGGCGGTGAGCATGGCGTCGACATATGTGGACCTGCCGTACTTGGCCCGGTAGGCCTGATCGACGTCCGCCTCCACGCCGTGTCGCTCGAAGGTCACGTCGCGCTCTACCCCGCCGACGCTGATGCGGCCCCGTCCGGTGAGTTGTGCCGCCCGGTACCAGCTGCCGGACGGACCGCGGTAGGAGCGGACATACAGGTCATCGCCGACGCGGACCACCCAGATCGTGGTGCAAGGCGTCAGGGTCCCGTCCGGGCGCCTCGGCGCGATGCGCATCTCGTCTGCGGCGCCGATCGCCTCGAGCTCGTTCGGGGTCCAGTGGTCGGGTGTCATGCGTCGACCTCCTCGATGGCGGTACGGGGAGAAGCAGCGGGGCTCGGGGGCGACGCCAGCAGCGCGGTGGTGGCGGTGGCCGCCAGGGCAACGGCGGCGGCGACCAGCAGGCTGATCCGAAGCCCAGAGGCGAAATCTGGCTGCTGGGCGAGCAGGGCGCCGAAGATCGCCACTGCCAAGGCGCCGCCGACCTGGCGGCTGGTGTTGAACACCCCGCTGGCCGTGCCTGCTTGATGTTTAGGGACGCTGTTCAACAGCACCGCGGTGACCGGTGGCATCACGGTGGGCCCGGCCAAGCCGACCAGCACCATCAGCAGGGCCAGGACGAACGTTGGCGCCGTCGAGGACACCACGGCGAGGAGGGCCAGGCCGGCTGCCATGACCGCCAGGCCTGCGCCGATCACCCTCTGGGGGCCGACGCGTTCTGCCAGGCGAGCGCTGAAGGGAGTGAGCACGGCGCCGATGAGCGCCATCGGCAAGAACACGATCCCCGTCGCGAACGGGGAGAGGTGGCGCACCTGCTGCAGGTACAGGCTCATCACAAACGCAAGCCCGTAGAAGCCGACCACGAACGCAAACCCGACCGCCACCGGGACCGAGACGTTGCGGGAGCGGAACAGACCCAGCGGCACCATCGGGTACGCTACCCGAGCCTCCACCGCCAGGAACCCTGCCAGGGAAAGCACCGCCACCGCGAAGGCGGCGGCGACCTGGGGGGCGGCGAACCCCGCCGCGCCGGCTTGGATCGCCCCGTAGGTGAGGGCGCCCATGGCCGCCACACCGCTCATCTGGCCCGCCCAGTCGAATGATGCCCGCCGCCGCGGTGAGGGTGCCATCCGGGCGGTCAGAACCATGGCGGCGGCCCCGACCGGCAGGTTGATGAAGAAGATGAGCCTCCACGACACCAGGGTGAGCAGCCCGCCCAAGAGCGGACCGGACGTGGACGCCGCGACCCCGCCCATGGCCCACAGCGCGACCGCCCGAGCCCGGTGTGGCCCTTCGGGGAAGGCGTGGCTGAGAAGCGCCATCGACGCCGGCATCAGCACCGCCGCCGCGGAGCCCTGCACGAACCGGGCGGCGACCAACCAGCCGAGGCTGGGAGCGAGCCCGCAGACCGCCGACGCGGCCACGAACACGCCGGCACCGACCGCGAAGGCCCGGCGGGCGCCCACCCGATCCGACAGCGCCCCGGCCCACAGCAACAGACCCGCGAACGCCAGGGTGTAGGCGTCGACCACCCACTGCAGCCCGGAGATGCCACCCCCGAAGGAGTGGCGGATCGACGGCAAGGCGACATTGACCACAACCGCGTCAAGGGTGGCGACGAAGAACCCGATCACCGCCGCCACCAGCGTCAACCGCGATTGCCCGCTCGGAGGCGAGGTGTCTTCCTCGACCCACAATCCCGGTGCTTCTATCGGGACTGGGACGGCATCGCCGACGCCGCCGTGGGCAACCTCCGCGCCGAAGCAGGACGCGACCCCTACGACCGTGACCTCACCGACCTCGTAGGCGAGCTATCCACGCGGAGCGATGACTTCCGGGTCCGGTGGGCCTCCCATGACGTCCGCCAATACCGCACCGGCACCCAGCCGTTCCACCACCCGCTGGTCGGTGATCTCACCCTGGCCTACGAAGCCCTCCAGGTAACCGCCGACATCGGCCAAGCGCTCATCGTCTACACAGCAGAGCCCGGCTCTCCCTCCCAGGACGCGCTGAACCGCCTGGCCGAGTGGTCCAAGCCCGACACAGCATCACGGCTTCGACCCGAGCCATCAGCCCTGAGGCATGATGCAGCTAAGCTAAGGGAGGGGTCGGCGCCTGACCAATCCCCGATCGGCCAGGGCACCAACGATATTGTCGGTCACGGTACCGACCGCCTGGTTGGCGTCGATCCGGGCTAGGCGATCGGAGGCGTCGTAGTGGGCAACCACCGTCGGCGCCTCTCGCCGGTCGTGAGCCAGCCTCGCCGCCCGGACCTCGGCCAGGTCGTCGTGGCGGTCCTCGGTGGACCGTTGGGCCAGTCGGCTGGCCAGCTCGCCGTCGGGCGCCTCGAGGACCACCACCAGGTCGAGGTACCCGGCGGGGCCGAAGTCCTCCTCCATGGTCCGAGCCTGAGCCACGGTCCGCGGGTAGCCATCGAGCACGTAGCCGTCACCTCGATCAGCCGCGGTGAGGGGCCCTCGCAGCACTGCTGTCACCACCGCGTCGGGCACCAGCAGGCCACGTTCCAGGTAAGGGGCGGCTACCTCACCCCAGGCGCTGGTGGCTGACACCTCGTCTCGCAGCAGTTGGCCGACGCCCAGGTGCACCAAGCCGAGCCGGTCGGCCAGCCGCCGGCCCTGAGTGCCCTTGCCCGCGCCGGGCGGCCCGAGAAGGGCCAGGTGCGACGGCCGCCTGGGGGGCGGCGTGCGTTGGCGGCGGCCGTTCGTGGTCGAGAGGGCCGGAGGCGGCTCGCTACTTGGTCTGACGGCTGTCGGTCTCGGCGGCATCCAGGTCCCCGGGGTGGCGGTGCGGCATCTCGGAGGCGGGGATCCGCCCGAGCTTGCCGGCCTGGTAGTCATCGAGGGCTTGGACGATCTCCTCCCTGGTGTTCATGACGAACGGGCCGTAGTGCACGACCGGCTCGCCGATCGGCTGGCCCCCGAGGACCAGCACCTCCAGGTTCGGGTGACGACTGTCTTGATGGTGGTCGGCGCTGAGCGTCAGGGCGTCCCCGGCACCGAGCACGGCCAGCTGGTGGCTGTGGATCGGCCGGTGCTCGCCACCGATGCTCCCCTGACCGGCGAGGACGTAGACCAAGGCGTTGAAGTTGGCCGGCCACGGCAGCGCCAGCTGGGCGCCGGGGCTCACGGTGGCGTGGACCATGGCGATGGGCGTGAAGGTCGACCCAGGACCGCGGTGGCCGGCGATGTCGCCGGCCACCACCCGTACCAGCGCGCCTCCGTCGGGCGACGAGAGCAGAAGGGCCTCCCGGGCCCGCAGATCCTGGTACCGGGGTGGGTTCCACTTGTTGGCGGCCGGCAGGTTGACCCACAGCTGGATGCCGTGGAACAGCCCGCCCGAGGCGACCAGGAACTCAGGGGGTGCCTCGATGTGGAGGATCCCTGCGCCGGCGGTCATCCACTGGGTGTCGCCATTGGTGATCCGTCCGCCGCCGCCGTTGGAGTCCTGATGGTCGAAGACCCCGTCGATGATGTAGGTCACGGTCTCGAAGCCGCGATGCGGGTGCCACGGGGTCCCCTTGGGCTCGCCCGGCGCATATTCGACCTCGCCCATCTGGTCCATGTGGACGAACGGATCCAGCTCGGCGGTGCTCACGCCGGCGAAGGCTCGGTAGACCGGAAACCCCTCACCCTCGAACCCCGCCGGCGCAGTGGTCACCGAACGGACGGCACGCTGACGGGTCGTCGCCGGATCGGGCGCGGGGACATGCGGCAGGACCAGCAGATCGTCGACCGTGATCGCAGGCATCGCCGTCTCCTTTCCTGGCGGCACGACTGTCGCCGTGACGTGCAACAGTTGCCGGCGCGCCGGGATTCCTGCCCGCTGCGAGGCAAGGACGATCGGCAGCCGCGGTTGGCGCCTGGGCCGCTCTACCAGCCGAGCAGCCCACTTCAGGGTCGGTTCGCCTCCGAGACTGCTGTGGCGTGATGCAGCCCCCGCAGAGGGGGTGCCTCGAGAGCACAGGACACCTCACTGTCATGGGCGCGCGGTGCCCGTCCCGGCTGGTTGCGGATGCTGAGCACGGCCAGCACCCCGCCGAGCCCGCAGGCGGCCGCCGCCAGCAGCACGGCGACATGGAAGCCCGAGGAGAACAGCGCGGGGTGGAGATAGCTGTCGCCGGTTATGCCGGCCGACACCGGCAGCACAGCCACAGCGATGAGCCCGGCGGAACGAGCCACGTCGTTGTTGATGGCGGAGGCCATGCCGGTGTGCTCGACCGGCGCGGCGGCCAGGACGGCAGAGGTAAGGGGGGCCACAGTGATGGCCAGGCCGAACCCGAAGAGGGTCACGGCCGGTAGGACTTCGCTCACGTAGCCGCCGGAGGCACCCACTCGCGCCAGGAGGGCCAGGCCACCGGCCACCACCAGGGGCCCGACCGACATCTGGAGGCGGGGCCCGATCCGGGCAGCCATGGCGCCCGAGCGCGCCGACAGGGCCAGCATCACGACAGTGACAGGCAGCAGCGCCATACCGGCATCCAGGGGGCTGTAACCGGCTACCTGCTGCAGCTGGATGGGCAACAGGAACAGGGCTCCGCCGAGGGCGCCGTAGACGACGAAGGTGACGGCGTTGGCCCCCGAGAACTGGGAGGAGCGGAAGGCACCCAGTGACAGCATGGGATGCGCTTGGTGGGCCTCGATGGCCACGAAGGCAACCAGCAGGCCCGTGCCCACCAGGAGGGAGGCCAGGGTCAGGGGCGAGGCCCAGCCCAGCCCGGGAGCCTGGATCAACCCGTAGACGAGCCCGACCAGGCCGAGGGTGGCCAGGGCGGCGCCTGGCAGGTCCAGGCGGCCGGTGGCAGTGGGATCCCTCGAGTCGGGGACGTGCCGGGCAGAGATGGCCACCACAGCCACGGCCACCGGCAGGTTGATGAAGAAGATCAGGCGCCAGGACACGGCACCGATGAGCCAGCCCCCCAGCAACGGCCCCGCCGCAGTAGCCACCCCACCAAGCCCGGACCAGGCGCCGATGGCCCTGGACCGGTCGTCGGGGGTGAAGGACGCCTGGAGGATGGCCAGGCTGCCCGGGGTCAACAAGGCGGCGCCCATGCCCTGCAGGGCCCGGGCCACGATCAACGAAGCCGTGTCGGGGGCCAGCCCGCAGCCGAGGGAGGCCAATGCGAACCAGGCGGTTCCCGCCACGAACACCCGGCGGCGCCCGTAGCGGTCACCCAGGGCCCCACCGAGGAGCAGCAGACCAGCCAGCGTAAGGGTGTAGCCGGTCACTACCCACTGCAGGCCGGCCACCCCGGCGTGGAACTCCCTGCCGATGGTGGGCACCGCGATGCCCACCACGGTGGCATCCAGTCCAGCCATGCCCGACCCGAGAACGGTGGCGGCCACCACCCACCGGCCCGGCCCGCTGGCGTAGCGCAGGCGGCCCGCCTCCGCTGGAAGCGGGTACGAGCCGGTAGCTGGACTGGTCACCGACCCGTCCTCCTCGATAACTGCTCTCATGATAGGCCAGGGCAGGCGCCTATCCCGGTGGCCTCGTCCAGCTGAGTGGGACGGGAGCGGGCCGATGCGCCCGGCACCGGGGGACGGACCCAACTCCGGGCTTCGGCTGGTCGTGTGGCCGGTCGCCCACCGGACGCTGGAGAGGCCGCGCCGGTCGTCGGTTAGCAGCCAAGGAGCCGGGTAGGACAGTCGTAGCTCAAATGGCGGCCGGGCTGTCGCACGATCAGCAACCAAGGAGGCACAGTCATGTCCAGCGAGCACACCCCAGCCGACGACATCGTCTACGACCTGGTCAGCATCCAGTACCACGCCCTCAAGGGGGCCGAGGTCTATGACCGCTATATCAAGGATGCCGAGGACCACGGCGAGGTGGTGGAGTTCTTCGAGCAGGTAAAGGAGGAGGATGCCCGACGGGCCGTGCGATGCCATGAGCTCCTGGGTCAGCTGACCAAGTCCGGCATCGGCTGAGAGACCAGCCGGGTACAGCCCTGGGCTGTGCCCGCCCGAGACCCGCGAGCGGCTGAGAAGCCGGGCCGCTGGGATCTGCTACCACCAAATGCCGACGATCGATGTCCCCAACGGGCACCTGCACTACCTTGACAAAGGCTCCGGCCAGCCTGCCCTGGTGCTGGTGCACGCCTTCCCGCTGTCGGCGGCCATGTGGCGACCGCAACTCGCCGCCCTCGCCACGCGCCACCGCGTCATCGCTCCGGACCTGCGGGGGTTCGGCAAATCGGACGCCCCCACCGAGCGCGACGCATACTCGGTTGAGGCCTGGGCCGACGACGTGGCCGCTCTGGTCGCCGCCCTCCAGGTGGAGCCGGTAGTCCTGGGCGGCCTCTCCCTGGGAGGCTACGTGGCCTTCGCCTTCGTGCGCCGCCACCGCACGGCGCTAGCCGGCCTGGTGCTGGCCGACACCAGGCCGGGCTCGGACAAGCCGGAGGTGCTGGCCCGGCGGGAGAAGCAGCAGCACGAGCTCCAGTGCGCCGGCGAGCCCGCCGAGCTGGCCGACCTCCTGCTCGGAGCCCTGGTGGGAGCGACATCGACTCGTCGCCAGGCCGTGCTGGCCTTGGCCCGAGAGCTGATGGCCGGCGCCCGCCCCGAGGGGCTCATCGGCGCGTTGGAGGCGATGAAGAAGCGGCCCAGCTCCACCCCGGACCTGGCGTCGATCGAGGTACCCACTCTGGTGGCCGTTGGCGAGCAGGATCAGCCGAGCCCGCCAGAGGTGGCCCGGGAGATGGCCGACGCCATCCCCGGCGCCCGGCTGACGATCATTGCCGACGCCGGGCACCTGTCCAACCTGGAGAACCCGGCGGCGTTCAACCAGGCGCTGGAGACGTTTCTGGACGGGATCTGAGCGGGCCGGCCCAGGTGACGCCACCGCCTGGCATGGTTGCCCGATCCCCGGCAGGGTAGAAGCCGAACGCCGGCAGGCTGGGAGGAGCCAGTCGTCCGGCAGGGTAGGCAGCGCCCTGCTCCCAGGGTAACGGCCCCCAGACGTGTGTCGGGTGGTCCTCCCCACAGACCAAAGGAGGCATCGTGCCCGACATCTGCGACCTCATCCTGGACGACCACGAGACGTTCCGGCGCCGCTTCGCCGAGCTGGACGAGAAGCGGGGCGACGAGCCGGCGGCCCTCACCGGCGTCTGGCACCACTTGGGCGCCCTGCTGGACGTCCATGCGGCTGCGGAGGAAGAGCTCTTCTACCCCCTGCTGGTACGCCGGGGCGAGGATGGCAGGGACGAGACCGAGGATGCCATCGGGGACCACAACCAGATCAGGGACGCAGTCCGGCAAGCGGCAGGCTCCCCCACCGGCAGCGCCGGGTGGTGGCGGGCGGTAGAGCGCGCCCGGGAGGCGAACAGCGACCATATGGCCGAGGAGGAGCGCGGAGCGCTTGCCGATCTCCGCACCCACGTCGACCGGGCCGAGCGCGCCGACCTGGGAACGAAGTTCCTTTCCTTCAAGGAGGCCCATGCCGGCGGTCGCCACCTGGAGACGCACGACAAGGATCCCGAGTCCTACGTCGTCCGCGAGGCTCCACAGTAGGAGGCGGCCTTGGCCGCCACCCTGGGCTGATGCCGGTTGGGCCGTCGGTGGGGTAATACTTGGCCGGTGCTCGTGTTGCGCGCCTACGCGGCCGTCCTGTCGGCCCTCGGCTTCATGGTGGCGATCGGGCCGGTGCTCCAGTCGTCCCCGGTAGCCGCCGCCGCGAGAGCCGTGCCCGCCTCAGCCCACCGGGCCGCGTCCACGTCATCCACCTGCCCAGGGCTGACGCCCACCAGGCAGGCTGCCACGCCGCCCTTGCTCGTCGCCGTCGGAGCGTCATTCACCGCTGGGGAGGGTGCCGGTTCGCCCACCGACGCCTGGCCGTACGTGCTCGGCCGGATCCTGGGCTGGCGAGTGGTCGCCAAAGGGGTACCGGGCGCAGGCTACGTCAACCCCGGCCACCGGGGGCGGGGACCGCTGGCCCGAGAGGTCGCCAACCTCGACCTGTCACGACTCGGTCCGTCCCTGATCATCGTCCAGGCTGGCCACGACGACATCGGCGCTCCCCTCGCTCTGGTCAGCCAGCGGGTCGACGCCTTGCTGGGCACCATCCGCCGCCAGGCTCCTCGGGCGCGGATCGTCCTGCTGACTGTCTTCTCACGACGCCTGGAGGCCGGGCCGGCACGGGTGGCGGTGCCCGCCCGGGCCACCGATTCAGCCATCATCACCGCCGCTCGGCGTGTCGATCCTCGAGTCAGCGTCTTTGATCCTCTGGCTGGCCACTGGCGCTTCCCAACCATGCGCGACCATCTGCACCCGACCCCCGCCGGCCATCTCTGGATCGCCGAAGAGGTGGCCCGGCGCCTCTGTGCCGCCGGGGAGCGACCGTCAACTGCCCTCAGGGCGAGTGGGACGAGGACGACTCGGGGCCGGACAACGGGAGCCAGGTCAGTCCCCAGCCGAAGCTGATCAGTATTGGAGCCTGGGATCCTCGTACTGCTTGAACTCCACCACGTTGTTCGAGGGATCGGCCAGGAAGATGCTGCGGTGAGCTTCGGCCTGTCCGGCAAACCGGACGGACGGCGGCCGTACGACCCGTAGCTTGCGGCACTCGACCAGGCGCACCAGGCGGTCGAAGTCCGACGGCTGGGCAAAGCTCACCCCGAAGTGCCGAGGGTAGGGCTCCGGTTGCCGGCTGATCTCCTCGGAGAGATGGCAGACCAGCTGATCGCCGAAGAAGTCGAACGTCACCCGGTCGGGATAGCGGCGGGCGAGCTTGGCGCCCAGCCCGTCGACATAGAAGCTGACCGCCTCCTGCAAGTCGCGGGCAGGCACCGCCACGTGACAGGCATCATGGGTCGAGCGCATCCAGTCTCCTTTCCGGATCTCTGTCATCCAGCAAAGCTCTTGCTGGGCCACGTTCTCTTGCCGGCAGGCTCATGCTGGTCCAGACCCGGCGTCAGGCAGCTGAGACAGCCACCGGGAGGCCCACCTGGCGCTGACAGGTGGTCGGTGACTCCTCCAGCCAGTTCCCCACCGCATCGCCCGAAGCCGGTGTCAGGCCCATCAAGGTGTCCCCTCGCAGTCCCAGGCGAAGCGTCTCCAGGCCCAGGATGTCATGGGCTGCGATGTTGCCCAGGTTCACGTCCGGGCCCACGGACTGGATGAGCTCCACCTGCAGGTCCTTGGTGGGGGCCTCGAACATCAGGCTGGCCGGATCGACCTCGGCCAGGACAGCGTCCATCACATCCCGGCGCAGCTTGCCGTCCGGAGTGGCTATGCCAGCCTTGCCACTCTCGCGCGTCTCAGTCACCACCAGAGACGCCCCCGCGGCCAGGTCTTCACGGATGGCGTCGACCCAGTCGGCAGGGGAGAGCTCGGCGGACCGGGCCGGATCCTTGAACCCCACCTCGGAGAAGACGGCAAATTCCCCGGCCAGCAGGTTGACGTACCCGGCCTTGGCGTGCTGGGGCAGGGGTATCGTCCCGTTGGAGACCTCGATACAGGTGGCGCCGGTCTGGTGGACCAGGTCCACGAACTCGGACAGGCGGCCGGTCCACAGGTAGTGCTCGAAGAGAGTTCCGCCGAAGTAGAACCCGACGTCCGCCTCACGGAGGACCTCCACCTTGCGGGTAAGGTCGGTTGTCACCAGGGCAGTGCCC
Organism: Acidimicrobiales bacterium; assembly: GCA_039583615.1. GTDB lineage: Bacteria > Actinomycetota > Acidimicrobiia > Acidimicrobiales > QHCF01 > QHCF01. Next base: position 12,269 of record JAVKSQ010000024.1, read on the forward strand.
CAGCCGAACTTGACCAGATCGATATAGTCACTGTGGCTCGACACCACGTCCGTGAAGACCCCGGTCGACAGCCCCGGGTCGATCACCATGGTGATGCCCAGCTTCCTGGGCTTGCCTGCCCTCCTGGACCGGTCGGCGCTCATGGCTAACTCCTCAGTGTTGTGGTCTGGACTGGGACTGGGACTGGAGGCTTGTCCTTGGGACCCGGTAACGACAGCTTCGCCCGGCCGGTCAGGGCCAGGCTGAGGGGGCTGCGCCGAGCCAGCGCGGTCCCCAAACCGGCGCAGACATAGAGCAGTGGGACGGCAACGATCACCAGCACGGCCAAGGCAGCCCCGACGGGGAGATGGCGCGAGATGGTCAACAGGCCCCCGGCCAGCAGCCCCTGGAGGACGAGCGGATGGGCGAGGTAAACGCCGAAGGAGGCATCCGAGCAGCCATTCACCACTCGCCGGGCCGGTGTGCCACGATCCGCCCACACGATCCCGACGGCCAGCAGGGCCCACGTGATGCCGACGCTCTCGGGGACCATCACCGGCTGGAAGACGGCGCTGGCCAGGTCAGGAGGCTGGCCACCCAGGTAGACCTGGGCCAAGAAGGCGCCGACGGCGGCCGCTGAGGAGGCCGCCGCTCCGACCAGCACCAACCGCACATGGCGCCGAGTCCAGCTGGTCAGCTGGTCGAGATGCCAGGCCGCCACGGCACCGACCATGACGTAGAAGGTATAGCTGGGCAGCAGGGCGTCGGGATTGGCCAGCCAGCGCCCGAGCGCGCCCCCGGTGGCCCAGTGCTGCTGGACGGCCAGGGAGAACACCACCTGGAAGGCTCCGCAGCCGCCCAGCAGCTTCCCGTGATGGTGGCGGGTCACCCCGAGCAGCCAGCGGATGACGGGAAAGACGAGGTAGATCTGCATGGATACCAGCAAGAAGTAGAGGTGGTACTCGGCCGCCCCGGTCACCAGATCGTGGGCCAGCGTTCCCGCGGCCGAGGACAGCGGCAGGAAGCGGTTGCCATGGCTGGCAAAGTAGATCAGGGTCCAGGCCACATAGGGCACGGCCACGCAGAGGTAGCGCTTGCGCCAGAAGGCGGCCCAACGAACCGGGCCGCGCCCGTACCCGTAGGCCAGCACGAAGGCGGTGAGCATGAAGAACACCTCCCGGCTGGCGTGGAACACCATGGTGAGGGCGCCTACCGAGGTGGTGATGGAGGTGGTGCCCATGGTGATGGTGTGAACAGCGATCACCATGACAATGGTCAGTACCCGTACCAGGTCTATGGAGTGGAGGTGCTCACGGCGCCGAGCGGCGGGTGGCGAGACCGGTCCGATCGGAGGGGCATCGGGCCCGGGTTCGGCTGGCCGGGCGGCGAGGGTGGCGTTGGTCATCCCGCCGCGGCCGCCCGTGCCACCGCGGCACGCAGGTCACGACGCAGGATCTTACCGGTGGGTCCGGTGGGCAAGGAGGCGGCCACATGGATCTCGATGGGTCGCTTGTAGCGGGTCAACCGGGTCTGGCAAAGGCGGTGTAGCTGCCCAGCCAGCATGTCAGGGGCTGGGCCGGCCGCGAACGGCGCGTCAGGGGCCGGGCCGGCCGGGGCTGGGGCGCCAGTCCCGGGCGTAACGGGGGACGGAGGGCGGACAGTGACGAAGGCGACCGGCACCTGGCCGAGCCGGGGATGGGGGGCCGGGACCACGGCCACCGACGCTACCCACGGATGGGCGAGCAGTACCTCTTCGACCTCCCTCGGGTACAGCTTCTCACCCCCTCGGTTGACAACGTCGTCGGTGCGCCCGGCGAGGTGGAGAAAGCCGTCGTCGTCCGTGTGCCCCAGGTCCCCGGTGGAGAGCCAGCCCCGCTGGTCGCGGGCCGGCCGCAGCCTCTCCCGGTCCACGTCTGAGAGGCGGATGTAGTGGCTCACCACCGGGCTACCTGTCAGCTGCACCGTACCCACCTCTCCTGGTTGGGCGGGACGGCCCTCCTCGGTGCTGACGGCGACGCCCACGCCGACCGGCAGTCCCACCGACCCCGGACGCCGCCGGGACCTGTCGATCGGGTTGGCAGTGATCTGGCTGGCTGCCTCGGTCATGCCGTAGGTCTCCAACACCGCGATGCCGGTATGGCCCTCGAAGGCGTGGAGGACGGGACGGGGCAGGGAGGCTGAGGCGCTACGGGCGAATCTCACCCGGTCAGACACCGAGTCGGGGGGCGGCGGTTGGTCGACAAGAGCAGCCAGGACCGCGGGTACCGCATTGAGCCAGGTGGGACGCCAGCTGGCTACCCGGCGCCAGTACTGGTCGTGGACAAACCGGCGGTCCACTACCAGGGAACCTCCGCTCACGAGGGTTGTGAGCAGTCCTACCACCTGGGCGTTCACGTGGAAAAGGGGTAGGGGGGTGTACCCCCGGTCATGGGGCCCGAGGCGATGGTGGCTGGCGATACGCCGGGCCGCGTGCAGGAGCTGGTACTCAGAGAGGGGAATCCCCTTGGGCTCGCCAGTAGTACCGGAGCTGGCCAACAGCACCGCTGGGCGCAGAGGCGCACCATCGGCCGGCCGGGGCCCACCGGGAGCCCCACGGGCGATCGACGGGCCGTCAGAGTCGATCTTCCACAGCTCGATCCCGCTCCCGGCCTGCAAGACCTCGCCACGGTCGGTGACGAGGACGTCAACCCGCAAGCAGGAGGTGGCCGCCGCCAGCTCCTCATGGCTCCCCCCGGGATCGATGGGCACCGCCCCCAGCCCGGCGCTCAGGCAGCCGAGATACGCAGCGCTGAAATCGAGGGGGTCCTCGACCACCAGACCCACCCGGCTACGCGGGGTGAGCTGGCGCTCACGGGCCAGCCCCGACCATCGGCTGGCGTGGCGGGCCAGCTCCGCCCAGGTGATCTCCCGGCCGTCCTCCCCGGCCATGAAGGCGACCGCGTCGGGCGACTCCTGGCCCCGCCGGCCGAGCAGGCGAGCTATGAAGGTCACCGCAAGCCCGAGGTCTGGTCACTGGTGGTCACGGTGGCGAGTTGTCCTGTCGGGTGCTCACGCCTGCCAGCCTGCACGCCGAAGCTGAGGGCCGGTTGGTAGGACACTGAGAGGTCGGTAAGAAAGGTCGTGGCGGTTGGCTCTCCGGCCCTCGGAGGGCTTCGCAGGTCCGGTGGGCGCGACACTTGCCCGGTGGGCCCCAATAGTAGTTGACGGCGACGCAGGCCATGCGGCATACCATCATGCCCGTCCGGCGGTGCCATCCTAGGGCCGGCCGGCTCGTCCGGCCTCCAGCCGGCGTTCCCGGACCACGGACCTGATGCGTAGGCCCACCAGCACCACCACGATGGTCGCCACCACGCCCGAAGAGACCCGGCCCGACAGCTTCTCCACCCGCTGGTAGGCCCCGCCGAGGAAGTAGCCGAGCAGGGTGTAGCCCGTCGCCCACAGCGCTCCACCACCGGCGTTGGCGACCAGGAAGCGGGGATAAGGCATCTCTGACATGCCCGCCAATCCCGGGACCATGGCCCTGAGGAAGGCGGTGAAGCGACCGAAGAAGACTGCCCACCCTCCCCATCGGTGCAGGAACCGGCGGGCCGCGTCCACCCCTCGACGTCGATGCCGCAGTGGTCGCAGCCCGAGCAGGCGGGGTCCGAAGACCCGTCCGACCTGGTACCCGACCGAGTCGCCCGACACGGCGGCGGCCACGGCCACGGCCGTCATGGCCTCCAGAGAGACGCGGCCCCGGCTGGCCAGGACGCCCCCGATGATCACCGCCGTCTCCCCCGGCAGCACGAACCCCAGCAGGACAGCCGCCTCTCCGAAGGCGAGAGCACCCACGGTCGTGTAAGCCACCAGGCCGTGCAGGGCCAGCACGACCTGGAGAAGGTGGTGGACCACGCTCACACAATCCTCATCGGACCCTTACCCGCCCGTCACCCACCGGCCCCAGGCACGTGGTTACCGTTCCCAGATGGTAAAGAACCGGTCGCTGCGGGCGGCCGCACAGGGCCAGAGGGACCTGCGGGAGGGCACTCGGGTGGCTCTGCGGACCCGACTCGCCGGCGCCCTGGTCCCAGTGGCGTTGCTGGCGGGCTCCTGCACCGCCAGCCACCCGAACAGCCCGGGAGCCACTGCTGGCTCCTCCTCTGACATCCACAAGATTCGCCATGTGGTGGTCATCATGCAGGAGAACCGATCCTTCGACACCTACTTCGCCACCTTCCCGGGGGCTGACGGCATACCCATGCGCAACGGGATGCCCACCGCGTGCGTCCCTGATCCCAAGACAGGCGGGTGCGACAAGCCCTTCGTGGACCACGCCGACCTCGACGGCGGTGGCCCCCACGGCCAGTCCAACGCCGCTGCGGACATCGACGCGGGCAGGATGGACGGGTTCGTCGGCCAGGCCGAGAAGGCCAGCCGCAGCTGCGTGGCTGCCACCAACCCCGCCTGCCGGCACGGCAGCTCCGTTCCCGACGTGATGGGGTACCACACCGCCTCCGACATCCCCAACTACTGGACCTATGCCAGGGACTTCGTCCTCCAGGACCGCATGTTCGAGCCGAATGCGTCCTGGAGCCTGCCCTCACACCTCTTCGAGGTGTCGGAGTGGTCGGCGCACTGCACCCAGCACGGCAATCCAGGCAGCTGCGTCAATGCCCTTCAGTCCCCGGGCACCCCTCCCAACTCGGGGCTGCGAGCGAGGCGCGCCGGTCCTGCCGGCACCACCAGGCCGGGGAATGCAACCCGCCAGCCGCCCATCTACGCCTGGACCGACATGACCTACCTGTTGCACGAGCACGGCGTCAGCTGGGGGTACTACGTCGTCCAAGGGACCGAGCCGGACTGCGAGGACGACGCCATGGTGAGCTGTGGGCCGGTCAGGCAGAGCTCCTCGACCCCGGGCATCTGGAACCCGCTGCCGTACTTCGACACGGTGAAGGCCGACGGCCAGCTGGGCAACATCACCTCGGTGGACAACTTTTACGCAGCTGCCCAGAAGGGCACCCTCCCAGCCGTCTCCTGGGTCGTCCCGTCCGGCGCGGTGAGCGAGCATCCTCCTGCTCGGGTGAGCGCCGGGCAGACCTACGTGACCAGCCTGGTCGACGCGGTCATGCGCAGCCCGGACTGGGACTCGACTGCCATCTTCTTGAGCTGGGACGACTGGGGCGGCTTCTACGACCACGTGGTGCCGCCAAGCGTCGACCAGAACGGCTACGGCCTGCGCGTCCCCGGGTTGGTCATCAGCCCTACGCCCGGTCGGGCTACGTGGACCACCAGACGCTCTCGTTCGACGCCTACGACAAGTTCATAGAGGATGACTTCCTGGGGGGCCAGCGCCTCGACCCCCGCACCGACGGACGCCCCGACCCCCGCCCCGACGTGCGGGAAGACGTGAAGGTACTGGGCAACCTGAGCTCGGACTTCGACTTCAACCAGACGCCCCGCCACCCGGTGCTGCTGCCGGTGCATCCCGCCACCACCCTCACTGGGCCACCTCCGCCAGCGGCCAAGCCGGGGTCGCCGGCCACGACTGGTCGGCGGACATGAGGGGGCATTGAAGGCTCGGCCCGCCTGGTGCAGGCTGGCCGGAGATGACGTCCTCCTCCGGTTTCACCGTCTCCTTTCCGCCCCCCCTCGACCTGGCCGCCTCCCTGGCCGGCCTCAGCCGCGGGGGCGACGATCTCATGGACCGGTGGGACGGCACCACCATGGTCCGCACGACGAGGATCCAGGGCCGTCCGGTCGCCTTCTCAGCCCGCCTGACCTCGGCCACGCTCACGGGCGGTCGGCCCCAGCCGGCACTACTAGTGGCAGTGGAGGAGCTGGGAGACGGGACCACCACCAAGGACAGGGTTGCCGGGACCGTCCGGTCCACCTTCAGCCGCGACGAGCAGGCCCTTCGCCAACTGGTCGGCAACGACCCCGTGATCGCGGCCTTCGACCGGGTGGCCCCGGGTCTGCGGCCGGTCCTGTGGTCCGATCCCTTCGCCGCCCTGGTCCGCTCGATCAGCGCCCAGCAGGTCAACCTGGCCTGGGCCGCCACCACCCGGGCCCGGTTGGCGTCGGCCTATGGCCAGCGCCATCAGGTCGGCGAGAACTGGGTGCACAGCCTGGAGCCGGCTCGCCTGGCGGCGGCCCGGCCGGAGGACCTGCGAGCCCTGCAGCTCAGTAGGGCCAAGGCCGCGTCCCTGATCGGGGTGGCCCAAGCCGCCATGGTGGGTGCCCTCGACATCGGCTGGCTTCAAGCCTTGGCTGACGAGGAGGTCGTCGAGCGACTGGTCCGGCTACGAGGCGTCGGCAGGTGGTCGGCTGACTGGTTCCTCGCCCGCACCCTCGGTAGGCCGGTTGTGGTGGCCGGGGACTTGGGGGTTCGCAAGGCGGTGGGCGCCGCCTACCTGGATGGCCGCCTCCCAAGCGAGGTCGAGGTCCGCCGGGTCACTGCGCACTGGGGACCAGCTGCCGGGATGGCGCAGCAGCTCCTGCTCTCGACTGCCGCGGCAACGACGAGGGGCGCGGCTCTCCGGGGGCCGTCGCCGGCTGGAGGCGCCACTCGGATCGTGGAACGGTAGGGCCGTGCCCCTCGAGGACCTGGCCCGTCGGCGGCCTCGCCTGGCCCGGGCCATGTTCGGCTTCGCCGCCTGCCTGGTCTCGATTGGGGTGATGGCAGTCGCCGCCCTCCTCTCCAACCAGCCCCTCATCTTCCCATCACTCGGGCCGACCGCCTTCTTGATCTTCGAGCGTCCCTATGCGCCGGTGGCCGCCCCTCGCAACGTGCTGGCCGGCCATCTGGTGGGAGTGTGCGCCGGCTATCTCTGCCTGGCCATCTTCGGTCTGCGCGATGCCCCGTCAGCCCTGGCCAGTGGGGTGACCGCCGACCGGGTGGGGGCGGCCGCCTTGTCCATGGCCATCACCGCGGCCGTCATGATCCTGGCGCGGGTGGTGCACCCACCGGCCGGAGCGACGACTCTCATCGTCAGCCTGGGCCTCCTCACCAGCCCGTCCCAGGTCGGGGCGCTGATGGGCGCGGTCGTCGTCTTCACTGCGCTGGCGGTCGCCATCGACCGCCTGGTGGGACTGTCCATCCCCCTCTGGGGTCAATCGGTCGACGAATCAGGGCCGGGGACGCCGCCAGGCTCCTGGGGTGGCTGATCGGTCAGAGCTCATCCATCGATGCAGCCAGGCAGGGAAGGCCGATCACCAAGCGAGCGCCGGGGACGGAACTCGCCACCTGGATCGTGCCACCGTGGCCTTCGATGATCTCCTTGACGATGGCCAGGCCCAAGCCGGTACCGCCTTGGTCCTGGCTGCGGGCCTCGTCCAGGCGGGCGAACCGCTCGAAGACCTCCGCCCGGTGAGCAGGGGGGATCCCCGGACCGTCGTCGCCCACCACCAGGGTCACCTGCTGCCCGCCGGTGGACAGCTCGACGGTCACGCAGCTCTTGGCATGACGTGCGGCATTGTCCAGCAAGTTCTGCACCACCCTGGCCAACTGCTGGCGGTCACCTCGCACGCGGCCGGCCGAGACCCGGTGGAGGTCAAGAGGAACCCGGCTGTGGGCCCGCATACGGCCGGCCGCGCTGAGCACGAGCTCGTCGAGGTCGACCACCTGCGACCGCGGTAGCTGGGTGCCTTCGTCGGCCCGGGCCAGGACCAGCAGATCCTCCACCAACCGCTGGAGTCGGCGGGTCTCCTCCAGCGCATCGGCTGCCACCGCGTCCCACGCGCAGTCCTTCGGATGAGCAAGGGCCACCTCCAAGGTGGCTTGCACGACGGCGAGCGGGCTGCGCAGCTCGTGGGATGCGTCAGCCACGAACCGCCGCTGGTGGGCAGCCGACGACTCGAGGCGGTTCAACATGGCGTTCATGGTGCGGGCCAAGCTGGCCACCTCGTCGCCGGCCAGTGGCTCGGGCACCCGGCGGTGGAGGTCGTGGCCGGAGATGTCAGCCACCTCGGCGCGAATGGCCTCGACCGGCCGGAGGGCCCGCCCGGTCAGCATCCACACCAGGGCGCCCACCAGCGCGACGAGCACGGGCAGCCCACCGCCGAGCGCCCAGGCGACCCGGCCCGTGGTAACCGCCTCGGGCTCAAGGGAGGCGGCCACGTAGACAGTTAGTCTCCTGGCCTGGCCCGGTGCCGAGGCCGGGGCCGCCGAGGCCGGGGCCGCCGAGGCCGCGGTGGTGACCGTCCTGGAGAAGACCAGGTAGGGACCATCGGAGTCGGCGTCTCCTCTGTCGGCCTCTCCTCGTGCCGGCGTGATCTCCAGGTAGGGGACGACGGCACCGTCAGGATCGGGGTGCACCTGAGCCAGCCGGGCACTGTCAGCGGAGCTGGCGCTGGCTGCCACCACCCGACCAGAGCTGTCCAGCACCTCGGTGAAGGAGTCGCCCCGAACCCCGGCCAGACGGGTAGGGAGCCGCCCAGCGCTGGCCAGCGAGGCAACCTCGTCCAGCTGGGCGTGAGCCGAGGACTCGATCCCTTCCTCTATGGAGGCGCCTAGGAGGCTGACCAGTCCGAGCCCCCCTGCCGCCAGGGCGGCGCCCACTACCAGCACGGCCGCCATAGTGGCTCGGGCCCTCACCGTGGCCAAGCGGGCCAGAGCCACCCGGAGGCGTCCCGGACCGCCCCTGTGGGCTCCCGGGGGGGAGGTGGTCCCCGGCGCGCCTACCGGGCGGGTCCTAGCCACCGTGGGCAGCCAACCGGTAGCCGACTCCCCTGATGGTCTCGATGGCATGGCTGGCGAAGGGCAGATCGATCTTCCTGCGCAGGTAGTGGATGTAGACCTCGACGATATTGTCGTCCCCCTCGAAATCCAGGTCCCACACATGGTCGATGATCTCGGACTTGGAGACCACCTGCCCGGCCCGACGGAGCAGGAACTCGAGGAGGGCGAATTCCCGGGGGCTGAGCCTGATCTCGGTGTCCCCCCGCCTGCAGGTATGGGTGCCAGGGTCCAGTTCCAGGTCGCCTGCCCGAAGGGCCGCCGGGCGCTCCCTCACCCCCCGCCGCAGGAGGGCCCTCAGGTGGGCGACCAGGACCACGTAGGAGAAGGGCTTGGACAAGAAGTCGTCAGCACCGGTGTCCAGAGCCTCCGCCTCGTCCCACTCCCCGGCCTTGGCCGACAGCATGAGGATGGGAGTCCAGTTGCCCTCGCTCCTCAGCGCGGCGCAGACCTGGTAGCCGTTGACCTTTGGCAGCAAGATGTCCAAGACCACGACGTCGTAGCTGCGCGCCCGGGCGGCCCAGAGCCCCTCGGCGCCGTCGAGGGCAACGTCGACGGCGAACCCCTCGGCCTCCAACCCACGCTTGAGGGCGCTCGCCAGGCGAGGCTGGTCCTCCACCACCAGGATCCGCAAGTTGTCGCTTCCTTCGGGGTACGTGTCCTCTCCTGAGCTTGCCACCGCCAGGCTTACGGTTGGCTGAGGGTTGGCTGAGGGTTGGTCGAGAGAAGGTCGCCCGCCGAGGCATTCTCCGCCTGAGAGTATCGATCTTCAGCAGGCTCTCAGGGCGCCTACGGCATACTCGAGGTGCGCCGTCACCGGAGCCACGCCTGAGACCTCGGATGGTGGGTGCCGAGCACCAGATCGAGACCGATGCAGAAGCGGCATTGAAGCCAGTCCACGATGCAGACCACCCGCACCCGACAGTCGGCAGTGAGTCCGGCGCTCAGCCGTCGTCGCCGGGAGCCCGAGCGCGGCTGGGGAGGGGCCCGCGGGGGAGGGCCCGGCGTCCGACGGGCGGGGCCCGGCCGCCGACGCGTCTGGCTGCGGCGCATCGCCTGCCTGGTGGTCCTCCCCTTGATCTTGGTGGGGTGGTCCTACGGGCATGCCCTAACCGTCCCGGGAGGCGGCAGCGCCGGGATCCGCACGGTGGAATGGATCCGTGACCATGGAGGGTCCGGGCTGGTGGCAGGCATGGAGAACCTCTGGTACTCCCACCATGCTCCGCCCAAGGGCGGCAAGCCCCCGCCTGGGTACATCCCGGCCGCCTCACGGGCCTCGACGGTCTCCCACCTCGGCGCGCCGCCGACCATCGTCCCTCTGGCCAGCCCGCCCCTGCCGGGGGAGGGCGTCTGGCATCCCATCGGGCGCCCGGTGGGCGAATCGCCCGCCATCTACAGCGCCTTCGTGCGCCCTGACACGGTGCACACCAGCCTGGTCACCGGCGTGGCCTGGATGGACCCCAGGCTCTTGTCGGCGCGGCTCTTCGCCGGCAGCCAGGAGCCCGGGGGTGGTCCCTGGCCCTACCAGGCACCGATACCGGCGGGCGTGACCAACAGCCTGGTGGCCGCCTTCAACTCGGGCTTTCGCATGAAGGACTCCCATGGCGGCTACTACGCCTACGGGCGCACCGCCGTGCCCCTGGCCAAGGGGGCGGCGTCACTGGTCATCTACAACGATGGCACCGCCACCGTCGGCCAATGGGGCAGGGACGTGGGCATGGGGCCGACAGTGGCCGCCGTGCGCCAGAACCTCAGCCTCATCGTGGACCACCGTCAGCCCGTCCCCCGCCTCGGCGATGGGTCGTTCAAGCAGTGGGGCAACACCCTCGGCAACAAGGTGCTGGTCTGGCGCTCCGGCGTGGGCGTGACGGCCGACGGGGCCCTCCTCTATGCCGCCGGCAACGGCCTGTCCGCCTCTTCCCTGGCCGGGGTGCTGGCCCGGGTGGGAGCAGTCCGAGCCATGGAGATGGACATCAACTCCGAGTGGACCGACTTCTTCGCCTTCGACCCATCCCCTGGCCGACCGGCATCACCCGCCAACGCCACCAAGCTCCTCCCCGACATGAGCCAACCAACCACCCGGTACTTCCAACCGTCGGCCCGGGACTTCGTGGTGATGCTGGCCCGCTGAGCCCCGCTGGAATCGAGGCGGTGACCCTCGCCTCAAGCCCCGGCGCCGACCTTGGGCAGTTCGTTGACGAGGTCCGACGCCACCGCCTTGGCGTCCCCGAACAACATCATCGTCTTGTCCAGGTAGTACAGCTCGTTCTCGATCCCGGCGAAGCCGGGAGACATGCTGCGCTTGATGACCATCACCGAGGCGGCCTTGTCCACGTCGAGGACCGGCATGCCGTAGATGGGGCTGTCCCTCACCGTGCGAGCCGCCGGGTTGGTGACGTCGTTGGCCCCTACCACCAGGGCCACGTCGGCTTGAGCGAACTCGCTGTTGATGCTGTCCATGTCGAAGATCTGGTCGTAGGGAACGTCAGCCTCGGCCAGCAGGACGTTCATGTGACCGGGCATCCGTCCCGCCACCGGGTGGATGGCATATTTCACGTCGGCACCCCGCTTGGTAAGGGCGTCGGCCAGCTCTCGCACCTTGTGCTGGGCCTGGGCCACGGCCAGGCCGTAGCCGGGGACGACGATCACCGACCGGGCCGCGTCCAAGATCATGGCCGCCTCCTCGGGAGAGCCCCGGTGCACCACCCGGTCCTGGTCAGCGTGCTCCGCCGATCCCTCCTCCAACTTGCCGAATGCGCCAAATAAGACGTTGGTGAACGACCGGTTCATTGCCCGGCACATGATCACCGACAGCAGGAGGCCCGAGGAGCCATCGAGGGCGCCGGCCACGATGAGCACCTTGTTGTCGAGCACGAAGCCCATGGCTGCGCCCGAGAGGCCGGCATAGGAGTTGAGCAGGGAGATCACCGTGGGCATGTCGGCGCCGCCGATGGGGACGATCAGCATGATCCCGAACGCCAGGGACAGGGCGGTGAGCAGCGGGAACAGTTGGCTATGGCCAGGCCCGGTGATCAGGTAGGCGACCATGGCAAGGGCGAGGATCAGTACCGACAGGTTGACGACGTTCTGGCCCCGGTAGGTGATGGGCCGGCCGGGCAGCAGACCCTGGAGCTTGGCGAACGCCAAGAGGCTTCCGGTGAAGGTGAGGAACCCCAACAGGACCTCCACCCCCAGGGCCCCCATGGTGAAACGCCCGAGCCTGGGTGTACGCAGGTAGTACTCGGACGTGCCGACCAGGGCGGCAGCCAGCGCCCCAAAGGCATGAGACAGGGCGATCCGTTGCGGCATGGCCGTCATCGGCATGAGCTGAGCCATGGCCGCACCGATGCCCGAACCTATGACCAGGGCCAGCACGATCCACTGGTAGCTGACTATCTGGCGGCTGACCAGGGTGGCCACCACGGCAACCAGCATCCCGGCCTCGCCGTAGCGCACGCCCCGCCGGGCGGTGGTCGGATGGCAGATGCCCTTTAGCCCGAGGATGAACAGGCCGGCCGCCACCACGTAGGCCAGGTCGATGGCATTGGCTCTCACCGCTCATCGACCTTGGCGGGCGGGGCTGCCCGCCGTCTGAACATCTTGAGCATGCGATCGGTGATCATGAAGCCACCAACGACGTTGATCGTCGACGCGGTCACGGCGATCGTCCCCAGCACGGTGGTAAGGGTGTTGCGCCCGGAGCCGGCAATGGCCAGCGATCCCACCAGGGCGATCCCCGAGATGGCGTTGGTGAGCGACATGAGGGGAGTGTGCAGCAGGGAGGGGACCCTCCGGATGACCTCGAAGCCGATGAAGGTGGCCAGCATGAACACGAAGAGCCCGGTGGTGAGGTCGGACGACATGGTGGGGCGGAGTGTAGAGCCTGGCTCCCTTGGATGGCCTCTTTGGCTACAGGCCCAGCGCTTGGCGCACCGCCGGGTGCACCACCTCCCCGCCTCGGGTGACGACCGTGCCTCGCACGATCTCGTCCTCCGGGTCGAGGTCCAGCGACCCGTCCCTGGTGAGGTGCAGCAGCAAGTTGGAAAGGTTGCGGGAGTACATCTGGCTGGCGTCATAGGGGACGGTGGCCGCCAGGTTGGTGGGCCCGAGTATGGTCACGCCTGCCTGGGTGACCACCTCCTCGTCCGGTCGGGTGAGCTCGCAGTTGCCACCCTGGGCGGCGGCCAGGTCGCAGACCACCGAGCCTCGCCGCATGGCGGTCAACATGGCGGCGTCGACCAGCACCGGCGCTCGGGTCCCCGGCACCAGGGCGGTGGTGATGACGGCATCGCTGGCTTGGACCACCTGGGCCATCAGCTCCCGCTGGCGCTGGTAGAACTCCTCCCCCAGCTGGCTGGCGTAGCCTCCCTGCTGTTCGGGCTGGACCGATTCGATGTCCAGAGAGACGAACTTGGCCCCCACGCTCTGGACCTGCTCCCTGACGGCTGGGCGGACATCGTAGGCCTGGACCACGGCTCCCAGGCGGCGGGCGGTGGCGATGGCCTGCAGGCCGGCCACGCCGGCGCCCACCACGAAGACCCTGGCCGGAGCGATCGTCCCGGCCGCAGTGGTGAGCATGGGAAGCAGCTTGTTGAGCCGGCTGGCGACCAGGACCGCCGACTTGTAGCCGGCCACGGTGGCCTGCGAGGACAGGGCGTCCATCGACTGAGCCCGGCCGATGCGAGGCATCAGCTCCAGGGCCAGGAGGACCACCCCTCGCTCAGCCAGCTGGCGGGCCGAACCGGGGGACCCCAGGGGATCGGCGAAGCCGATCACCGTCTGCCCAGGCCGCAGCAGGTCGAGATCCATCTTCCCCGCCTCCGGATTGGCCCCCAGGGTCCGGACCTGGGCAACCACATCCCCACCCACCGCTTCGGGGCGGTCGGCGGCCAGCCGGGCACCCTTCTCGAGGTAGGCGCCGTCGCCGAAGCCTGCGCTCTCGCCCGCCTCCGCCTCCACCACCACCTCGACCCCGGAGGCGACGAGCGCCCCGACGGCCTGGGGGGTTATCGCCACCCGCCTCTCCCCCGGGAAGGTCTCCCGAGGGACGCTCACGATCATCGGGCCATGGTAGGGCGCCTCTGTCCGCCCCGGTGGTAGAACGCTGGCATGCGAGCCGTCGTCTACCGCCGGAGCGGGCCACCTGACGTCCTGGAGGTGGTCCGCCGCCCCGCCCCCCGGCCCGGGCCTGGTGAGGTCCTGGTCCGCGTGGCGGTGTCGGGAGTCAACCCCACCGATTGGAAGGCACGCCGCGGCGGAGGACCAGGTCAGCCACCGCCGTTCCCGGAGGTGGTGCCCAACCAGGATGGTGCCGGCACCATCGTCGCTACTGGCCCGGGCGTCGAGGAGAGCCGGGTGGGACAACGGGTGTGGCTCTGGGAGACCGCCTACCAGCGGGCTGACGGGACCGCCCAGGAGATGGTGGCCCTGCCTGCTCACCAGGCGGTGGCCCTGCCTGAGGGTGCCAGCTGGGACCTGGGCGCCAGCCTGGGCATCCCCGCCCTTACCGCCCATCGGTGCCTCACGGTCGCCGATCAGGGGCCCGACGCCCTGGCGCCGGGCGCTCTGGCGGGCCGGGTCGTCCTCGTCGCCGGCGGCGCCGGTGCGGTGGGCCACGCTGCCATCGAGCTGGCCGTCTGGGCCGGGGCAAGGGTCATCACCACCGTCAGCTCCCCCGACAAGGCAGCCCTCGCCCGGGCCGCCGGCGCCCACCACGTGGTCGACTACCGGGCCGAGGACGCCGCTCGGACCATCTCCGGCATCCTTGCCCAAGGAGTCGACGTCATAGCCGAGGTGGCGCCGCAGGCCAACGCCGAGCTCGACCAGGCGGTGGTGGCGCCGTCGGCGACCGTTGCCATCTACGCCAACGACGGTGATGCGCTGGCGGTGCCGATCCGGCCCTCGATGGGGGCCAACCTGCGGTACCAGTTCATCATGGTGTACTCGGTGCCGCCTCCGGCCAAACGCCGAGCGGTGGCCGATGTCGCCGCCGCGGTGGACGACGGAGCCCTGCGGGTGGGCGAGGAGGCCGGGCTCCCGTTGCACCGTTTTTCGCTGGAGCGAGCCGCCGACGCCCACGCCGCGGTGGAGGCCCACGCGGTCGGCAAGGTGCTCATCGACATCGCCGGCTGAGCCTGCTGCGCTGGGGAGGGGTCCCGCGCCACGACCGCCGGCCATCGACGTTGGCGGGCCTCGACCGGGTCAGGGCTGACCCTGGTCGGCTTCCTCCTCGTCGGATGCGAGCAGCTCGATGAGCGGGTTGAACATGGTCAACCGGCCGCTGGCCTCGGTGACCATGCCCTCGGCCACCAGTCGGGCACCGGCTCTGAGCCCGGCCAGCTTCCGGCGGCCGAATACCAGGGTCAGGCCGCCCGTCTCGTCCACCACCGTGGCTATGAGCTGAGGTGTGTCCCCCCAGGGCCGGACCCGGACCGACTCCACCTGGCCGGCCACCTTGGCCCGGTGGCGCCACTCGACCGTGGCGATGGGGACCGTACCCGGCGGGCGGGGGCCCGCCGCCCCGGCCGTGCCGACCTCGGCCCCCTTTGCTCCCGCCCCGCTGGCTTGCGTCCTCTTGGCCTCCGCCCCGGTAGTCACCGGGCGGTAGCGGTCGCCTTCGGCGCCGGCCTCGGGCGGTGGCGCCTCCTTGTCCAGGAAGCTGTCCAGCGGCTCGGCCTCCACCTGGAAGGGGACGATAGTGGCGTTGGCGTGGGGCAGCCGGCTGACCTGGCCGGCGATACGGTCGGCCGTCCTGTCGTGCAACAGCCGGCTCCAGCCCCTGGCGTAGGCCCGCCGGGGCAGGAGGACGCTGACCTCGGTCTCCCGGTCCGAGAGGGCCTGGGCCACCACCAGCAGGGCGTCCCTCACCAGGCGACGGCCCGGGCAGTTCCACAGCTCCAAGCTGACCCTCTCGGGCAGTCCCAGACGTTCCCACTGGTGCTGCAGCTCCTCGGCCGCCTGGCGGTCCATCACGAAGTGAACGGCACGGAGCTGGTCAGGGCCGAGCGTCCGGGCGTACTGCACGGCCCGGGCGGTGGCCAGGTCCAAGCGGTCGACGAAGACCAGCACGACATGGCGCCGGAGGGTCCTCGCCTCGGCCGCCCGGTCCACCCCTCGGCCCAGGCTTTCCCGCTCCCGGCGGTACTGGCGGTTCAGCCTGATAAAGGCGAAGACGAGCGCTGGCAGGAGCAGCACCACCAGCCATGCCCCTTCGGTGAACTTGGTGACCGCGAAGACCAAGTCCACGATGAGGGAGACGACTGCCGCGCTCCCGTTGATGGCCACCCGGCGCTTCCAGTGAGGCTGCCGGTGGCGCAAGTGGTGGCGGACCATCCCCGCTCCTGCCATGGTGAAGCCGGTGAAGACCCCGATCGCGTATAGAGAGATGAGGCTGGTGAGCCTGGCCTGAGTCGCCACCAGCAGGGCGATGGAGACGACGGTGAGCACGATGATCCCGTTGGAGAAGACCAGCCGGTGACCCCGCCGGGTGAGCTGGCGAGGCAAGAAGGAGTCCTCGGCCGCGAAGCTGGCCAGGAACGGGAAGCCGGTGAAGCTGGTATTGGCCGCCAGGACCAGGATCAGCAGCGTCCCCGTCTGCAGGAGGTAGAAGAGATCGCGGCCCAGCCCGCCGGTGCCGTACACCGTCTGGGCCACCTGAGATATGACCGTGGGCGTTCCCCCGATGAACGGGATGGCGTGGGTGAGAGCGGCCAAGAAGCTCACCCCGAGGAAGAGCGAGCCGAGGATCAGCCCGACCGCTCCCAGAGTGGAGCGGGCGTTGCGTGACTGGGGGCTGCGGAACACGCTCACCCCGTTGGAGATGGCCTCCGTGCCGGTGAGGGCGGTGCCGCCGTTGGCAAAGGCCTCCAGGACCTTGAAGAGCGAGGCGCCGAGGAAGATGCTCGCACCGGCGTGGCCGAGATGGAGGGCGCCGGCCACCTGCACCGAGCGGACCGGCAGCTGGCCGAGGCCGGCCCGGACCAGGCCGACGACGATCATCACCGCCATGTTGGCCAGGAAGAAGAAGGTCGGGACGGCGAAGGTCCGGCCGGCCTCACGGATGCCCCGTAGGTTGCCATAGGCCATCACCAGCACGGCCGCCACCGACATCGGGACTGTGTAAGAAGACAGCATCTGGGGGGCGATCGACACCAGCGCGTCGATCCCGGCCGCCACCGAGACGGCCACGGTGAGCGTGTAGTCGATGAGCAGGGCGGCTGCGGCGATCTGGGCCACGTTGGGCCCGAAGTTCTCCCTGCTCACCACGTAGGCGCCGCCCGCCCTGGGATAGGCTCGGATCACCTCCCGGTACGAGAGGGTCACGAAGGCGAGCACCACCAGCACGGCGCAGGTGATCGGGACGACCAGGGAGAAGGCCGCCACTCCGATCACCGGCACGAGGACGGTGAGGATCTGCTCGCTGGCGTAGGAAGAGGACGACAAGACGTCCGAGGAGAGCACCGCCAAGGCGGTGGGACGACCGAGCCTCTCGGTGCTGAGGCGATCGTTGACCAGAGGCGGTCCCAGCAGCTTGTTCTTGACGCGGTAGGCGAGGGTCTCGGGGAGATCGAGAGACTCCGCCGCCAGCACCGGCTCTGGATCCCTGATCACGGTCGAAGCGCCACCCCTCGACCACCTACGGCCATGCACCTGGTTCTACTGCTGGGCCCGGGCGGGCTTCGGCGGTCCTTACGGGCCCCGAACGGCCAGGAGGCCGATCCTCGCGCCGTCCGAACGCCACCGGCGGGGCGCGTGGTGGAAAATGGTCCGGGCTGCATCGGGATGGGAAGGTGGGTCGGTGATCGGGCCTGATGATCCATCAGCGGAGACCCCGGGCCGAGCCGGGCCAGGGTTGCGATCGGCGGGCGAGCGAGGCCGGCTGCGGATCTACCTCGGCGGCGCACCCGGCGTGGGCAAGACCTACGCCATGCTGGCCGAGGGCAGGCGCCGCCGGGAACGGGGCACCGACGTGGTGGTGGCATGCGTGGACCCTCGCGGGCGTCCGCGCACTGCGGCATTGGTGAGCGGGCTCGAGGTGTTGGCGCCGGTGCGCCCAGAGCGCCACGGCGGCGGCACCGAGGAGCTGGACCTGGACGCCGTCCTGGCCCGGGCTCCGCAGGTCGCCCTGGTAGACGAGCTGGCCCATGCCAACCTTCCCGGCTGCCGGCATGCCAAGCGGTGGCAGGACGTCGAGGCAATGCTGGCCGCTGGCATCGACGTCGTCTCGACGGTGAGCGCCGAGCAACTCGAGAGCCTGAAGGACGTGGTCGAGACGATCACCGGCCTCCCCCAGCCGGAGACCGTCCCCGACGACGTTGTCCGCCGGGCCGACCAGATCGAGCTGGTCGACGTCACCCCAGAGGCCCTTCGCCGGCGTCTGGCTCACGGCAACATCTACTCGGCCGACCAGGTCGACGCCGCCGTGGCCAACTACTTCAGGCCCGGGAACCTGGCCGCCCTTCGAGAGCTCGCCCTGCTGTGGTTGGCCGACCGGGTAGACGAGGGTCTGTCTGCCTACCGGGAGAGCCACGCCATCACCCGACCGTGGGAGACCAGGGAGCGGGTGATCGTCGGGGTGACGTCTGCGCCGGGTGGCGACATGCTCATCCGCCGGGCCGCCAGGATGGCCATGCGCAGCCGGGCCGAGCTGCTCGGAGTCCATGTTCGGACGGCCACCCGGGTCTCGGCTGCCGCCGCCGAGATCCTCGCGCAGCACCGCGGCCTCCTCGAGGAGCTGGGAGGCACCTACCGCCAGGTGGTGGGCCGGGACGTGGCCCGGGCGCTGGTTCAGGTCGCTCAGGCCGAGAACGCCACCCAGATCGTCCTGGGAGCCACGAGCCGGTCCCACCTCTCCCGGCTGACGCGCCGCTCGGTGCTGCACGGGGTGGTCACGAAGTCGGGAACCGGCCTCGACGTCCACGTGGTCTCCCCGGGCCGGTTGCTGGCTCCGGCACAGCCGTCGCGGGTCTGGCGACGCCAGAGCAGCCTCCCGCGCAGCCGCCAGTTGGCCGCCTTCGCCATCGCCATCTTCGGCCTGCCTCTCCTGACCCTGTTTCTCACGATGGTGCGTGGACAGGTCGGCTTCTCCGGTGCCCTGCCGTCCTATTTGCTGATGGTGGTGGCCGTCGCCACGGTGGGCGGCATCTGGCCGGCCCTGCCCACGGTCGCCGCCGCCTTCCTCCTCCTCAACTGGTTCTTCGTTCCGCCCCTGCACACGTTCACAATCGCCGAGGGACAGTCCGTTTCTGCCCTTACGGCCTACGTCGTGGTCGGCAGCGTGATCAGCGCCCTCGTCGGGCTGTCCGCCCGGAGGGCGGCCGATGCCCGTCGGGCTCGCAGCGAAGCCGAGGCCCTCGCCGGGATGGCCGGATCCTTGCTGCGGGGGGACGGTGCCCTGCCCGAGCTGGTGGCCAACCTGGCCGCTACCTTCTCCGCCGAGGGGGTGTCCGTGTTGCGCCAGGCGGACAGCGGCTGGCAGGTGGAGGCGGCGTCGGGGCGACGGTCTCCCCTGTCCCCGGAGGCGGCCTCGCTGGTCCTCCCCCTGGGAACCGACGTACGTCTGGCGCTGGTCGCACCCGAGCTCACGGCCGAGGACCGGGGAGTCCTCAACGCCTTCGCCGCCCAGCTGGCGCTGGCCATGGAGAGTCGGCGCCTCGAAGCCCAGGCTGCTCGCGCCGCCGCCCTGGCCAAGGCCAACGAGGTGCGGGGCGGCCTGCTGGCCGCCGTCAGCCACGACCTGCGGACCCCGCTGGCGTCAATCAAGGCGGCGGCCACCAGCCTGCTGTCCGACGACGTGGACTGGGAGCCGCCGGCCGCCCGGGTGCTGCTGGCCACCATTGACGCCGAGGCAGACCGTCTCAACACCTTGGTGGGCAATCTGTTGGACATGAGCCGCCTGCGGGCCAAGGCCATCGTCGTCCGCACCCAGCCAGTGGCCCTGGAGGAGGTGGTCTCCACCGCCCTCATCGGTCTGTCTGCCCAGGGCCGCGGGGTGGAGGTGGACGTTCCTGAGACCCTTTCCCGGGTGAAGGCCGATCCCGTCCTCCTGGAGCGGGTGGTGGCCAACCTGGTCGAGAACGCCCTGCGCTTCTCCCCCGAGCAGGGGTTCGTGCGCGTCGAGGCCGGGGCGGTGGCCGGTCGGGTGGATCTGAGGGTTATCGACCGGGGTCCCGGCGTGGCCGCCAGCGACCGGGCCCGGATCTTCGAGCCCTTCCAACGCCTGGGGGACAGCCCCGAGGGCACCGGCGTCGGGTTGGGCCTAGCTGTGGCCCGTGGCTTCGCCGAAGCTATGGGGGCCGAGCTGAGCATCGACGACACACCGGGCGGAGGCGTGACCATGGTCGTCGGGTTGGCCCCGGCATGACGAGGATCCTGGTGGTGGACGACGAGGTGCCCTTCCTGCGGGCCCTCGGTGTGAGCCTGCGGGCCCGTGGCTACGCAGTGGAACTGGCCAAAGACGGGCCCTCTGCCCTCAACCTGGCGGCCCGCGGCCATCTTGACGTCGTGGTGCTCGACCTCGGCCTTCCCGGCATGGACGGGACCGATGTCCTCCGCGGGCTGCGAGCCTGGACGAGCGTCCCGGTCATAGTGCTCTCGGCCCGCCACAACGAGCAGGCCAAGGTCGACGCTCTGGACGCCGGCGCCGACGACTACGTGACCAAGCCATTCGGCATGAACGAGCTGCTGGCCCGGGTGCGGGCGGCCTTGCGCAGAGCCGGCCCGGCCGTCGAGCAACCGGTCGTGACCACTGGCCACCTCACCATCGACCTGGCCAGCAAGCGGGTGCTGGCCGACGGCCGGACCGTCCACCTCACCCCGACGGAGTGGCACATCGTCGATCTGCTGGTCCGACACCAGGGAAAGCTGGTGTCCCAGGCCCAATTGCTGCGGGAGGTCCGGGGACCCGCCTTCGAGCGGGAGACCGACTACCTGCGGGTGTTCATGGCCCAGATCCGCCGCAAGCTGGAGCCGGACCCTCCGCGGCCCCGCTACTTCGTCACCGAGCCGGGAATGGGCTATCGCTTCCAGGCCGGCGACCAGGAATGACGACCGGGTGCCTTCCCTCTATGGCTGGTGGACCAGGGTCGTGGCGACGAGTAGACGGCCAGCGTCTACTAGAAATCCGCCAGAGTTTACTAGAAACCCGCCAGACGGCCATCACCGAGGTAAGAGTCAGCGCGGTGATCGGGAGGAGCAGTAGTAGCGACTGAACCAGGGCGGCTGACATGGTCAATGGGCTTGTATGATGGACGCCCAACAGCACCGAATGCAGCTGGATGGCGAGGGACTGCTTGGTACTAGATGCCAACGCAGGGGTGCGGACGATTACGAGCACCAGGGCCGTCACTAGGATCAGCGTGGTGGTCACGACCCACGCGGTCACCACCGCCCTCACCCGTGGTCCCAGTCGGGCCACTGCCGGCTGCGGGTATCGTCCCGGGATGGCGGAGAGCAGGATCGGTTTGAGGTAGGAGAACAGATCGGGCACGCCGACCAGGTCGCTGAGCAGGTAGTAGCCGTCAAGGCGCACAAACGGGAGGAACTGCTGAAGGATCACCAGGTGCTGAAGTGCGATGAGGACCAGCAGAGGGGGCCATGCCGACAATAGGTAGCCAAGTCCTGCGCCCAAGATGAAGACGAGATTGAGGTATATCCCGCCTAGGTCGGTCCGTATACGCCCTTCTCGGCGCAGCCGGTACGTGTCCGTGACGTCGCTGTAGAAGACGGGCCAGACCAGATAGAGCCCAACGCCGACGCGCCCAGGGTGGCCCCCGCTGTAGCGACAGGCGGTGGCGTGGCCGAGCTCATGGAAAGTGCCGGCAAGGACCACCAACCCAGCAACTATCAAGAGTGCCGCGGGCCGCAGCAGCACGTGTCGAGCAGCAACCACAGGACTGTGCCCACCGGCCACCAGCAGGCCATCGACAACTCCCACGCCGACCAGCACCGCCACCACGGCCATAGGCCGGAACAGAGGCCGAAGAAAGCCGGCGGCGGCGTTCACTGCCCGCTCCGACAGGACGTCGGCATGCAGGCGAAGAGCCAAGGCAGATCCCGGCGGAGGGGGGCTCCCATCGGCCGCTACCAAGCCCAGTGGCACCAGCTTCTGGTCGACGACGACCGCCACCCCGTCGGCACTAAGGCGACGGCCCATCTGGATGCTGACCTCGGTCGCCACCTCGTCAAGGCTGTGGGCACCGTCGAGGCTGGTGACAATGAGGTGCAGGATACGCGACACCTGGACCGCGTGCCCATCGGCCCGGCGGTAAAGGTAATCACCAGGCTGGGAATCGGCCGTCTGGCATGGTCCCAGGAACTCCACGCCTGGGGCCAGCCGGGGACACACCAACTCAGTGGAAACGGCCGTCCGCAAGGTCAACACCTTGTATAATCGCTAGCAATTGAGGTTCTGGTCGAGTCAAGGGTTCAGGGCCGGAGGAGAGGAATGCGAAGCATTCCTCTCCTCCGGCCGTTCCCTGGTTACGGCAGGCTACACTGTCGGTACAGAAAGCCCCGTTGTCGTCAGCGTGACCGACACGGTGATAGTGGCGCTGACCGTCTGCATAAGGCGCCTAGGCGGGAGGACGACAGCCTCCTGGTCTAGAAGTTCGTCAAAAGAAATCTCCTCAATAGCTGTTTGCATTATTTCGCCTCCTTTCTCTTAGTAAAGTCCCAATGTCGATGACGCGTAACTCCCGGCCCGACTTCCCATGGTGACGGTGAGCATCAGCAAAGGTTTAGTCCCTATCAGGATCAGAGCAGGGCCAGAGCGCACGACCTTGGTCTCAGAAGCGCTAGTTAGCCAATGTCAACCTACGGCCACCACCACATGACGCCTCCTCTCGTCGCAAAGGACGCAGTTCTCAAGATAAGACTGGATGAGCGTCTTGTCGTCAGCCCAAACGATGACTCCTGGCAGGTTTATGGGTCATGATCCCTGGCCCCCCATGGCTGTTCGTGGCTGTTCGAGTAGTCTCCTTAGAGATGGTGTCCTGCCAGCACTTCGCCGGAGTTTTCGGCGCTCGCGACTGTTAGCAGTAAGGCGTATTATCTAATGCAAGCGTGTCAATACTGGAACTTGTAGCGCAGAGTTCTAAGGCCTTGGGCGACGTAGCCACCGTGCCGTCGGTGCAGAACGCCTCAATGTGGTCGAGATCCAGAGCCAGCCCCCACTACCCGATCTTGCCAGCAGGCTCGACCGCCACCTCTTGCCAATACCGGAGAAGGCACCACTAGGCTCTGGACGTGTCCCTGGGGCGACGGTTCGTTGGAATTGTTCCCCGTTCGTTGAGATGGCTCGGGCCGATCAGTGGGCTAGCCCTGGGTGTGGTGGGCCAACCCGCACTTTGGTGGCAGTCGGCCGATCAAATCGCTGGTCTGCATCCTCCTGATGCCACCGGGGCGTTGCTGGCCTTGCTGGTCACCCTGCCCCTTGCCTTACTCCCGAGGCATCCGATAATTGTCCTGGCAGTGTCGTCAGCATCCCTGGTCGCCTATGACGCCATCGGCTACCCGGCGTCGCCGGCCGATATGGCCGGAATCGCGGTCCTGGTGTGGGTGGTGGCGTATAGCGGGGCGGCCGTCGCCTGGCTGGGGACGGCACTGGTAACCGTGGCCATGGTCGCGGCGGCCTTCATTCGCCCGGGGGGACACCAGCCAGCCGCGCTCCTCGCCGACAGTGTTGTCGTACCGGCCGCCGCCGCGGTAGGGCTCATGGTTCGGACGCGCAGAAGACAAGCCGACCTGGCCCGCCGCGAGCAGGCCTTGGAGGCGGAGCGCCTCAGTGTACGTGCAGAACACGCGGCGTCAGCGGAGCGGCTGCGCATCGCCGGCGAGCTGCACGACGCCATAGGCCACGGGTTGACTCTCACCGCATTGCGCGCACAAGCTGCTGCCTGCCTGTTTGAGGGCGAGCCCCGCAGAAGCCGAGAACTGCTGGCTGAAGTGGCCCGAGCGGGCCAATCCGCGCTAGAGGAGCTTCATCTGTTCTTGCGCGTCCTGAGCGACGACTCAGAGCAGGTCGAGACGACGGCAAGGCCGGACGTCGAGCAGGTAGTACGTCGCTTTTCAGAACCAGGCATGGATATCGACCTCAAGATATCGGGCTGTTCCCGGGATCTCGAGGATGCTCTCGAATCCACAGTGGCAGCCATCGTCGCCGAGGGCCTGAGCAACATTGCCCGTCACGCCCAAGCGGCTCGGGGTACCGTGCGGTTGTCTTTCCAGGAGGCCAACCTGGTAGTGGAGGTGGCCGATTACGGACCCGGACCGGCTGAGACGACCAGCGCCGGCTTCGGGCTTCGGGGGGTAAGGGAGCGAGTGGCCGCGGCAGGAGGCCAGCTCGCCTTCGGCCCTGGCCCGCAGGGTGGCGCCTTGCTCAAGGCAATCCTCCCCTATCGCTCGAAGCTATCGAGATGATCCGCGTCGTAGTCGTGGATGATGAGCCCGCAGTGTTGGAATGCCTCTCGGTGCTACTCAACTCTGAGGAGGACTTGGAAGTAGTGGGTACTGCTGCCGACGGCGCCGAGGCGCTGAATTGCGTTGATCGGGTCCGCACCGACGTGGTCCTCATGGACCTCAAGATGCCCGGTATGGATGGCATCACGGCTACCCGGCGGCTGACGGCTAATGAGAAGTACCACCCCGCCGTACTTGCTCTTACCACCTTCGCTACCGAGGAGCTTGCTCTTGCTGCCATCCGAAGTGGTGCCGCCGGGTTCTGCGCTAAGGCAGATCATCCCGAGGCTCTCGGGCAGGCGGTACGGACCGTGGCCAAGGGTGACGCAGTCGTATCCCCGACCGTGCTGCGGACCCTGCTGGACCGCCTGGTCAGACCGGTAGAGGCAACGGAGGTCACGTGTTCTCCGCGAGAGCTGGAGGTGCTGGCGGTAGTGAGCGAGGGCGCGACCAATGCCGAGGTGTCAGATCGGCTATTCATTTCCGACGCCACCGTGCGGACTCATCTTCGCCATCTACGAGAGAAGTTCGGGGCAAGAAATCGGGCCGAGCTCGTCGTGCGGGCCTGGGAGCGCGGCTTGAACCGGGCCACTGATGGCTCTGCAACTGCCGGTCGGGGTAGGACGAAAGAAGTGCGCGGCACTGGCCGGCGTTGCCCTGCATAGTTCATCTGCACCTTATATGGTACGCGAACGTACCTATCTCGGCGCCTTCAGTTTCAAAGGCGGAGGACTGGCTCAGGATTGACAGGACGGACAGCGCTGGGGAGACGCCCTAGCTGCCTCCGTGAGGAGCCACATGACCAGAAAGTCAGTCATTGGGGCAGCGCTTTTCGTGGCTGTCCTCGTCGGAGCAGCACCAGCGTTCGCCGCTGGTAGCCCGCACTTCATCAAGAGCGCAACCTCAGCGTCCCTCTCGGGTGGCGGGCTGGTGGTCAACTTCAAGGAGGCCGGTCTCTCAGCGGGCTCGGTCTCGACGATCACCACGACAGCCGATGCGACCGTCACCTACGAATGCGTCAACCACGGTGGGAAGAACCCGCCAGCGGCCAACAAGACAACGATCCAGACGTCGGCATCCACGTCTGGAACCTTCACGGTGGCCAAGAACGGCAACCTGGTCGGATCGCAGACCACCCAGGTCCCGTCGGCCTCTTCACTCGGATTTAGTTGCCCTGGCGGCCAGACTACGACCCTGGTCTCGGTGACCTACACCAACATCACCATCACCGACTCGACGAGTGGGGCAAGCGCATCGCTCGGCTCGCTCTCCTACACCAACCCGCTCGCTCCCTAACCCAACGGCTACGAAGCTTCAGCAGTCTTGGCCCGGAATGGCACCCGTGAGCGGCACCGTAGTCGGTGATGAGGTCCACGTTGGGCCACCGCAGCCACACCAGCTCGCCCGAACGGACACCACAGCCGAGCAGGAAGCCCCAGATGGCGTAGGTTCGGTCTGCCCACCAGCGACAGGAACCGGCGGCTAGCGAGGTCGGTAGACAACCCCCGGCCGCTTCGGGGACCGCCGTCCCCGACCCCCGAAGCTGCCGACCGTCGCCTGGATCAACGAGCCGACGATAGGCAACGACGCGCGGCATCATGAACTTGGTGTCTCAAAATGCTTGACAGGTTCGGCGACGCCCAGGCGAGGGACTGACGTGAAAAGCGATCGGACCCAGCAGTGGCTCGCGCTCGGCCAGAGCGCGGCCTCCGAGCCGGTTCGTGCTCACGGGGACTCTACCGAGGGCTCCTGGTCGCAGATGCAAGCCTGCTGCGTCGCCCCCGTGGTGCAGCTGATTCGGGCGGCCCGTCCTCGGGTGTTCGCGATCTCCGGCGCCCCCGGCGGGGGGAAGTCCACAGTTGCGGCCGCAGTTGCGCGGGCGCTGGCGACCCTGGGGATGCGCTCAGTCGCCCTCTCGCTGGACGATTTCTACCTCTCTCGCAACGAAAGAGAGCGCCGCGGCATCGCGTGGCGTGCCGGCCCGGGGTCGCATGACATCGACCTGATGGTGCGTACTCTTGCCGCTATCCAGAACGGATCGCGGCCACTCAACCTGCCGCGATTCGATCCGTCCCGAGATGACCGAAGCACCGACGAGTGCCTCGAAGACGCTCCCGACGTGGTGCTGTTCGACGGGTGGATCATCGGGTACGACGGTCAGGGCTATGGACGCATCTTCCCCTATCTCGATTGGCACCTCCATCTCGGCGTTCCGACAGACGTCGCCCGCCAGCGTCGGTTCGAGCGGGAGACGAGACTGCGGGAGGAGACGGGAAGAGCGCTCACCCGGGAGGAAATGGAGCATTTCTGGGACGAAGTGCTCGGACCAGGAATGGACACATGGGTGCGAGCGTCGGCTGAGCATGCTGACATCGTCGTTCGCTTCACCGGGACCGGTCCCTCGTGCCTGGCCGAACCACGACTGGACGAATTCCTGCCGGCCCATCCCGAGTAGGCGGGCCCAGAGCCCCGCAGGTCCGAACATGGCCGAAGCGGTCCGAACGCGTTCGTAGAATACCGCCGTGAACGAGGAGCAGCCCACGGAGGAGCAAGCGCAGCGCCAAACCCCGAAGGTCGAGCCAGCCGCGGAGGATCTGCCGAAGGAGGAGCCGGGCTCCGGTCCGCCGCCGGAAAGAACTGAGGCCTGACCGCCGCGGTCAGGGCCGGCCGGCCCCCCGGATGGACCGGTCGAGCAGCTCCACAGGGTGGTAGATCGGCAGGGGCCGGCCCTGCTCGCGGAGGTGGGCGGCGATCTGCAGGCTGCAGCCGGGGTTCCCCGACGCGATGGCCTCTGCACCCGTGGCGAGGAGGTTCTCGGCCTTCCTCCGGCCGAGCGCCCGTCCCGCGTCGGGTTGCAGCAGGTTGTAGATGCCCGCCGACCCGCAACAGATCTCCCACTCCGCGGGTTCGATCAGCTCCAGCTCAGGGATCCCTCCCAGCAGCTGGCGCGGCTGCGACCTGACCTTCTGGGCGTGGGCGAGGTGGCAGGCGTCGTGGTACGCCACCTTGAGCGGGACGGGGCGACGGGTCGCGACGCGGTCCGACTCGGCCAGCAGCTGAGACACGTCTCGCACCTTGTCCGAGAACCGCCTCGCGCGCCCCGCCCACTCCTCGTCGTCCGAGAGGAGATCCCCGTAGTCCTTCATCGACGACCCACAGCCGGCAGCGTTGACAGCCACGTAGTCGCACCCCTCGAACGCCTCGATCATCCTCTTGGCCAGATCGAGGGCATCCGTCTCGTAGCCGCAGTGGAGCATCAGCGCTCCGCAGCATCGCACGTTCCTGGGGGCCAACACGTCGAACCCCTCGGCGGCGAGGACGCGCGCCGTCGCCTGGTTTACGTCGTCGAAGAACACCCGCTGCACGCATCCGAGCAGCATGCCCACGCGCCCTCGGTGCTTGCCCTGGGCGGGCGTCATCTGGGGCAGCCGGGCGGCCGCGGCCCTGATCTTCACGTCGGGGAGGAGCGACTGCAGGGCCCGGGTCCTGGGGAAGCGCCTGAGCCATCCTGCCGCGGCGCGCGTCAACCCGACGCGTCGTGCCGGGACCATCAGGGGCACCAGGGCCCGGAGCCGGCCCGGGTGGGTGAAGGTCTCGAAGGCGAAGCGGCGCAAGGCTCGGTCACCGAGCGACCGCTCGTGATTCCTCTCGACCTGCGGCCTCGTGGACTCGATCAACTTGTCGTAGCGGACGCCTGAGGGGCAGGCGGTGACACAGGCCATGCAGCCGAGACAGCGGTCCCAGTGGGTGACCATGGCGTCGGAGAGCTCGTCTGCCTCCGCCAGGGCCACGTTCATCAACACGATGCGGCCTCTCGGCGAGTCCATCTCCTCGTTCCACAGCACGTACGTCGGGCACGTCGGCAGGCAGAACCCGCAGTGCACGCACACGTCCACCAGCTCCTTGGTCGGCGGCCGGTGCGGGTCGAATGCGCCGGACTTCGCCATCAGATCCCCCCTACGAAGATCCCCGGGTTGCAGACACCGTGAGGATCAAACCGGGCCTTGACCCTTCGCATCAGCGACACCGCTTGGGCTCCCCCCCACACGTCGAGCGTCTCCCGGACCGCCTGCGGGACGTCGAGCACCACGCAGGGGAACGGATGCAGGCGCCGGCGAAGCTCCTCGATACCGGAAACCACCTCGCTGCTGTCACCCTCGGCCAGGGTCAGCCACGCCAGCCCGAGGCCGGCGCGCCCGACGAGAGAGGCTCCGACCTCCGCGGCCGACCGCACCACGCTCGCCAGCTCCGTGGCGAGCCCGGACACCCGGACGACGGCGCCGTCGGGCGAGCGCTGCCGCGCCCGTTGCCGTGCCCAGAGGGCACCGTCGTCGGCCACCAGGCGGGTCTCGAGCCCTGCGGCCTCCATCAGCTTGGCCACCTCCTTCGCCGCCGCCTCAGGTGCCGCGCCGCCGAAACGGGCGAGAACGTCCCCCTGTCCCTCGGCCCACCAGAGGTCGAGACACGTCGGGCCGAACGGAGAATGGGCCACGGCCGATGCCGCCTGTCCGAGCGCGTGAGGATGATTGGAGGCTCCTACCACCGTCATGGTCTCGCTCGGGCGGGGATGAAGTCGCATCACCACGCCGACGATGAGGCCGAGCGTCCCGAACGAGCCGCTGAAGAGCTTGGCCAGGTCGTAGCCGGCCACGTTCTTGATGACCTTGCCGCCGGCTCTGGCGATCGTCCCGTCCGACAGCACCACGGTGATGCCCAGAATCAGGTCGCGCGGAGCGCCGTAACGGTGGCGCAAGGGGCCGGTGTCCCCCGTCGCGACGACGCCGCCGATGGTGGCGCCGTCGCCGTCGCCAAGCGGCGGATCCAGGGCGACCATCTGGTCGGCTTCGGCCAACGCCTCCTGCAGCCGGGCGAGGGGTAGACCGGCCTGGAGCACGGCGGTCAGGTCGCCCTCGTTGTGCTCGACGATCTGATCGAGCTGCTCGGTGCACAGCTCGATTCCCAGCGGTCCGCTCGGCCGACCCCAGGAGAGCTTCGTCCCGCCACCGCGGATTCGTACCGACTGCCGTCCCGCGGTCGCCGAGCGCATCGTCTCGCTCGCCTCCTCGAAGGACGACGGCGTCTCGCGGCGGGGACCCGGCGTGGACACGGTCAGAATCGCTCGACCAGGCCCGCCTGCTCGAGCGGGTGCTTGCGGTAGGGGCCGGGGACTTCGCCGCACAGTCTCGGCGCGGGCATGACCTTGCCCGGGTTCGCGAGCTGGTCGGGGTCGAAGGCACACCGCAACCGCTGGAAGGCGGACAGATCCTGCTCCGAGAACATCTCGGTCATGAGGTGCTTCTTGTCGAGGCCGACGCCGTGCTCGCCGGTGATCGAACCGCCCGCTTCCACACAGGCGACGACGATCCGCCCCGCGAGCTCCTCAGCTCGCTCGAGCTCCCCCGGGTTCCTGGCGTCGAAGCAGACGAGGGGGTGCAGGTTGCCGTCGCCCGCATGGAAGACGTTGGCGACTTTGAACCCGTACTCCTTTGAGAGGTCGTCGACCTGCTCGAGGACCTCGGCCAGCCGGGTGCGGGGGATCACGCTGTCCTGAACGTAGTAGTAGGGCGACAGGTAGCCCATCGCTGCGAAGGCCGCCTTGCGCGCTTTCCAGATGAGCGCCCGCTCGTCCTCGTCCCGGGCGACCCGAGTGCCCGTCGTGCCGTTGCGCTCGTAGATCGCCATGACGTCGCCGAGGCGTGCCTCGCACTCCGCCTCCGAGCCGTCGAGCTCGACGATGAGGGCGGCGCCGACGTCAAGGGGGTAGCCGGCGTGCGTCCAGCTCTCCGTCGCCCGGATCGTCAACTTGTCCATGATCTCGATGGCGGAAGGAACGATTCCCGCTCCCACGACGTCGGTGACGGCCTGGCCGGCCCGCTCGATCGAGTCGAAGTATCCGACGATCGTCTTGTGCGCCTCCGCCTGGGGGATGACGCGCAGCGTGATCTTCGTCGCGACCCCGAGCGTCCCTTCGGATCCGACGAACACCCCCACGAGGTCGAAGCCGGGGTGGTCGAGCTCCTTGCCCCCGAGCGTCACCACCTCACCGTCGGAGAGGACGATCTCCAGGCCGGTGACGTAGTTGGTGGTGAAGCCGTACTTGAAGCAGTGAAGGCCGCCCGCGTTCTCGGCGACGTTCCCGCCAATCGTCGACACGACCTGGCTCGACGGGTCGGGCGGATAGAAGTGGGTCGGCCCGACGGCCTTCGAGATCGCGGCGTTGGTGACACACGGCTCCACGACGACGCGCTGGTTGTCCAGATCGACCTCGAGGATGCGCTTGAGGCGGGTGAGCACCACGAGGACGCCGTCCTCGACCGGGATGGCACCGCCGGACAGTCCCGTGCCGGCCCCTCGCGCCACCCAGGGCACCTTCGCGTCGTGGCAGGCCCGCACGATCTCCCGGACCTCCTCGGCCGACCCGGGGAGCACCGCGACGCCCGGCGGAGAGCGGTAGTGCCTCAGGCCGTCGGATTCGTAGGTCCGCAGCTCGTGCTCGTCGGTCAGGACGTGCTCGTGTCCGGAGATGGTCTGCAGACGCTCGATCAGCCCGGCATCGATCACTCCGGGTGATGGTACTCCTCCGCGCATGGGCGCAAGACTCAGGCTGGGCGAGCCCGGCGGGGCGACTACGCTTCGCCGTTGACCGAGGAGGCCCATGCGCTTCTGCCCTAACCTTTCCATGCTTTTCAAGGAAGTCGACTTCTCGGAGCGCTTCACGCGAGCCGCCGAGGCTGGCTTCGCGGCCGTCGAATTCTGGTGGCCGTCCGGGGAGGACCTCGATCAGGTCGAAGCCGCCATCAAGGACTCCGGCCTCGAGGTGGCGCTGTTCAACTTCGACGCCGGTGACATGCCGAGCGGCGACCGCGGCCTGGTGAGTGACCCCGACCGGCAACAGCAGTTCCGCGACAACGTCCCGGTCGCCCTCGAGCTGGCCAGCAAGGTGGAGTGTCGGCGGCTCAATGCCCTGGCGGGCCTCGAGCTCGACGGGATGGAGCGTGCCGAACAGCTCGCGCTGGCGGCCGACAACCTGGGATGGGCCGCGGACCAGGCCGCCGAGCATGGCATCGAGGTGATGATCGAGGCGGTCAACACCTTCGAGAACGGGCCGTACCTGCTGTCCACGACGCGCGCCGCTGCCGATTTCGTCGAGCAGGTGGGACGCGAAAACGTCAAGCTGCAGTACGACGCCTATCACATGCAGCGGATGGAGGGGAACATCGCCGCGACCCTGAGGGACCGCATCAGCACCATCGCTCACATCCAGGTCGCCGATTCGCCCGACCGCGGCGAGCCGGGCTCGGGCGAGCTGAACTACCGCTACATCTTCGCGGCGCTGGCGGAGCTGCCCTACGACGGCTGGGTGGGTCTGGAGTACAAGCCGACGACAAAGACCACCGAGGAGAGCCTCGCCTGGCTGCCCAAGGAGAAGCGGGGCGGCGAGGTGGGGGTGGAGGACCTGAATCTCTAGTAAGGAGGACGTTTTGGCCGAGGAGAAGGTGGGATTCATTGGTCTCGGCATCATGGGCAAGCCCATGGCCAAGAACCTCATCAAGGTGGGGGACCATCTCGTCATCTACAACGGCAGCGGGGCGGCCGACGAGCTGAAGGGCGAGGGCGCCGAGGCAGCGGACAGCTACAAGGCGGTCGCCGAGCAGTGCGGCATCGTCATCACCTGCCTCCCGGCCGATCCTCAGGTCGAGGCGGTGTACAAGGGTGAAGACGGGCTCCTCGCCGGCGCCAGCCAGGGAGACCTGCTGATCGACATGAGCACGATCTCGCCGCTGGTCACCAGGGACATCGCCCGCGCGGCAAGCGAGCGCGGTGTGCGGACCCTCGACGCGCCGATCAGCGGCGGTGAGCCGGGTGCCATCGCTGGGGAGCTCTCGATCATGGTCGGGGGCGACGCCGAGGACTTCGAGCGGGCCAAGCCGCTGTTCGAGGCGATGGGGACTCCCGTCCACGTCGGCGTGGCGGGCTCCGGGCAGATCGTCAAGGCCTGCAACCAGATCATCGTCGGGATCGTCCTCGAGGGTGTGAGCGAGGCACTGGTGCTCGGGTCGAAGGCAGGCGTGGACCCGGCCAAGGTGATCGAGGCGGTGTCCGGCGGTCTCGCCGGCACCAAGGTCATGGACCAGAAGGGCGAGAAGTTCCTGGAGCACGACTTCGCGCCCGGCTTCCGGATCGAGCTCCACCACAAGGACCTCGGCATCGCCCTGGCGACGGCCCGGGAAGCGGGCGTGCCGTTGCCCGTGACTGCGCTGGTCGACCAGATGCTCCAGGAGCTCCAGGTCAAGGGCCGGGGCGAGCTCGACCACTCAGCGGTGCTCAGCGTGATCGAGGACGCGGCGGAGCACCAGATCGGCCAAGAGACCGAGGGGCTGTCCTAGACGTGAGCGACGAACCGCAGAGCAAGAACCGCCTCAGCCGGGTAAAGGTGATGGAGGCGGCCGTCCAGATCATGGAGGACGAGGGGGTCGAGTACGTCTTCGGCATCCCTGGGGCGGGGATCCTCCCCCTGTACCAGGCGCTCAGCAAGTCCGAGAAGATCCGCCACGTCATCGTGCGCCACGAGGAGGGCGGCACCCACGCGGCGGACGGGTTCGCTCGCGTCACGGGAGGCGTCGGCGTGGCCATCGGCACGTCGGGGCCGGCCGGGACCAACATGATCACCGGCCTCTACACGGCGTGGGCCGACTCGATCCCCATCATCTGCATCACCGGCCAGGCGCCGACCAACCTCCTCCACAAGGAGGCCTTCCAGGCCGTCGACATCGTGGACATCGCCAAGCCCGTCACCAAATGGTCGGTGCAGGTAAAGGAGACGGCGCAGATCCCGTGGGTGTTCCGGGAGGCCTTCCGCGTCGCCCGCTCGGGGCGGCCCGGACCTGTCCTGATCGACCTCCCGCTCGACGTGACCAAGGAGCAGGAGATCGAGTACGAGCTCGCCCTCGATCAACGCCTGCCCGTCGAGCCCCCCTCCCCCAACCGGAGCGCCATCCGAAAGGCCGTGGAGATGCTCCTCGCCGCCGAGCGGCCGATGCTCATGCCCGGCGGCGGCGTCATCATCGCCGACGCGTCCGACGTCCTCATGGAGCTGGCCGAGTACCTGCAGGTCCCCGTCACCCCGACGTACATGGCCAAGGGCTCGACCCCGGAGGACCACCCCCTGTACGCGGGGATCGTCGGGATCCAGACCAGCCAGCGCTTCGCCAACCAGCTGTTCCTCGAGAGCGACCTGGTTCTCGCGGTGGGGGCCCGCTTCGCCGAGCGCCACACCGGCAACCTCGACGTGTACCGGGGGGACAGGACCTTCGTCCACATCGACATCGAGCCTGGTCAGATCGGCCGGGT
Organism: Acidimicrobiales bacterium; assembly: GCA_039583615.1. Classification (GTDB taxonomy): domain Bacteria; phylum Actinomycetota; class Acidimicrobiia; order Acidimicrobiales; family QHCF01; genus QHCF01. The sequence goes on from JAVKSQ010000024.1 coordinate 45,771, forward strand.
CTTCCGCCCGCACCTCGGCATCGTCTCCGACGCCAAGCTCGCCCTCGAGGCGCTCCTCGAAGCCGCTCGTGAGATGACCCCGGCGCGCGACCCCGGACCCTGGGTGGAGCGGCTCTACGAGCTGCGCTCGACGCTGCTGCGCAAGCTGGACTTCGACGACGTCCCGATCAAGCCGCAGAGGGTCTTCAAGGAGATGAACGAGCTCTTCGACGGCAACGAGATCGTCGTCACCGCCATCGGCCTCTACCAGATCTGGAGCGGTCAGTTCCAGAAGACCTACAAGCCGCGTCACTACCTCTGCTGTGGGCAGGCAGGCCCGCTGGGCTGGGAGGTGCCGGCCTGCATAGGGGCCAAGCTCGGCTGCCCCGACAACCTGGTGGTCGGGGTCGTCGGCGACTTTTCGTTCGGGTTCCTGATGGAGGAGGTCGCCGTCGCCGTCCAGTACCAGGTGCCGTTCGTCCTGGTCATGATCAACAACGGCTACATGAGCCTCATCCGCCAGCCCGAGAAGTACCAGTACGGGATCAACTTCGGCGTCGACATCGGCTACGGAGGCCCGAACGGCGCCCTCGGGATGGACCACGTGCGCCTCATGGAGGCGATGGGCGCGCTCGGCCGCCGGGTCACCCGGCCCGACGAGATCCGGGCCGCCATCGAGTGGGCCATCCAGGCCAGCGAGGAGGCGCGGGTGCCCGCCCTCGTCGAGATCATCGTCGAGCGCGAGACGGATGCGGCGATGGGCAAGTCGATCGACAACATCAACGAGTACGAGCCGATCGAGGAGGGCGACCAGGAGCTGGCGCAGTTCGCCGACAACATTCCAGAGCGCGACTAGAAGCAGACGTCACGACGGTTCGAACCACCACCCTCCCGTCCGGCAACCCCGTCCCGGTGCTCGGGCTCGGCACGTGGCACATGGCCGAGGACGCCCGCCGTCGTGACGACGAGCTCAGCGCGTTGCGACTCGGCTTGGACCTCGGTCTGGCGCTCATCGACACGGCGGAGATGTACGGCGACGGCGACGCCGAGGAGCTGGTGGGTGAAGCGATACGCGGGCGGCGGGACGAGGTGTTCCTCGTGGGCAAGGTGCTTCCCACCAACGCCGGAGCCCACGCGGCCGTCCGGGCCTGCGAGGGCAGCCTCCGGCGTCTCGAGACCGACCGGCTCGACCTGTACCTGCTGCACTGGCGTGGGCCAACGCCGCTCGGCGAGACCCTCGACGCGTTCGCGACGCTCGTCGACGCGGGGAAGGTCCGTCACTGGGGCGTCAGCAACTTCGACCAGTCCGACATGGACGAGCTGGTGGGCCTCAAGGGCGGCGAGGGGGTGGCGACCGACCAGGTGCTGTACAACCTGAGCCGCCGCCGCATCGAGTGGGACCTGCTGCCATGGTGCGAGGATCGCGGTCTCCCGATCATGGCGTACTCGCCGATGGAGCAGGGTCGTCTGCTCGAACATGGCGCGCTCCGGACGGTGGCCGCACGCCACAATGCCACGCCGGCACAGGTTGCCCTTGCCTGGGTGCTGCGCCATGACGGCATCCTCACCGTGCCGAAGGCGGCTACGTCCGCGCATGTTCGGGAGAACTGCGGTGCCCTGGAGCTCGAGCTGACCGAGGAGGACCTTGACGAGCTCGAGGCAGCCTTTCCCCCGCCCGCAGGACCGCAACCGCTTGAGACGCTCTGATCGGCCCTCGCCGAGCCGCTCCGCCCCGACTGGCCCAGCCGCGGCTCCGCCATCGGCTCACGGGCTACGCGGTGGGGGGATGCGGAACGCTTTTCGCACGGCAGCGCGCCACAACTAGGCTATCTACCTGGGCTTCCTCGGCTGGCGGGCCAGGGCTCGAACCTGGAACCTCCTGATCCAAAGTGGGTGCCGTGCCATCGCAGCTGGTTCCCGCCGGTCGCATGGAATCGCAATATCCCTGGTCAAAAGCGGTGGTCTGATTGCCGGAGTTCCGCAGCTGATAGGCACACGTGAGGCCTGAAGAGGCCTCTGAGCAGGGTAAATGGGCGCGATGGCCAGAGGTGGC
>JAVKSQ010000025.1:0-46074 GCA_039583615.1 Acidimicrobiales bacterium
CATTCTCCCAGCCCAGGGGGCCTTTCTGTGGGATCTCAGGCTGACTCAGACTGAGAATTCGGTGGATCGAGGCTTAGTTGGGACTTGGACCTGTCGCCGCGGCTGACCCACGACCTGACGCTCCGGCCGAGGCACCTCGCCACCGGGAGGTCCCGCCCGTACCTCATCACGAGCGTAAGGCCGGGGAACGTCACTAACCTCACCGCTTGCGCGCCGGGCCGCCCGCTCGGCGGGGGATGCCTCTGCACGGGGTGGGTTCCGAGCTAGCGTCTGGACCGAGAAGCTGCAAGGCAGAAAGTGGCGCAAGGCCCTCCACCAGGGCGACTTGGCTCCGTACTGCCTCCTCCAGTTCCGCGACACTCCACCTGGTGCCGACTGGTTGATAGTGGACTTCCACCATCTGTTCTCGCTTCCCAAGCCGTACCTGGAGGACGTGGCCGAGCAGCAGGGCGAGCGTCTGCGTCTCGTTGCCCCATATCGTGAGCACGTGGCGCAATCCTTCGCCCGCTACATGATGCGAGTCGGTCTCACTACGACGCTCTACCAATTCGAGGATGTCCAACCCGCCTGACCGAGGGATCAGGCGGAGCCAGCAAACCCCGACGGTGACTGTCGACCTCTTCCCGTCCGAGCCGTGATCGCCACGAGCGAGCCGCTCGCCACTCGAATCCTCGCTGGTACTCTTTGCGGCGCACCGCCCGGGGGACCCCGTGCCTGGCGACCCTAGTCGACCACGTTACGTGCGAGCGAGCACTTGAGCCGGGACTTCGCGCTTCCGATTGTGAGCAAAGTAACCGCAGTAACGCTTCGCCGTTGCCTACCTCACTCACGATCCGTCACCGGGACACGTGTGAGAGCTCGAGCCGGCGATCCTCAGGCGGCCGGGCCGGTCACCAGGTGGACGGTGGCGCTGTGGTGCCCACCGGACGGGTCGACCCAACCCACGCTCACCTGGTCTCCGGGGTGATGGCTGTCCATCAGCTTGGTCAGGGTGCTGGGCGAGTCGACGGACTTGCCCCCCAGGGAGACGATCACGTCGCCGGCCCTCAGACCGCCAGACTGGGCCGGGCTCCCCGGCTCCACCCCGATGACCAGCGCTCCCGACGACACGGGGGCGGTGCTGCCACCCGACCCGGGAGTACCCCCGAAGATCCCGCCGCCGAAGCCACCGCCGCCGAAGCCACCGCCGCCGAAGCCGTAGCCCGGGCCGCCCAGGCGGCCCTGAGTACCGACGCTGGTCACCTCCACGCCGAGCAGCGGGCGGGGGCCGATCACGATGTTCCCCCCGGCCTTGTGGGCCTGGATCTGCTGGGCGATGGCGTCGGCCCGGTTGATGGGTATGGCGAAGCCGACACTGGATCCTGCTTCCTGCGGGGCAACGACGTCAGCGGCGGTGTTCATCCCGATCACCTGGCCGGCCGAGTCGACCAGGGGCCCGCCCGAGTTGCCCGGGCTGAGGGGGGCGTCGGTCTGGATGAGCCCGGTCAAGCGCTCACTGTTGCCGGTGGGGTCACCGGCGGTGATCGAGCGGTTGACCGCCGTGACGATGCCCTGAGTGACAGTTGGAGGACCCTGGAGGTCCAAGGCGTTGCCGATGGCCACCACCTGCTCACCCACCGACACACCGGACGAGTCGCCCGAGCTCACCGTGGTGAGCCCGGCGGCATCGTTCAGCCTGAGCAAAGCCACGTCGTCGGTCGGGTCGGCGCCCACCACCGTGGCGGTGTAGCTGCGTGACTGACCAGCCACCCGAGCAGTGACACTGGAGGCGCCGTCGATCACGTGGTTGTTGGTCAGGACCTCACCCGAGGAGGTGAGGACCATGCCCGTTCCGGCCGCCACCCCGCCCTGGCCAGCCAGGTTGGAGGTGATGTCGACCACTGCCGGGTCCACCTTCTTGACAATGCCCGGGATGTCCAGGCGGTTGGAGCTGACGCCGCTCGCCGGCTTGGGGATGGAGGTGGACGAGCTGGCCTGGCCGGGGCTGGCCTGGCTCGTGCCGGCGGGCGGCTGCCCGGCACCCTCGAGAGCCAGCGCTATAGCTCCTCCCGCTCCCCCAGCCGCCACCACCAGCGCGACCGCAGCCAGGACGGTGGCCAGACGCCGGGGCCGTCGGGTCGATGGGTTCCATTGCCTCTCGCTGTCCATCTCCCTCATCACCTCATGTCCCTAATCACCTTGGGGGCTCTCCTCTCGCCATCGCCCTGGCCAGACCCCGACCGCCAGGACAGGGGGGCTTACCTGACCCAGCATGCCCGTCGCAACTGTGAGAAGCCTGTGAGGGGGCTTGGACATTCCCGAGAGGGCGATGGGACCGATAGCTTTGTGGTCGTGAGCACCGTGCCCGAGGAGGCCGAGCCAGGCGTCGGGGTCCCCTCCCCCGGTGGGGCGGAGGGCGCCCGCCCACGCCAGGAGACCCCCTCGGCAGAGGCACCCCATCCCGCCCGCCAGTTCGGGGGACTGACCTCTCAGGGCTTGGACAGGCGTGAGAGGCTGGCCGGGCTGGCCGGCGCCGGCCTGGCGGCGGTGGCCTTCGCCGTGGTATGGGTGCCGCACCTGAACCAGCCGACGGCCAAGGGCCACCAGGCAGCAGCGGTCTACCTGGCCGTCGGTCTCGTCGAGGCGCTGGTCCTGGCCGGGTGCACGCTGGCCAAGCGACGCTACCTGGTGGGCTTCGCATCCCTGGTGCTCGCTTTCGGGCCCTGGAACGCCTACTTCGTGCTGGCCTTCCCCTTCCTCGCCCTGGCCGGCTGGACGCTCTTCCGGGCTACCCGACTGGCTCGGTCGACGGGCGCCACCCGCCGGGGATCGGCGGGCCGAGCCGTCACTCGCCCGGACAGGGGGCACACTCGTCCGGACAGAGGCTCCGCGGCCCGACCCCGCCGAGCGGCCGGCCGGGGCGGCGGCGAACGGCCCAGGAGATCCGGCCGAGGCCGGGACGCGCTCGGGGACGCGACCGGTCGTCGCCGGCCCGAGGCCTCCAAGCGCTATACACCCCCCAAGAGCTGAGGTGCCTCGGTCCGCCCGGTCTCGCCCGGCACCCACGACTGGTGGTAGGCAGGAGCTGTGATCGCCGATGCCCTGGCTGGTAAGCGCGTCGCGGTGACCGGCGCGACCGGCTTCCTCGGGACCGCCCTGGTGGAGCGCCTCCTGCGCTGCGTCCCGGACTGCGACCTGGTGGTGCTGACCCGGCCCGGCCGTCGAGCCACGGCGGCCGACCGGGTGGCCCGTGAGGTCCTTCGCAACAGTTGCTTCGCCCGGCTGCGCTCGGAGCTGGGACCTCGCTTCGACGCCGAGATGCAGCGGAGGCTGACCGTGGTGGCGGGCGACGTGGGTGTGGACGGTCTGGGCCTGGACGAGCCCGGCCGTCGGGCCCTGGCCGGTTGCGACGTGGTGATCCACTCGGCGGCCGCGGTGAGCTTCGACGCGCCCCTGGACACCACGGTGGAGGTCAACCTGCTGGGGCCCTCCAGGGTGGCCCAGGAGCTCAACGACAGCCGAGACCGGGCCGGGGCCGGGAGCAGCCAGCCTGACCTCGCCAGCCCGCCTCCCCACCGTGGGCCTCCGGCCCACCTGCTGGCCGTGTCCACCGCCTACGTCGCCGGCACCCGCCGGGGCGACGCCCACGAGACCCTGCTGCCCGACACCCCTTTTGCCGCCGAGGTCGACTGGCGGGGGGAGGTGGCGGCCGCCCGCCGGGCCCGGGCCGACGCTGACGCCGAGAGCCGGCGACCGGAGTGGCTGAGCCGCTTCAACCAGGCAGCTCGAGCCGAGCTGGGTCCGGCCGGCGTCCCTCTGCTGGCCGAGCGGGCCGAGCAACGACGACGGGACTGGGTCAAGGGGCGCCTGGTACAAGCAGGTAGGGCCAGGGCCCGGGCCCTGGGCTGGCCTGACTGCTACGCCTACACCAAGGCGCTCGGGGAGAGGGCCCTGCTCGACAATCGGGGCGACCTGCCGGTAACGATCGTGCGACCCTCTGTCATCGAGTCGGCCCTGGCCGAGCCCGAGCCGGGATGGATCCGCGGCTTTCGCATGGCTGAGCCGGTCATCATCTCCTACGGTCGGGGACTGCTCAAGCAGTTCCCCGGAGTACCCGAGGGGGTGATCGACGTCATCCCCGTCGACCTGGTGGTGGCGGCCATCTTGGCAGTGGCGGCCGTCGGCCCGGCTCCCGGGCCGCCGTCGGTGTACCAGGTGGCCTCCGGATCGCGCAACCCGCTGCGCTACGACCACCTGGTCGACCTGGTCCAGGCCTGGTTCTCAGCACACCCCCTCTATGACAGCGAGGGCCAACCCATCGTCGTGCCACCCTGGTCCTTCCCCGGCCGCGGCAGGGTCCAGCGCCAGCTGAACCGGGCCGCCAAGGGCCTGGCCACTGCCGAACGGGCTCTGGCCGCCGTGCCGGGCCGGGGCCAGAGGGCCGACCTGTCGGCTCGGTTGGAGGACAGGCGGGGACAGGCCGAGCGGGCTCTGGGCTACGTCGAGCTCTACGGGTCGTACGCCGAGATCGAAGCCAGCTTCCGGGTGGACCGGCTGATCGGGCTGTGGGACTCGCTGAGCCCGGGCGACCGGCGGGAGTTCTGCTTCGACCCGGGGGTGATCGACTGGGCCCATTACGTGCAGCAGGTCCACCTGCCGTCGATCGTCCACCATGCCCGGGTGCGCACCACCGGCGGCCCGCGGCGCACCTCCAACCGGGCCGAGCGGGGGCGGCGGGCCATCTTGTCCCCGGAGCGCCAGATGGCCGCCTTCGACCTGGAGAACACCCTCATCGCCTCCAACGTGGTCGAGTCTTACGCCTGGCTGGCCACCCGCCACCTTCCCGCCGGCGACCGGGCCCGCCTGTGCCTGCGGCTGATCCGCCAGGGCCCGGGACTGGCGGCCATGGACCGTCGGGACCGGGGTGACTTCCTGCGCTCGTTCTACCGCCGTTACCAGGACGCCCCGGCGGCGCGGGTACGGGCCGACGCCTGGGAGGTCTTCAGCGACCTGATCCTGCTGAAGGCGTTCCCGGCCGGGCTCCGCCGGGTCCGGGAGCACCGGGCACTCGGCCACCGGACCCTGCTCATCACCGGCGCCCTCGACTTCATGATCGAGCCCCTGGCACCCCTGTTCGACGACATCATGTGCGCCCGCATGGACGAACGCGACGGGCTCCTCACCGGAGAGCTGGTCCAGTCACCTCCGACCGGCGAGGCCCGGGCCATGGTCATGGCTGACTACGCCGACGCCGAGGGGCTGTCCCTGGCTGAGTCGGTGGCCTACGCCGACGCGGCCAGCGACCTGCCCATGCTGGAGGCGGTGGGTCATCCGGTGGCCGTGAACCCCGAGGTGAAGCTGGCCAACATTGCCCGCAAGCGCGGCTGGCACGTCGAGCACTGGACCAGGGCGCCCGGCGGTGCCCGCCCACCGCTGCTGCCCCTTGCCCCCACCGTCTCGCTGCGCCCCGCCCGGTCGCCGGGCAGGGCCAACGCCGGATCGACGCCGTGAGGGCCCTGGTCTTCGAGCACAGCCTGCCCCGGTGGGCCGCTTCCCGAGCGGCCTCAGCCGTGGCCGGTACCGGGCGAGGCGTGCGGCTGGGGCCGCTGCGCCTGGCCGACATCGAGCCCCTGGCCCTCCCGGGGCCGGAGTGGGTGTCGGTGCGGCCGAGACTGGCCGGCATCTGCGGATCGGACCTGGCCACCCTGGACGGGCGCAGCTCCCGGTACTTCGAGGACGTGGTCAGCTTCCCATTCGTGCCCGGCCACGAGGTGGTGGGCGAGGTGGTGGGCGCCCCGCCCGCTCCCGCCCTCCCTGACGGCCCCGACGGGCCTGACGGCCACCAGCAGGTGACGGGCCGGGTGGTCATCGAGCCGGTGCTCGGCTGCCTGGCTCGAGGGATCGTCCCGCCCTGCGCGGCGTGTGCCCAGGGGCGAACCGGCCGCTGCGAGCGGGTGGCCTTCGGGCACCTGCAGCCGGGGCTGCAGACCGGCTACTGCACGGACACAGGCGGCGGCTGGGCGGCCGCGCTGGTGGCCCATCGCAGCCAGCTGCACCCGGTGCCCGATGCCATGAGCGACGAGGCGGCCGTCATGGTCGAGCCCACCGCCTGTGCCGTCCACGCCGTGCTGTCCGCCGACGTCGACGAGGGCTCCACGGTGGCGGTGCTGGGCGCCGGGACGCTGGGCCTCTGCGCGGTGGCCGCCCTGCGTCACCTCGCTCTGCCTGGCACGGTGGTGGCCGGGGCCAAGCACCCTGTGCAGCGCCGCCTGGCTGCCAGCCTGGGAGCCGACCTGGTGGTGGAGCCGGGCCAGGTCCGCCGGGCGCTGAGACGCCAGACCAGGTCGCTCAGCGTCGGGGGCCGTCTCACCGGCGGCGCCGACGTGGTGATCGACTGCGTGGGCAGCGCCGACTCGGTCGAGGAGGCCCTGGCCGTGGTCCGTCCGGGCGGGAAGGTGGTGCTGGTCGGGATGCCCGGCACCGTGAGGGTGGACCTCACTGCCCTGTGGCACCGGGAGGTCAGCCTGGTGGGGGCCTACGCCTACGGGCAGGAGGCGGGGGGGCGTCGCACCTTCGACCTGGCCTTCGGACTGGTGGCCGACGCCGACCTGGGCCGCCTGGTCTCCGCCCGCTATCCGCTGGAGCGCTACGAGGAGGCCATCGCCCACGCCGGGGCCGCCGGGCGGCGGGGCGCCGTGAAGGTGGCCTTCGAACCCGGCCAGAGGGGGTCGGTCGCTCCGGCCCGTGCATCCCGGGAGGGCCGTCCGGGCCTGGGCCGCCCGAAGGGACTGCTCCCTTGAGCCCCCGGCCCGGCTTCGTCCTGGAGGTCGACCGCTCCACCCCGCCCACCCTGTTCTGGCACGGCGAGGGCTACCGCCTGGAGAGCCTCCCGATCGGCAGCCGGGTGGTGTACCCCCCCGAGCCCCTCGACGCCCTGGCCGACCCCGACGCAGCCATTGCCCACGCCCTGGCCCACCCGGTGGGAGACAGCCCCCCCCTGGCGGCCCTGCTGCGCCCGGGCATGCGCCTCACCATCGCCTTCGACGACGTGTCCCTGCCCCTGCCGCCCATGCGCTCGCCCGACGTACGCCAGCGGGTGATCGAGGCGGTGCTGGAGCTGGCCGCCCAGGCCGGCGTCGACGACGTGGTGCTGATCGCCGCCCTGTCCCTGCACCGGCGCATGACCGAGCCCGAGCTGCGCCACGCCCTGGGCGACCGGGTGTACGACGCCTTCGCCCCCCACGGCCTGCTGACCCAGCACGACGCCGAGGACCCTGCCAACCTCGTCCACCTCGGCACCACCGACGCCGGCGAGGACGTGGAGCTCAACAAGCGGGCAGCGAGCAGCGATCTGCTGGTCTACGTCAACATCAACCTGGTGGCCATGGACGGCGGCCACAAGAGCGTCGCCACCGGCCTGGCCTCCTACGCCAGCCTGCGCCACCACCACAACGTCCGCACCATGCTCCAGAGCCGCTCGTTCATGGACCAGCACCGCTCCGAGCTGCACTCCTCCAACTGGCGCATGGGTCGCCACATCGCGGCCAGCGGGCTCAAGGTCTTCCAGATCGAGACCACCCTCAACACCAACAGCTTCCCCGAGCAGTTCCGCTTCCTCCAGCGCCGGGAGTGGGAGTGGTCGGCCGCCGACAGGGCGACCTTCCTGGCCTCGTCCAAGGCGCTGGAGCGGACGCCGCCCCGCCTGGCCCGGGGGATCTTCCACGCCCTGCGATCGCCCCAGGAGATGACCGGGGTAAGAGCGGGCGAGGTGGAGGCGGTCCATGCCCTCACCACCGAGGCGGTGCACGCCCAGCAGCTGGTGGAGGTGGAGGGCCAGGCCGACGTGGTGACCATGGGGCTGCCCTACATCTGCCCCTACAACGTCAACTCCATAATGAACCCGGTGCTGGTGGCCTGCCTCGGCCTGGGCTACTTCTTCAACTCCTACCGGGGCCGCCCCCTGGTGCGGGAGGGCGGGGTGGTCATCATGAGCCACGACACCCCCTGGGCCTTCCACCCGGTCCACCACCCGAGCTACATCGACTTCTTCGAGCAGGTGCTGGCCGAGACCACCGATCCCCTGGAGATCGAGAAGCGCTACGAGGAGTCGTTCGCCACCGATCCGTGGTACATCCACCTGTACCGGACCAGCCACGCCTACCACGGCGTCCACCCCTTCTACATGTGGTACTGGTGCGCCCATGCCCTGGCCCATATGGGCGGGGTGGTGGTGGTGGGCGGCGACCCGGCCGCCGTGCGCCGCCTGGGCTTCAAGCCGGCCTCCACCCTGGCCGACGCCCTGGAGATGGCCGAGGACGTGGTGGGGCGGGACCCGTCGATCACCCACTTCCACTCGCCCCCGCTGCTCATGGCCGACGTCCGTTGAACAGCTGGCGTTGGTGGCTACCGGAGCTCCGGCGAAATTGAGCCACCTTTCGCCCAGGCGCCTCTCCCACCCACGCCCGGATGCCTTCCCCCTGGCCCCCCCGACCTGGCCCGGGGGGATCGAGCGGCCAGCCGTGGAGCGCTCGCTCGGGGTTGACTACGACACCGAGTGGTCGCGGCGCTGGCCGGCCCGGCTGGCCCGGGCGGTGGTGCTGGACAGCCTTACGGCGCCGCTGATGCGAGTGGTCGCCTCGCCGGCCGTGGCGGGCTTGGACCGGCTGGCCGGCCTGGAGGCCCCCGTCATCTTCGCGGCCAACCACTCCAGCCACCTCGACACCGGGTTGCTGCTGGTGTGCATGCCCGAGCGGTTCCGCCACCGTTGCGTGGTGGCGGCGGGGGCCGACTACTTCTTCGACCGCCGCTGGAAGGCGGCCCTGTGGGCGCTGGCCATCGCCGCCATACCCATCGAGCGCACCCGGGTCAGCCGGCGGGGCAGCAAGCTGGCCACCGACCTGCTGGGCGAGGGGTGGAACCTGGTCATCTTCCCCGAGGGAGGGCGCAGCCGGGACGGGTGGGGACAGCCCTTCCGAGGTGGGGCGGCCTACCTGGCCAAGAAGACGGGGGCGCCGGTGGTCCCGGTGTACATGCAGGGCACCCGGCGCATACTGGCCCGCGGTGCCTCTCGCATCCGGCGATCGCCGACCAGCGTCACCTTCGGGCCGGGGCTGCGCCCGGCCTTGGACGAGGACGCCCGGCGCTTCTCGGTCCGCATCGAGGCCGGGGTGGCCGCCCTGGCCGACGAGGTCTCCACCGACTGGTGGGCAGCCCGGCGGCGGGCGGCGAGGGGAGCCACCCCCGCCCTGACCGGGCCGGCCGCCGCACCCTGGCGCCGGGCCTGGGCCCTGGCGGAGGGCGCCCGGCGCCCCCCCGGACGGGGCGGTGACGCCTGGCCTCGCCTTGGCCGCTCACCCGAGCACGCGACCAGGACCCCCCGAGCTCCGAGCCGGGAGCCATAGCGACCCTGCGTCCCCGGGACCGGGCACGGTGACGCCTCGGCCCGCATGGCTGGCTCGGCGGGGACCTACTCGGCGTGCGCCACCACCGCCTGGCCCTCGAACTGGATGCGGTACAGCTCGGCGTAGAGGCCTCCGGCGGCCAGCAGGTCCTCGTGGCGGCCCTGCTCGACGATGCGCCCCTCGTCCACCACCAGGATCCGGTCAGCCTCCCGCACCGTCGACAGCCGGTGGGCGATGACCAGGGAGGTCCGGCCCTCGAGCACCGTGCGCAGGGCTGCTTGCAGGGCCATCTCGGACTCGGAGTCGAGATGGGCGGTCGCCTCGTCCAGCACCACGATGTCAGGCGCCTTGAGGAGCAGGCGGGCGATGGCCAATCGCTGCTTCTCGCCGCCCGACAGCCGGTAGCCGCGGTCACCCACCAGCGTGTCCAGCCCGTCGGGCAGCGACTCCACCAGCGCCAGGATCTGGGCGGCCCGCAGGACCTCGACCAGGGCCACCTCTGTCGCCTCGGGCCTGGCGTAGAGAAGGTTGGACCTGATGGTGTCGTGGAACAGGTGGGCGTCCTGGGTCACCACGCCCACCAGCTCGGCCAGCGATGCCAGGGTGGCGTCCCGCACGTCGACCCCGTTGACCCGCACCGCCCCGCCGCGCACGTCGTAGAGCCGGGGCACCAGGTGGCTGATGGTGGTCTTGCCCGCCCCCGACGGCCCGACCAGCGCCACCAGCTGTCCGGGCTCGGCAGTGAAGCTGACGTCGAACAGGACCTGCTGGGACGGGGCCGACTCGAGCACCGCCACCGACTCCAGCGAGGCCAGGGAGACCTCCTCGGCTCTGGGATAGCTGAAGTCGACGTGGTCGAACTCGATCCTGGCCGGTCCGCGGGGCAGGGCCACCGCGTCGGGCCTCTCGTCGATGCCGGGCGCCAGGTCGAGGACCTCGAAGACCCGGTCGAAGGAGACCAGGGTGGTCATCACGTCGACCTGCACGTTGGACAGGGCGGTGAGCGGCCCGTAGAGGCGGTTGAGGTAGGCGGTGAGGGCCACCACGGTTCCGACGTTGAGCACTCCCCGCACCGCCATCACGCCCCCCCATCCGTAGACCAGGGCGGTGGCCAGGGAGGCGGTGAGGATCAGCGCCATGTAGAAGAAGCGGGCGTACATGGCCTGGGTCACGCCAATGTCGCGCACCCGGCCGGCCTTGGCCTGGAAGGCCCGCCGCTCCTCGCCGGGCCGGCCGAACAGCTTGACCAGCAGGGCCCCGGCCACGTTGAAGCGCTCGGTCATGGTGGTGTTCATCTCGGCGTTGAGCGCATAGGACTCGCGGGTGATCGACGAGAGCCGCCGGCCCACCCGACGGGCGGGCACCACGAAGACAGGCAGGATCACCAGGGCCACCAGCGTGATCTGCCAGGAGAGCACCAGCATGGCGGCCAGCACCAGCGCCACGCCGACCAGGTTGGACACGACCGAGGACAAGGTGTCGGTGAACGCCTGCTGGGCGCCGAGGACGTCGTTGTTGAGCCGGGTGACCAGGGCGCCGGTCTGCGTCCGGGTGAAGAAGGCCAGCGGCATGCGCTGGATGTGGCCGAACACCTGGGACCGCAGGTCGAAGATCACGCTCTCCCCGACCCGGGCCGAGACCCACCGCTGGCCGACCAGCAAGACGGCGTCGATCACCGCCAGGGCGGCCACCGCCAGCGCCAGAGTCACCACCAGGCCGGCCCGGTGGCCAAGGATGCCCTGGTTGATGATGGACCGGTAGATGAGCGGGTTGGCCGCCCCCACCACCGCGTCGGCCACGATCAGGGCCAGGAACACCAGCAGGATCCGCCGGTAGGGACGGGCGAAGACCAGCATCCGCCGGGCGGTCCCCGGCGTCACCGGGGCTTTGGTCACCGACTCGTCCCGGCGGAGCGAGCGCATGGTCGGGCCCCACGCCATGTCGCCCATCCCCGGCCTCATAGCACCTCCAACCCCGAGCGGCGACCAAACATTGCCGGCGGTGAGACCGGAGGCGGGCGCTGGAGACGAAGCCCATCTCCGACCTCTTGGAGGCGGCGCTGGGAATCGAACCCAGGTACAGGGCTTTGCAGGCCCTTGCCTCAACCACTCGGCCACGCCGCCGTCACCAGCCGCGCCACCATAGCGTGGCCGCTGGGCCGAGACCCTTCGTCGGCGACGCTCCCGTAGGGTGAGCCTGGATGTCCCAGAAAGCGAGGGAGGCGGCCCCGGCCGGCGGCCGGCAACGTGTCGTCCGGCCGGGCCCGGGGATGCTCGTGCTCCCGGTAGTCATCCTGTTCGCGCTGGCCGGCGTGGGTGCGCTGCTGCTGGCCGGCGCCCACGGGACCAGCCCTCCCGCCACCGCTGTCCGATCGGGGGCGCCGCTGGCCGCCACCGATGCCACCGCCGCCTTCAAGGCCCTCGAGCATGCCGGCGAGCCCCCCGCCGACATCCTCGACCAACTGCCGGTCCCGGCCACCGCCTCGGTGGTGGGGACCGAGGACCACGACCGCGGCAACGGAGTCTACGACCGGGCGGTGAAGCTCAGGATCGATGCCAGCTATGCGGCGGTGGTGGCCTTCTACCAGACCGAGGTGGGCAAGCGCCACTGGGCGGTGATATCTGCCGGACCCCCCCGCAGTGGCTCAGGCCACCAGCTGCTGGCCCGCCGGGCCAGCCGTGACGGCTTCTACTGGGAGGTGGCGGCGACAGTGTGGACGCCGCCTGCCCCGCCTGTAGCGGCACCCTCCGCAACGGGGGGCGCCCCCGGCCCCGCCACCCGATTCCAGCTACGGGTGCAGGAGGTCGAAGAAGAGCAGTGAGCAGTGGTGCGGGCGAGGTAGCCCGCACCCGGCCCCGAGGCCTCAGGCAGGGAGCGGATCGGGCGGCGAGGGTGGCACCGGATCCCCCGGTACAGGCCCCGGCCCGGGCACCGGGTCGGGTGCGGGGGGAGGTGGAGACGGGTCGACGCTGGAGGTCACAGCTGGTTCAAGCACCGGAGATGTCATCCCGACCTCCTACCCAGTGGGCGACTTGGTATCGATGGCCGCCTGCTTGGGCTGGTGGCTCACCTCGATACGGCGGGGCTTGGCTGCCTCGGCCACCGGGATGCTCAGCGTGAGCACTCCCTGGTTGTACGAGGCGGCGACGTGGTCGGTGTCAAGGGACTCGCCGAGGAACACCTGGCGGCTGAAACGACCCTGGGGCCGCTCGGCCACGATAACCTCGTCACCCTCGCCGCGCTCCCAGGAGCGCTCGGCCTGGACGGTGAGGACGTTCTTCTCGGCCGTCACCTCTACCGATGCCGGGTCGATGCCGGGCAGGTCGAAGTGGACCACCAGCTCGTCGCCTCGCCGGTAGGCGTCCATGGACATGGGGCCAGGGCGCACGGTGCTGGTAGCCCAAGCACTGTTGGTCAGACGGTCCAGCTCTCGGAAAGGATCGAATCGCATGAGCATGGTCGGAACCTCCTTGTTGGAGCTTCATGCTTACACCGTCAGCATAGCAGATGGCCAAGGCCTTGTCAACTGACTTGAGTCGTATGCCATCACCTTTTTTCAGCCCGCCTACCGAGCGCGTAACCTAGGGGACCACCACTGAGCGGAGCACCGTCCCCTGGTTCATCTTGGCGAACGCCTCGTCCACCTGTTCGAGTGAGATCACCTCGGAGACGAACCCGTCCAGGTCGAGGCGTCCTCTCAGGTAGGCGTCGATCAGAACAGGGAAGTCGCGGGAGGGCAGGCAATCTCCGTACCAGGACGACTTGAGAGCACCTCCCCGACCGAAGAGCTCGATGAGCGGCAGCTCGACCCTCATGGTCGGACTGGGCACGCCCACCTGCACAAGAGTCCCAGCCAGGTCGCGAGCCTGGAAGGCTTGCAGGTAGGTGCTCGGCGAGCCGACCGCCTCGATCACCACGTCGGCCCCGAACCCGTCGGTCAAGGCCCTGATGGCCTCCACTGGATCGGTGGCCGAAGCATCAACGACATGGGTGGCACCAAAGCGGGTTGCCCACTGGAGCTTGCGCAGGTCCACATCCACCCCGATGACCCGACGAGCGCCAGCCAAGCTGGACCCGGCAATGGCTGCGCTGCCCACCCCCCCGCAGCCGATGACGGCCACGGTGTCGCCCTCCGACACGCCACCAGTGTTGACGGCCGCCCCGTAGCCGGCCATGACCCCGCAGCCGACCAGCCCGGCCGCCTCCGGCCGGGCTTTGGGATCGACCTTCACCGCCTGCCCGGCCGCCACCAGCGTGAGGTCGGCCAAGGCGCCTATGCCAAGCGCGGCCGACAGGGGGGTTCCGTCCGGCAGGGTCAGGGGCTGGAACGCATTGCGGCTGTCGAAGCAGTGCCACGGCCGCCCCCTCCGGCAAGATCGGCAGTCGCCACACGGTGCCCGCCAGGCCAGCACCACGTGGTCCCCGACGCCGAGGTTGGCCACGCCGTCGCCGACCGCCTCGACGATCCCGGCTGCCTCGTGGCCGAGCAGGAAGGGAAAGCCGTCGTTGATGGCTCCGTCCCGGTAGTGCAGGTCGGTACGACAGATCCCGCATGCCCTCACCCGGACCAGTGCTTCACCTGGTCCTGGGTCGGGGACAACAATCGTCTCAACCGACACCGGTTGGCCCTTGGCTCGGGCCACCACCCCTCGAACCTCGTGGGCCACGGTTGCCTCCTGATCTGGGGCCGGGTGCTGCAGTGGTCGGGCTTGCCGGAGCACTTTCCCGATGCCACCCTAAGGGCCCCGAGGCGCGAGGAAGCTCGGGACGCTCCATCAGACAAGGCGCCAGGGTGCGATCATCACTCCATGGCATCGCGCTCGCTGGAGGGCCGCCTGCTGGTCGCCGCACCGTCACTGGTGGACCCCAACTTCGCCAGGACGGTGGTGCTCGTCCTGGCCCACAGTGACGAGGGTGCTCTGGGCGTGGTCCTCAACCGGCCGAGCGAGTTGACAGTGGCCGACCCCCTGCCTCAGTGGGCCGACCTGGCGGCGGAGCCGTCGGTGGTCTTCGTCGGAGGCCCGGTTGCGCCGGCCGGAGCGATCTGCCTGGCGGAGGTGGACGACGACGATCCTCCGCCGATCGCAGCCTGGCGGCGTCTGAGTGGAGAGGTTGGCACGCTGGACCTGGCCGCCGATCCCGATGGCCTGGCATCGACGCTGCGGCGACTGCGCGTCTTCTCCGGTCACGCCGGCTGGGGGCCAGCCCAGCTGGAGGGGGAGGTGGCGGTCGGTGGCTGGATGGTCATCTACGCCAGTGCCGGCGACGCCTTCTCGCCCCGGCCTGAGCGCCTGTGGCACGAGGTGCTGCGCCGCCAGCGCGGCCATCTGGCCATGCTGGCTGCCTTTCCGGATGATCCGTCGCTCAACTAGGTCCTCGCCGGACCAGTCCCCGGGGGCCGCCTCCGGGCCTGGTCGGTCAGCCCAGATTGACCAGGCTGCCCAGGCCCACCGCCTGGAGGCCGGCCTGTAGCTGGCTGGTCAGCCAGGACAGGCGGTCCAAGGTCAACAAGACGCCGAAGCCAACCAGGGCCAGCGCCGCGGTCAGGGTGAGCCCGACGAAGTGCCGCCTCACCCAGGCAAAGCCGCCAGCCAGACGTCCGAGGGCCAGGCCGGCCACCAGGAACGGCAGCCCCAACCCAGCCGAGTAGGCAACCATCAGCCCGGCCCCTCTGGCCGACTGCCCCTGGGTGGCGGCGATGGCCAGGACCGAGCCGAGCACCGGCCCGATGCACGGCGTCCACCCGAAGCCGAAGGCCGCCCCCGCCACCGGCGCGGCCAGGGGCCCGAACCGGGACGGGGTGATGGCCATCCGGCGCTCCCCGTAGAGACGGGGCGCCCGAAGGACAAGGGAGCCGGCCAGGAACAAGCCCATCATCAGCACCAGCAGACCCGACAGCCGGGTCAGCAGCACCTGGTTGGTGAACAGCGCCCGGCCGAGGGCGGTGGCTGACAGGCCCAGGGCAATGAACACCACCGAGAAGCCCAGCACGAAAAGGGTGGCGTCCCGGGCGATGCGGCTCAGGTGGCGCTGGCCACCACCGTGGATCTCAGCCAGGTCCAAGCCGGTGACGACCGACAGGTAGGCGGGCACCATGGGCAGCACGCACGGAGAGAGGAACGAGACCAACCCGCCACCGAAGGCCACCAGGTAGCCGAAGTCCCCTCCGCTGAGCGCCACCGGCCCATCCTAGGAGTCCTCGTTCGTCCAGCACCCGCCGGCCTGGTCGAGCAGGCAGACTGGATGACATGGCCGTCCTTCTGGTTCGCCATGCCCGGGCCGGCAATCGCCGGCGGTGGCAGGGAGACGATCGCGACCGGCCGCTCACCGAGCGAGGCTGGCGCCAGGCCCAACGTCTGGCTGGTCTACTGAAGTCCTTCGACCCCGAGCGGATCCTGTCCAGCCCGTACGCCCGTTGCGTCCAGACGGTGGAGCCGTTGGCCGTCCAACTGGGCCTCCCGGTGGAGCCGGCCGACGAGCTGGCCGAGGGTCGGGGCATCGAGGCCGCTCTCCTGCTGCGGTCCCTGGCCGGCCAGGCGGTCGTCACCTGCACCCACGGTGACGTGGTGCACGAGGTCCTTGGCGCCCTGGGCAGTCTGGCCGGCCTGACCCTTCCGACCTCCACGGCGTCGCCCAAGGGGTCGACCTGGGTCTTCGACACCCGCAACGGCTCCTTTACCAGCGCCAGCTACCTCCCGCCGCCCCAGCCCGATGACTGAGGGGGGACGGGCCTCCCTGCGGCTGCTCCGGGACCAGCTCGTGGCCCGGGTCGGCCTCCAGGGCAGCGCCTGGTGCGCCGCCTACTCGGCGGCCGCCGACGCCTGGCTGGCCGACCTGGTCCACCAGGCCACCGACGGCCAGGTCGAGGGCATCGCCCTGCTGGCGGTGGGTGGCTACGGTCGTGGTCAGCTGTGGCCGGGTAGCGACCTGGATGTGGTGCTCGTCCACCGTGGCCGCAGGGACATCGCCGACCTGGCCCAGGCCGTCTGGTACCCGGTATGGGACGAGAGGGTCCGCCTCGACCACAGCGTGCGGACGCCCCGGGAGGTCATGGCGGTGGCCGACACCGATCTGCGGGTGGCCCTCGGGCTGCTGGACGCCCGGGTGGTGGCGGGCGATCCCACCCTGGCCGCTGACCTGCCGGCCCGGGCGGCCAGCCTGTGGAGGGCCAGGGCCAAGCGCTGGCTGCCGGCACTGGCCGCCTCGGTGGAGGAGCGTCACGCCGTGCATGGAGACCTGGCCTTCCTGCTGGAGCCCGACCTCAAGGAGGCCCACGGCGGCCTGCGGGATGCCCATGCCCTGCGGGCTGCCGCCCGGGCCACCCCCGTGCTCTCCGAGGTCACCACGACCGCGGACCTGCAGGGTCCCCTGGAGACGCTGTGCCGGGTGCGGGTCGAGCTCCACCGCCGGACCGGGAAGGCGCTCGACCGGCTGCTCCTCCAGGAGCAGGACCAGGTGGCCACCGCCCTTGGCACCGGCGACGCCGATGCCCTCATGGCCGAGGTGGCGGCGGCCGGCCGGGCCGTGGCCTGGGCCAGCGACGACGCCTGGCGCCGGGTGGCCTCCTGGCAGGAGGGCCCCAGGGGACGCCGAGCCGGTGGTGATCGGCCACTCGAAGCCGGCCTGGTCGCTCGGGACAAGGAGGTGGCCCTCGCCCCTGAGGCCGATCCGGCCAGCGATCCTTCCCTCGCCCTACGAGCCGCCGCCGCCGGGGCCGAGCTGGGCCTGCCCCTCGCTCGCCAGTGCCTCGCCCGGCTGGCGGCCGAGGTACCTGGGCCGGGCGGTCCCTGGGCCCGGGAGACGCGCCTGGCTCTGGTCCGGGTGCTGGCCGCCGGCCAGCCGGGGGCGCTGGGCCTCGAGGCCCTGGACCGCCAGGGCGTCCTGGTGCGACTTCTCCCCGAGTGGGAGCAGGTGCGCAACCGTCCCCAGCGCAACGCCTACCACCGCTTCACCGTCGATCGCCACCTTCTCGAGGCGGCCGCCAACGCCGCCGCCCTCACCGCCCAGGTCTCCCGGCCCGACCTGTTGCTGGTCGGCGCCCTCCTGCACGACATCGGCAAGGGCTTCCCAGGCGACCACACCGAGGCAGGGATGACCGTGGTGGCCGAGGTGGCGGCCAGGATGGGCTTCCCGCCAGACGACGTCGACGCCTTGGTGGGCCTGGTCCGACATCACCTCCTGCTGGCCGACGCGGCCACCCGGCGGGACCTCGACGACCCGGCCACGGTGGAGTCGGTGGCGGCGGCAGTCGGCGACCGAGACACCTTGGAGCTGCTGGCCGCCCTCACCGAGGCCGACAGCCTGGCCACCGGCCCGGCTGCCTGGGGGCCGTGGAAGGCCGGCCTGGTGAGGGACCTGGTGGCCCGGGTGAGGCGCCACCTGGCCGGCCAGCGACAAGGTCCCTCAGCTGCCATGCCTGGCGAGGATCACCTTCGCCTCATGGCCACCGGGCGCCTGCACGTGGTGGCGGTCGGTTCCTCGGTGACCGTGACCGCTCCCGACCGCCCCGGCCTGCTGGCTTGCGTGGCGGGGGTCCTGGCCCTGCACCGCATCGACGTCCACTCGGCCCAGCTCGGCTCGGACGGGGCCGGCATGGCCGTCGAGGTGTTCAAGGTGGGGCCGAGCGGGGGCCCCCCCGACTGCGCCCGGCTGGAGGAGGACCTGGCCGCCGTGCTGGGCGGCCGGCTCGCCCTGGACCAGCGCCTGGCCGAGAGGGCCCGGGTCTACGCCGGCGCCCGCCGGCCCCAGGCGGCCCAGCCGGCGGTGGCCGAGGTGGTGGTCGACAACCGGGCCTCGGCCACCGCGTCGGTGCTGGAGGTGCGGGCCCCCGATGGGGTAGGGGTGCTCTACCGCATCGCCAGGGCCCTGGCTGACTGCCAGGTGGACGTCTCGTCGGCCAAGGTCGCCACCCTCGGCCACGAGGTGGTCGACTCTTTCTACGTTCGTGGCCACAACGGTGGCAAGCTCCTCGACGCCGCGGCCGCCAGGCAAGTCGAGCAAGCCGTGCTGGCCGCCCTGGCCAGCGAGCCGGCGCTGGCGTGACGGCTACCGATCCCCGCCGCCTGGGCCGGTCCCCGGGCCGGACTGGTTGGCACGGTGGTGGCGGACGAAGTCGTTGACCTCGTAGTAGGCGGCGATGGACTCGCCGGCATCCCCCCAGAAGCCCTCGAGCACGTCGAACTCGATGCTGGCTCGATCGACGAAGGAGTTGTTGACGTCAGTGATCTCCAGCTCGCCTCGGCCCGAGGGCGCCATGTCGGCGATCACCTCGAAGACGCTGGCGTCGTAGCCGTACACCCCGGTCACCGCCAGGCGGCTGGGAGGAACCTCCGGCTTCTCGACGATGGCGCTGATGCGGCCGTCCTCGATCTGGGCCACCCCCAGATGGCGGAGGTGGACGGCATCGTCGACGTCGGTGAGCAGCAGCCGGGCACCATGCTCCTGAGCCTCGAAGTTGTCCACCCATCCCCTGATGGACCGCTCGAAGATGTTGTCGGCCAGCATGACCACCACCTTGTCGCCCTGGACGAAGTGGCGGGCCAGGCCCAGAGCCTGGGCGATGCCGCCCGGACGGTCCTGGTAGCTGTACAAGAGGCGATCGACGCCCCACTCGTTGCCGTTGCCGAGCAGGCGGAACAGCTCTCCGGCATGGGTGCCCCCCGTCACCACCATCATCTCTCCGATGCCCGCTCCGACCAGCGACTCGATGGCGTAGGTCACCATGGGCCGGTCGTAGATGGGCAGGAGGTGCTTGTTGGTGATGCGGGTGAGGGGATCCAGCCTGCTCCCGGTACCTCCGGCCAGGACCACTCCCTTCACACGAGCACGCTAGCCGACGGGCCGGGGACCCTACCGCCAGGTCGGGTCAGATGGCGTCGATGCCCCTCTCCCCGGTACGGATGCGGACCAGGGTCTCGGCCGGCGTGACCCACACCTTGCCGTCCCCGATCTGGGAGGTGCGGGCCGCCGAGACGATGGCCTCCACCACCTCTTCGGCGTCATAGTCGCCGACCAGGACCTCCACCTTGACCTTGGGCACCAGGTCCACCGTGTACTCGGCTCCCCGGTAGACCTCGGTGTGGCCCTTCTGGCGCCCGAACCCCTGGACCTCTGACACGGTCATGCCCTCCACCGCCGTCGCCTTGAGGGCGGTGCGGACGTCGTCCAGCTTGAACGGCTTGATGATGGCAGTGACCAGCTTCATGGCGTACCCCCGCCTTCTCGGAAAGGTAGCGAGGCCGGCGATGGCGCCTCGACCACCAGCGTCTCGCGTGCCCGGCTGGCGGCCCCCAGGCTACCCACGCCGGTGTCCGAGGGGTAGGCCTCCTCGTCGTGGATGGCCAGGTCGCCCACGGCCAAGGTCTCGTCGGGCATCCGCAGGGGAATGAAGATCCCGATCACCTTGAGCAGGACGAAGGTGACGAAGGCGTCCCACACGATCACCGTGGCAGCCGCTCCCACCTGGGCGACCAACTGCTTGGGGTGGCCATAGAGGGCGCCGGAGACGGTGGAAGCGGCGGTCGCCCCCGATCCCGGGTAGACGACGACGGTCGGGTCGGCGAGTATGCCTACCAGCAGGCCGCCGGTCAGACCGGCCACCCCGTGGGTGTGGACCACGCCCATGGCGTCGTCGACCCTCCTGAACAGCGCCAGCTTGCCCACCTTGTTCCACGACAGCCACACCACGCTGGAGGCGATGAGCCCGATGAGCAGGGCCCCGGCCCCGTTGACGTAGCCCGCCGCGGGCGTGATGGACACCAGGCCGACGATCATCCCGTTGACGCCGCCGAGGAAGGTGGGCTTGCGCTGGGGCCCAGCCAGCATGTCCCAGATCACCCAGGTGAGCAGGGCGGCGGCCGTGGCCAGGTTGGTGTTGAGCACCGCGGTGGCGGCGTCGGCGCTGGCGAAGTAGGGGTCTCCGCCGTTGAATCCGTTCCACCCCAGCCACAAGATCCCGGCGCCCACCGCCACCATCGGCAGGTTGTTGGGCAGGGCTCGGGCTCGGTCCCGGGCCAGGCGGGGACCAATGACCGCGGCGGCCACGAAGCCGCTGGTGCCGGCAGCCAGGTGGATGACGTAGCCGCCGGAGTAGTCCACCGCTCCCCGCTGGGCCCACCAGCCGCCACCCCAGATCAAGAAGGCGTTGACCGAGTAGGCAAGGCTGGACCACAAGGGCACGAACACCAGCCAGGCCTTGAAGTTCATCCGGCCGAGGACGCTGCCGAGGAACAGCAGGGGGGTGATCCCGGCGAAGACGAACTGGAAGTAGACCAGGCTGGACTGGGGGAAGCGGAACTGGGGCATGGCCCCGGTGCCACTCAACAGGGGTATGTGGGCCCTGCCCTGCTCACCGGTGTGACTGAGGACGGTGCCGGGATGGCCGATGACGTTGGACAGGAAGCCGGGCCCCAGGTGCACGGGGTTGCCGAAGCCCATGTCGAAGCCCCACAGCACCCAGGCGATCAGGACCGTGGCGAAGCCGGCAAAGGCCATCAGCATGGTGTTGACCGCCCACTTGCGCTGCACCAGACCCCCGTAGAGGACGGCCAGGCCGGGGATGCTCATGAGCCCGACCAGGGTGGCGGCGGTGAGCTGCCAGGCGTTGTCGCCCGGAGTGAGGTAGGAGGGGTCGGGCACCAGCCCTCCGAGCACCATCATCGCATTTCCTTTCGTCGGCACCGCACGGCCCGCGCCACCTGGACGGTCATCCAGGCGGACAGCAGCAGGTACAGGAGAGGAAAGAGAGCCTCAGGGCCCCACGGGCCGGCGGCCACCAGGAGCGCCCCGAGGCCCACTGCCAACCGGCGCCCGCTGGCGGTGGCCAGGGCCAGCAGGCCGGCCAGGGCCAGGCCCAGCGCCAGGTAGGTGGTGCCACTGGGCCGGCCGGCGGCGTGCACTCCGATGTTCGGCACCCACAGGGTGAGGAACGAGCCCACCGCCACGAGAGCTCCTCCGTACCCCAGCATGCGGCCCTGGCCGGTCAGGCGGGCGTCCAATGCGACAGGAAAGGCCTCGGCAGTCGCCGAGCTTGGTTCGGGCATGGCGCTCACGCTACGGAGGGCCGGTTCCAGGGCGGTTTCGAGAGCGTGAACGCTGTGTTTCGACACCCTTGGGGCTCCGCCCCCCAGGACCCCGCGTGGGCGGCGCCCGCGGAGTCCCCCAAGGGCGGGAGTAAGGGGCCCGTCTCGCCCCTCGAGCGAGACGGGCCCGTTCAACTCCTATTGGGCGGTTTACAAATCTGACAAAATGCTCATGTACCTACCAACGGTACCAGCGACCCTCACCGGAGCGAATGCCGAACCCGATGATCCAACCAATGAACAAGAGCGCAGCGACGATCCACAGAAGGTGAACGGCAAAACCCAAGCCAGCAAAGATGACTGCCAACAGCAGGACCAGCAGGATAAGACCCATCATGTCCTCCTATTTCGCGCTACCCGGCTTCCCCTGCCACCAGGCCGGCCGCAGCGTTACCGAGTCAAGCGCCTACCGTACCAGGGAGGAACCACGTCACCGACGGGCGGTGAGGTGCCCGTCCTCCTGCCACCGGGCCAGGGTCCAACAAAGATCAGAGAGACGGTTGAGATAAGGCCCTACCTGAGAGCCTTTGGGCATGTTCATGGACGACCGCTCGGCTCGGCGCACTACCGTGCGGGCTACGTCGAGGAGGGCAGAGAGGCGGTCCTGGCCGGGCACCACGAACTCGGCTGGCATGTCGAAGCGCTCGCCGATGCCGTCGATCAGTCGCTCCAGCGCGGTCACCATCGCGGCGGTGACCAGTGAGGTGCCGGCCGTCAGCTTGTGACGGTTGGCCCTAGCAGTGGCCACCTCGGCCATGAGCACCCACAGGTCTCGCTCCAGGCCGATCAGGATCTGGTCCAGCTCGCCGCCCCGGTCGGCCTCGGCCCGGGCCAGGCCCAGGGCGGCCTGGGCCTCGTCGACTGCACCGGTGAGCTCCATGGCAGCGGAGCCCTTGCCCACCCGGCCTCCGTAGAGCAGCCCGGTGGTCCCGTCGTCGCCCTTGCGAGTATAGATCCTCACCACCGGGGAGCCACGGTAGCCTGGGCCAACATGCCTCCCGCTCGCCACCACCGTTGACCCGGCCCAGCTACCTGGACGCGGCCCGAGCGCGGGTGGTGGTATTCGACGGTGCCATGGGCACCAACATCCAGCTGGCCGGGCTAGGGCCCGACGACTTCGGCGGCCCCGTCCTGGAGGGCTGCAACGAGGTGCTGGTCGACACCCGGCCCCAGCTGGTGGCCGAGCTGCACTGCTCCTTCCTCGAGGTGGGGGTGGACGTGGTGGAGACAGACAGCTTCGGTGCCTTCTCCACCGTGCTGGGTGACTACGGCATCGCCGAGCGGGCTCACGAGCTCAACGTCAAGGCCGCGGCCATCGCCCGGGAGGCGGCCCACTCCTACTCGACGCCCGACCGGCCCAGGTGGGTGGCCGGCAGCATGGGTCCCGGGACCCGCTTCCCGTCCCTCGGGCAGATCCCCTTCAGCCAACTGCGGGACGCCTACGAGGTCCAGGCCAGGGGCCTGCTGGAGGGTGGGGTCGACCTGCTGGTGGTGGAGACGGTCTTCGACCTCCTCCAGGCCAAGGCGGCCATGGTGGCCTGCCGACGGGCCATGGCGGCGGTTGGCCGAGAGGTCCCCCTCCAGGTGCAGGTGACGGTGGAGCTCACCGGTCGGATGCTGCCGGGCACCGAGATCGGGGCTGCCCTGTGCGCCCTGGACGCCATGCGGCCCGACGTGGTCGGGCTCAACTGCGCCACCGGGCCGGCCGAGATGGGCGAGCACCTGCGCCACCTGTCCCGCCACGCCCGCGTGCCGATCTCCTGCGTCCCCAACGCCGGGCTGCCGAGCGTGGTCGACGGGAAGATGCACTACGACCTCACCCCCGATGCGCTGGCCGAGCACCATGCCCGCTTCGTCACCGAGCTCGGCGTCTCGATCATCGGGGGCTGCTGCGGTACCACCCCTGCGCATCTCCGTGCCGTGATCGAGCGGTGCGCCGGCCTGGCGGCCGCCCCCCGCTCCCCCAGTCACGAGCCGGGGGCGGCCTCCCTCTACAGCCATGTCCCCTTCGCCCAGGACACCTCGCACCTGTCGGTGGGGGAGCGCACCAACGCCAACGGGTCCCGGCGCTTCCGGGAGGCCATGCTGGCCGCTGACTGGGACACCTGCGTGGGCATGGCCCGGGCCCAGGCCAGGGAGGGGGCCCACCTCCTCGACGTCTGCGTGGACTACACCGGGGCCGACGGGGTGGCCGACATGGAGCAGCTGATCAGCCGACTGGCCACCCAGTCCAGCCTGCCGCTGCTGATCGACTCCACCGAGGCGCCGGTGGTGGAGACCGCCCTTCGCTGGATCGGCGGCCGGGCAGTGCTCAACTCGGTGAACCTGGAGGACGGCGACGCCCCCGGCACCCGCCTCGACCGCTTCTTGTCGCTGGCCCGCGAGTACGGGGCGGCGGTGGTGTGCACCTGCATCGACACGCAGGGCCAGGCCCGCACGGCGGGGTGGAAGCTGAGGGCCGCCCGGGCCATCTGTGACCTGGCCGTGGACCGATACGGGCTGGAGCGGTCCGACCTGCTGTTCGACCCGCTGGCCCTGCCGCTGTCCACGGGCATGGAGGAGAGCCGCCGGGACGGCATCGAGACCCTCGAGGGGATCAGGCGGATCAAGGCCGACCTCCCCGGCGTCTACACGGTGGTCGGCCTGTCCAACGTGTCGTTCGGGCTGGCCCCGTCGGCCCGTGGTGTCCTCAACTCCGTGTTCCTCCACGAGTGCGTCGAGGCCGGCTTGGACGCGGCCATCGTCCACCCGGCCCGGATCATGCCGCTCAATCGGATCGACGGCCGGGCCCGTGATGTGTGCCTGGACCTTATATACGACCGCCGCCGGCCGGGCTACGACCCCCTTCACGAGCTGCTGGCCATGTTCGAGGACACGGCGCCGGGGGGGCCGTCGGCGACCACGGCTGAGGACCGCAGCTCCTGGAGCGTCCAGCAGCGCCTCGAGCAGCGCATAGTGGACGGTGACCGCACCGGGTTGGAGGCCGACCTGGACCAGGCCCTGGCGTCCGGGCAGGAGGCGCTGGCCATCGTCAACGACGTGCTCCTGGCCGGCATGAAGACCGTGGGTGAGCTGTTCGCGTCGGGCGAGATGCAGCTTCCCTTCGTGCTGCAATCGGCCGAGACCATGAAAGCGTCGGTGGCGCACCTGGAGCCCCACATGGAAAAGGCCGACCAGGGGGGCAAGGGCAAGGTGGTGCTGGCCACGGTCAAGGGGGACGTCCACGACATCGGCAAGAACCTGGTCGACATCATCCTCACCAACAACGGCTACGAGGTCCACAACCTCGGCATCAAGGTGGCGATGAGCGAGATGCTGGCCAAGGCCGAGGAGGTCTGCGCCGACGCCATCGGGATGAGCGGCCTGCTGGTCAAGTCCACCCTCGTCATGCGGGACAACCTGGAGGAGATGAACGCCAGGGGGCGCTCGGGCATCCCGGTGCTATTGGGCGGGGCGGCGCTGACCCGGACCTACGTGGAACGGGACCTGCGGGCCGTCTACCGGGGGCGGCTGTTCTACGGCCGGGACGCCTTCGAGGGACTGCGCACCATGGACCAGCTGGTGGCGCTGCGCCGTAGCGGCCGTGACGACCCGGGCCTCGGCCGCCAGCCCGGCGGGCGCCACCTACCCCCCCGCCAGAGCCAGCAGCGGGCGGCCATCGACCCGTCCACCCTGCCCGACCGCTCCCCCGAGGTGGCCACCGACAATCCCGTGTTCCGGCCGCCCTTCGTGGGGACCCAGGTGGCCAGGGGCTTGGCCCTCGACGACATCGGCGCCTATCTGAACGAGACGGCGTTGTTCCGCAACCAGTGGGGGTTCCGGCCTGAGGCGGGAGAGGACGACCGGTCCTTCAAGGACAGGGTGCGGGCGGTGCTGCGATCGGAGCTGGACCGGGCCAAGTCCGGTGGGATCCTCATCCCCCAGGTGGCGTGGGGCTACCTGGCGGTCAACGCCGAGGGCAACCACCTGGTGGTCTGGAAGGACGAGAGCCGCTCGTCGGAGTGGCTGCGGTTCGCCTTCCCCCGCCAGCGGGTCGAGCCCTGGCTCTGCATCGCCGACTTCTTCCGGTCGGTGGCATCGGGTGACCAGGACTGGGCGGCCTTCCAAGTGGTGACCATGGGTCCAGCGGTGTCGGAGGCCGCCGCCCGCCTGTTCGCCGAGGACCGCTACCAGGAGTACCTGTTCCTCCACGGCCTCGGAGTGGAGATGGCCGAGGCCCTGGCCGAGCACTGGCACCGGCGCGTCCGGGAGGAGTGGGGCTTCGCCGGCGAGGACGGTCCCAGCCTGGGCGGCCTGTTCCGCCAGAAGTACCGGGGCGGGCGCTACTCGTGGGGCTACCCGGCCTGCCCGGACCTGGAGGACAACGCCAAGGTGGCCGAGCTGCTCGACGTGGGCCGTATCGGGGTCACCCTCACCGACGGCTTCCAGCTCAACCCGGAGCAGACCACCTCGGCCATCATCTGCCACCATCCCAGGGCCAAGTACTTCGTGGCCAACTGAGGCACCGGATCACATGGTCACGCCGACCATGCCGGCCGCCACCGTGGCATGGGTCTGGTTGTCGATCAGCACGAAGCTGCCGGTGACCCGGTTCGAGCGGTAGTCGTCGACGGCCAGGCGGGTGGCGGTGGCCATCCGCACCAGGCCGATGTCGTTGTTGGCCAGTGTGTCGGCCTGCTCAACCACCATGGTGTTCACGTCGAGGCGCCCCGCCACCGCAGTCACCACCGCCGGAGTGGTCCGGGTGGTGTGCTTCACCACGAAGCGATCGCCCCCCGACACCGGCCGGTCGGAGAACCAGCACACGGCGGCGGCCAGGTCGCTCGCCAGCCGGGGAGGCTCGGCGGCGGGAGCCAGCAGGTCGCCGCGGGCCACGTCCAGGTCGTCCTCCAGGCCGACCGACACCGAGAGGCCAGGCCGCGCCACCTCGAGGGAACCGTCGAAGGTGCTGATCGAAGCGACCCGGGTGGTGGCTCCCGAGGGCAGCACCACCACCTCCTGCCCGGCCACCAGTGGGCCGCCGCAGACCATGCCGGCGTAGCTGCGGCCCCCGCCAGGGTGGCGCAGGACCCACTGGACCGGGAAGCGGGGCCCCGAGCTGGCGGAGATGGCCGCGGGGGCCGACTCCAGGCACTCTATCACCGTCGGCCCCCGGTACCAGGGGGCGGCTGCGCTGGGGTGGACCACGTTGTCTCCCAGCAGGGCAGAGACCGGGGCGCAGATCAAGGTGTCGACCCCCAGGCTCTTGGCCAGCGTCTCGACGTCGGTCACCACCTGGTCGTAGGTCTGCTGGTCCCACCCGACCAGGTCCATCTTGTTGACCGCCACTACCAGGTGGTCCACGCCCAGGAGGGTGGCGATGCAAAGGTGGCGCCGGGTCTGCTCCCGAACGCCGGTGCGGGCATCGACCACCACCAGCGCGACATCGGCCGTCGAGGCGCCAGTGGCCATGTTGGAGGTGTACTGCACGTGCCCGGGGCAGTCGGCGATGACGAGCTTGCGCCTCGGCGTAGCCGCGTAGCGGTAGGCGACGTCGATGGTTATGCCCTGCTCTCGCTCGGCCCGGAGGCCGTCGGTCACGAAGGCCAGGTCCACCCCGTCGTGCCCCCTGCGCCGGCTGGCCTCCTCTACTGCCGCCACCTGGTCGTCGAAGAGCTGGCGGGTGTCGGCCAGCAGCCGCCCGATGAGGGTCGACTTGCCGTCGTCCACCGATCCGATGGCACAGAAGCGCAGGAGGTCCACCTAGAAGTAGCCCTCTCTCTTGCGGTCCTCCATCGAGGTCTCGGAGAACTTGTCGTCGGCCCGGCTGGCGCCTCGCTCGGTTACCCGGGCGCTTGCCACCTCGGCGATCACGGCGTCCAAGGTGGCGGCCTCCGACCGTACCGCTCCGGTGCAGGTCATGTCGCCCACCGTCCGGAACCGGACCGTCTCGCAGACGGCCTGCTCACCGGGGCCGGCGGCCACCCACGGGCTCTCGGCCAGGAGCATGCCGGCCCGCTCCACCACCCGTCGGCGGTGGGCGAAGTAGATCCCCGGCAGCTCGATGCCCTCCCGGGCGATGTACAGCCACACGTCGAGCTCGGTCCAGTCGGACAGCGGGAAGGCCCTCAGGTGCTCCCCGGGGCGGACCTGGCCCTGGTAGAGGTGCCACAGCTCGGGGCGCTGGTTGCGCGGCTCCCACTGCCCGAAGGTGTCCCGGAAAGACAGCACCCTTTCCTTGGCCCTGGCCTTGTCCTCGTCCCGGCGGGCCCCGCCGAAGCAGGCATCGAAGCCCTCAGCGGCGATGGCGTCGAGCAGGGTCACGCTCTGCAGGCGGTTGCGGGAGCCGCCCAGGCCCGGGTCACCGACCCGCGCCTCGTCGATGGACCGCTGCACCGAGGCCACGATCAGGCGCTCTCCCAGCTCGGCCACCCGGCGGTCGCGGTAGGCCAGCACCTCGGGGAAATTGTGCCCGGTGTCCACGTGGACCACCGGGAAGGGGAAGTGGGCCGGGCGGAACGCCTTCTCGGCCAGCCGGAGGAGCACGGCTGAGTCCTTGCCGCCGCTGAAGAGCAGGGCCGCCCGCTGGCACTCGGCCACCACCTCGCGCATGACGAAGATGGCGTGGGCCTCCAGCAGGTCGAGATGGTCGGTCCGGGCGGGACCCGAGACGGCCCCCCCCGGCACCGCTCTCGTCAGACCACCCATAGCATCCTCAGTCCCGTGGCCAAGAGGACGGCGACCAGAGCACCTCGGGCCAGCCGACCGTTCGAGTAGGAGGATAGGCGAGCACCCAGGAGCACTCCGGGTATCGCCCCGATCATCAGTGCACCGGCCACCGCCAGGCGGACGTCGCCCAAGAGCAGGTGGCCCAGGGCGGCCGCTCCGACCAGGGGAACGGCTTGGACCAGGTCGGTGCCGATCAGCTCGGCGTTGGAGAGACCCGGGTAGAGGAGGGTGAGGCCCACCAGCATCAGCGACCCGGACCCGACCGAGGTGAAGCCGACCAGCAGGCCCCCCATGAGCCCGACCAGGACGGTGGGCCACGGCCGCAGGCCCGGTGCCCTCCGAGCCAAGCCGGCCAGGCGGGGCCGCACCAGCATGGCCACCGCGGTGGCCAGCAAGGCCACGCCCAGGATGGGCTTGATCACCGAGGATGCGGACGAGCCGGTCAGGCTGATCAAGCCGACGCCGACCAGCGCTCCCGGCACCGAGCCGATGCTCAGCCACCTGACGATGTCCAGTCGCACCGTGCGATGATGCAGGTGGACCAGGCCGCCCACCGGCTTCATGAACAGCGAGGCGACCAGGTCACTGCCGACTGCGGCCAGGGCGGGCAGCCCGAAGAAGAGCACCAGCACCGGGGTGAGCACTGCCCCTCCGCCCGCCCCCGTGAGTCCTACCAGAAGCCCCACCACCAGGCCGGCCATGGCCAGGGCCAGGCCGCTGGCTGAATGGGCGCTCACCGCCGCGTGGGCCTGGAGGCCGGCCAACAGGTCCTGGGGACCCCCGGCGGCGGTCATGGCCGGGGCACGGCCGGCGGCTGGGGCACGGCCCGGCGCTGGACGCGCCCAGCCAGGCCGGAGGCGGTGTGGGCCCAGGTCCGCTCGCCCATCAGCCACAGCCACAGCTCGCCCTGGTAGCCGGCGGCGACCTCGGCCAGACGCCGGTGGCTCACGTCGGCCTGGGTCAGGACCGGTCCCCAATGGGGCCACAGGGCATCGGCGATCCAGTCCCCCCGGGCAGCCACCTGCCGCCAGGCGGACGGCGACTCGAGGGCCACCCGGTGGAACCGGTCTCGCTCGCCGGTCGGCTCCGGGGGCACCACCAGCTCCTTGTCGGCCAGGGGGATCATGGGTCCACCACCGGCGCCCGGTCGGTGCCGGCGTAGCTGGCCACGTGCTCGTCGTAGTCGATGAACAGCGGGCCGTCCGGGTCGAAGCCCCTCTTGAGGCTGGCGAGGGCCACCTTGCGGTCGTAGGCATCCAGCTTGGCCAGCGCCTGAGGACGCTCCAGCCCCCGCATCTCCAGCTGCGGGGCGGCCCGGTCGATGGCTCGAGCACCGGCCTCGGAGCGCACCAGGACGCTGGAGTAGCCCTCGGCACTGCCCACGCTTCCCACTGATATGTCGGCCGATCGGCCCAGGAAGTCGGCGCACTCGTCGCAGCCCTTGAGGGCGGCCCCGTGGAAGTCCCTCACCGGCTCGGACACCAGGGCCTGGCCCTGTCGATCCTCGACGATCATCTTGCCGTGGATCACGTCCACCTTGCCCACCCGGGCCAGGTCGATGCCGCGCCGGTCCCGCAGCTGGCGCAGCATCAGTCCGTCGTAGTCGAAGCTCTTGGTGCACAAGAGGGCAATGGTGAGGACCACCGCGTCGACCCGGGCTGACCCCCGGTACCAGTCGTAGGACTGCATGGCCGTGATGCCCTGGATCTCGCAGGGGGTGCCGACCACCGCGATCCGGGGATGGAGGGGCAGGTCGTGACCCTTGAGGTCCAGGTGGCCAAGGGCCATCGTCTGGTTGTAGAAGCTACCGCCGCACTGGATCACCTCCTCGGGGCTGCAGGCCAGGTAGGCCACGCCCTTCCACGCCTCGGTAGGGCTCTCCCGGGCCAGCAGGGCACCGTCGATGTCGCCCGCCTCCAAGGCGGCCACCAGGATGGCACTGACCACGCCACCGTCCTGCACCCCGGGCAGCTGCGGGTCGACCCGAGCGGTGTAGGCACCCCTGACAATGCCCAGGCCCTCCCCCCTTCCCCCGGTGATCCTCCAGTCCACCCGGGACGGGGGCGGCTCGGGGGGCAGCTCCTGAGCCAGTGCCGGCTCGGGCACCGGTGTCGCCTCGGGAGCCGGCGTCGGCGCCGGGGCAGGTGCGGGGACCGCCGCCGGCGCCGCCTCGGGGATGGCCTCCGGGGACGGCTCGGGCCAGGTGGCCTCGTAGCGCAGACCGGCCCGGGGGCAGAAGTCCCAGCAGAGCGAGCAACCGGTGCACATCCTTACCAGCATGGGCAGGCCGTTGCCGGCGATCCCGATCGAGTCGGACGGGCACACGGCCACGCAGGTCCCGCACTGGATGCAGCGGTCGGCGTCGATGACCCCGGCCGCCAGCTCCCAGAACCAGGTCTTGCCGGGGGCCTCGGCGATGCCGTTCATCTCCTGGCGGATGGCAGGCCCCGGCCTTCGACCGGCCTGGAGGGGGACTCCCCCGGCCATCAGGGCGACCCCCCGGACAACCGGCCGGCCTCCCGCCAGGGGGGAACGCCGTCGCCGCTCTCGGTGGCCGGGCGGCCGGCCGGCGGGGTGAGGCCAGCCCTCAGGTCGGCGTTGGGGATGCGGCGGGCCCACTCGTGGAAGCGCTCACCGCTGCGTCCCTCCTGGCGGTAGCGCCGGACCAGGCTCACCAGGGCGGCCGGCACCTCGTCGGCCGGCTTGGCTCCCTCGATCCAGTCGATGAAGGCAGCGTCGGTCCCGAGACTGCCTCCCACTCCGATGTCGACCGCCTCCACGATCTGGCCATCCTTCATGGCGGTATCGCCCCGCAGGCCGATGTCGGCGATCTGGGGCTGGGCACAGGAGGCTGAGCAACCGGACAGGTGGATACGGACGATGTCGTCACCTGAGCCGCCTTCCGGGTCGGCGGGGGGCGCCAGCTGGGCATCCATGTGGCGGGCCAGCTCCACCATGCGAGCCTTGGTCTCCACGATGGCGAAGCGGCAGAACTCCGTCCCCGTGCATGCCACCGCTCCCCGCTCGAAGGGTCCGGGGACGGGCGAGTGCACCGCCAGCAGCGGTGCCGCCAACAGGTCGTCCAGCGCCTCGTCGGGTACGCCGGTGATGATCAGGTTCTGATCGGTGGCCAGCCGGATGCTCCCGTCGCCGCAGGCGTCCGCCAGGTGGCCGATCTGCTCCAGGTCGGCACCGGCGATCCGCCCCACCGTGATGTTGAGCCCCACGTAGTTGAGCCCGGCCTGGCGCTGGGGGTGGATCCCGACATGGTCCCCCCGGTAGCGCCGGGTCAGGCTCTCGCCAGCCGGCGGCAGGGCAAAGGCGGCGCGGGCCGCCAATTCCTCCCGGAACCCCTCGGGCCCCAGCTCCTGGACCAGGTAGCGCATGCGTGACTGGCCTCGGTTCTCCCGGTTGCCCAGCTCCCCGAAGAGCTGGGCGATGGCCCGGGTGATCTCGACCGCCTGTTCCAGACCCACGAACACGTCGATGTCACTGGCCAGGCGGGCGCCGTCGGACAGGCCGCCCCCTACCAGCAGGTTGAGGCCCAGTGCCCCGTCAGCCTGCCGAGCCGGCCAGAGTCCGATGTCGTTCAGCTCGGCCTGGGCGCAGTCGTCCCTGCAGCCGGTCACGCTGATCTTGAACTTCCGCGGCAGGTTGGCGTACTCCCGGTTGCCGGTGAAGAAGGCGGAGATGGCGGTGGCCAGCGGATGGGCGTCGAAGACCTCGTCGGCGTCGAGGCCGGCTACCGGGCAGCACAGCACGTTGCGAGCCGAGTCCCCGCAGGCCTGCACCGTGGTCATCCCCACCTTCTCCAGCCGGCGCCATATCTCGGGGACGTCGGCCAGCTTGACCCAGTGGAGCTGGATGTCCTGGCGGGTGGTGATGTCGCAGAAGCCCTCGCCGAAGACCGGGTTGCTCCAGGGCCCCCTGGCGTGCTCGTCGGTGATGCGCCCGATCGTCCGCGCCTGCTCCCCGGTGAGGCGGCCTCCGGGCACCTTGATCCGCAGCATGAAGGCGTCCCCGCCCTGGCGCTGGGGGTACAGCCCTACCCACTTGAGGCGCTCCTGCTCACCTTCCACCGCGGCGACGGCCTCAGGCCCGTCGATGGCGTAGCGGTCGACTACAGCCTGGTAGACGTCCAGGGGGTGGCGCTCCAGCTTCCAGCGCTCGACATTGTTCAGCTGATGGGTCTTGCGAAAGGGAGCTAGGAACTCCATCTGGGGCCCGCCCTGGTCATATGTGCAGCCCGCACTCGGTCTTGGTGGTGCCGGCCCACCGCCCCGCCCGCTGGTCCTGGCCCTCGGCCACCGCAGTGGTGGTGGGGGCGCAGCCGATCGAGAGGTACCCGGCGGCCGTGAGGGGATGGACGGGGAGGTGGTGGTCGGCCACATAGCTGGCCATGTCCTGGTCCGACCAGGCGGCCAACGGGTTGACCTTCACCAGCCCCCGGGCCCGGTCCCACCCCACGACCGGGGCATCGGCCCGCTGGGGCGTCTCCACCCGCCGCAGTCCGGTCATCCACGCCTGCCGGCCCGCCAGATAGGCGCTCAGGGAGCGGACCTTGCGGAGCTCGCAGCAACGCGAGCTCCCACACGGCCAGGCGGCTGCCTCCGGCGGTGGCCGGAGCACGGTCAGATCGAGGTGGTAGAGGCCACGAACCAGCTCCACGTACTCGAGGGTCTCCGGGAAGTGGGCGCCGGTGTCGAGGAACACGACCTCGATGGCCGGGAACACCGCCGTGGCAATGTCCAACAGCACGCAGTCCTGGAAGGACGCGGCCAGCACCAGCCCCGGCCCGAAGCGGTCCCCGGCCCAGGCCACCACGCTCGATGCCGGCTGGGCCTCCAGCTCGAGAGATGCACCGGCCAGCTCCGCCTCGATGGTCTCCCCGGCGGTGGCGCCGGCATCCGACGGCCGGGCCGGCGAGGGAGGCTCTGCCTGGGTGTCGGTTTCGGGGGACAAGAAGGCACTCCCATGGTCGAGGGACACTTTGTCCGGGCGTCGTCCCAGGGACCCTACCAGAAAACCTGATAAAGATGATCAGATTTTGAGGGATTCGCTCTCCGGCCTCAGGCCTCCACCACGGCCAGGCCATGGCCGGCGGTGTTGAGCGCCTCCGGGCCCCCCTCGGTGGCCACCACGATGTCCTCCAGGCGGGCGCCGAACCGGCCCGGCAGGTAGATGCCAGGCTCGACCGAGAAGGCGTGGCCGGCGGCCAGCGCAGTGCGGTTGCCGGCGACCAGGTAAGGGTCCTCGTGCTCCTCCAGCCCGATGCCGTGCCCGGTCCGGTGGATGAAGGCGGCTCCCCAGCCAGCCTCCTCGATGATCCGGCGCGCCACGCCGTCCACCTCCTCGCATGCCGAGCCCACGGTGGCCGCCCGGACGGCGGACGACTGGGCCCGCTGGAGCACCGAGTACAGCTCCACCAGCTCGGCGTCCGCCGGCCCGGTGACGACGGTGCGGGTGATGTCGGAGCAGTAGCCGGGCCCACCGTCGCACGACAGCCGGCCGCCGAAGTCGCAGACGACCACCTCGGCGTGACCTATGGCCCGGGCACCGGGCTGATGATGCGGGCTGGCCGAGTTGGGCCCGCTGCCCACGATGGCGAAGTTGACCTGGCTGTGCCCCTCGGCCCGCAGCCGGGCCGCGATGTCGTCCGACACCTCGGCCTCGGTGCGCCCTATCAGGGCGATGTCCCCGGACATCAGCTGGACGGCCACCCGGTCGGCGGCAGCCGATGCGGCCCGCAGGGCTGCCACCTCAGCGGGGTCCTTGATCGCTCGCAGGCCCGACGTGACGACCGAGGCGGGCTGCCAGGACGCGCTCGGGAGGCGATGCTGGAGGGCCAGCACCGATGCTGCCCACGCCCGTTCGGAGATGGCCAGCGACCGGCGGGGGCCGACCAGGGCGGCCACCAGGTCCAGCGGGTCCTGTGTCTCGTCCCAGGGGCTCAGGCTGAACAGGGCCGGGCGGTGGTCGACCCGAGGCGCCTCGAGCCGCGGGACCACCAGGGTGGCCTCGTCGTCAGCCGGCAGGACGAGCATGGTGAGGCGTTCCAACGGCATTGCCTCGTAGCCGGTGAGCCAGGGGAGGTCGGCCCCGTGCGACAGCAACAAGGCGTCCACCCCCAGCTCAGCCATCCGGGACCGCACTGCGTCGGTGCGCTCGGCTCGGGCCCTCCACCGGTCAGGGACGGCCATGCGCACCTCCGGCACTGACCACCAGGTGAGCCGGCCGGTCCTGTCCGGCCGCCGACGGGGGGCGGGCGGGGCGGGGCAGAGGGCCGGGCCCGGCCGACTGGGCGGAGGCGGCGGCCGCTTTGGCGTGGTAGCTGGAGCGGGTGAGCGGCGACGCCTCCACGTGGGCGAAGCCGAGAGCCTGCCCCACCGCCCGAAGGCCGTCGATCTCATCGGGCGACCACCAACGGGCCACCGGCAGGTGGCCGGCGGTCGGTCGCAGGTACTGGCCCAGGGTCACTATGTCCACCCCCACCGCCCGCAGGTCGGCCAGTGCCCCGCCAACCTCCACCTCCGTCTCGCCCAGGCCCAGCATGAGGCCCGACTTGGTGACCAGCCCGGCCCTCTTGGCCCGTCCCAGCACCGACAGGCTGCGGGCGTACGAAGCCGCCGGGCGAACCGCCCGCTGGAGGCGGGCCACCGTCTCCAGGTTGTGGTTGAGCACCTCGGGCCGGGCAGCGAAGACCATCGCCAAGGCGTCGTCGTCGCCCTTGCAGTCGGGGATGAGGACCTCGACGGCGGTCCCCGGGCAACGGCTGTGGATGGCGGCGATGGTGGCGGCGAAGCCGGCCGCCCCGCCGTCGGGCAGGTCGTCCCGGGCCACGGCGGTCACCACCGCGTGGTCGAGGCCCAGTCGGGCCACCGCCGCGGCCACCCGCTCCGGCTCTCCCGGATCGAGCGCCCATGGACGGCCGGAGTCGACCAGGCAGAACCCGCAGGCTCTGGTGCATCTCGACCCATTGATCATGAAGGTGGCGGTGCCGTCGGCCCAGCACTCGAAGATGTTGGGACAGCCCGCCTCCTCGCATACCGTCACCAGGTCCAAGCTGCGCATGGTGCGCTGCATCGACTGGTACCCGGGCCCCATCTCGGCCTTGACTCGCAGCCATCCGGGCTTGCGGGCAGGCGGGGCTGGGCAGGTCCGGGCCGGGCGGCGGGCCGACTGGATGACGTCTTGTCGCTCCACGCCACCCTCCGGCGCCCACTGCTCGACGGCCCTGGTCACCACGGCGCCCACCACCTCGGGCATGGCCACATCCATGCCCTCGGCGGCCAACGAGGTGACCGGCTTGTCCGGTATGCCGCAGGGCACGATGTGGCTGAACATCTCGAGGTCCGGGTCGACATTGAGGGCGAAGCCGTGCATGGAACGGCCCCGGCTGATCCGTACCCCGACCGCGCACACCTTGCGGGGACGAGGGCCGTCAGGGTCGATCCACACTCCTGGATGACCGGCGAGGCGCCCGGCACCGGCCATCCCCAGGTCGGCCAGCGCCCGGATGACCACCTCCTCCACCGCCCAGACGTGGCCCGGGGTGGCCCCCGGGCGAACCGGGACGCCCACCATGGGGTAGCCCACCAGCTGGCCCGGGCCGTGATAGGTCACCAGGCCACCCCGGTCGGCCCTCACCACCTCGGCGCCCACCGAGGCCGGCGGGACCAGCACGTCGTGCGTCTTGGCCCTCAGCCCAAGGGTGTAGACGGCCCGGTGCTCCATCAAGAGCAGGTAGTCGTCGCCGGACCCTCCCCGCAGGAGGGCGTGCTGCAGGGCATGGGCGTCCCGGTAGCCGACGCGACCCAGGAAGCGGACCCTCAGCACCTGGCCTGCTCCGCACGGGCGGGGACGCCGGCTGTCGACACAGTGCGACGCCAGGGCAGGCGAGCCTCGCCCCTGCTCACTACAGCTCCTGGGCCCAGTCGCGGGTCTCGACGACCTGGCGCACCCGGGCCAGGAAGCTGGCCGCGTAGGCGCCGTCCACCGCCCGGTGGTCGAAGGAGAGGGCGAGTATGCCCACCGAGTGGATGGCGATCGCCTCGGCTCCGTCGGGGAGAGGGACCACCACTGGCCGGCGCTTGACCCCGTCGGTCGACAAGATGGCCACCTGGGGCTGGTTGATGATGGGCACCGTCATCAAGGTGCCGAAGGGGCCGGGGTTGGTGATGGTGAACGTCCCGCCGGCGATGTCGTCGGCGGTCAGCTTGCGGGAGCGGGCGCGCTGGGCGAGGTCGGCCATGTCGCGGGCCAGGGCCACCAGCCGCTTGCCGTCGGCCGAGTGGACCACCGGGACGATGAGGCCCTCGGACTCCAGGGCCACGGCGATGCCCAGGTGCAGGTCCCGGTGGACGATCAGCTCGTCGTCTCCCACCGAGGCGTTGAGCATCGGAAATGCTCGCAGCCCCTCGATGACCGCCCGGGCCACGAACGGCAGGTAGGTGAGGCTGATGCCCTGCTCGGCCCTGAACCGCTCGCGCTGGGCGCGCCGTATCCGCTCGATGCCCTCGAAGTCGGCCTCCACGGCCACCAGGGTGTGGGCCGATGTCGCCTTCGAACGCACCATGTGCTCGGCGGTGCGCCGGCGGATGTTGGAGAACGCAACGACCTCGTCCCGAGCCGGTTGGCCCGTCGCTCCCTGGGAGACCGTCGCCGGGGCAGCCACCGCGGCTGGCGCCGGCGGGGTCGGCCCTGGAGCCTCCGCCGCCGCCCTTCCCCGGCGGTCGACCAGGGCCAGCACGTCGGCGCGGGTGATCCGCCCGTCCGTGCCGGTGCCGTTGACCTTGGCCGGGTCGATGCCGTTCTCGGCCAGCAGCCTGCGCACCACCGGAGACAGCACTCGTCCCGACCACGGCGAGGCATCGCTGCCCTTCCCCCCGGGCGCCTGATCGGGGGCGGCGGCGGCCGGCGGGCTCTGGCGGCTCCCGGCCGGGGCGGGGGGCGGGGCGGCCCGGGCCGCTGGCGGACCAGCGTTGGCCGGGGCGGGGGACGGGGGCGCCGCCACCGGGCCGGCCGGCCTGGTGGCCTGACCGCCCGCCGGCCCAGCGACTGCGGGCTGCTCCGACACCGGGTCGGCGGATATCACCGCCAGGCGGACGCCGACGTCGACCGTCTCCCCCTCGGGCACGAGGATCTCGGTCACGTAGCCGGTGGCCGGTGAGGGGACCTCCGAGTCGACCTTGTCGGTGGAGACCTCGAAGAGCACCTCGTCCTCGTTCACCTGGTCGCCAACCTGCTTCAACCACCGGGTGATGGTGCCCTCGGTCACCGTCTCGCCGAGCTGGGGCATGGTGATGTCAGCCAACGTGCAATCCCCTGCCGGTCAGGGCCAGCGCCGCCTCCCCGAAGGCCTCCGAGAGAGTGGGATGGGGCTGGACGAAGTGGCCGACCTCCTCGGGGACCGCCTCCCAGTTGAGGGCCAGGTAGCCCGGTCCCAGCTGCTCGGTCACCCACGGTCCCACCATGTGCACCCCCAGCAGGCGCCCGGCTGCTCCGCCAGGACGCCGCTCGGCTATGACCTTCACCAGACCGTCTGTCTCGCCCAGGATGCGGGCCCGGCTGTTCCCGCCGAAGGGGTCCGCCTTGACCACCACCTCGTAGCCGGCCGCCCGGGCGGCGTCCTCCGACAGCCCGGCGAAGGCCACCTCGGGGTGCGTGTAGATGCACCACGGGACCCTCTGGTAGTCGACCGGCATGGCCGGCTCGCCCATGATGTCCCTGATCGCCACCATGGCTTCGGCAAAGCCCACGTGAGCCAGCTGGGGGCCGGCCACCAGGTCGCCCACCGCGTAGACGCCGTCGGCCCCGGTGCGCATGCGCCGGTCCACCACGACGCTGCCCCTCGGGTCCGTCTCCACTCCCAAGCCCTCCTCCACCACACCGTCGGATCGTGGGCGCCGCCCCACGCAGATCACCACCGTGTCCACCGTGACCCGCTGGTCAGTGCCGTCGTTGGCCGGCGAGCCGAAGGCCACCACGGTGCCGG
The DNA here is from genome assembly GCA_039583615.1 of Acidimicrobiales bacterium. Classification (GTDB taxonomy): domain Bacteria; phylum Actinomycetota; class Acidimicrobiia; order Acidimicrobiales; family QHCF01; genus QHCF01. Next base: position 38,163 of record JAVKSQ010000025.1, read on the forward strand.
TGCCGTTGGGCTGATGACCGGCGACCGCCGCCCCGGTGTGGACCACGATCCCCCGCTTCTTGAACGAGCGGGTCACCACCTCGACCACCTCGGTGTCGCAGCCCGGCAGCAGGCTGGGCAAGGCCTCGAGCACGGTGACCTGGGTTCCCAGATCGGCCAGCATGGAGGCGAACTCGCAACCGACCGCGCCTCCACCGACCACCACCACCGAGCCCGGCAGCGTCTCCAGGTCGAGCAGCTCGTCGGAGGTCATCACCAGCTGGCCGTCCACATCGAAGCCGGGCAGGGCGACGGGCACCGAGCCGGTGGCCAGGATGACATGGCGTCCCTGAAGCTCCCGGCCGTTGTCGACCCGCACCACCCGGTCCCGGCCGAGGGAGCCGGAGCCGGCGACGGTGACTATCTTGCGCTTCTTCATCAGACCAGCCAGGCCCTTCCACAGCTGGTCCACCACCTTGCGCTTGCGGGCCTGACTGACGGCGAAGTCGACCGACGGCTGGCTGGCCTGGATGCCGAACTCCTTGGCACCGGCCACGGTCCGCGAGACGAAGGCTGTCTCGAGGAACTGCTTGGCCGGGACGCAACCCCGGTGCAGGCACGTCCCCCCGACCTTGTCCTCCTCGACCACCGCCACCGACAGACCGGCGGACGCGCCGTAGAGAGCGGCGGCATAGCCGCCGGGTCCTCCTCCTATGATGACCACATCGAACTGCTCGGCCGTGAGAACCACCTCCGTTGTGCGACCGGCGCCCAGCCTAGAGGGGGCGGGCCGGGCCGGTCGACGAGGCCAACGACCTCGCCAGCGCCATGACCGGCCCGACGCACCAGCCAGACGAGGACGGCCCACCGGCGACGCCGGCCTCACCCGGTGACGACCCGGTACCGGCCGGGCCGGGATGGCCGGAGCCGCCCCCCACTGCCCCGCCCGGCGCCCGGCCCCCTGCCCACCCCGCCCCGCCTGGTGCCGGGGGCGTCGAGAGGACCGTCACGCCCATCCCGCCCGACCACGCCGTCGTGCCCACTCGGGCGGCCAGGCTGTGGGTCACCCTCGGCTTCGGGACCCTGTTCCTGCTGGCCGTGCTGATCTTCATCATCCAGAACGGGAGCAGCGCCAAGGTCCACTTCGTCACCCTCCAGGGTTCCCTGCCCCTAGGAATCGCCCTCCTGCTGGCGGCGGTGGGCGGCGCCTTGGTGGCGGTGCTCCTCGGTGCGGTACGGATCACCCAGCTCCGCCGGGTGGCCAGCCGCCACCGCCGCCGACCGGGCTGACTGGCGCATCAGCCGGCTCCCGCCCTGGCCAGCTGGGCTCGGGCCAGGGTCAGGATCTCGACGGTGGGAGCTCCGGGAGTCGGCCAGCTCTCCACCACCAGAAAGTCCAGCCGGCCCACCTGCAACATCACCACCTCGTCGTGGACGGTGGCCGACTCCCGGACCCGGTAGCCGACGGCACGAGGGAGGCCGCCCACCGCGAACCCCACCGGGGCTTCCTGGGAGGCGCCCAGCAGGAGGACCTGGACCCAGTCGGTAGCCCCGGCCGGCGTGGCGAAGGCGTACCCCGAGACCACGACGGCCCGATCCTGGCGGGGCCCCCCCTGGCCGGCCAGGACCCAGGCCCGGCGATAGCCGCCGGTGAAGCCGTCGTTGACCAGCACCGACCTGGCCTCGGTCGGATAGGCGAAGACCCTCGACTCCCCAGCCAGGGTCATGGGGCCGGTATGGCCCTGCCCCACGGGCACGGGGCGGAACGCCGCGCCCGCCAGCCCGGCCAGGCTGTCGATCAGGCGGTTGCCCACGCGGGCGCTCGACAAGAACTGCGGCGCCGCCACCCCGAGTCCCGGGTCGCCGCCTCCCGGCTCCCCCGCCGAGCGCCCCGGACCACTCAGCGACAGGCCCACCGCGCCAGCCACCGCCACCACCAGCAGCCCCACGGCCGCCCCGATGAGGCCCGGGAGCAGTCCCGAGCGTCCCGAGCGCCCTGCGTACCAGGTCGATCGGGGCATGGCCACCGAGGCAATGGTAGGCGAAACCTCCTTCACCGAACCCTATGGGTGCGTCGACAAGCGATCCGGCCAGGTCCCTCACCCCGGCCGGAATGGGCCAGTCGACCGGTCAAACCTGGCCTTCCGGCAACGGCGGGTGGCGACGCAGCTCCGCCTTGGAGCTGACACCCAGCTTGCGGTAGGCGCGGGCCAGGTGGGTCTCGACGGTTCGTGGTGAGAGGTACATCCTCTGAGCGATCTCTCTGGCAGTGGCACCGGTGCGGGCGAGCTCGGCCACGCGCGCTTCCTGCGGGGTCAGGCGGGTGGACGCCCGTTCCGACCGTCGCCGCCCGCCGGCAGCCGACAGCTGGGCGCGCGCCTCGGCGGCCAGGCCGGCCGCGCCCCGCTCCTCTGCCGTGCGCAGGGCCTCGGCCAGCACCGGTCGGGCTCGGAGGGGCTGGCGAGAGGCCCGCAGCCAAGCGCCGTAGCGAACGAGGAGCCGGGCGCGGTCGAGCGGGCGGACCACCGGTAAGGCCAACGCCTGCTGGAAAAGGCGGCCGGCTCGGTCGTCGTCCCCCTGAGCCGCGGCCAGGCCCGCCCGACCGGCCAGGGCCACCATCCTCGGCCAGAGGCAAGGCAGGCCGGGGTCCCGGCCGTCCAGCCACTGCACCACGCGCTCGACCTGGTCGAGCTGGCCAGCCGCCAGGGCCGCCTCAACCGCCCCCGCCGCCCAAGGGGGAAGGCATGGCTCTCCTACGCCGAATCGGTGGACGAGCTCCTCGACGCGGCGGTAGGCCTCGGCAGCTGCCTCGGGATCACCCTGGCCCAGGAGGCACTCGCCCCAGGCGACAGCCAGGTTGAGAGCGGCGAACCAGGGCTGCTCCCCCGCCGACTCCTCCACGGCACGGCACAGCTCGAAGGCCTGGTCGGTCCTCCCGAGTGAAGCGAGCGCCTCCGCCTTGAAGGTGAGGACGTGCGGGCGGGTCAAGGAGTCGAGGTCCAGCTCCTCCTCCAGGTCGTCGGCCTCGGACACGACGGTGAGCGGGAACCCCTGGTTGACCAGGATGCCGAGGCGGATTATCCGAAGCGGTACGGTCGACCAGAGGGCTCCCAGTTGCCGCAGAGACTGGTCACCCTGCTCGATGAGGCGGAGGGCCTGGTCGAAGCGCTCGGTCATGCCGCACACCGAAGCGCACAGCGTGATGGTGTGGAAGGACGGCGCTGCCTGGCCGGTCCGGGCCGCCAGGCGACGGAGGGCGGCAGTGGCTGCCCGCTCCAGACAGCCCAGGCCTCTCGGGTCGCCCGCCTCCAGGAGGAAGTAGCTCCGTACCACTTCGAGCATCTTGCCGTCGGCCTCGGTGAGGGCAACCTTGCCAATGGCAGGCGGATCCAGGGCGGCCAGCGCCTCGACCGGCCCCTTGGCCTCCCACACGATGTGGGCCCGCTCCAACAATGTGGGCACGAGTGACCCCCCCAGGCTGTGCGCATCCCGGGCCAGCTCGTCGAACATGTCCAGGGCCTCCTCCAGCCGCCCGACGTGGGCCTCCGCCCTGGCCGCCTTGGCCAGGACCTGGTGGCGTGATGCAGCACCGCGCGGCCGAGAGAGCAGACTCTGGTAGGTCGCTAGCGCGTCGTGGACCTTGCCGGCTGCCATGAGGGCATCAGCTCGCCGCTCGAGAAGCTGCTCGCTCACGGCCGGCCCGGCCAGGTCCACCGCGTCGGCCAGCTGGCCGACCGCTACCTCGACCGCTCCTCGGGTCAGGGCGTCCAGGGCCGCTTCGGATATCACAGAGACCGCCCGCTCGTCGCCCGAGAGGTCGCCAGCCACGGCGTGAGGCGCTGCCGCGACCGGGTCCCCCAGGTCGGCGTAGTAGTCGAAGGCGCGCGTGTGCAGCAGCCGGCGGTGCGCCGGGGACATGTCCTCGCGCAGTGCCGAGGCGAGCAGCTCGTGGCTGAACTCGGCCCAGGTAGCCGCCTCGGGCCTCACCATCACTCCTGCCTCCACCAGGGAGTCGAAGGCTTCGGCGAAGGTGACCGGGTCCTGGGCGGTGACGGCCTGCACCGCCGCCAGCCGTGGCCTACCACCCAGGACCGCTGCGGCCCGAGCGCACTCGATGCAGGCCTGGGGCAGCCCAGCCAGATGGCTGAGCAGTAGCGCCTGCTGGAGGCGGGCGAGGCCTGGACCAGGGTGCTGGGGCAGATCGCCGTCCTGGCGTATGCAACGGGCCGCCTCTGCCACCAGCTGCGGGTTGCCCCTGGTCAGCTCGAAGGCTCGCCGGCCCAGCTCCGGGCGGATGTCTTCACCCACCAGCTCGCAGACAAGCTCCCGGGTGGCTTCGAAGCTGAGCGCAGCAAGGTCGATGACCCTGGCGTCGCCGTGATGGGCCAGGTCCCTGACGAGGAAGGATGCGGCGGGCGGCCAGGGGCGCAGGGCACCGATGATGGCGACGGCCAGCCCGGTCAGCCGCCTGGCCAGGAAGGAGATGAGGCTCAGCGAGTCCGGATCTGCCCAATGCAGGTCGTCCAGGAGCAACGCCAGGGGCGCGCTCTCGGCCAACTCGCGTAGCTTGGCCCGGGCCAGCTCGTGCACCAAGGCCCGTCGTGACAGAGGGTCCCGGACACCGTCCGGTGGGCGCGCCGCAGGGGGGGGCAGGTCCAGGAGCTGGCCGGCGAAGGCGAAGGCCAGGTCGCCTTCCATGGCCGCTCCCCGGGCCGAGAGGACAGACATCGAATCACCGGCCATCTGCCTGGCTGACTCGATGAGGGAGCTCTTGCCCATCCCGGCCTCTCCGAGGAAGAAGACGACCCCGCCGGTGCCCGCCCGGGCCGCCCCCATCGCCTCGCTCAGCGCCTGGGTGGCCACCTCCCGCTCCCGAAGCCGTGGCCGGCTCGGCCCGATCTCGCTCCCATGGTCAGCGGAAGCCACCGACAGAGGTTAGAGCCTGCGTAGGAGCGCCGTCTGGCCCGTCGCCCGTTGATGATCAGTGGTTTCCACGGATGCATCTCGGGGGCCGGGGCGCCACGCTGCCGTCAATGGCCCAATCCGAGCACGACCACCGCCATGGTCCCCTACCCACCTCGGTCCCCTATTCACCTCGTGGTGGGGGCGACGGCCGCTTGCAGGTCGTCGTGGTCCTCGGCGCTGACAACGACGGCCGCCCGGTTGGCTCCGTCCAGCCCGAAGGGGGCGCCGCCGCCTCTTTCACGGGCTGGCTGGCTCTAATGGCCGAGCTCTCCCGCGTCATGTCCGGCTCGGCAAAAAGGCAGCCGCGCCCGCCGGACTCCTCGCCCCGGATCACGAGTCCGCCGACCTGCCGAACGCGACCCGTTACCGGTGAGTCCAACTGTCACCAGCCAAAAGGAGACCCCGAGCCATGATCCGCAAGCCCTCCCTCGCCTCCCTGGCCAAGCCGATACTTGGCGTCACCCTGCTGGGGCTCGTCCCCGCCGGCGCCACCCTCGCCGCCGAGGCACCTGCCATGGCGACGGCTGGCTCCTCGGTCGGCGCTGGTGATCAGATAGCGACGCCTGGCTCCTCGACGACCTACACCAGTCCTGGCGAGCACGCCTACGCCGTCCCGAGCGGGGCAGTCGCCCTTGACGTGGTGGTGGTCGGCGGTGCCGGCCATTCGAGCACCAGCGGCGGGGCCGCCGGCCTTGGCGGCATGGTAAAGGCCCAGATCGGAGTCCCCAGCGGCATAACGACCGTCTACGCCGAGGTGGGAGCCGACGGCGCCGGTCCGCCTCCCACCGGGAGCGGCGGGGGCTTCGGCACGACCGGGGGGGGAGCGGGGGGCGGACCGAGCGGCAACGGGCCGGGCGGCGGGGGCGGGGGCGCCTCGGACATCCGAACCTGCTCGCTTGTGGACTGCCCCCTGATCGGCGGCAACGACAGCCGCATGGTAGTAGGCGGCGGGGGCGGCGGCGGGGGAGGTCAGGGCCAGGGCGGCTCCTCCGGTGGCGCAGGGGGAGGCGCCGGAGCGGCCGGCCTCAACGGGACCCATGCAGGGCCCCAGCCTGGCGGCGGAGGCGGCGCCAGCGGCACCACCGCGCCCAACAACGGGGGGGCGGGCGCCAGCGACTCCTCCTGCGACCTCGGCTACCCCGGCTACTACGGAGGCGCCGGCGGGTCCGGCTCCGGGCAACCAGGAGGCTCGCTGTCCTACGTCGGCCCGGCGGCGGGCGGTAAGGGCTTCGGCGGCGGCGGGGGCGGCGGTCTGGGCAATTCCGGCGGCGGCGGGGGTGGTGGCGGGGGCGGCGGGTACGTAGGCGGAGGCGGAGGCGGGGGCGGGGGCAGCGACGCCGGCTGCGACGGCGGCGCCTCGGGAGGAGGAGGCGGCGGCGGCGGCTCCGACTACGCGCAGCCCGGCGCCACCGGCGTGTCGGCCGGTGAGACGACGACCGCTCCCGAGGTCGAGATCACCCCCGTCTACCCGGCGGCTCCGGCCATCACCAGCGCCTCGTCTACGACCTTCCACGCCGGCACCCCCGGCACCTTCACCGTCAAGGCCAGCGGGGCGCCTGCGCCCACCTTCGCGCTGTCGGGCCAGCCCAGCTGGCTGTCGGTCAACTCGACCACCGGAGTCATGTCGGGCACGCCCCCGGCCGGCTCGGGCGGGGTCTATCCGTTCACCGTCACCGCCTCCAACGGTGTCACTCCCGACGCGCTGCAGTCCTTCACCCTGACCGTTGACCAGGCGCCCGCCTTCACCAGCGCGACGTCGACCACCTTCTTCGTAGGCCAGGCCAACAGCTTCAAGGTGACGGCCAGCGGCTACCCACCGCCCACCCTGTCCCTTCCTGACTTCAGCTCCGGCTGGCTGTCGTTCGACGCCGCTACCGGCATCCTCTCGGGCACGCCGCCGGCCGGGTCGACCGGCAACGTGCACCTCACCTTCCAGGCGACCAACGGCTCGGGCACTGTCTATCAGGACTTCACGCTCACCATCTCCAAGCCGGCGGCGACGCTGTCTTCCATCGCCGTCACCCCGGCCAACCCGTCGGCGCCCAAGGGCAGGACCCAGCAGCTCACCGCCACCGGCACCTACAGCGACGGGACGACCGCCGACCTCACCTCGACGGCCACCTGGACCTCGTCTGTCCCCTCGGTGGCCACCGTCTCCTCTGCGGGCCTGGCCACCGCCCTGGCGACGGGCACCACCACCATCACTGCCACCGACGGCTCGGTGAGCGCCTCGACGACCCTCACCGTGACCCCGCCCGTCCTGGCCTCCATCGCCGTCACCCCGGCCAACCCGTCGGCGCCCAAGGGGACCACCCAGCAGTTCGCTGCCACCGGCACCTACAGCGACGGGTCGACCGCCGACCTCACCTCGGCGGCCACCTGGACCTCGTCTGACCCCTCGGTGGCCACCGTCTCCTCTGCTGGCCTGGCCACCGCCCTGGCCGTGGGCACCACCACGATCACCGCCACCGACGGGTCGGGCCCCAGGTCGACCACCACTGGCCTTGGCATGTCCGGAGTGGGGACCTTCACCGCCACTGACGGGTCGGTGAGCGGCTCCACGACCCTCACCGTCACCGCCCCGGTGCTCGGCTCGATCCGGGTCACCCCGGCCAACCCCTCGGTGATCAAGGGCACCACCCAGCAGCTCAGTGCCACCGGCACCTACAGCGACGGGTCGACCACCGACCTCACCTCGGCGGCCACCTGGACCTCGTCTGCCCCCTCGGTGGCCACCGTCTCCTCTTCGGGCCTGGCCACTGCCTTGGCCGTGGGGACCACCACCATCACCGCCACCGACGGGTCGGTGAGCGGCTCCACGACCCTGACCGTGACGGCTCTGGCCATATCCACCACCTCGCTGCCCGGCGCCACCCTGGGGTCGCCCTACGACGCCCAGGTGCAAGCCGGCGGAGGCGCCACGCCTTACACCTTCTCGATCTCGGCCGGCTCGCTTCCAACCGGGCTG
>JAVKSQ010000026.1:0-45128 GCA_039583615.1 Acidimicrobiales bacterium
GGCCGCCACCGCCCCGGCCGCCACCGCCCCGGGAAGCCCGGCCGCCACCGCCCCGGCCGCCACCGCCCCGGCCTCCGGTCCAGCCGGGACCTCGGCCCCCACCTCCACCGGCAGCCCTCCAGCCCCGTGAGGGCGGTGGTCCTGGTGGGAGGGGAGGGCACTCGCCTTCGCCCGCTCACCCTCACCACCCCCAAGCAGCTGCTGCCGGTGGCCGAACGGTCGATGATCGAGCGGGTCCTCGACCAGCTGGCCGTCCATGGGGTCGACGAGGCGGTACTGGCGCTCGGATACCGGCCCGACGCCTTTGTGGAGGCCTTCCCCGACGGTCGGGCCGCCGGCATCCGACTGGTCTACGCAGTGGAGCCGACCCCGCTCGACACCGCCGGGGCAGTGGGCTTCGCGGCAGCCGTGGCCGGTATCGACGAGACCTTTCTCGTGCTCAACGGAGACGTCCTGGCCGACCTCGATCTCGGCGACCTGCTCGAGCTCCACCGCCGCCGGCAAGCCGAGGCCACCATCGCTCTCACCCCGGTGGAGGACCCATCGACCTTCGGCGTGGTCCCTACCGACGCCGACGGACGGGTGCTCGCCTTCATCGAGAAGCCGCTGCCCGGACAGGCCCCCACCAACCTCATCAACGCGGGCGCCTACGTGATCGAGCCGTCGCTGCTGGCCCGCATCGAGGTTGGGCGGCGGGTGTCGATCGAGCGAGACGTCTTCCCCGCCGTGGCCGCCGAGGGGCGCCTCTTCGCCATGGTCTCCGGTTCGTACTGGGTGGATGCCGGCACCCCGGCCAGCTACCTGTGGGCCAACCTGTGGTTCATAGGCGCCCAGCGCCCGCCGCTGGCCGAGGCCAGGCAGAGCGCTCCTGGAGTGTGGCTGGCCGGCCTGCCGGTGGTCGACGGTGAGGTGATGGCCACCTCCCTGGTGGGCGACGCCGCTTTCGTGGGGGCCGGGGCGACGGTGACCGGTTCGGTGGTGGGGGCCGGGGCCCGGGTCGAGGAAGGGGCCTCGGTGACCTCCTCGGTGCTGCTGGCCGGGGCGGTGGTCGGACGGGGGAGCGTGGTGGAGGGTTCCATCGTGGGCGAGGGGGCGGTGGTGGCCCCGGCGGCCATGGTGAGGGCCCTGTCGGTCATCGGCCCGGGCGCGGTGGTGCCTGGCGGCGCCACCGTCGAAGGGCTGCGGGTCCCGGCATGAGGGCGCTGGTCACCGGCGGGGCGGGCTTCATCGGCTCGGCTCTGGTCGAGCGCCTGCTGGCCGAGGGCCACCGGGTGGACGTGGTCGACGACCTGTCCACCGGCTCGCTGGCCAACCTGGCCGACGCCCGGGCCGACCGCTCCGTCGACCTCACCTTCCACCACCTCGACATCGGCTCCCCGGAGCTGATCGAGCTGATGGCCCTGCGCCGGCCCGACGTGGTGTTCCACTTGGCCGCCCAGCCCGATGTGCAGGTGTCGCTGGAAAGGCCGGCGTTCGATGCCGAGGTGAACGTGGTGGGCACCGTCGGGGTGCTGGAGGCGGCCCGGCTGGCCGGGGCTTCCCGGGTGGTGTTCGCAGCCAGTGGGGGGACCCTCTATGGCGACCCGGGCTCGTCGAGGCTGCCGCTTCGCGAGTCGCACCCCCATCGCCCGCTGTCGCCCTACGGCGTCGCCAAGAAGGCCGCCTTGGACTACCTGGTCGCCTACCGTGAGCTGTACCGGCTGGAGTTCTGCGCGCTGGCCCTGGCCAACGTGTACGGGCCGCGCCAGGACCCGCACGGAGAGGCCGGCGTGGTGGCCATGTTCGCCGGGCACCTGGTGGCTGGCGAGGCCTGCACGATCTACGGGACCGGCACCCAGACCAGGGACTTCGTGTTCGTCGATGATGTGGTGGACGCCTTCACCCGAGCAGCCGAGAAGGGCGGGGGCCTGGTGATCAACGTCGGCACTGGGGTGGAGACCTCGGTGGCCGACCTCTACCGGACCATGGCCGAGGCGGCCGGGGTCGACCGGCGACCGGTGCACGCTCCGGCTCGCCCGGGAGAGCTGGGGCGCTCGTGCCTGGATTGCAGCCGGGCCGCCATCCACCTCGGATGGAAGCCGTGGACCGCCCTCGAAGAGGGGACAGCCGCCGTACTGGGCCACCTGGGCCACCACCAGTAGGCTCCCCTGGGCCGGGACCCCGGCCCTCAGAGCCCGCCCTCAGAGCCCGGCCCTCAGAGCCCGGCCCCGGGCCGGAGGGCCTCAGCGGAAAAGGTCCTCGCCGTACGGACGCACCACCTCGGCGGCCACCGACGACTCGCGCAGCCAGGAAGGGTCGACTCCCCGCACCACGGCGGCCGGTACGCCGCGGGCCTTGCCCATGACCAGCTCGGCCGCGCCGGCCAGCTCGTCGGCCACACAGATCTGTGTCGCCACCAACGGGCGGCCCTGGGCGTCGGCGCCGCCGCGAAGGTCCACCACCGCGGCGATCCCCGCCGTGCCGATGGCCACGTCGGTCACGCCCTGGCGCCACGGCCGGCCGAAGGTGTCCGAGACGACGACTGCGACCTCCACGCCGAGCAGAGCCCGCAGGCCGCTGCGCACCCGCCGGGCCGAGCGGTCGGGGTCGACGGGCAGCAGGCAGGCCTGGTCCACCGGCACGTTCGACAGGTCGACTCCGGAGTTGGCGCAGACGAAACCGTGGCCGGTCTCGGTGATCAGCAGCTCGCCCCGCCGGCGCAGGACCCTGACCGCTTCCCTTTCCACCAGCCGGCGGCGGGCGGCGTCGGGTTGGCCGGGGCCGAGAGCCACCAGGCGGCCCTCAGCCTTGGAGACGGCCTTCTGGGTGACCACCACCACGTCGCCGTCGGCCAGGTCGGCCCGCTCGGCGACGAGGGCGGCCAGCCTGTCCCCCGGCACCACCTCGGGCATCCCGAGCACGGGGAAGACGACCAGGCTCCCCGGGGCAGCCAGGCCCCGGCTGGACCTCGATGAGGTCAACCTCGGGTCAACCTGGGCCCGCGGCAGCGGAGAGCGTGACCCTGGCCAGGCTGGCAGCTGCGTCGACGGACGTCATCAGGCTGTTGGCCACTACGCAGCGCATCCCCTCCTCCTCGACTGCCGCGGCCATGGCGGCGTCGGCCTCGTCGACCACCAGGGTCGATACCCACGGGGCATAGAGACGGGCCACTCCGACGACCGAGGGATGGTGGCCCAGCTCGGCCATCAGGTGGTCAGCCGGTCCCCTGACGGCGGCCCCGGCCACGATGGGCGACACGGCCACGGTGACGGCCCGTCGCTCGGCCAGGGCGCCGGCCAGGCCGGGGACGGCCAGGATGGGGCCGATGGACAAGACGGGGTTGGAGGGGCAGACCACGATCGCCGTTGCCCGGTCGATGGCGTCGAGGACACCGGGGGCAGGTCGGGAGTCGACCGCCCCGGCAAAGCGCACCGCCTCGACCGGAGCGGCGTGGCGGAGCTCCACGAAGTACTCCTGGAAGCCCACCTCGGGGCCTCCGGCCAGTCCCACATGGGTGCGAACCGGGTCGTCGGACATGGGCAGCAGCCTGGTCCTCACCGACCAGGCGCCGGCCACCTCGGCCGTCACCGTGGAGAGCCGGGCGCCCTCGTCCAGCCGGCGGGTCCGGTAGAGGTGGGTGGCCAGGTCCCGGTCGCCGAGGCGGAACCAGGTGGGCCCGCCGTAGCGGTCCAGGGCCTCCATGGCCCTCCAGGTGTCCCCGGCGAGGCCCCACCCCCTCTCCGGGTCGACCGCCCCGGCCAGGGTATAGGTGACCGTGTCCAGGTCGGGGCTGACGTGCAGACCGTGAAGGACGGTGTCGTCGCCGGTGTTGACCACCACGCAGACGTCCTCGGGGGCCACCACCTGTACCAGCCCCTCCAAGAAGCGGGCGGCGCCTACCCCCCCCGCCAAAGCGACGATCACCCGGCCAAGCTACCGCCTGTGAGCAACCGGCCGGGGTGCCCGCAGTCACCCGTCGGCCGGCAGGAGGCGGCGGGTATGCAAGGCTCGGGGCATGCCAGTGGGCGGCGGTCGCCTGGTCGTGGCCCTCGACGCCACCCCCCTTCTCGGGGCACGTACCGGGGTGGGCGCGTTCTGCGCCGGGGCGCTGGAGGCGCTGGGGTGCCGAGCAGACCTGGAGGTGGCGGCCTTCGCCGTCAGCTGGAGGCGCCGGCGGGGGATACTGGGACAGCTGCCGCCGGGGGTCAGAGCGGTCGATGCGGCCATGCCGGCCCGGCCGGTGCACCTGGCCTGGCGGACGACAGGTGCTCCGGCCATCGAGTGCTGGACCGGTCCCCTCGACGTGGTTCACGGGACCAACTTCGTGGTGCCGCCGACCAGGCGGGCCGCCCAGGTGGTCACCGTCCACGACCTGACCACCGTGCGCTTCCCGGAGATGGTCGACCGGCCGACGGCGGCCTTCCCCTCGCTGGTCCGCCAGGCCCTGGACCGGGGGGCGTGGGTGCACACCCCGTCGGCCTTCGTGGCCGCCGAGGTGGTCGAGCTGCTGGGGGCCGACCCGGACCGGGTCCGAGCCATCCACCACGGGGTGCCACGGCACGCCTCCCCGGGATCCATCCCGGCCGGCGCCGACCCGGGGCTGGCCGGGGTCAGGCGCCCGTACGTCCTGGCCCTGGGGACGGTCGAGCCCCGCAAGGACCTGGTCAGCCTGGTAGGGGCGTTCGACTTGGTAGCCGAGACCGATCCCGATCTTTCCCTGGTGGTCGCCGGGCCCGACGGCTGGGGGAAGGCGGCGTTCGAGGCGGCAGTGACGGCCGCCACCCACGGGGCCCGCGTCGTGCGCGTGGGCTATGTCGACCCGGACACCCGTGATCGCCTGCTGGCGGGGGCGTCGGTGTTCGCCTATCCGTCCCGCTACGAGGGCTTCGGCTTGCCTCCCCTCGAGGCCATGGCCGCCGGCGTGCCGGTCGTGGCGACCACCGCCGGGGCCCTTCCCGAGGTGGTGGGGGACGGGGCCGAGCTGGTCCCAGTAGGCGACGTCCCGGCGCTGGCCGGGGCGCTGGCGCGCCTTGTCTCCGACGAGGCGGCAAGGAGGGCCCTGGTGGCCAGGGGAGCCGCCCGGGTCAGGCGCTTCTCGTGGGAGAGCTGCGGGTCCGCCCTGGCTCAGCTGTACCGCGACGCGGCCGGCGTGACGGTCCCCGGTTGAGACTGAGGGGCCGACCACGTGCGGGTCCTGCTGGTGGCCGAGCAGCTTCGCCGGAGCGTGGCCGGTGGTATCGGCACCTACACCACTGGCCTGCTCCAGGGGTTGGATGCCCTCGCCCGCTCCGGCCTCGGCGCCTCGGTGCCCGAGCTCACCCTGCTGGCCAGCCGGCCCTCTCGCCGGCCCGACCCGTTGGGCGCCCTGGGCCGCCCGGTGCTGGCCTCCCGGCTGCCTGGGCCGCTCCTCACCCGGGCGTGGGACGCCGGCCTGCCGGCGCCTGGCGGGTTCGACGTGGTCCATGCCGTCTCCCTGGCCGTTCCCCGCGGCGGCGGCCAGCCGGTGGTGGCGACCGTGCATGACCTGGCCTGGCGGGCCCAACCCGGCGCCTTCCCGGCCAGGGGCAGACGGTGGCACGAAGAGGCACTGGTGCGCGCCCTGACCCGGGCGGCGCTGTTCGTGGTGCCCTCGGATGCGACCGGGGACGAGCTGATCAGGGCGGGGGCCGACCCGGGACGGATCGAGGTGGTCGAGGAAGGTGCCGACCACCTGCCGTCCCCCGACGTGGCCGGGGCGGCGGCGGTGCTGGGTCGTCTGGGAGTGCAGGGGCCCTACCTTTTGAGTGTGAGCACCATCGAGCCTCGCAAGAACCTGGCCGCGGTGCTGGCTGCCTACCGGCGGGCCCGGCCCCGGCTCCCCGCTCCTTGGCCGCTGGTGGTGGTGGGCCCCTGGGGATGGGGGCGGGACCTGCCCGGCGGGGCCGCCGCCGGGAGCCCGGGGGTGGTGACGACCGGGATGGTGGCGCCGGGCGTGCTGGCTGGCTTGTACGCCGGAGCACGCTGCCTGGTCTACGTGCCCCTGGCCGAGGGGTGGGGCCTGCCGCCGGTGGAGGCCATGGCCGCCGGTACCCCAGTCGTGGCCAGCCCCATGCCCAGCACGGGGGGAGCAGCTCTGGAGGTCGACCCCGGGGACGGCGACGCTATTGCCGACGCCATGGTGGTGGCGTCGGCCGACCAGGCGGCTCGAGCCGAGATGGTGTCCGCCGGTCGGGCGCGGACCGCCAAGCTCACCTGGGAGGCGGCCGCCCGCCGCCACGTCGAGCTGTGGGAGACCGTGACATGACCGCTGGGACTGGTGTCGAGACGAGGGAGCGGCTGCGCCTGAGCCTGGACGTCACCGCTGTCCCGGCCCGACCCATGGGCGCCGGGCGCTACACATTGGACCTGGCGGCCGCCCTGGCCAGCCGCGACGACGTGGACCTGACCCTGGTGAGCCGGGCCAACGACGCCGAGCGCTGGCGGGAGCTGGGACCGGCGGCGACGGTGGAGAGCGCGGCCCCGGGCCATCGACCGGCTCGTCTGGCCTGGGAGCAGGCCGTCCAGCCGCACCTCTTGTCCCGCCTGGGTGTCGAGGTCCACCACAGCCCCCACTACACCATGCCCGAGCATGCCACCGTGCCCCGGGTCGTCACCATCCACGATCTGACCTTCTTCGACCATCCCGAGTGGCACCAGCGATCCAAGGTGACCGTGTTCCGCCGTGCCATCCGGGTGGCGGCCCGCCACGCCGAGGCGCTGGTCTGCGTGAGCGAGGCGACGGCTGCCCGGTTGATGGGGCGCTTCTCCCCCGCCGGCCCGGTCCACGTGGTGCGCCACGGCGTGGACCACGTGCGCTTCCGCCCGGAGGAGCCGGTCCCGGGAGCGGATGCCCACATCCTGGACCACCTGCGGATCACCCCACCCTACGTGGCCTTCATCGGCACCTTCGAGCCGCGTAAGGACGTTCCCACCCTGATCCGGGCTTTCGACCGCATGTGCTCGGCCCATCGCGGCCTGCGCCTGGTGCTGGCCGGCGAGCCGGGCTGGGGTCGGGCGGCGGTCGAGGCGGCCCTCAAGGAGGCCCATCAGCCCGAGCGGGTGATACGAGCCGGCTACGTCCCCGACGCGGCCGTCCCCGCCCTGCTGCGCCAGGCCACTGCCGTCGCCTACCCGTCGCTGGTCGAGGGATTTGGCCTGCCGGCGCTGGAGGCCCTGGCCTGTGGCACCCCGCTGGTGACCACCAGGGGCTCGGCCATGCAGGAAGTCGCCGAGGGAGCAGCCCTGCTGGTGGATCCGGGTGACCGCGAGGGCCTGGCGGGCGCCCTCGACATGGTGGTGCGGGGCGACGACGCTCTGGCCGGCCGCCGATCCCGCGGCCTGGCCGTCGCTGCCCGTCACACGTGGGCGGCCAGCGCCGCCGGGCACCTGGAGGCGTACCGGGCGGCCTGCCGATCGGTCGTGGCCGGCGGCGACGGCAAGTAGGCCGAGTCCCAGGTGCGGGCGTTCGTCACGGGAGGCCATGGCTTCGTAGGGGGATGGCTGTGCCAGCACCTCGAAGCCTCGGGCGACGAGGTGACGGCCCCACCTCCGAGCCTGGACGTCACCGAGGGAGCAGCCTTGGCCGACGCCATGGCCCAGGCGCGACCCGAGGTCGTCTACCACCTGGCCGGGTTCACTCACGTGGGGCAGTCATGGGACGCCCCCCAGGAGGCGTTCCGGGTCAACGCGCTCGGGGCCCTCAACCTGCTGGAGGCGGCCCGGGCCTGTCTGTCGCCGCCCCGGGTCCTCCTCGTGGGCTCGGCCGAGGTGTACGGCAGGGTCGGTGCCGGTCAGCTGCCCCTGACCGAGGAGTCGCCGTTGCGGCCGGTCAGCCCCTACGCGGCCAGCAAGGTGGCAGCCGAGTACCTGGGCGTCCAGGCCCACCTGGGCAGGGGTCTGGCGGTCCTTCGAACGCGCCCGTTCAATCACATCGGGCCGGGGCAGTCGTCAGCCTTCGTGGTCTCGGCTCTGGCCCGCAGGATCGTGGAGGCCGACCAGGCGGGCCTCCACCAGCTGCGGGTCGGCAACCTGCGCCCCCGCCGCGACTTCACCGACGTGCGGGACGTGGTGAGGGCCTACCGTCTGGCGGTGGTGGACGGCCGCCCGGGGGAGGCCTACAACGTATGCTCCGGCACCGATCTGGCCATCGAGGACCTGGTGCGCCGCCTGGTCGGCCTGGCCGGGATCGACGTCGAGCTGGAGGTCGATCCTGCCCTGGAGCGCCCCACCGATGTGGCCGTGATGCGGGGGAACGCCAGCCGGCTGCGGGCGGCCACCGGTTGGGAGCCGCAGATCCCCCTGGACGACACCCTGCGGGACGTCCTTGACTACTGGCGCTCGACGCTGGGCGGCGGCTGAGCCGGACCCGGGCCGCGGCTCAATCCCCCAGGCAGCCGCGCACCTTGGCCCGGGCGCCCCTGGCCTGCTGGCGGGCCTGGCCCAGCAGCTCCCGGGCCGGGTACCCCAGGCGCCCCTCGACCGCCTCGAGGCGGGTCTCGGCCTGGGTCACCAGCGGGTCGATCCGGTCGTCGAGCTCCCTGGCCAGCTTCCCGAGCTCGGCCCGGGCTGCCTCGAGCGGGGGCCTCAGGCTGGCCATCGGCCCCTCCAGGGCCTTGGCCAGCTCCCGGCGGCGGACCTGGGCCCGCTGGATCCCCAGCACGCCCAAGCCGACGGCCACGTAGGCGGCATCCTTGGCGGAAGTGAGCGGATCGGCCATGGCGGTATCTCCAATCTTTCGAGAAGGCGCTTGTCCACGTTAGCCGGTGTGCCCCACTCGATAAACAGTTGCAAGCGACGGCGTCTCCCTGGCCTACGTCGGCGGAGGTAGCCTTGGGATCTTGACGGACCCCCAGGCCCCGCCGGTCGTGGCCGTCGTGGTCACCTGCGACCCGGGACCCTGGCTCGAGGAGGCCCTTGCGTCTCTCGCTGCCCAGGATTACCCGGCCCTGTCGGTCCTGGTGCTCGACGCGGCCAGCGCCTCCGACCCCACCAGCCGGGTGGCCGGCGTGCTGCCCGACGCCTATGTCTGCCGGATGGATGCCAATGTCGGGTTCGCAGCCACCGCCAACCATGTGCTGTCGGTGGTGGACGGAGCCACCCACTTCGTCATCTGCCATGACGACGTGGCGCTGGCAGGCGACGCGGTGCGCCAGCTGGTCGAGGAGGCGTTTCGGTCGAATGCCGGAGTGGTGGCGCCCAAGCTGGTCGACTGGGCCCGGCCCGAGCGCCTGCTGGCGGTCGGCATGGGAGCAGACAAGGGAGGAGCGCCTGCCCCCCGGGTGGAGCCCGGAGAGCTCGACCACGAGCAGCACGACTCGGTGAGAGACGTGTTCGCCGCCCCCGGCGGAGCCATGCTGGTGCGGGCCGACCTGTTCGCCAGCCTGGGCGGCTTCGACCCCGAGATGTTCCTGCTGGGCGAGGACGTGGACCTGTCCTGGCGGGCCCAGGTGGCGGGGGCCCGGGTGGTGGTCGCCCCGTCCGCCCGGGTACGTCACCTCGAGGCCCTGAGCACCGGGCGCCGGGCCCTGCCCAGGGCCCGTGGCCGCCTGGGGCCTGCTGGCAGCCGCCGGCCGGGGTCGGGGAGCCGGCATCGGCGGGCTCGGGGCGACGGCGCCGATCTCTCGTTGCCACGCGATGGCGTGGACATGGCCGCCTGGCAGCGCCGCCACGAGCTGCGCTCCGTCCTCAAGACCTACCGCTTGCCCCACCTGGTGCGGGTGGTCCCCCAGCTGGCGGTGCTGGCGCTGGGCGAGATGGCCTACGCCCTGCTCACCGGGCAGGGCCGTCGGGCCCGAGCCATCGGGGGCGCCTGGCGATGGAACCTGGCCAGGCTGGGCGACCTGCGGGCCCGGCGCCGGGCGCTGGCCGCCCAGCGCCGGGTGTCCGACAAGGAGGTTCGCCGGCTCCAGGTGAGGGGTAGTGCCCGGCTGTCGGCGTTCGTGGGGAGCCAGCTGACCCGGGCGCCCACGCCGATGCTGTCCGACCTGGACATCGGGCTGGGCGCCGGCAGGGAGGCGGTCCCCGGCCACGACGCCCACCAGGCCGTGGCCAGCCAGGACCCACGGGACGGCCAGGGGGCGGGGGCCGTCGCCCGCCAGCCGGCCCGCCGGGCGCCCCGCGGCGGTCCGGCCACCACTCTGGCGGTGTGGGCGGTCGTCGCCCTGGTGTTCGTCTACGGCACCCGCAGCCTCCTCGGACCACCCCTGCCGGCGGTGGGGGAGCTGGTGCCGATGCCCGGATGGGCCACGTTCCTGCATCTCTTCGCCAGCAGCTGGCGACCGACGGGCCTGGGGTCCAGTGCCCCGCCTCCGCTGGCCTTTGCCCTGCTCGGGCTGGGGGGAGCGGTCCTCGACGGCAGCATGGGGCTGCTGGCCAAGGTCCTGGTGCTGGGTAGCATCCCCTTGGGGGCGATCGGCGCCTATCGCCTGGCTCGCCCGTTGACCTCGGTGCCGGGGCGCCTGGTGACGATGGTGGCCTACCTGGTCCTGCCCCTGGCGTACAACGCCCTGAGCCAGGGCCACTGGGGGGCGCTGGCTGCCTATGCCGGCGCCCCGTGGGCCCTGGGCCGCCTGGTGCGAGCCACCCATCTGGCCCCCCTGCCGGGCCTGGTCGGCCGTCCCGCCGGGCCGGTGGGCGGAGCCGCCAGGCGCCCTCGCCGAGGGCCGCCGGCCTGGCCTCGCCAGGCGGTGGCCCTGGGGGTGCTGGTGGCGGTTATCGGCTCCCTGGTCCCGGCTTGGGCCCTGCTGGTCCTGGTCATGGGGGTGGGCCTGGTGCTCGGCTCGGCGCTGGTCGGCCAGGTCCGCTCGGCCGCCGCCGCCCTGGGCGTGGCCGTCGCCGGGGTGGTGGTCGGCGCGGTGCTGAGCCTGCCCTGGACCCTCGACCTGGCCCGTCCCGGAGCCCACCTGAGTGTCCTCACCGGCCAGGGCGGCTCGCCCTCGGCCGCCCTGGGCCTTGGCGCCCTGCTGCGCTTCCAGACGGCATCGCTGGGAGGTGGCCCGGTGGGCTGGGCCCTCGTGTTGGCGGCCGCCCTGCCCCTGGTGGTGGGTAGGCAGTGGAGGCTGGCGTGGGCCAGCCGGCTCTGGTCGGTGGCGGTGGTGTGCTGGGGGCTGGCCTGGGCCATCGGCCGAGGTTGGCTAGGCATCGACGGCCCACCGCCGGACTTGCTGCTGGCACCGGCCGGCGCGGCCATCGCCCTGTCGGCCGGCCTGGGGCTGATGGCCTTCGAGATGGACCTGCCCGGCTACCGGCTCGGCTGGCGTCATGCTGCTTCCCTGGTGGCGGCGGCGGCCCTGGTGGTGGCTACCATCCCGGTGTTGACCCTGTCGGTCGGAGGACGCTGGGGGCTGCCCAGCCAAGGCTACGACCAGTCTGCCCTGCCGATAGCCGGCTCCGGCGGTTCGGGCACCTTTCGGGTTCTCTGGCTGGGTGACCCCCGGGTGCTGCCGCTGCGGGGTTGGGCCCTTGGTCCCGGGCTGGCCTACGGCACCTCGCAGGGCGGGCTACCCGACGCCGTCGACCTGTGGCCCAGCGCCGATCCCGGCCCGGCCGAGGGGCTGGCTCGCTCGGTGAACCTGGCCCGCTCGGGCCTCACCAGTCAGCTGGGTCATCTCCTGGCCGCCGCCTCGGTGCGCTATGTGGTGGTGGCGCTGTCGTCCTCGCCGGCGGGGCCGGCGGCCAGCCCGGGGCCGGGAGGACCAGGTAGCCCCGGCGCCGGCGTGCAGGCTGTGCTGGCCACCCAGGACGACCTGAGCCCGGTACCTACCGGGCCGGGCGCAGCCGTCTACCAGAACGCCGCCTACAGGCCCGGCCCGGGTGCCCCGACCCACCCCCTGACAGGCGGCCGGGCCCTGGCCATGGCCGGCGAGGCGGCACTGTGGCTGGTGGCGCTGGGGGCCCTGTCCGCTCGGCGCCGGCCTCGGGAGGCCGACGTTGAAGGGCGCCTGGCTCCTCGCCCTGTCCGACCGGCGGCGGGCTCCCCGGCCGGAGGCCCGGCGACGGCCGGCTTGGCCGGGCGCCGGTGAGCCCGTCCGGCACCGCCAGGGTGCGCCGGGCGCCGGTGCTGGTGGCCCTGGCCGTCCTGGCCGTGGGCGGCGGGCTGGCTGACCGGGCCATCCGGCCGGCGGTTGCCACCCAGGTGTCCTTGGCTCCCTCGCTGCCGACGGCCGCCCCGACCTCGGCCCTGTCGTCAGCGTGGTACTGCCCGGGCGCGCCGGGGCCGCCGGGCGCCACGGCCGCTGGCCAGCTGGTCCTGGCCAACGCCGGCTCTCGCCCGGTGGCCGGCACCATCACCGCGGTGACCGGCCACGGTGCGCCGCGCACCCAGCCGGTGGCCGTGGCCGCTCGTTCCCAGCTGGTCGTCCCCCAGGCCCAGCTCGGTGAGGGACCGTCGGGGGCGGCGACCGTGCAGCTGGCCGGCGGCGGCGTGGGCGTCGAGGAGGTGGTGACCGGCCAGCTGGGCAGGAGCGCCGCTCCCTGCGCGTCGGCCACCTCGCAGCAGTGGTACCTGGCGACCGGCTCGACCATCAAGGGCAATGTCCTGACGCTTGCCCTCTTCAACCCGACGGCCAGCTACGCGGTGGCCGACCTGACCTTCGCCACCGACCAGGGGCCGGCCAGCCCGGGCGACTTCCAGGGCATCGAGGTGCCGGCCGACGGCCTGGTGACGGTCGATGTCGGGGCCCACGTCCAGGACCGCACCGGCGTGGCCACCACCGTCTCGGCCCGGATCGGGCGTCTGGTGGTCGGCCAGCTGGAGCTGGCCAGTGGGGCAGCTGCCGCTCCGGCTACGGCCGGGCCGGGGGGCGCGCCGGCGTCCGGTGGCGCTTCGGTTGCGACCGCGCCGGCTGCGGGCGGGGCACCGGCTACGACGGCCCCGGGCGGCGGGACGGCGCAGGGCGGGGCTCCGGCCACGGCTGGCTACGGGGTGGCGGGCATGGCCCTCTCGCTCGGGGCCCCCATGCCTGGGACACGGTGGAGCTTCCCGGCCGGGCAGGACGGGGGGGGGACCATCGAGGGGTACCACGTGTACAACCCCTCCGGCCGGGTGGCCGAGGTCAGCCTGGCGCTGGGCCTGGATGCGGGCAGCGCAGAGCCGTTCCAGCTGACCGTAGGTCCACAGCAGGAACTGACCCTGGTTGCCAACAGCCAGCTCCGAGTCCCCCAGAAGGTGGGCCATGACGCGGTGGTCACCGCCACCAACGGGGTGCCGGTAGTGGCGGTGCGAACCGTGGCCGCCACCGCTCCGGCGGCCGGGGCCGGCCGGGCCGACCTTCTCGGCTCGCCGCACGTGGCCCGCCGGTGGGTACTGCCCGGCGGCGAGGCGACCAGCGCCACCGACCTGGAGGTGGCGGTCCAGGATCCGGGCCCGGACCCGGGCACGGTCTCGGTGTCGTCGCTGGCAGGAGGGGTCGAGGCACCGGTGCCCGGCCTCACCGGCCTGCCGGTGGCGTCTGGCGGGCGTCTGTCCCTGCGGATCGGCGACCATCTGACCAGCCCATCGGTCGCCCTGGTGGTACAGGCCAGCGTGCCGGTGGTGGTGGAGAGCGACCAGTACCAGCTCAAGGGTCCCGGCGTCTCGGCCAGCCTCGGCATACCACTCTCCTGAGCCGCCGCCCCGACCCGCCGCCCCGGCGGCCGGCGTCGCCGCCGCTGTCGTCCCGGTTCGTCAGCGACCACCTCGGTCGCCGGTGCCCCTAGCTGTGATCGGTTCGGGGGTGCGGGCGGGGCGGGAAGGGCGGAGGATCGATCACCGCAGTGTCGTCGATGGCCGGCTGCTCGATGGTCGGATCGGAGTGGTCGATCACCGCCGCAGGGTCGGAGGCCGGCCCGCGCCGGGCGCCTGCCCGGTCACTGCCTGGCCCGTCGGACCCGTTGGTCGGTGCCGGGGCATCTTCCCCACCCGCCGGACCCTTCCCTGGCGCCGCTCCGCTCGACCGGCCGTCACCTGGCTGGGCCTCGGGGCCGCCGAAGCTGGGAACCCCGGCCGACCCGTTGGTGTGCACGGGACGCCCGTAGGCCATGTCGACCAGCTTGCCGACCTCGGCGCCATCGATGGTCTCCCGGTCGAGGAGGGCGCTGGCCACTGCCCGCAGGCCCATCAGGTGCCGGCGCAGCACCTCGGTGGCCCGCTCCTCCTGGACCCTCAGGATGTGCTCCACCTCCTCGTCGATGACCCGGCTGGTGTCCTCTGAGTAGTCGCGGGAGTGCATCAGGTCCTCCCCGAGGAACACCATCCCCTGCGATCCCCAGGCCATGGGCCCGATGCGGTCGCTCATGCCCCATTCCCGCACCATCTTGCGAGCCAGCTCGGTGTTGCCCACCAGGTCGTTGCTGGCCCCCGTGGAGAGGTTGCCGTAGACCAGCATCTCGGCCACCCGGCCACCCATGCGTACCGCCAGGGTGTCCTCTATGTACTCGCGGGCGTAGATGTGGCGCTCCTCGATGGGCAGCTGCTGGGTCACTCCCAGGGCCATCCCGGTGGGCAGGATGGTCACCTTGTGCACCGGGTCGGCAGTGGGCAGGGCGTAGGCCAGCACCGCGTGGCCCCCCTCGTGGTAGGCGATGCGCTCCTTCTCGGCGTCGCTCAGCAGAACGGACTCGCGCCTCTGGCCCATGAGGACCCTGTCGCGTGCCGCCTCGAAGTCCTCCATGTGGACTGCGTCACTGCTGCGGCGAACAGCATGAAGGGCTGCCTCGTTGACCAGGTTGGCCAGGTCGGCACCGCTCATCCCCGGCGTACCCCTGGCCACCAGGGACAGGTCCACGTCGGGAGA
This sequence comes from Acidimicrobiales bacterium, assembly GCA_039583615.1. Taxonomy (GTDB): domain Bacteria; phylum Actinomycetota; class Acidimicrobiia; order Acidimicrobiales; family QHCF01; genus QHCF01. The sequence continues at coordinate 14,769 of JAVKSQ010000026.1, forward strand.
CATTCGCTTGTCCTTGCAGTGGACCTTGAGGATGGGCAGCCGCTCTTCCAGGTCGGGAAGGGGCACGACGATCTGGCGGTCGAAGCGTCCAGGGCGCAGCAGGGCGGGGTCGAGGATGTCCGGGCGGTTGGTGGCCGCCATCATGACGATGCCCTCGGTCATGTCGAAGCCGTCCATCTCGTTGAGCATCTGGTTGAGCGTCTGCTCGCGCTCGTCGTGGCCCCCGCCCAGTCCCGCCCCCCGCTTGCGCCCGATGGAGTCGATCTCGTCGACGAAGATGATGGCCGGGGCCTGCTTGCGGGCCGTCTGGAACAGGTCCCTGACCCGGCTGGCGCCCACCCCGACGAACATCTCCATGAAGTCCGAACCGCTTACCGACATGAACGGCACCCCTGCCTCGCCGGCAACCGCCCGGGCCAGAAGGGTCTTGCCGGTGCCCGGCGGCCCCACCAGGAGGACCCCTTTGGGTATGCGGGCGCCGATCTCCTTGAAGCGCGCCGGGGTCTTGAGGAAGTCGACCACCTCGCTGATCTCCTGCTTGACCCCGGTGTAGCCGGCAACGTCCTCAAAGGTGGTCCGCGGGCGCTCAGTCGAGTACAGCTTGGCCTTCGATCGCCCGATCGACATGATCCCGGTCATCTGGCCCTGGGCCCGCTTGTTCATCCAGACCAGGATGCCGAGGAAGGCGACGATGGGCAGGCCGAAGTACAACAGCGAGTCGACCAGGTTGCTCTGGCTGGGGGTGTTGAAGGTGAGCTTGACGCCGTGCTGGTTGAGCGCCCGGATCTCGGTGCTGTTGACCGGCTCCGGTCCGCTGACCACGTAGGAGGCGCCGTCGGTGAGCTTGCCGGTCACCTTGCCGGTCGTGTTGTCCACCACCGCGGTGTGGACCTTGCCCTGTTGGACGTCGTTGAGCAAGGTGTTGTAGTCCAGGTTCTGGCTGGGGCTGCTGGCGAACAGCGGCGGGAGGATGAAGATGGCCAGCACCGCCACCAACAGCACCAGTGCGCCCCAGCGCCAATGCTGGTCGGGCACCGGCATGCCGCCCGGCCCGGGACGACCGGGACGCTCCTGCCGGTCGGGCCGCAGGTCAGGAAGCTGACGACTCATCTACGCACCGTCTCTCGATGTTGCCCATGAGCAGGTCGCTGTACTCATCGGGCCATGCTACCGGCCGTGGGCGGTCCGCCCGGTGGCTTCCGCCCGCCAGCCGTCGCCGGGTGGTTATCGTCGTGCCGTGACCTGCGGCTGCACTCCCGGGGTAGCCGGGTGAGACGTCCCCGCTGCAGCCCTGCCGGTAGCGCCGGGTGAGACGTCCCGCCGGCCCGGGCGTCCTTCCCCGGTGGGGGCTCGGGGACGTGGTGGTGGGATTCCTGGTCGGCTTCGTCGCCTCCAACATCTCCGAGCTGTCGGTGGCGGCGGCTGGTGGCATGGCGTTCGTCCGCGGGTCACCGGGCCGCACCACGCCGTCCATGCTCCTGGCCGGGCTGCTTGCCCTTTGGATCGGCCTGGCGGGGGTGCCGCTGCTGGTGAGCTGGCGCAAGGGACGGGGCCCGGTGCGGGACTTCGGCCTGGCGCTGCGGCCCTGGCCTGACCTCCCCCTTGGCGTGCTGCTCGGCCTGGCCTCTCAGTACCTGCTCATTCCCCTCCTCTACCTCCCCCTCCAGCCGTTCGTTCCCCACCTCGGCAACCGCCTGAGCCAGCCGGCCCAGAGCTTTACCGGGGGGGCGCACGGCGCCATGTACATAGCGCTGGGGGTCCTGGCCGCCGGCGGCGCTCCGGTGGTGGAGGAGATCTTCTTCCGGGGCCTGCTGCTCCGGTCCCTCGGAAAGCGCCTCGGGCCCATGGTGCCCCGGCTCGCCCCCGTCCTCTCGGTACTAATATCGGCGATCGCCTTTGGTCTGGCCCACCAGGAGGGGCTGCAGCTCCTCGGCCTCACCGCCTTCGGAGTGGTCCTGGGGGTGCTGGCCCATCGCCTGGGCCGGCTGGGTCCGGGCATGGTGGCCCACGCCGCCTTCAACACCGCGGCCATCGTGACCCTCAGCCTCGGGCACTGAGCCACCGAGGCGCCCGCCACCGAGCCGCCCGCCACCGAGGTGCCAGCCACCGAGGCGTCCTGCTCACCGCGGCTGACCGCCGTCGGGCAAGATGGCGGCCATGCACACCCTGGTCGAGTCGGCCACCCCGACCCGGGGGTCAGCTCCGGCACCGACTGAACCGGCCGCACCCGGGGGCCCGGCGGCCCGGGCCCGGCCCAGGGGCCTGGCCGGTTGGCCCGGGTGGCCGGCGCTGGCCACCCTGGCGGCGGTGGGCGGTGCCGTCGGCATCGTGGTATGGCAGCTGCATCCCTCGCTGTTGTTGGCCAACACCACGACGGCAGGCGGCGACACCGGTGCCCACGTCGCCCTTCCCGCCTACCTGCGGGACCACCTGCTGCCCCACGGCCGCCTGACCGGCTGGAGCCCCCAGTGGTACGACGGCTACCCGGCGTTGACCTTCTACTTCCCCCTGCCCAGCCTGCTGGTCGTGGCGGCCAACCTGGTGATCCCCTACGACGTGGCCTTCAAGCTGGTCACCGTGCTGGGGCTGCTCACCTTGCCGGTGGCTGCCTGGGCGATGGGGCGGCTGTGGGGGGCACCACGTCCGACGCCGGCCTGCCTGGCGGTGGCCACCCTGCCGTTCCTGTTCGACCAGAGCTTCACCATCGACGGTGGGAACATCGCCTCCACCCTGGCCGGCGAGTTCGCCTTCTCCATCAGCCTGTCGCTGGCCCTGGTGTTCCTCGGGCTGGTCGCCAGAGGCCTGCGAACCGGGCGCCATCGGGCGCTGGCGGCGGCGGTGCTGACCCTCACCGCCCTGTGCCACATGGTGCCGACCATCTTCGCGGTGGTGGGAGCGGCCCTTCTCACGCTGGCTCGGGCGACTGGCCGGTCGGGCCGGTCCCGATTCGACCTCCGCCGGCTGCGCTGGGCGACAACGGTGGGCGTGACCGGTGCCGCCATCACCGGGTTCTGGGCCGTTCCGTTCGTGCTCCGCCAGGCCTACACCACCGACATGGGCTACGAGAGAGTCACCGACTACCTCCACAGCCTGGCCCCTCACGAGCTGATCTGGGCCCTGGCGCTGGCCGGCCTCGGAGCCGTGATCTCGGTCGTGCGCCTGCGACCAGTGGGCGCCTTCCTCACCGTCATGGCCGGATTGTCGGCCGCCGCCTTCGTCGTGGCCCCGGCCGGCAAGCTGTACAACGCCCGCTTCCTTCCGTTTTGGATCCTCTGCGTGTATCTCCTGGCCGGGGTGGCCGTCTCCGAGGTGGCCATGCTCCTGGGCGAGCTGCACCCCCGGGTGGGCCGCCACGGGACCAAGGTGGCCCTCGCTCGGCCCGGTCGGCGGGCGGTGGCGACCGTCACCCCCCTGGTTGCCCTGGCCGCGGCAGCCGTGGTGGTCGTCCTCCCCCTGGTGTCGTGGGCACCTCGGAGCATCACCGCCAGCTTCGTGCCGGACTGGGTCCGCTGGAACTACTCGGGCTACGAGCGCAAGCCGGCCTATCCCGAATACCACTCGCTGGTCACCACCATGGCCCAGGTGGGCGTCAGCCACGGGTGCGGGCGGGCCATGTGGGAGTACGGCCCGGAGCTCAACCAGCTGGGGACGCCGATGGCTCTCATGCTGCTGCCCTACTGGACCAATGACTGCATCGACTCGATGGAGGGCTTGTTCTTCGAGTCGTCGGCGACCACCCCAGCCCATTTCATCAACCAGTCAGAGCTGTCCGCCACCCCCTCCCGGGCGGTGCGGGGCCTGGACTATTCCAACCTGGACGTGGCCGCCGGCGTCCGCCACCTCCAGCTCCTCGGGGTCCGCTACTACATGGCCTTCTCTCCCCAGGCGGAGGCTCAGGCGGCGGCGGACCCGGACCTCACCCTGGTGGCCCACAGCGGTCCCTGGGCGGTCGACAACGGAGGGCAGGTGTTGGAGCGCACCTGGGACGTGTACCAGGTGCGTGACTCGGCGGAGGTGGCCCCCCTCTCGGACCAGCCGGTCGTCGTGACGGGGGTGGCCAAGGGGGGCAGGCCGTGGCTCGACGCATCGATGGACTGGTACCTGCACCCGGACCGCTGGAACGTGCCAGTGGCGGCCGCCGGGCCTCCCCAGTGGGCCAGGGTGTCGGCCAACGACCCATCGCCGCCCCACCACGCCGTCGCACCGGCGACCCTGAGCCATATCGCCGCCAGCGACGACCGCATCAGCTTCGACGTCGACCGGGTCGGGTCTCCAGTGCTGGTCAAGACCTCCTACTTCCCCAACTGGCAGGCGGCGGGGGCGCAGGGGCCGTGGCGGGTCGCCCCCAACCTCATGGTGGTGGTACCCACCAGCCGCCACGTCTCCCTGCACTACGGGACCACGCCGGTGGACGTGCTGGGCTGGCTGGCCACCCTGGCCGGCGTAGCCGGGCTGGTCTGGATGGCGCGAGCCGGGCCCCTCAAGGCGGAGACGAGACCGGCGCAGTCTGACCGTGCCGAGCTGGAACCGCCACCGGCGTGGCCGAGCGGCGCCGGGCCGACCCCAGGCTCGCCGGGCTCGCCGGAGCCTCGGCCGACTGCCCCGGTGCCGGTGGTGCCAGAGGAGCGTCAGGCTTTACTGTAGGCTCCGCTCCTGCCATGGCTGACCTCAGCGCAGTCTTCAAGGCCTACGACATCCGCGGCACCGTGCCCGATCGGCTCGACGGGCCGATCTGCCGGGCTGTCGGGGGTGCCTTTGCCCGCTTCACCGACGCGCCCACCATCGTGGTGGCCCGGGACATGCGCGCCTCCGGGGTGGAGCTGGCGCAGGCCTTCGTCGACGGGGTCACCGCCGAGGGAACCGACGTCATCGACCTGGGATTGGCGTCCACCGACCTGCTGTACTTCGCGTCCGGTCGCTTCCAAGCTCCCGGCGCCATGTTCACGGCCTCCCACAACCCGGCCCGCTACAACGGCATCAAGCTGTGCCTGGCGGGCGCCGCCCCGGTCGGCCAGGACACCGGCCTGGCCGAGATCCGGGCCCTGGCCGAGCGCCGCCTGGAGGAGGGGACCCCGAGCTCGGTCGGCGACACGGTGCCGCGGGGCTCGGTGCGAACGGCCGACCTGTTGGACGAGTACGCCGACCACGTGCGCTCGTTCGTCGATACGAGGGCCCTACGTCCGCTGAGGGTGGTGGCCGACACCGCCAACGGCATGGGAGGCCTGGTCGTGCCGAGGGTCTTCGCCGGCCTGGCCCCGCACCTGGAGATCCTCTACCCCGAGCTAGACGGCGCCTTCCCCAACCATCCGGCCGACCCCATCCAGGCCGAGAACCTGGCCGACCTGCGGTCGGCGGTCCTCGAGACCCGGGCGGACGTGGGCCTGGCCTTCGACGGCGACGCCGACCGAGTCTTCCTGATAGACGAGGCGGCCAAGCCGTTGTCCGGCTCCCTCACCACCGCCATGGTGGCCAAGGCCATGCTGGACAAGGAACCCGGTGCGACGATCTTGTACAACCTGATCTGCTCCAAGGCCGTGCCCGAGGTCATCGCCGAGAACGGGGGCAGTCCGGTCCGGACCAGGGTCGGCCATTCCTTCATCAAGGCGGTCATGGCGGAGACGGGTGCCGTCTTCGGAGGCGAGCACTCGGGCCACTACTACTTCCGCGACAACTACCGGGCCGACTCGGGACTGGTCGCCGCCCTGGTGGTCTTGGAGATGCTGTCCCGGGCCGGCCGGCCACTGTCCGAGCTTCGCCGCCCCTTCGAGCGCTACGCCGACTCGGGGGAGATCAACACCGAGGTGAGTGACCCGGGCAGCGTGCTGGAGGCAGTGGAGACCAATTTCGCGCTCCTGGGTGGCCAGATCGACCACACTGACGGGCTCACCGTCGGGCTCGACGACTGGTGGTTCAACCTTCGCCCGTCGAATACCGAGCCCCTCTTGCGCTTGAACCTGGAAGCGCCCACGCCTGAATCCTGTCGAACCCACGTGGCCGAGGTGCTGGCGTTGGTCAAGGGCACGTCGCGGGCCCTGGCGAGCTGACCGTGGCCCTGGATCCCAAGCTGCTGGAGATACTGGCCTGCCCGGAGGACAAGGGCCCCCTGCTGTACCTGGCCGACGAGGACAGCCTCTACAATCCCCGGCTGCGCCGCCGGTACACCATCCGGGACGACATCCCGATAATGCTGGTCGACGAGGCGGAGACGGTCGACGACGCCGAGCATCAGCGGATCGTGACCAAGGCCAGGTCTGAGGGCATAGCGCCGACGTTCGACCCGGACGAGCCGCCTCTAGCCGGAGGAACAGGTTCCTCCGGGCCGAAGCGGCGGCGCGGGCCAGCCCAGGCCGGCCCGAGCGGGGACCAGTGAGCCTGACGGCCCTGGGCGCCATGGACAGCCTGGGAATGCTCGAGGCCACGGCCCGGCTGCCCGAGCAGGTGGCCGAGGCCGCCGAGGCGGCCAAGGGATTGGCTCACCTGCCGCCCAAGGACGCCGTCGAGAACGTGGTCGTGCTGGGCATGGGCGGCAGCGGCATAGCCGGTGACGTCCTGCTGGCCACGGCCGCCCCGTTCATGGCCGTGCCCGTCGTGGTGGTCAAGTCCTACACGCCGCCTGCCTTCGTGGGCCCCGGCTCGCTGGTCTTTGCCATCTCCTTCTCGGGGGAGACCGAGGAGACGGTGGAGGCGGCGGGGGAGGCCGTGCGCTTGGGAGCCGCCCTGGTGATGGTCACCGGCGGAGGTGAGCTGGCCAGGCTGGCTCAGCGATGCGGCGCCCCCCTCGTATCAGTGCCCTCGGCCATTCCCCAGCCTCGGGCTGCCCTGGGGGCCTTGGCCATCCCCCCCCTGATCGCGCTGGAGGAGATCGGCCTGTTCCCCGGAGCGGCCCAATGGGTCGGGCTGGCGGTGGACCAGCTGCGTAGGCGCCGGGACCAGCTGACGGCTCCCGGCAGCCCGGCGGCCGGCCTGGCCCGGCGGATCGGGCGCACCATTCCGCTGCTCCACAGCTCACAGGGACTGGGGCTGGCAGCGGCCCAGCGGTGGAAGATGCAGGTGAACGAGAACGCCAAGTGCCCTGCCTTCTGGGCGGTGCATCCCGAGCTGGACCACAACGAGGTGGTCGGATGGGGCCAGCACGGTGACATCACCCGCCAGCTGATCACCCTGGTCAACCTGCGCCACGACGGCGAGCATCCCCAGATCAGCCGCCGCTTCGCGCTGGTGGCCGAGCTGTTGGGGGAGGTGATGGCCGGCGTCGAGGAGGTGCGGGCCGAGGGGGAGGGCGACCTGGCCCAGCTGCTCGACCTGGTCATCTACGGGGACTTCGTCTCCTTGCACCTGGCCAATCAGGAGGGCCTCGACCCCGGCCCGGTGCCGGTGCTGGACGAGATCAAGAGCCGACTACGAGAGGGATGACAACCATGGACTTCGACATTGCCGACGCCGGCCTGGCCGATCTGGGACGCCAGCGAATCGCCTGGGCCGATGCCAACATGCCGGTGCTGGCGTCCATCCGGGAGCGCTTTACCAAGGAGCGCCCGCTCAACGGAGTAACGGTGGCCGCCTGCCTGCACATCACCACCGAGACGGCCAACCTGCTGCGCACCCTGCAGTCGGGGGGCGCGCAGGTGGTGGCGTGCGCGTCCAATCCTCTTTCGACCCAGGACGACGTGGCTGCCTCTTTGGTGCGCGATGAGCGCATAGCCGTCTTCGCGGTCAAGGGGGAGGACTCGGCCAGCTACTACGCCCACATCGACACGGCCCTCGATGCCCGGCCCCAGCTAACCATGGACGATGGCTGTGACCTCGTCTCCCGCCTCCACCACGATCGTCCCCACCAGGTCGGCGAGGTAGTGGCCGGCACCGAGGAGACGACCACCGGTGTCATCCGCCTCCGGGCCATGGAGGCCGACGGTGCCCTGCGGTTCCCCATAGTGGCGGTGAACGACGCCGACACCAAGCACATGTTCGACAATCGCTACGGGACCGGGCAGTCCACCCTGGACGGGATCATCCGCGCCACCAACGTCCTGCTGGCTGGGAAGCGAATGGTGGTGGCCGGGTACGGCTACTGCGGCAAGGGGCTGGCCAGCCGGGCCCGGGGAATGGGGGCCCAGGTCATCGTCTGCGAGGTGGACCCGTTGCGGGCGCTGGAGGCGGTGATGGACGGGTTCCGCGTCGAGCCGATGGACGAGGCAGCCAGAGAGGGCGACATCTTCGTCACCGTGACCGGCAACCGGGACGTGTTGCGGGAGGAGCACTTCGCGGTGATGAAGGACGGGGCGATCCTGGCCAACTCGGGGCACTTCGACATCGAGATCGACCTCGACGGGCTGGGCGGCATGGCCGAGGGAGAGCGGCGGCGAGTGGTGCGGCCACTGGTCGAGGAGTTCCTGATCGGTGGAGGAGGGACTGGGCGCCGGGTGATGGTCATCGCCCAGGGACGCCTGGTCAACCTGGGAGCGGCTGAGGGCCACCCGGCTGACGTGATGGACATGAGCTTCGCCAACCAGGCCCTCAGCGCCGAGTGGGTGCTCGGCAGGGCAGGGTCCCTCGAGCCACGGGTGTACGAGGTCCCCAGGGACATCGACGCCGAGATAGCCAGGCTGAAGCTGGACTCAATGGGCATCTCCATCGACCGGCTGACCCCTGCCCAGGAGGAGTACCTGGCTTCGTGGACCACCGGTACGTCGTAGCTGGGCCCCGGCGGCCTCCGATCGCGTCACAGTATGTTCCGACCGCTCCACGGGGGCTGCGCAGCACCTAGAGTTGCGCATGGGCCGCGTGCGGGTCTGTGGTTGAAAGTCGATGCCAGTCGCAGGCGAAACGACCCACGTAAGGCAACCCTTGGTTGCCGAGCATGGTGCGGCTTAGAGGTAAGTCCTGCCCGTCGAGGCACCGGCTGTCGGTGCCGGGCGGCGAAGGAGCGACGCGTGCCAGCGTGGCGCTGTGGGCCGCGGCCCGGGGATCAAGCCCCCGGGGTTGTCAAGCCCTGGGGGCGGCAAGCCCTGGGCCCAGGGGCCGCCAGCGTCCGGCCGCTATCTTCTCTGCAGGCGAGTGTGGGGTCAAAGACCAGGTCAGCCGCACGCGGCCCTGACGCGAGGAGGCAGTTCGCCGTGGACATAACCATCCGGGCCCGCAACACCGAGGTCTCGGAACTGCTGCGCCAGGCCATCGAGGCCAAGGTGAGCCGCCTGGAGCGCTTCATCGACGGCATCCACCGGGCCGAGGTGCTCCTCAGCCAGGAACGCAACCCGCGCATACCTGACAGCTATATCTGTGAGACCACGGTGGTGGCCAAGGCCAATGTCGTGCGGGCCAAGGCCACCGCCTCCGACGCCTTGGCGTCGGTGGACCAGGCGGTGGAGAAGCTCGAGCACCGGATCGTGAAGCTCAAGGGCCGTCTGGTGAGCCGGGCTCATCCCCGCCGCCACCCCATGGCCACCGCCCAGCTGGCCGGCCGGCCAGGCGAGGAGGCCGAGGACACCGAGGACGGCGGCGAGGTCGGCGCCGTCATCGTCAAGACCAAGCAGTTCGACCTCAAGCCGATGACCCCGGAGGAGGCCGCCCTGCAGATGGACCTGCTCGGACACGACTTCTTCTTGTTCACCAATGCCGACACCGGCAGGTCCGCCGTGGTGTACCGGCGCCACGACGGTCACCTCGGTCTGATCGACGCGGCATGATCCGAAGCCAAGGGTGCTGGTGACCGACCAGGTCGTACGGGTGCTGATCGCCGACGACCATGCCCTGTTCAGGCGCGGCCTGTCAGCGGTGCTGGCCACCGAGGAGGGCATAGAGGTGGTGGCCGAGGCAGGTGACGGCGAGGAGACGGTGGCCAGGTCGGCTGAGCTGGCCCCCGACGTGGTGCTGATGGACGTGCGGATGCCCAGGCTCGGTGGCATAGAGGCCACCCGAGCCATCCGCAGCCAGTCTCCCAGCACCAAGATCCTGATGCTGACGGTGAGCGACGAGGAGGCCGATCTCTACCAGGCGATCAAGGCCGGTGCCAATGGCTACCTGTTGAAAGAGGTCTCGGTGGAGGAGGTCGCCGACGCCATTCGGGCCGTGTCGAACGGCCAGAGCCTGCTCTCGCCCTCCATGGCGGCCAAGCTGCTGGCCGAGTTCACCAGCCTGGCCAGCCAGGTGAAGGAGAAGCAACAGCTCCCGGCGCCCAACCTCACCGATCGTGAGCTGGAGGTCTTGAGCCTGGTGGCCCGGGGACTGCGCAATGCCGCCATCGGCGAGCAGCTCTACATCTCCGAGAACACAGTAAAGAACCATGTGCGCAACATCTTGGAGAAGCTCCATCTGCACTCCCGCATGCAGGCGGTGATGTACGCGGTGCGCGAGCATCTGATAGAGGCGGACGACCGCCAGGGGTAGGCTCTAACAGCCGGCCGCGCCGTCAGCGGGGGCCCTGCCCCCCGTGCGGGGGGAGGCAGGGCCCAACCCCCTGAGGCCCATCGGTAGACTGATCGGGCTATGAGCGTCTTCGCCAAGATCCTGCGAGCCGGCGAGGGCAAGAAGGTCCGCCGCCTGGCCGAGATCGTCCCGATCATCAACGACCTGGAGCCGGCGGTCGAGGCTCTGAGCGACGAGGACCTTGCCTACCGCACGACCGAGTTCCGCCAGCGCCTTGACCAGGGTGAGGAGGTGGACGATCTCCTGGTCGAGGCCTTCGCAGTGGTGAGGGAGGCGGCCCGGCGGGTCGTGGGCGAGCGTCACTACGACGTGCAGCTCATGGGGGGCATGGCCCTGCACTTCGGCTGGATCGCCGAGATGAAGACCGGCGAGGGCAAGACCCTGGTGTCGACCCTGCCCGTCTACCTGAACGGGCTCACCGGCCGGGGCGTGCACGTGGTCACGGTGAACGACTACCTGGCGGCCAGAGACGCCGAGTGGATGGGACAGGTGCACCGCTGGCTGGGGCTGAGCGTGGGTCTGGTGGTGCCCACCATGGAAGACACCGGGGCCCGTCGGGCCGCCTACGCCTGTGAGGTCACCTACGGGACCAACACCGAGCTGGGCTTCGACTACCTCCGGGACAACATGGCGCGCTCCCGGGAGGCCATGGTCCAGCGGGGCCACCCCTACGCCATCGTCGACGAGGTCGACTCCATCCTGATCGACGAGGCCCGGACCCCGCTCATAATCAGTGGACCGGCAGCCGAGGGAGCGCGCCTTTACTACCAGTTCGCCGGCATCGCCAGGGGTCTGCGCCGCGACGTCGACTACGAGGTGGACGAGGAGAAGCGCACGGTGGCGCCCACCGAGGAAGGCATCGAGAAGGTCGAGCGCCAGCTGGGGGTGAGCAACCTCTATGACCTGGTATCGGTCAACTATGTCCATCAGCTCCAGCAGGCCCTCCGGGCCAAGGAGCTCTACCACCGGGACAAGGACTTCATAGTAAGCGACGGAGAGGTGAAGATCGTCGACGAGTTCACCGGGAGGATCCTCGAGGGCCGGCGCTGGTCGGATGGCCTCCACCAGGCGGTGGAGGCCAAGGAGCGGGTCCGGATCAAAGAGGAGAACCACACCTGGGCCACCGTCACCCTGCAGAACTACTTCCGCCTCTACGACAAGCTGGCGGGCATGACCGGCACGGCTGAGACCGAGGCCTCGGAGTTCGCCAACACCTACGAGCTGCCGGTGGTGCCCATCCCGACCAACCGCCCCCTGCGAAGGACCAGCCACGCCGACCTGATCTTCAAGACCGAGGCGGCCAAGTTCAACGCCGTGGTGGAGGACCTGGCCGAGCGGTACGACAGGGGTCAGCCGGTGCTGGTGGGCACCGCCTCGGTGGCCAAGTCCGAGCACCTCTCCGGCCTGCTCGACCGCCGGGGGATCCCCCACTCCGTCCTCAACGCCAAGCAGCACGCCCGGGAGGCGGCAGTGGTGGCTCAGGCCGGTCGCTTCCATGCCATCACGGTGGCCACCAACATGGCAGGTCGGGGAGTCGACATCATCCTGGGCGGCAACCCCGAGGGCCTGGCCCGTCAGGAGGCCACCGCCCAGGGGCTGGACCTCGCCACCGACGAGGACCGAGACGGGCTGGCTGAGCTCCGGGCCAAGTTCGCCGAGCAGTGTCGGGCCGAGGGGGAGACGGTCTGCGAGCTGGGAGGACTGTACGTCCTGGGTAGCGAGCGTCACGAGAGCCGGCGTATCGACAACCAGTTGAGAGGCCGCTCCGGGCGCCAGGGAGATCCGGGGGAGAGCCGGTTCTTCCTCTCGCTGGAGGACGAGCTGATGCGCCTCTTCGCCACCGGGGCCATGAACTGGGTCATGGGCCGGGCGCTGCCTGAGGACGTGCCGATCGAGGCCCGGATGGTGACCAAGGCCATAGAGAGGGCGCAGAACACCGTGGAGGCGCGCAACGCCGAGATCCGCAAGGACGTCCTCAAGTACGACGAGGTGATGAACGAGCAGCGCAAGGTCATCTACGCCCGGCGGATGCAGGTCATCGACGGGGAGGACCTGCGCGGGACGACTCTCGAGCTGTTGGAGGCGGCCATATGGGCGGCAGTGGAGTCGGCCTGCCCGGGTGAGTACCCAGAGGAGTGGGATCCTGCCGCCCTGGTGACCGAGGTGGCTCAGTTCTACCCGACCCGCTTCTCGGCCGAGGACCTGGTGGAGGCGACCAGCAGCCAGGTGATCGGCCAGAGCCTGTGGGCGGAGGCGCTGGAGTACTTCGAGACCCGGGAGAGATCGCTCCCCGGCGGCGAGGAGACCGCTCGCCAGCTCGAGCGGGAGATCATGCTGCAGATCATCGACCAGCGATGGCGGGAGCACCTGGCCGAGATGGACTACCTGCGGGAGGGCATCAACCTGCGGGCCATGGGCCAGCAGGACCCGTTGGTGGCGTGGCAACGAGAGGGTTACTCGATGTTCGGCCAGCTCATGGCGGCGATCGACGAGGACTACCTGCGCTACGTCCTGCACGTAGAGGTCCTGGCCGAGCCGGCGCCCGAGCCTGACCTCGGTGGGGCCCAGTACCAGGCGGCGGACGAGCCGGTGCTGGGCCCGGCTGCCCTTGCCGGTGCACTGGGCCAGGCCGCTCCGCCGGCCAGCATCCTCGGCGGTGACATCCTTGGTGGTGGCGCCGTGGACGGGGGCTCGTCGGGCGGCGCCCCCGCCGGCCGGCCAGCGGCCGCCGCCATCCCAGCCGACCCGGCGCCCGCCAGCCCCCAGCCGGTGGCTGAGGAGGAGGAGACCATGGTCCCGCTGGTGAAGTCCGAGCGGGAGAAGCTGGGGCGCAACCAGCCGTGCTGGTGCGGCAGCAACAAGAAGTACAAGCTGTGCCACGGTTCGTGAGGGCCCAGGGTTCTTCCAGGGCCCGGAATTGTTGAGCACCAGGGCGTTCCAGCACCGGGTCGGGGATCGGTGCGGGACCTGACCGAGGAGCTCAACGCCCTGGCCAAGCGCCTGGCCGACGCACAGGGCTATCTCGACCTGGACGGACTGCGAGCCCGCCTGGCCCAGTTGGAGTCCGACGTGGGCAAGCCCGACCTCTGGGACGATCCGCAGGCCGCGCGAGCGGTGACGACCGCCTACCGCCGGGTCCTTGACGATGTGGAGCTGCTGGAGGGGTTGGCCGCCCGCCTGGGCGACACCCAGGCCCTCAACCAGCTGGCGGTGGAGGAGCAGGACGACTCGGTGGCGGGCGAGCTGGAGGCGGCGGCGGCGTCCCTCGGCCGAGAGCTCGACTCCCTGGAGCTGCGGTCCCTGTTCTCCGGCGAGCACGACGAGCGCGACGCAGTGGCCGAGATCCATGCCGGGGCGGGAGGGACCGACGCCCAGGACTGGGCCGAGATGATGCTGCGGATGTACCTTCGCTGGGCCGAGAGGCGGGGCTTCTCGGTGGAGCTGGAGGAGGTGTCGCCCGGCCAGGAGGCGGGGATCCTCTCGGCCACGTTCATCGTGTCCGGCCGCTATGCGTACGGCCTGCTGTCCGCCGAGCGAGGGGTCCATCGACTGGTCCGCATGTCGCCCTTCAACGCCCGCCACAGCCGCCAGACCAGCTTCGCCTCCTTCGAGGTGACCCCGTTCCTCGACGACCTGGGTGACGAGATTGCCATCGACGACAAGGACCTGCGGATCGACACGTACCGCTCGTCGGGCGCCGGAGGCCAGCACGTCAACGTGACCGACTCGGCCGTGCGACTGACGCACCTGCCCACCGGCTTGGTGGTGTCGTGCCAGAACGAGCGCAGCCAGCACCAGAACAAGGCCAAGGCCCTCCAGATCCTGGCGGCCAAGCTGGCCGACCGCCAGCGGGCCGAGCGGCGGGCTGAGCTGGATGCCATCGCCGGCCCCCAGACCGACGTGGCATGGGGCAGCCAGATCCGTTCCTACGTGCAGGCCCCCTACCAGCTGGTGAAGGACCTGCGCACCCAAGCCGAGACCGGCAACGTCGAGGCTGTCCTCGACGGTGACCTGGACGGCTTCATCGAGTCCTTCCTCCGTTGGCGTAGGTCGAGCGGAAATTGACCCTTCCCGCCGGGCCTGCCCTGCCACCAGCGCTGGAATCCCCGTTTCCGGGAGCGGTCTCTGCTAGGTTTGCCCGGGGCTGCGTCCACCGCTCCGCAGGGGAACGGTAGCGCTGCTCCACCCGGGCAGCGCCCTGCTACGCAGGGCAACGAAGGTCTATGATCCGATTCGACAGCGTCTCCAAGACCTACAAGCAGACGGTCGTGGCCCTGAGGGACGTCTCGGCTGACATTGCCAAGGGCGAGTTCGTCTTCCTGGTCGGACCGTCGGGGTCGGGGAAGTCGACCTTCCTGCGCCTGCTGCTCAAGGAGGAGGATCCCGACAACGGGGGCATCTGGGTGGCCGGGCGGGAGGTGGGCAAGCTCAACCACTGGAAGGTCCCCTACCTGCGGCGCAACATCGGCTGCGTCTTCCAGGACTTCCGGCTGCTGCCCAACAAGAACGTCTTCGAGAACGTCGCCTTCGCCCTGGAGGTGATCGGCCGCCCCAAGCACGTGGTCGCCACCCAGGTGCCCCAGATCCTGGACCTGGTCGGCCTGTCCGACAAGAAGTCCAACCTGCCCCACGAGCTCTCCGGCGGCGAGCAGCAGCGGGTGGGGATCGCCCGGGCCTTCGTCAACCGGCCGCTGATCCTGCTGGCCGACGAGCCCACCGGCAACCTCGACCCCAACACCTCACGGGGGATCATGCGCCTGCTCGACCGCATCAACCGTACGGGGACCACGGTGCTGATGGCCACCCACGACTACGGCATCGTCAACAACATGCGCCGGCGGGTCATCGAGCTGGACCGCGGGTCGGTGGTGCGCGACCAGGTCAGGGGGGTCTACGGCTATGCCTGAGGACCATGCCTGAGGACCATGCCTGAGGACAAGGAGGAGGCCTGAGTGGCACTGTCGCTCGACTACGTGGTCCGAGAGACCAGCACCAACCTGTGGCGCAACCGGCTGATGACCATTGCCGCGGTGCTGACGGTGGCGGTGTCGCTCTCGCTGGTGGGAGGAGCCCTCATCATCAAGCAGGGGGCCTCCACCGCCACTGTGCGCTGGAAGGGAGGGGTGGGCCTGGCCGTCTTCATGCGGACGGGCGCCACTCCCGGTCAGACCAGGGCGGTAGCCGCTCAGCTGGCCTCGCTCCAGCCCTCGATGGTCAAGTCCTTCCACTATGTCGACCAGAACGCCTCCTACGCCGAGATGCAGCGGCTGTTCGCCAACGAGCCCGACCTGGTGCAGGGGGTGACGCCGGGTGACCTCCCGCCCTCTTATCGGGTGGTCGTCCGGGATGCCAGCCAGGCGTCCACCGTGGGCAACCTGTTCAAGAACCAGGACGGGGTCTTGAACGTCTCTTATCCCAGCTCGGCCATCAAGACCATGCTGGAGATCACTCGGATAGCCCAGGCCGTCATCGTCGGGCTGGCCGCCATCTTGTTGCTGTCAGCGTCGGTCCTGATCCTCAACGCCATTCGCATGGCCATCTTCGCCCGCCGCCGGGAGGTGGCCGTCATGAAGCTGGTGGGAGCTACCGACTGGTTCATTCGCGTCCCGTTCATGCTGGAAGGCTTGCTGCAGGGCCTGGTCGGGGCCATCGCCGCCTGCGGCGCGGTATTTGGCCTGCACTGGGCGCTCGACTACGGAGTCAAGCACTTCCACGCCTCCCTGCTCACCTCCCTGGTGGTATCGGGCCACGACGTGTTCGTCACCGAGCTGTTCCTGCTGGTCATGGGAACAGTGGTGGGCGCCCTCGGCTCGGCACTGGCCGTGCGCCGCTTTCTCGAGGTGTAGCCGGCCACCCCGGGCCTCCGGGGATCACCTCCCCGGCCGCTGCGACCGCGTACCAGCAGGCCCGGTGGTCGGGGCGGACCCGACCAGCCCGGCCTTGCTGCCGGCCGAGCATCGGCCAGGGGCGCACCGGCCCACCGGTCGGACAAGCCGGCCGATCCCGACCTGGCGGGTGGGCCGGCGAGCTGTCCCTGCTAATGGCCTATCCCGCCACCCGGCCGTAGCCCATGGGAGCCCCGTCGTAGGTGATCGGCTCCACCCGCACGCTGGTCCCGACGTTGTCGGCCACCACCACCTGGCCGTTGCCCACGTACATGCTCACGTGCCAGGGGCTCGGCTGCCCGGGAACGTTGTAGAAGACGAGGTCTCCGGGCTGCAGCTGGCTGGCCGAGATGCGCGATGTGGCGTTGTATATGCCCACCGAGTAGTGGGGGAGGTTGACCCCTGCGGCCGCCCAGGCGTACATGATCAGCCCCGAGCAGTCGTAGAAGCTTGGGCCTGCCCCGGCCCAGCCGTAGGGTTTGCCGACCTGGGCGAGGGCCGTCCTGACGGCTACGGCCGCCCGCGAGGAGGACACCACCGGGGCCGGACCCGAGCTCTGGGCGGCTGCCTGGCTGGCGGTTCCCCCGACGACCAGCACCTGGCCCACGAAGATGACGTTGGGGTTGGCGATGTGGTTGGCGGCAGCCAGGGCGCTCACCGAGGTGCCGAAACGCTGGGCGATGGCGCTCAATGTGTCGCCGGCCCTCACCGTGTAGCTGGAGCCCGAGGCCGGCGCCGCGGCAGGCTTGGCACCTGGCGAGGGCGATGACGCCGCTCCCCCGACGACCAGCACCTGGCCCACGAAGATGACGTTGGGGTTGGCGATGTGGTTGGCGGCGGCCAGGGCGCTCACCGAGGTGCCGAAACGCTGGGCGATGGCGCTCAATGTGTCACCGGCCCTCACCGTGTAGCTGGAGCCCGAGGCCGGCGCCGCGGTGGTTACCGCCGCTTGGGTAACGACCGGCGTGGCCACGGGTGCCTTGGCTGCCACCGGGGTGACGGTGGTGGCCACTGGTGGCTTGGCCACGACCGGTGCCTTGGCGACCACCGGGGTGACGGTGGTGGCCACTGGTGGCTTGGCCACGACCGGTGCCTTGACGACCACCGGGGTGACCACTGCCTTGGCCACGAGTGGGGCCTTGACGACCACCGGGGTGACCACCGCCTTGGCCGCCACCGGCGCCTTGGCTGGTGTGGCAGCTGGCGAGGACACGGTGGCTGTCGCCGAGACGCCAGCGGATGCCGATCCCACCCGCTGGGAGCACACTGGCCACGATGACAGGCCGGACCCGGCTGCCAGCTTCTGCGCGGCCTGGTCCTGGACGGCCGGTGGCGCCTGGCTCGGGAGCCCGCTGTAGCCCAGGCCGGTCCAGGTGGCCAGGGAGAACTGATAGGCGCCGTAGTAGCCGTTACCGGTGTTGGCGGCATAGTTGCCCCCCGACTCGCATGAGCGGATGGCCTGCCAGGTGCCGGCGCTGGGAGAGGTTGCGGCCGCCGGGGAGGCGCCAGCCGCGCTGGCCAGCGACCCGATGGCGGTGGCGCCGGCGGTGGCAGCGGCCGACGCCGCCAACGCCCGGAAGGACTGCCTGCGCAGGTACCCCTGCAGGCCGGCGCTGCGGCGGAGCAGGGCACGCCGGATCGCTCCGGGCGAGCTGTCGCCGATCAGCCTCTCGGTCGCAGCCACCACTGCCTTGAGCAGCCACCCGGCCACCCCTGCCCACAAGAAGCGGGTCACCGCCCATCGGTCGAGCAGGTGATGCGACACCCACTGCGATGCCTCGCTGGCGGCCGTCTGGTTGCCGGCCGTCACCGGCAGCACCATCCGGGTGCGCTCTGGACGCGCGGGACCAAAGGCCATCACCATGTCCCGCTCAGCCGCCTGCTCGCGAATCTGGACCAGGAGGACGACGTAGGCGGCCACGCTGGCCAGCAGGAGGGCGGCCACCCACCAAAGAGCGTGCAGGCCGGGCACCGATCCCAAGGCCAAGGTGAGGACGAAGCCGCCTACCAGGGACGCCAACATGCGACGTCGCCGGACCACGGCGGTGACCGTTGGCCGCCGCGTCGCCTGGTGGCGATCGGCGGGTGAGGCCGTCACCGGTCGGGAGCCGGCCACGCCCGACGATAGCGCCGCTCGGGGCGCCGGGCCACGCTCTGGGACGCTTGGCAAGCGCTCTGTCGCCGGCGAGGCCGTCAGCATTGGGGCCTACCTGGGCCAATACCGCTCAGCATGGAAACCACGATGGTCAACGCTCCCTTGGATCGGCCTCTTTCTCGAGGGCTCTTACCGAGACGGCCTTGTCGATTCGGCCCAGACACACGCAGACCCCGTAGGAGGGCCTCCGCTTGGGCGGGCAGGCTAGTACATGGGGCGGGACGGAGGCAATAGAGAGCCAGCAGAGCCGACTAGAGGCGTTTGGCCAGCCCAAGGAGGGGTAAAGCTGACTCGGAAGCCAAACGGAAGGAGACCCAATTCATGGCATCCGATACGGAAGGCCGCGATCCCGAGAGCAGCGCGAAGCTGAACGTATCTCCGGGTGGGAGGGCGACGCGTGGTCCCAACCCGGACCCCGGTGGTGACATCGATGCGGGAGGTCCGGTGCCTCCGTACGATGAGCGCACAGGAGCCAGGGGCGAGGACGAGATCTCCCAGGATCTGAGCGGGACCGTGGGCCGGCAGCTGGACGAGACCGGAGAGGTCCATCCCGGCCAGACCACCAGCCCCGGGTTCGAGAACCCGGTCTCTCCCCAGGAGGTGGGTGCCAGCGGTGCCGACTCGCCCGAGATGGTCGGAGCAGCCGGAGCCGGAGGCAGCCCCAGTGCTGCAGGCGAGGAGATGGTCCCCGAGGAAGGCAAGGAGGGTGGGCGCCAGGACACCGGCACCCAGGGCCAGACGGAGCGGCCCACAGGTACCTCCGACATGCGGGACTCCACGGGCATCGACCCGCACTAGACGGTCACCGAGGGCCCGGACGTACCTGGGGGCTACACCAGCTGAGATAGCGCTAGTCCCAGCCGGGACGAGGTGCTTCCCGACCGGGCCGGCGACCGGCCCGGTCGGGCTCGGCCGTCCTCGTCGAGGAGGCCAGGCCGAGGTCACCCTTGTCGACCAGGCGCCGGCTGCTGCGGGCGGCGAGGTCGCCTGTCCCATGAGGTGGCGGGAATCGAACTCAACCGAGGTGCTGGGAAGTGTTGCGTTTAGCTGTTGTTCGCCTCTGATCCGGAGCGCGGGGAACTGCGGTTCTACCGACGCCGAGGCGCCGTCGGATGCCAGGGGTCGACGAGCCGCAAGCCAAGATTCGTGAAGTGACGGATGTTGTGGGTCGCCAGGGTTGCCCTCCTCGCCAGTGCGATGCCGGCGATCTGGGCGTCTCGGACCTCGACGCTCCCTCCTGCCCGTTGCTGGCGAGCGGCGAGAGTTCCGGCTGCGTCGGCAGCAGCCGTGTCGAACGAGAGCACCCGGCCATCAAGATCCTCGGCCAGTAGCCGTTCGAAGGCCGACTCGAGTCCCTGGCGGCGCTGGGAGGGTGCCAGTAGGTCGATCCCGGTCCGGATCTCGAACACGGTGACCGCCGTCGTCCAGATCGACTCAGCCGGTTGACCGTCAAGCCACTCCACCACCGTGGCGTCAGGCTCGGCACGCATGAGCGCTGAGAGCACGTTCGTGTCGAGCGCGATCATTCGTCATCGAAGTCGGCGCCATGTACCGGGTGACCGCGGAGCTCACTCAGGTCCGCGTCCACTCCGGCATCGCGGAAACGCGCCGCAATGGCCGAACCCAGGCGAACCGGAGCCCCCTGGTCGGAGCGGACGGCTTGGCGGAGGATTTCTCGCACCTCCTCCTCAGTGGAGCGGCCATGCGCTCTCGCCCTGCGCTGGAGTGCGCTCTTCACGTCGTCATCAAGCTGACGTACCAGTAGCTGTGCCATCTCAACGATGGTAGCATGATATCACTTTGGCGCGGGGTGCTGCGTTGTCGCTGTTCGAACCGGCCGAGCTGCGGGATCGGCTTGTGGGGCTGGTGGCTACTGCCGACCTCCTGGCGAGGCCGTCGTAGCCACGTCCGCCCGGGCGTTCGGATCGAGCCGGCGCAAGAACGATGCAGCGGATGAAGGCGCCACCGGACAGTGTCCGAACGCCACCCTGAAGCCTTCCTGGCCCGCCCGCATCAGGCGGAATGTAGGGAGGACAGGTCACTCGATCCGCTCGGCAAGGGAGACGATGATCCCTTCTGGCCCCCGTACGGAGGCCATGCGCCAGACGTGCTCGTACTCGCCGATGCCGCCGACCAAGCCGTAGCCATCCTTTTCGAGCCGCTCGATGATCGCCTGCAGGTCATCCACTTCGAACGCCACGCTGCGCAGACCCAGTTCGGTGGCCATGGCAGCGGGCGATCCCGGTTCTTGGTTAGGCCGGATGAAGCGCGCCAGCTCAAGCCCGGCGCCTCCGTCGGGCGGCCGCAGCATGACTATCTCGGTACGCGAGTCCGGTATGCCAATGACGGTGTCCAGGAACTCGCCCTCTAGGAACGTACGGCCCTCGATCTCAAGACCTAGCTCGACAAAGAACGCCGACACCGTGTCGAGGTCGGCGACGGTGATGCCGACGTGGTCGAGGCGTCGAATACTCGCCAATGGGTTGCATCCTCCTTCCCTCGTCCGGCATTCAGGCGCAACCTGGTGCGGGCGTCGAAACTAACCGGCATCCTCTGTCGGCGGAGTGACCCGAAGGGATCATCCGATTTCGGGCTCCGAAGGACGCCGTCCGTAGCGCAACATGACGACTCCGTTGCCGAAGGTGTGGGTCTCCACCAGCTGTAACGGGACCTTGGCATCTGAGGGACGGAGCGCCTGCTTCCCGCGTCCGATCACGACCGGGTGGACGTAGAGGCGGTACTCGTCGATCAGGTCGTGGCGGGCGAACTCCGCGCCCAGGTTGCTGCCGCCGAGGACGATGTCTCCCCCGGGCTGTGCCTTGAGGGCGAGCACCTCGGCCGGCACGACGTCGTGGGCGACCGTCGCGTTCCAGCCAGCGCGTTCCAGGGTGCGGGAGTAGACGACCTTCGGCATGTCCCGCCATATCCGCGCGAACTCGACGATCGTCGCTGTGGCGGCCGGGTCCTGGTCGGCTGTAGGCCAGAACTCGGCCATCAGCTCGTAGGTGACCCGCCCCTCGAGGAAGGCGCTGGCAGCGCCGATCCAGTCGTTCATGTGACGATGGAGCTCGTCGTCGACCATGGCCCAGTCGATCTCGCGGTTCGGCCCTTCCATATAGCCGTCGACCGACACCGACATCGTCCAGATGATCCTGCGCACCGGTCAGTCCCCGACGTCGGCGGTCATTTCAGCAACCCGTTCGGCGAGGTGGGCTAAGGAGTTGCCCAGATGCTCGGGAGGGAAGGGCGGGAATCCGATGTGTTCTCGGATGGGGTCTGGGACTGCCGACCAGTCGTAGGTGAGCGTCACGCTGGTGTTCGACGGTCCGGCCGGCGTGAGGTCGTAGCGCCAGATCCAGCCGGGGAAGCTCTCGGTACCGTCGGCCGCCTCATTGCCGGGCTCCCACGAAATGGTGTTCGGGGAGTCGAACACCTGAACGCGATTGGCCATCTGGTAGGTGCCGTCGGGGTGACCCGGGTGGTACATCGACATCCGGAAGATCTGCCCGGCGGTGGTCAAGGGCTTGGCGTCGAGGGGTTCGCGGACCCAGCCGGTGCCATCGATGGCGGCGTGCTGTGCCGGGTCGGCGAGGACACCGAAGATTGCCTTCGCCGGGGCGTTGATGACCATGGTCGCGCTGACTTGATCGTCGGCCACGTAGCTACCTCTTCAGTCGTGAGCTTTGCACGGTTCAGTCGTTCGCCGAGCCTGGCGGCCCGGAGAGGATGGTCGGGGCATACTCGAGCAGTTGGATGCGCCCGTCGAAGGTGCGGCTGCTGATCATGTCGAGGGCAACGTCGGGATAGCCGTCGTAGATCCGCTCCCGGCCGCTGCTCCCGGTGATCACTGGGAAGACGACCACGCGGAACCGGTCCACGAGGCCGGCGTTCAGCAGTGAACGGCACAGGGTGAGGCTGCCGATCGTGCGCATCGGCTTCGGCTCGCCTACCTTCATCTCTCGCACGGCCTCAACGGCGTCTCTCGCGACGAGTCGGGTGTTCGCCCACGCGAGGGGCTCGCGCAGCGTCTTGGAGAAGACGACCTTCGACATGCCCGCCAGCGGTTCGGTGCCCGGTTCGCCAGCGGCGGCGAATCCCGACATGACCCGGTAGGTGGTTGCGCCCATCAACACCGTGTAGTCGGCTTCGGGGGCCTCCCCGAGCCATCCCAGGTATTCGGGACCTTCGAGCCCCCACCAGCCAGGCCATCCGTCAGCGGCCGCGTAGCCGTCAAGCGAAGTGATGAAGTCGATGACAAGTTCGGGCATCGTCGTGTGTCCTTATCCCCGCCCCGCGTGGCCCGTTACTCTTCGGGGTCCCTGTCATCAAGCAGGTTCTCCCTCGCCTGCTCGTATCCACCCGTGGGCGGGTCAGGGTCGGGGCCGTAGACCAGGTAGACCACGCCGGTGGTGAACGGCTGCGAGGAAAGCAGGCGGAGCGGGATCTGTGAACTGTCCTCCTCGAAGAGACGCAGTCCCGTGCCGGCCAGAACCGGATGGACGAAGAGATGCAGCCCGTCGAGAAGCCCCGCCGCTAGCAATTGGCGCACGACCGAGACCGATCCGCTCAGCGCGATCCGCCGGATCGTGGGGTCGGCCTTGAGGCGAGTCACTTCTTCGATCAGTTCGCCCTGGAGCTGCTCGGAGTTCCGCCAAGCGAGCTGAAGGGGCCCCCGCGAGGCGACGATCTTGCGCATGTCGCCGAGGTGCTTGGCCATGGCGGCGTCCGCTTCCCCGGCAGCCTCGCGGGCGGGCCAGGCGCCAGCGAAACTCTCGTAGGTGACCCGGCCGAAGAGCATCACATCCGCGTCGTGGGTTCCTTCGACCGCTTTGGCCATCTCGTCGTTGAAGTACGGAAAGTGCCAGGAACCGACCATCGGGTCGACGACCCCGTCGAGGGCCATGAACATGCTGGACGTGATCGTCGCCATCGAAGTCTCCTCGCAAGAACGCTGATCTCCTTGGTCATCAGACGGTGCACGAGGTCGGAACTAATCGCGCTGGCTGACTCGGTCCACCGCCCCACGCGTGAAGCGACGCGACGTTCCGAACTGGGAGCTGCCAGGAGGAAGTGGTGGCAGCGCTTCGCAGGCCGCTGTTGGTCAGGGCGGCCTACAAAGGCATGGGACCGGCTGAGATCGCCGAGACGTACAAGACGAGCGAGCCGATGGCACGGTTTCGCCTTAACGCGAGCGGTGTGCTGGTCCAGGTTGGCCGTTCCAAGGCAGCGAAGAGCCGGCCATGATGACGACGGATCGACCGAGTCGAGACCAGCAGCGACCGCCGGGCACGGCCGTGGTTCAGGAGTCCAAGTGCAGAAACGAACCGGCCCAGGCCATCTCTGGCCCGGGCCTGTGGGACACCGGTTCGTATGGGCCCACGTCAAGTGGAGGTGGCGGGAATCGAACCCGCGTCCTTTGGGTTCTCAGAGGGACTTCTCCGAGCGCAGCCAGCGGATGATCTCGGGCCTCGCCGCGCCGCTGGCACCGTGGCGAGGCCCTAGCCGACGAGGATTTCCCTACCGGCCCGTCGGCGGGACCGGTAGGTGAGCCCTGCTCGATGTCGCCTGCTGCCGGTCCGCAGGGCTGGGACCGGACAGACGTCGCTACCTAATTAAGCAGCGATTGCCATTGGAGATTCGGCAATTGTATTGGTTTCCGGCTCTTTAACGTGGCTCCGGAGACCACGGCTCGCTTCTCCCACCTCGACTACCAAAGTCGAAGCCAGTCACCCCCTTGTCAAGGTCCAGCTCACCCAATGTAACGGTTGGCAGCTCCCTCACCTTCCCCGCACGGCCGCCCTGGCCTCCCGGCCCGCCTCTCGCTCGGCGTCCCTGGCCGCGATGGCGTGGCGCTTGTCGTAGGTGTGCCGACCCCGGGCCAGGGCCAACTCGACCTTGGCCCTGCCGTCCTTGAAGTACATCGACAGTGGCACCAAGGTGAGCGACTGCTGCTGGGACCTCCCCAGCAGCTCGTCGATCTGGCGGCGGTGGAGGAGCAGCTTGCGGGGCCGATCGGGGTCGTGGCTGCCGAAGCCCTGGGCGAAGGCGTAGGGAGCGATGTGCACCCCGTGCAGCCATACCTCGCCGTCCTCCACCCGGGCGTAGGACT
Source organism: Acidimicrobiales bacterium (assembly GCA_039583615.1). GTDB lineage: Bacteria > Actinomycetota > Acidimicrobiia > Acidimicrobiales > QHCF01 > QHCF01. Next base: position 39,340 of record JAVKSQ010000026.1, read on the forward strand.
CCCGCAGCTGCACCGCCCCCGCCCGCAGGGACTTCACCTCGCCGCCGATGAGGGCGATCCCGCACTCGAAGGTCTCGAGGACCTCGTAGTCGTGGCGGGCCCGGCGGTTCTGGGCTATCCGCTTGTAGCGGTTGCGGTCAGGGTCGGCGTAGGCGGTCCGAGAACGCCCCTTGCTCCTGTCCTTGCCAGCCACTCAGCTGAGGCTAGGCCATGCCGTCGCCGCTAGCCCTGGTCGGCGACGGTAGCCTCCGCTGGTCATGCTCACTCTCACCCCCGGTACCCACGTCCGCCTCGTCGGGCACTGCCTGGACGGCCTGCCCGACGAGGCCTGCGGCCTGCTGGGAGGAGACCCGGCGACCGGACACGCCAGCCTGTGCTACCCGACCCGCAACCAGGCCGCTTCTGCCCGCCTCTACGAGGTCCACCCCCTCGACCACCTGAGGGCGGACCGGGATGCCGAGTCCCGGGGTTTGCAGATCATCGGGGTCTTCCACTCCCATACCCACACCGACGCCTATCCCTCGGCCACCGATGTGGCTCAGGCTCCCGATCCCAGCTGGCACTACGTCCTGGTCTCGCTCAAGGCCGAGCCGGTCGTGCGCTCCTATCGAATCGACGACGGCAAGATCGCCGAGGAGCCGGTTGCGCTGGCGGCCGGATAGAATAATGATCAAACAGGTCGACAATCCCCCGCTCCTTCTCCGAGGACAGGGTCCAGCCCGGGAGGCGACGTGACCGTTGAAGTCCGACTGCCCACTGTCCTGCGCCAGCACGCCGGAGGCCAATCCGTGGTCAGAGCCGAGGGAGCCACCGTGGGCGAGGTGTTGGAGGGCCTGGTCAGGGCCTACCCGGGCCTCGGCGGCCAGGTGCTGGCCCAGGACGGGACGGCCCTGCACCGCTTCGTGAACGTGTACCTCAACGACGACGACGTGCGCTACCTCGAGCGCCTCGACACCAAGGTGTCCGACGAGGACGTGGTCTCCATCCTGCCTGCCGTGGCCGGTGGTGCCGGCTGAGCGGGCCCGACTGATTGAGGACTGAGGCCAGGCTGTGACCTACTACGCCAGCGTGCTCGACCTGATCGGCAACACGCCCATGGTCGAGGTCAGCGCCCTCAGCCCCGAGCCGGACGTTCGCATCCTGCTCAAGCTCGAGTGGTACAACCCGGCCGGCTCAGTCAAGGATCGCATCGCCCTGGCCATGGTGGAGGCCGCCGAGAAGGACGGCGCCCTGGTCCCCGGCCAGACCCTCATCGAGCCGTCTTCGGGCAACACCGGCATCGGGCTGGCCATGGTGTGTCGCCTCAAGGGCTACCCGATCAAGATCGTCATGCCCATCAACGTCTCAGTCGAGCGCCGCCAGCTCCTGGAGGTCTGGGGTGCCGAGATCATCGACTCTCCCGGCGACGAGGGCTCCAACGGGGCGGTGCGCCTGGCCCAGCAGCTGGCCGGGGAGCACCCTGACTGGGCCCTGCTTCACCAGTACGCCAACCACGCCAACCCCAGGGCCCACTACGAGGGGACCGGCCCCGAGATCTGGCGGGACTGCCCGGAGGTGACCCACTTCGTGGCCGGCCTGGGCACCAGTGGGACCCTCATGGGAGTGGGGCGCTTCTTGAAGGAGCGCAATCCCGCCGTGCAGGTATGGGCCATCGAGCCCCCTTCGGGCGAGACGGTCGACGGGCTGCGCAGCCTGGACGACGGCTACATCCCTCCCATCTTCGCCGACAACGGCGGCGCCGAGCTACTGGACCGCAAGACCATCATCGGCCCCCGGGAGTCCATCGAGTGGACGCGGCGGCTCATCGACGTGGGCATCTTCGCCGGCATCTCCTCGGGGGCGGTCATGGCCGGAGCGGCTCGCTGCGCCAGGCGCGTCAAGCAAGGCGTGATAGTGGGGGTGGCGCCCGACGGCGGGGCGAAGTACCTTTCGAGCAGAGCCTGGACCGGCGACCTCGATGACGTGACCGAGCGGGCTCGCCAGACCATCTACTTCTGACGTGGACGACCGCCCGATTGGCGTGTTCGACAGCGGGTTCGGCGGTCTCACGGTGGCACGGGCGCTGATCGACCTGCTGCCGGCCGAGGAGCTGGTCTACCTGGGCGACACCGGCCGCTACCCGTACGGGCCGCGCCCCCTCGAGCAGGTGCGGGCCTTCTCCCGCCAGATCGCCCGCCGGTTGGTGGAGGCCCACGACGTCAAGATGGTGGTGGTGGCCTGCAACAACGCGTCGGCGGCCGCCCTCGACCTGCTGCGCTTCGAGCTGGACGTACCGGTGATCGGTGTCATCGATCCTGGGTTGCGGGCGGCCGTGCGGGTCACGACCAACTCGCGGGTCGGCGTGATCGCCACCGAGGGGACCATCGCCTCGGGCGCCTACCAGCGGGCGGTGCTGACCCTGCGGGCACCGGTCGAGCTGTGCTGCTCGGCCGGCCCGGGCCTGGTCGAGCTGGTGGAGCGGGGGGAGACGGACAGCGGCGAGGCCCACGCCCTGGTGGCGCGGCTCCTCGACCCGCTGCTGGCGGTCGGGATCGACACCTTGCTGCTGGGGTGCACCCACTACCCGTTCCTCGCCCGCACCATCGGCGAGGTGATGGGCCGGCAGGTGGTGCTGGTCTCCTCGGCCGAGGAGACGGCCTTCGAGGTGCGCTCGATCCTGGACGACACCGGCCTGGGCCGGCGCAGTCCGGCCAAGGGGCCCCACCGCTTCCTCTCATCAGGTGACGTGGCCTGGTTCGAGGAGATGGGGACCAGGCTCCTCGGCCTGGAGCTGGGCCAGGTCGAGCAGGTGGCGTGGGCGTCGTCGGAACCCGGGGAGACACCCAGGTGGCCCTGAGGCTCACGGTCCTTGGTTGCGATGGGAGCTACCCGGGCCCGGGCGGGGCGGCCAGCGGCTACCTGGTCCAAGGAGCAGGCGTGGCCCTGTGGCTTGACGCCGGGCCGGGGACGCTGGCCAACCTGCAGTGCCATCTGAGCCTGGACGACCTCGATGCGGTGGTGCTGAGCCACGAGCACCCCGACCACCGAAGCGACGTGGAGGGCCTGGGCGTGGCCCTGTCGGGCTTCGCCGGCCGGGACCGGAGCCGGTCGAGTGTCCCTGTGTACGCCCCCGCCGGCCTGGCCGGCCAGGTCTACCACGGCGACTCTCCCGGCCTCGCCTGGCACGAGGTGGCTGACGGGGACCGCATCGGCGTGGGCGGCTTGGGCCTCGCCTTCTCTCGTACCGACCACGGGCCGGTTACCCTCGCCGTGCGGGTCGACGGCGAGGGCACCTCCCTCGGCTACTCGGCCGACTCCGGGCCGGGCTGGTCGCTGGAGGCCCTGGGGACGGGTCTGGGCCTGGCCCTGTGCGAAGCTACCTACTGCGCCGACGAGGAGGGGAGAAGCCAGCACATGAGCGCTCGCCAGGCCGCCACCTCGGCCATCTGCGCAGGGGCACGGCGTCTCGTGCTGACCCATCGCTGGCCCACCGTCGCCGCCGGGGAGGTGTTCGAGGAGGCCAGCGCGGTCTGGGGCGGCCCAGTCGACCAGGCCCGTATCGGCGCCACCTGGGAGGTAGGGGGCGAGGGGCGTACCGGCGCGGCGGGCCGGCCGTCGTGAGGGCGGACGGGCGTGACACGATCGACCTGCGGCCGGCGTCCATCCAGCGAGACTTCACCGAGCTGGCCCCCGGCTCGGCCCTGGTCACCATGGGACGTACCAAGGTCCTGTGCACGGCGTCGGTCGAGGAGCGGGTGCCTCCCTGGCTGCGAGGAGGGGGGCGGGGGTGGGTGACGGCCGAGTACTCGATGCTGCCCGGGTCCACCGCCGAGCGGGCCAGCCGGGAGGCGGTCAAGGGGCGGCAGTCGGGACGGACCCAGGAGATACAGCGCCTCATCGGGCGAGCCCTGCGCTCGGTGTGCGACCTCGAGGCCATGGGGGAGAGGCAGGTGGTGCTGGACTGCGACGTGCTCCAAGCCGACGGGGGCACCCGCACTGCTGCCATCTGCGGGGCCTACGTGGCCCTGCACGACGCCTTCAGCCGAATGGGCCAGGAAGGCCAGCTGGCCACCCAGCCCCTGAGGGAGGCGTGCGCCGCCGTCTCGGTGGGGGTGGTCGAGGGCGCCTGCCTGCTCGACCTGGACTACGCCGAGGATGCCCGGGCCGAGGTGGACATGAACGTGGTCATGACCGCCTCGGCCCGCTTCGTCGAGGTCCAGGGCACGGCGGAGGGCAGGCCCTTCGGCCGGGACGAGCTGGACCAGCTCCTGGACCTGGCCGAGCACGGGATCGCCCAGCTCCTCGACATCCAGGCCGCCTTGCTGGCCGAGGACCCTCCTCCCCGGCGGCATCCGGGCGAAAAGGAGCCTCTGCCTGCGCCAGTCCCCGGGCCCCCTCCGGTGGCACCCGCCGGGCGGCCGTCCCTGCCCATCGACGGCTGAGCTCCTTGGCAGCTGAGCGCCTGCGCCTGGTCCTGGCCACGGCCAACCCGGACAAGGCCGCCGAGATCGCCCAGATCCTGTCGGGGGTCGATCTGGTCCCCCGGCCCCGGTGGGTAGGCGAGGTGGAGGAGACGGGGACGACCCTGGAGGCCAATGCCGCCCTCAAGGCCATGGCCCTGGTGGCGGCCACCGGGGAGGCGGCGGTGGCCGACGACACCGGCCTGGAGGTGACGGCCCTGGGGGGCGCGCCGGGGGTGTGGTCGGCGCGGTTCGCCGGCCCGGGGGCCACCTACGCCGACAACGTGGCCAGGCTGCTGGGGGAGCTGGAGGGAGTCGAGGACCGCAGGGCCTGCTTTCGCACGGTCGCCCTGGCTGCCTTTCCGGACGGGCGCCAGCTGGTGGCCGAGGGCCAGGTGGAGGGTCACATCGCGGCGGTGCCCCGGGGCTCGGGCGGCTTCGGCTACGACCCGGTCTTCGTACCCGAGGGGGGAGGCGGGCGGACCTTCGCCGAGATGGGCCCGGCCGAGAAGCACGCCCTGTCGCACCGCGGGCGGGCTATGCGGGCCCTGGCCCAGGTCCTGGCAGCAGCGACGGGCCTCACACTTCCCTAACACCTGGCTGACCTCCGGGTCACGGGCGCCTGCTGGGATGGGTGGTGGCCACGGGCCCCGACCGCCCCCGGCCATCGTCAGACATCCGCACCAGATCAACAACAGGAGACCTTCCCATGCGCCGTACCCTTGTCGTCCTGGCGGCCGTGGCCGCCATGGCCCTTGGTGGCTTGGCCTACGTCCTCGCCACCACCATCGGCGGGTCGGCCCAGCCGGCAACCGCGGCCGCCTCCCCCTCGACGACCATGCCCCTGCCCCGGCCACCAGGGGCCGCCAAGGGTGCCAGGCCGGCACGGGGCATCTACGGGTTGGCTCGCCGGGTGGTCCATGCCGAGCTGGTGGTGAGGGCCAGGGGCGGCACCTTCAAGACGCTGGACATCGACCGCGGGACCATCAGCGCCGTTTCTTCCCGCTCCCTAACGGTCACCCGGCCCGACGGGGCCAAGGTGACGGAGGCGACCGACTCCACCACCCGCTTCGGGGGCCGGCCCGAGGGCCAGCTCCAGGTGGGCGGCAAGGTGCTGGTCATCTCGAGCGGCGGCAAGGCGATCGCCGTCCGCAGCCCGGGCGCTCGAGCCCGGGGGGCCGGGCCCAAGGGCTCCACCGCCAACCCACCCTCCACGACCGCACCCCCCACGACCGCACCGTCCACGACTGCACCGTCCACGACTGCACCCCCCGCGACCGCACCCCCCACGACCGCACCCCCCACGACCAGCTGACCAGCTTCTCTGGCTGTGCCCAGGCGCTGCCTCTG